>JADDKJ010000013.1:0-79010 GCA_033717875.1 Gammaproteobacteria bacterium
ATTGTTGCCTGGGCCCAGACCCGCCAGACCAACGGCTTCCTGGAGGCACTCAATGGGCTGTTTCAATCCGCCAAGCGCAAGGCGCGCGGCTACGGCAAATTCAGCACGATCCGTACCGTGATCTTCCTGATCGCCGGAAAGCTCGACTTCTCGAAGCTTAATCCCCATGTGGCGCGCTAACCCACTCGAATTTCAAAAGAGCCGTAATAATTAATGCCCATCGCGGCGCTGGTGCTGTCGCTTATCCGGTACGAAAAATTGGGATTGAAATTGATGGTTTCGATCCGGCTTTCGGCCGGATGCGCCGCTCTTAATTGCGGCGGTGACCACAGCGCGGGAAACGTATTGCCCGGCCATTTCGTCTCCAGACCGAACGGGGTGCTGATGTTCAATCCCCAGCTCCAATCCGCATTGCGGCGATTGGCAATATAGAGATTGGGGAGATAAGCCAATTCCTTATGGTCGCTATCGACTGTCGCCGCCCCGCCACGCGTGAAACTCACGTCGTGGGTCAGGAATATCAACCCCGCCGCCAGTTGCGTACCGTCATGAAACGACATCGCCGCCGGATTATAGGCGAATGCCCCGATCTCCTTATGGTTGGCAACCAACGCATTGCTCAACGCCGTCCCGGCGATCGACGCCTCCGGCAGACGGAAACCCGAAGCCTGCGCTTGCACACCGGCCAGACTCAATGATGCCACCCCCACCACCGAAACAAACCGCTTCATGCACCCCCCCTTCTCGATTAAAAAACACGAAACGCCTAGCATTGAGCAGGCGGCAAGAAAAAGCAAGGGGTAAAAATGAACGATGTCAGAGAGAGGAAGGTTCAACCCGCAACACAAACGTCACCGGCCCATCATTGGTTAGCGTCACCTTCATGTCCGCACCAAACCGGCCGGTGGCGATAGGGGAATACTGGTTGCGAGACTGCTGCATGAGATAATCGAACAAGCGCTCGCCTTCCGCCGGAGGCGCGGCGGGGGTGAAGCTGGGGCGCATGCCCTTGCGGGTATCGGCGGCGAGAGTGAACTGCGGCACCAGCAACAGGCCGCCGCTCACATCGCGCAGACTGAGATTCATTTTGCCTTCTGCATCGGCGAACACACGATAGCCGAGCAGCCGTTCGAGCAAGCGATCGGCCTGTGCTTCGGTATCGCCCCGTTCCACACCAACCAGCACCAGCAGGCCGTGATAGATCGCGCCAATCACTTCGCCATCCACCACCACCTGAGCGGCACTGACCCGTTGCAACAGGCCGATCACCGCAGGCGGCTGGCCATCGTCATCGTGGCCTTGATCAAGGCATCGGTGGTGCCGGGCTCGGCGGCGGAGTGTCCGGCATCGGCGATGATGCGCAGCTCGGCCTGCGGCCAGGTGCGCGACAGCTCCCAGGCATTTTCGACCGGGCAGACCACATCATAGCGGCCATGCACGATCACGCCGGGAATATTGGACAAGCGATGGGCATCGCGCAGGATCTGGTTGGGCTCAAGAAAACTGTCATTGATGAAGTAGTGGCACTCGATGCGCGCCAGGCTCAGGGCCGTGGAGGGGTTGGCGAAATGGTCGATGACGTTCTTGTTGGGTTGCAGCGTCGCGGCGCGGCCTTCCCAGATCGACCATGCCTTGGCGGCGGCCATGCGCGCCAACTCGTCCTCGCCCGTCAGACGCTGGTAATAGGCGCGCACCATGTCCGCCCGTTCGGCTTCGGGGATGACGCGCACGTAATCTTCCCAATAATCGGGAAAGATACGGCTGGCACCCTCCTGGTAGAACCACTGGATTTCATGCGGCCGGCACAGGAAGACACCGCGCAGGATCAGCCCCAACACGCGCTCGGGATGGGTTTCGGCATACACGAGGCCGAGCGTCGAACCCCACGAACCGCCGAACACCACCCAGCGTTCGATGCCGAGCTTCTGGCGTATCGCCTCCATGTCCGCCATCAGCGCTTGCGTGGTATTGCCCTTCAATTCGGCGTGCGGCGTGGAACGCCCAGAGCCGCGCTGGTCGAAGAGCACGATGCGGTAGTCGTTGGGATCAAAGAAACGGCGGTGGTAAGGCTCGCAGCCCGCTCCCGGCCCGCCATGCACGAACACCACCGGCAAGCCCTCGGGATTGCCGCATTCCTCGATATAAAGCACATGCGGCGACTCGACGGCGAACCGGTGCGTGGCGTAGGGCTTGATGTCGGGGTAAAGCTTGTACATGGCTTCCAGTTACCCATGTAGGATGCGCCGTGCGCACCAAGTGTTTCGTGAACGAATCGGTGCGCACGGCGCACCCTACATCAAACCTAAAAGCGGCGGGTGGTTCTCAGGTTAAATCACGCCGAGCGCGAGGCGCGCTTGCGTTCGTGCTCCAGCAGCAGCTTCTTGCGCAGGCGCACAAAATTGGGCGTCACCTCCACCAGCTCATCGTCGTCGATGAATTCCAGCGCCTGCTCCAGACTCATGCGGATCGGCGGCGTGAGGATGATATTTTCGTCCGAACCGGCGGCGCGGATGTTGGTGAGCTGCTTGGCCTTGAGCGGATTCACCACCAGGTCATTGTCACGCGAATGGATGCCGATCACCATGCCCTCGTACACCTCCTCGCCGGGATTGATGAACAAACGCCCGCGCTCCTGGAGGCTGAACAGCGCATAGGCCAAAACCTTGCCGGCGCCATTGGCGATCAGCACTCCATTGAGGCGCTGGCCGAAGTCACCTCGCTTCACCGGCCCGTAGCTGTCGAACACATGATACATCAGCCCCGTGCCTTGGGTAGCCGTCAGGAACTCGGTACGGAAGCCGATCAGTCCGCGCGCCGGGATGATGTAGTCGAGGCGTACACGGCCCTTGCCGTCGGGCACCATGTTCTTCAGCTCGCCACCGCGCATGCCGAGCTTCTCCATCACACCGCCCTGGTGTTGCTCTTCCACATCCACGGCGAGTTGCTCGAAGGGCTCCTGTTTGACGCCGTCGATCTCTTTCATGATCACTTCGGGACGCGACACGCCGAGCTCATAACCCTCGCGGCGCATGTTTTCAATGAGCACCGACAGATGCAGCTCGCCACGGCCGGAGACGCGGAACTTGTCCGGGTCCTCGGTATCTTCCACGCGCAGCGCCACGTTATGGATCAGCTCCTTCTGCAGACGGTCGCGGATCTGGCGAGATGTGACGTACTTGCCGTCGCGGCCGGCGAACGGTGACGTATTGACCTGGAAAGTCATGCTCACAGTAGGCTCGTCCACGGCCAGCGGGGGCAGCGGCTCGACGCAGTTGGGATCGCACAGCGTATCGGAGATGTTGAGCTTATCGACGCCGGTGAAGGCGATGATGTCACCCGCCTGGGCATCGGGTACTTCGACGCGCTCCAGACCGTGGAAGCCGAAGATTTGCAGAATGCGCGCGTTGCGCCGGTTGCCGTCGCAATCCAGCACCGTCACGGCGGTGTTGGTCTTGATTTTGCCGCGCGTGACGCGGCCGATACCGATCACACCGACATAGCTGTTGTAGTCCAGCGAGCTGACCTGAAGCTGGAGCGGTCCTTCGGTATCGACTTGCGGCGGGCTGACATGCTGCACGACAGCCTCGAACAGCGGCGTCATATCGCCAGAGCGTACCTCGGCGTCGAGGCCGGCATAACCCATCAGCGCAGAAGCGTAGACGATGGGGAAATCCAGTTGCTCATCGGTGGCGCCCAGCCGGTCGAAGAGATCGAAGGTCTGATCCACCACCCAGTCGGGACGCGCGCCGGGGCGGTCGATCTTGTTCACCACCACGATGGGACGCAAGCCGCACGCCAGCGCCTTTTGCGTCACGAAGCGCGTCTGCGGCATCGGGCCGTCCACGGCATCGACCAGCAGCAGCACCGAGTCCACCATCGACAGCACACGCTCCACTTCGCCGCCAAAGTCGGCGTGGCCGGGAGTGTCGACAATGTTGATACGATAGTCACGCCAGCGGAGCGCGGTATTCTTCGCCAGGATGGTGATGCCACGCTCTTTTTCCAGGTCGTTGGAGTCCATTACCCGCTCCTGCGCCTCGCCGCGCGTTTGCAGCGTGCCGGATTGTTGCAGCAGTTTGTCAACGAGAGTGGTCTTGCCGTGATCGACGTGGGCGATGATGGCGATGTTGCGTAATTTCTCGATAGAGTTCATAAGATGAAATTCAAAAGAACGATGAAAGGAGGCCGCGCACACGGGGAAGGCGGAATAAACAGGGCATTATACACGATATTTGTGACAAGGCACAAAAAACCCGCCGTAACGGCGGGTTTTTTGTGGATAATTTAAGCCGTTGCTAGGCGGCTGACGCGCCCATGGTATACCCACGCAAGGACTTGGAGAAATCCTGGAGGCGCTTGATACCCGTCTCCTCGGCCTGGTGGCACCACTCTTGGAGGCTATGCAACAGACTGTCCTGCGTTACTGTCGAGCGCTGCCAGATCTCCTGCAACTTCTGCCGGTACTGGTACACCGTCCTCAACTCCTGACTACGATCCAGCACGCTGTGCAGCTGATTCCTGGCCGCCTCATCCATCAGCGACTGATCCCGAACCAGCAAACGGCGCCCGCGGGCAAGCAATGCACGGCAGGAATCATCGGCCTTGCGTAGCTCATCCTTGAGCACCGGCTGCACGACTTCCCGACCATAATGGGACAGCACGTGCAGGCGATTGACGATCACGGCGCGCAAGGTCTCCATGTCTACGGCCTGCTTGCCGGCAACGATGACCGGCTCGGGCGCGACCTTCTTGACCTTGGCCAGGCCAAAAGTTTCCATCGTGCGGATATACAGCCAGCCGATATCGAACTCCCACGGTTTGGAGGACAACTTGGCGGAACTGGGGAAGGCATGGTGGTTATTGTGCAGCTCTTCTCCGCCGATGATGATGCCCCACGGCATGATGTTGGTGGAGGCATCCTGGGGTTCGTAGTTGCGATAACCCCAGTAATGGCCGATGCCGTTGATCATGCCCGCGGCGGTGATGGGGATCCACAGCATCTGTACCGCCCAAATGGTGATACCGGCAACACCGAACAGCAAAATATCGGTGATCAGCATTAGGACGATGCCATATTTGCTATGGGGCGTATAAAGATGCCGCTCAATCCAGTCATCCGGGGTGCCGTGACCATATTTATCCAGGGTTTCCTGGTTCTTGGCCTCCTTGCGGTACAGCTCGGAGCCCTCCAGGAGTACCTTTTTGATGCCAAGGACCTGCGGGCTGTGCGGGTCTTCCTCGGTTTCGCACTTGGCGTGATGTTTGCGGTGAATCGCGGCCCAGGCCTTGGTGACCATGCCCGTGGTCAGCCACAGCCAGAAACGGAAGAAATGGCTAATGACGGGATGCAAATCCAGCGCGCGGTGCGCCTGGTGACGGTGCAGATAGATCGTCACGGCGGCGATGGTGATGTGAGTCATGATCAGCGCCGCGGCGACATAACCCCATACCGAAAAATTCAGCAGGCCGTTGGCCAGCAAATTCAATAACCAGTCATTCATTTAATGAAAACCCCCGAAAATCGGATAGCTTAATAAAATACTACACAATTACCACATAATTAACATGGTTAATATACGCGGTCCTTTGAGTGGGCGTCAATATATTTATGTCATCCAGACAAAAGCACCTCTTGTATGGGGGTATTCCGGCAACAACTCAACCCCCGCCAGTCAAGCGCTCCTGAATAATACCTGAAAAACACCTAAATGTAGCCAGATTCGCTCCATAACCGTCAAGTCCGGTATTCGGCGTTGATTTTCACGTAATCATAGGAAAAATCGCAGGTCCACACCTGATCGCGATGGGCGCCACGGCCAAGATGGATCCGCACCGTGATCTCGTCGCGCTTCATCACACCCTGCCCCAATTCCTCGCGATAAGAGGAATCGCGGCCGCCGTTGTGGACGATACGAACCTCATCGAGGTAAATCGACACCTTGCCCACATCCAGCCCAGCCAGGCCAGCCCGACCCACGGCGGCGAGGATGCGGCCCCAGTTGGGATCACTGGCGAAGAAGGCGGTCTTGACCAGCGGCGAATGGGCGACGGTGTAGGCGACCTGGGTGCATTCCTCGGGGCTGGCGCCTTCCAGCACTTCGATGGTGATGAGTTTGGTGGCCCCCTCGCCGTCGCGGACGATGGCCTGGGCAAGCACGGTGCACACCTCGGTCACCGCCGTGCATAGCGACTGCCAGGCCGCGCCGGATGCGCCGGTGATCGACACACCCTTGCCGGTGGCGATCAGCAGGCACGCATCGTTGGTGGAGGTGTCGCCGTCGACGGTGATGCGATTGAACGATACGTCCACAGCCTCATTCAGACAGCGTTGCAGCAGTTGCGGATCGCACCCCGCATCGGTGGCGACGAAGGCCAGCATGGTAGCCATGTCGGGGCGGATCATGCCCGAGCCTTTGGCGATGCCGGTGACGGTGACCGTCTGGCCATCGACCTTGATGCGACGCGTAGCGCCCTTGGCCACGGTGTCGGTGGTCATGATACCATGGGCGGCCTCGGCCCAGCCGTCTTCGCTCAGCTTGGCGCAGGCTTCGGGCAATCCAGCGACGATTTTCTGCACTGGCAGTGGTTCACCGATCACGCCGGTGGAAAAGGGCAGCACTTGCCTGGCTTCGCAACCGGCCTGCTCCGCCAGAGCGGCACAACAGACATTGGCATCGCGCAGACCTTGATCGCCGGTGCCGGCGTTGGCGTTACCGGTATTGATCAACAAATAACGCGGCGCGGCGGCGGCAAGATGGTCGCGCGCCACGATCACCGGCGCGGCACAGAAGGCGTTGCGCGTGAACACTGCCGCGCAATGGGAACCCTCCGCCAGCTCCAACACCACCAGATCGCGCCGCCCGGGTTTCTTGATCCCCGCGCACGCCGTGCCCAGCCTCACGCCCGCCACCGGATGCAGCTCCGGCAAGCCTGTCAGTCCTACTGCCATGGTTGTTTTCCTTATCCGAATACCTAATGTTATCGAACCCTGGATGCCCGCTTTCGCGGGCATGACAATTTTACATGATATTCAGGCTTCCTCCGCAGCCGCCGGCCGCGGCGGGCGCCGCACAGCTCGAACCACTTTCCCCGCGATCCGCGTGGCATCGTCGATATAGGTGAATATCGCGGGCACCACCAGCAGGCTCAGCAGGGTGGAGGTAATCAGGCCGCCAATCACCGCGATCGCCATGGGCGAGCGGAAGCTGGGATCGGCGCCATAGCCCAGCGCCAGTGGCAGCATGCCGGCGCCCATGGCGATGGTGGTCATGACGATGGGGCGCGAGCGCTTGTGGCAGGCGTCCACCAGCGCCTCGAAGCGCGCCAGGCCGCGGCGGCGAGCGAGGATGGCGTAGTCGACGAGCAGGATGGAGTTCTTGGTCACGATGCCCATCAGCATAATCAGGCCGATCATGGATGGCATGGACAAGGCCTTGCCAGTGAGCAACAGGCCGACGAAGGCCCCGCCGATGGACAAGGGCAGCGCCGCCAGGATGGTCGCCGGCTGCATGAAATCGTGGAACAACAGCACCAGCACGCCGTAGATGCACAACACGCCGATCAGCATGGCGATACCGAAGCTGGCGAACAGCGCCTGCATCTCCTGTGCGTCGCCCAGTTGCGCGACGGTGACGCCGGGCGACAGCTCGCGCAGGGCGGGCAGTTGCATCGCCTCGGCATAGGCCTCGCCGAGCTGCCGGCTGCCGAGCTCCACTTCGAGAATGACGTTGCGGCTGCGATTGAGGCGATTGATCTCGGCCGGGCCGGACTCCAGCGACAAAGCCGCGACGGTGCCCAGCATCACCGGGCCGTTGCGGCCGGGAACCAGCAGACGTTCCAGTTGCGCGAGATCGGCGCGCACCGCGCGGGGCAGCTTGACGCGGATCGGCACCTGGCGCTCGGCCAGGTTGAGCTTGGCGAGCGCCGTCTCATAATCGCCGGCGGTGGCGACGCGCACGGTCTCGGCGATGGCCTGAGCGGTGACGCCGAGATCGGCGGCGCGGGCGAAGTCCGGGCGCACGATGATCTCGGGTTGCGTGAGCGCGGCGCTGGAGCTCACGTTGCCCACGCCCCGAAGCGTGCGCAGCTCGCGCTCGGCGGCGCGGCTGGCGGCCAGCAGCGCCGCCGGGTCTTCGCTCTTGAGCACGATCTGCATCTTCACCCCGGTATCGGGCGGCCCGACCTTGAAGCGCGCGCCGGGAATGCCGTCCAGCCGGGCGCGCAACTGCGTCTCTATCTGCGACAAGGATTCGCGCCGCTCATTGCGATGCACCAGCGTGAGCGTGAGCACGGCGCGGCGCACTTCGGCCGCCGTGCCCGGCGCGAACGCGTCGCCGCTCGACCCACCACCGATGGAACTGAACACGCCCCGTACCCCCGGCACCTCTTGCGCCGCGAGGCGGGCACGCTCCGCCGTGGCCCAGGTCTCGGCCAGGGTGCTGCCGGGCGGCAGCTCGATGTTGATCAAGGTCTGGTTGCGGTCCGAAGGCGGCACGAAGCCGGTCGGCAACAAGGGAATCAGCGACAGCGATCCGACGAAGAACAGCACCGCGGCGATCAAGGTGAGCAGCCGATGACGCAGGCACCAGCGCGCCATGCTCAGGTAGGCGCGCATGATCCAGCCGTCGCGCCGCACCGCCTCCTTGACCGGCTTGAGCATGTAAGCGGCCATCATCGGCGTGAGCAGGCGCGCCACCAGCAGCGAGGAGAGAATGGCCAGCACCGCCGCCCAGCCGAACTGCTTGAAGAACTTGCCGGGGATGCCGCCCATGAAGGCGGTGGGCAGAAACACCGCGACCAGCGCGAAGGTGGTGGCGATGACGGCGAAACCGATCTCATCGGCCGCCTCCATGGCCGCTTCATAGGGCGTCTTGCCCATACGCAAATGGCGCGCGATGTTTTCGATCTCGACGATCGCATCGTCCACCAGGATACCGATCACCAACGCCAGGGAAGTGAGCGTGACGGTATTGAGCGTGTAGCCGAACCAGTACATGCCGAGAAACGCCGGAATGATTGACAGCGGCAGGGCCACGGCGGCGATGAAGGTGGCCCGCCAGTCGCGCAGGAACCACCACACCACCAGCACCGCCAGCACCGCGCCCTCATAGAGCAGCGTCATCGAGCCATCGAAGTTCTCGGCGATGGGCGCGACGTTGTCGATGGACTCGACGAATCGCACGCCGGGATATTCATCGCGGAGTTGCGCCACGGCCTGGCGCGCGCCGTGGTTCGCATCACCCACCACGTCCAGTTCACTGGCGCCTTTGGTGCGGAAGACCTCGACCGCCACCACCGGCTTGCCGTCTTGCAGCGCCACCGCGCGCCGTTCAGCGGTGGTATCGGTCACCCTTGCCACTTGATCCAGCCGGATGCGCCGGCCATCGGCCAGCGGCAGTTCCAGGGCGCCCAACGCAGCCGCCGATTGCACAGTGGCGATGGTGCGCATCGTTTGTTCCGCGCCGCTCACTTCGCCGCGCCCGCCGGGCGCTTCCCGTTGCACCTGACGCAACTGGCGCGAGACATCGGCGGCGCTCACCCCCAGCGCCGTCATGCGCTCGGCATCCAGCTCCACGCGGATCTCGCGCGTCACTCCACCGAGGCGCTTGACGCTGCCCACACCCGGCACCGCCAGCAGGCGCTTGGTCATGGTGTTATCGACAAACCAGGACAGCGCCTGCTCGTCGAGACTATCGGAGGAGAGGGTATAGGTGAGCAACACCCGTCCGGCGGTTGACACCTTGGTGACCACCGGGTCGCGCATCTCGTCCGGCAGATCGGCACGCACGCGCGACACGGCTTCGCGCACATCGTTCACCGCCTCGGCGCTGTCCTTATCGAGGATGAATTCCACAGTAATGCTGACAACGCCATCGAGCACATTGGTGAAGATGTTCTTCACCCCCTGCAAGGTGGCGACCGCGTCCTCGATCTTGCGCGCCACCTCGACCTCCAGTTGCGCCGGCGCCGCGCCGGGCAGCGAGGCGGTGACGGTGACCATCGGCAATTGGATGTCGGGAAAATCCTGCACGCCATTGGCCTTGTAGGCCAGCAAACCCGCCAGCGTCAGCAGAGCGAACAGCAGAATCGCGGGAACCGGATGCTTGATCGAGAGCGCGGAAAAATTCATACCTGCCCCCTCAGTTGGATGCGGCAGGCGCAGCGGGCACTGCCGGCGTCACATTCTTCACCAGATCGCCATCATTCAGGAAACCGGCACCGCTACTCACCAACAACGTGTCGCGCTCCACACCCTGGACGATCTCCACGCGTTCGCCCAGCCGCCTACCGGTATCGACGCGAATCTGCGATACCCTCCCGTCGGGATTCAGGCGATACACATAGCTGAAGCCATCACGGATCACCACGGCCTGCTGCGGCACCGTCAACGCCTCGGAAGCGCCCAGCTCGAATTGGCCGGTGGCAAACATGCCGGCCTTGACCGGGGCGCCGGCAGGCAAATCCACATACACCACGGCGGAGCGCTTTTTCGTGTCCACTATGGGACCGATCATGCGCACCCTGCCACTGACCCGCTCACCCCCGGCCACACTCAGCGTGACGGCGACCCCAGGCTTGATGCGGCCCAGTTCAGCGGCGGTCACCTCGGCCCGCCATTCCAGGCGGCCCTGCCGGATCAGGCGAAACAGCTCGGCGCCCGAACCCAAGACCGCCCCGACCGCGACGCTGCGAGCGCTGATGATACCGTCGTCGGGCGCGACGACGTATGTCTGCTTGAGCCGCAACCGCTGAACGGCTTCAGCCGACCGCGCCACGTCCACACGCGCCAGAGCCACCTGCTCGGCGGTCAGATACTCATTGACCTGCTGCGCGGTCAGCGCGCCGCTGGCGCGCGGATTGCGGGCGCGGTCGGCATTGGCAACCGCCTTTTTAGCCTCCGCCTCCGCCTCGGCCACCGCTGCGCTGGCCTGCGCCAGATTGGCACGGATCATCTCCGAGGCGAACGTCGCCAATACCTCGCCTTTTCGCACCGTATCGCCAACATCCACCCGCACAGCTTCCAACCGCCATCCATCGGCCTCCGTACCAATACTCGCCTCTTGCCAGATCGCCACATCGCCGCTGGCCGTGAGCTGGACAGGCAACCGCGTCGCTTGCGGCTGCGCGGTAACCACCGTCAGCGCCGGCCTGGCTTTCGCGACAGGAACAGATTTCGTCTCATTCCCACCCTCGTCTTGCTTGCCAAGCAGCAGCATTCCACCGAGCAGCAAACCCAGTGCAGCGATGATGATGGCGGTGCGCCTCGACTTAAAAAATTGCATGTGACAGTTCCAGGTTATAGCCGATGAGGCATTCCGAACAAATGAATGTTCTTGACCACCACTCAGCGTAAAACAGCAGGCCACACCTTGCGGTTTGACATTTTCTCGGGCAGATGCGTCGCATTAAGCATTCGCAGTAGACCCAACTGCCGTGGCCTGGCAAGGATCACCACCGACTGTTTCGCGAGGCGTGAAAGGAGCACAGGGAGGAAACGACGCTCAATCATGCTCAAATTCTTGAAAAAATGAAGTATAAGTTCATTTTTGCATAAAAACGGGACAAGAAACCACCCCGCTTGAGAAGGTAATCTCCAGATTCCGCATCCTCGGCGATGACGGGAGAGGGAGATTTTGTATCAGATGAAACCAACACTTCGCCTGATTGGATGAATGACGGAGCTTGCCAAACGCCTCGTCAAAGTTCAATGGCTGAGGAAACCACATTTAATGGGTAGCGTCCCCTTCGTTATTCTTTATCCGCCCTTGCCGCCGCGAGTATGCGGCGTAACACAGCGTTTAGAGCCGCATCTTCCTTTTCGGAAAGATGTTCGTTGAACAACTCGAAGATACATTTTTCATAAACCGGCCACATTTTTTTGCCTAGGGCCGATCCGGCTGGCTTCAGCACACAATATGCCCCGCGCCTGTCATCAACGCTGGGCTCTCGCTCCACCAGTTTCGCATCCTCCAAGCGATCCACCAACCGCGTCAGGTTACTCCGGGAAAGCACCACCAAATGCGCCAACTCATGCATGCGCAGCCGGTGACCAGGAGCGCGCTCAAGCGCCCATAGCACATCGTACCATTCCAGGGGCGGCAGATTCGCGGATTTCAACACCGACTCCATCTTGCCGACCAACACCGAGTGCACGGTCAAAAACAGCGCCCAGGTTGAGGTCGACCGTGTCATGTCAGATTTACGACTCTTCATACACATATGATAGTTGCAAATGCAACCAATATCAAATATGATTGCATTTGCAACTATATGGAGGGTCGCCATGCGGCCGACGCAGAGGCGGTCTGATGCCGTTCATTCCTAAACTAAGGAGGAAGCTTGGCACATGAACGTTCCAACACTACGTTTGGTCAGCCATCATCTTTGTCCCTACGTACAACGCGCGGTGATCGTCTTGACCGAAAAAGCGATGCCGTTCGAGCGCGTCTACGTCGATCTCGCGCACCCGCCTCAGTGGTTTGCCAAGATTTCCCCTCTGGGTAAAGTACCTCTACTCCAAGTCGGAGACGACATTTTGTTTGAATCGGCGATCATCTGCGAGTACTTGGATGAAACCGTAGGTGAACGAATACATCCGGCCGATCCTCTGCAACGTGCGAAGCACCGGGCATGGATGGAATTCGGCTCGACCATTCTGGACAGCATCTGGGCGTTCTACACGGCGCCCGACATGCAGACCCTCGAAATCAAGGCCGCGGATTTACGCGACAAGTTCGCGCGACTGGAAATGGAGATTATGAACGGCCCCTACTTTTCCGGTAACAGGTTCTCAATGGTGGATGCGGTTTTTGGACCTATTTTCCGTTATTTCGACGTATTCGACGAGATCGCCGATTTTCGATTTTTCGACGACACGCCTAAAGTGCGCGCATGGCGAGAGGTATTGGCGGCGCGGCCCTCGGTTATAACAGCGGTGTCCCCCGAATATCCCGGGCAGTTGCGCGCATTTTTAAAAGCTAAGTCGTCCGAATTATCGCGTTTCATGGCGCCGTAGGCTGTATTGTCAAACCCATCATTCCTGATCGTGGCGATCATCGCTGGGTTTCGTTCCTCAACCCAGCCTACCACGAAGGGCGTGTCGCTTTTCCCGTCGTCACAAATCCCTCACCCACTCCCTCGCATTCCTAAACAACCTCAACCACGCCCCTTCCTCGCTCCATGCATCCGGGTGCCATGAGTTCTGCACCGTGCGAAACACCCGTTCGGGATGGGGCATCATGATGGTGAAGCGGCCATCGGGGGTGGTGAGGCCGGTGATGCCGAGTGGCGAGCCGTTGGGGTTGGCGGGATAGGCTTCCGTGGGCCGGCCGTAGTTGTCGACGTAGCGCAGTGCGGCCAGGCTTAAATCGAGGGTCTGTTGCGCCGAGTTGCCATCGCGGAATTCAGCGCGGCCTTCGCCATGAGCCACGGTGATGGGCAGGCGCGAGCCGGCCATGTCTTTGAAGAACAGCGACGGCGATTCGCACACTTCGACCAGCGCAAAGCGCGCCTCGAACTGCTCGGAGGCGTTGCGCGCAAAACGCGGCCACAGGGCGGCGCCGGGGATCAAGTCGTGCAGGTGCGACATCATCTGGCAGCCGTTGCACACACCCAAGCCGAAGCTGTCGGAGCGCGCGAAAAAGGCGGCGAATTCGTCGCGGGCGCGGGCGTTGTAGAGTATGGACTTCGCCCAGCCCGCGCCGGCGCCGAGCACGTCGCCATAAGAAAAGCCGCCGCAGGCGGCCAGGCCGTGGAAATCGCGCAGACTGACGCGGCCTTCGATGATGTCGCTCATGTGCACGTCGACACAGGCGAAGCCGGCGCGATCGAAGGCGGCGGCCATCTCCACCTGGCCGTTGACGCCCTGTTCGCGCAGGATAGCCACACGCGGCGGCGCGCCGTGACGGATGAAGGGCGCGGTGATGTCTTCGGCGGGATCGAAGGTCAACCGCACGTTCAGGCCGGGATCGCGCTCGTCCAGAATGCGGTCATATTCCTGCTGCGCGCACCGCGGGTTGTCGCGCAACGTCTGCATGCGCCAGGTGGTCTCGGACCATGCACGCTGGAAGTCGATGCGGCGGCCGGCCAGCACCTCACGGCGGTCATGAGTGAAGACGATGCGGTCGTCGTCGCGCAGCTCGCCGAGACAAAAACTGTGCTTGCCCAGCCCCACGCCGCGCAGCCAGTCGAGCACCGTGTCGGTGTCGCGGTGGCGCACTTGCAGCACCGCGCCCAGCTCTTCGCAGAACAGCGCCGCCGCGATGTCGTCGCCCAGATCATCGAGGGTGATGGTGACGCCGGTGTGACCGGCGAAGGCCATCTCGCAGACCGTGGAGAACAACCCGCCGTCGGAGCGGTCGTGATAGGCCAGGATCAATCCTTCCTCGTTGAGCGACTGGATGGCGGCGAAGAAGGCTTTGAACAGCGACGGGTCGTCGAGGTCGGGGGCATGATGTCCGGCCTGTTTGTAAACCTGCGCCAGCGCCGAGCCACCCAGGCGATTGCGCCCCTTGCCGAGGTCGATGAGGATCAGGTCGGTGTCGCCCGTATCAGTGCGCAGTTGCGGAGTGAGGGTCTTGCGGCAATCGGTGACGCGCGCGAAGGCGCTGACGATCAGCGACAGCGGCGCGGTCATGCACTGCTCCCGGCCCTGCGCGTCGCGCCATACGGTCTTCATCGACAGCGAGTCCTTGCCGACGGGAATGGCTATGCCCAGCGCCGGGCAAAGCTCCATGCCCACCGCCTTGACGGTGTCATACAGTCCCGCGTCCTCGCCCGGATGGCCGGCGGCGGCCATCCAGTTGGCCGACAGCTTCACCTCACCGATGTCGCGGATGCGGCTTGCCGCGATGTTGGTGAGTGCCTCGCCGATCGCCATGCGCCCGGAGGCGGCGGGGTCGATCACCGCGATCGGCGTGCGTTCGCCCATCGCCATCGCCTCGCCGCTATAGCCTGTATAGCCGCTCAAGGTGACGGCGACATCGGCCACCGGCACCTGCCACGGGCCGACCATCTGGTCGCGCGCCACCAGGCCGGTCACCGATCGGTCGCCGATGGTGACGAGGAAGGTCTTGTCCGCCACCGTGGGCAGGCGCAACACGCGCAGCGCGGCGTCATGCAGATCAATGCCGTGGGTGTTGAATTCCGGCTTGTGAAAAGGATGATGGCGGACATCGCGGAACATCTTGGGCGGCTTGCCGAGCAGCAGCGCCATGGGAATGTCCACCGGGGTGTCGTTGAAATGGCCGTCGCCGACCACCAGTTGCGGATCCTCGTCGGTGGCTTCGCCGATCACCGCATAAGGGCAGCGCTCGCGTTCACAGAACGCCTGAAAGGTGTCGATATGGTCGGGGTGCACCGCCAGCACATAGCGCTCCTGCGCCTCGTTGCACCAGATTTGCAGCGGCGACATGCCGGGGTCGTCATTGGGAACGGCACGCAGCTCGATGCGCGCGCCGCGACCGCTTTCGTTCACCAGTTCCGGCATGGCATTGGACAGTCCGCCCGCGCCGACGTCGTGGATCGAGATGATCGGGTTGTCGTCGCCCATCTGCCAGCAGCGGTCGATCACCTCCTGGCAGCGCCGCTCCATTTCGGGATTGCCGCGCTGCACCGAGGCGAAATCGAGCGCCTCACTGCTTTGGCCACTGGCGACCGAAGAGGCCGCGCCGCCACCCAGACCGATCAGCATCGCCGGCCCGCCCAGCACCACGAGCTGAGCACCGACCGGAATCGTACCCTTGGCGACGTGCGCCGGGCGGATCGACCCCACACCGCCCGCGATCATGATCGGCTTGTGATAGCCGCGCAGCTCCATGCCCTGCACACCGGGCACGCGCTCTTCGAAGGTGCGGAAATAGCCGGCGAGATTGGGACGGCCGAATTCGTTGTTGAACGCCGCCGCGCCCAGCGGGCCTTCGATCATGATCTGCAAGGCCGAGACGATGCGCCCCGGCTTGCCGTGATCGGTCTCCCAGGGTTGAACCGCCCCCGGCAGGCGCAGATTCGACACCGAGAAGCCGCATAAACCCGCTTTGGGCTTGGAACCACGCCCGGTGGCGCCTTCGTCGCGGATCTCGCCGCCCGAACCGGTGGCCGCGCCGGGAAAGGGCGAGATGGCGGTGGGGTGGTTGTGCGTCTCCACCTTCATCAGGATGTGGGCATCCTCATGCGTCGAGGTGTACTGGCGGGTGTAGTGATCGGGGAAAAAGCGTTCCGTGGCATGCCCTTCGATCACCGACGCGTTGTCCTTGTAGGCCGACAGCAGCCCCGCCGGGCTCTGCCTGGCGGTGTTGCGGATCATGCCGAACAGGCTGTGCGGCGCAGCGATGCCGTCGATCACCCAGTCGGCATTGAATATTTTGTGGCGGCAGTGTTCGGAATTAGCCTGGGCGAACATCATCAACTCGACATCGCTGGGATTGCGGTTGAGCGCCGTGTAACTCTCCAGCAGGTAGTCGATCTCGTCATCGCTCAGCGCCAGCCCCAGTTCGCGGTTGGCCACGGCCAGCGCATCCCGTCCGCCGCCCAGCACATCCACGCGCGCCGTCGGCGCGGGCCGGGCCTGAAGGAACAGTCCCTCGGCCTCCTCGAAACCGCGCAACACGGTCTCGGTCATGCGGTCGTGGATCAGCTCCACAAGCCGGCCACACTCTTGCGCCGTCAATCGCACACCGCCGGCCTTGGAAAAATAATAAGAGACGCCGCGCTCGACGCGCTGCACCGCCGGCAGGCCACAGTTGTGGACGATGTCGGTCGCCTTGGTCGACCAGGGCGACACCGTGCCCAGCCGCGGCGTCACCAATAGCAGATCGCCCGGCGGCGTCGCATCGCGGCTCGCATCGTAATCGAGGATCCTCGCCAGCAACGCCTGCTCGGTGGTTTCGAGCGCCCTTTCCAGATCGACGAAGTGGACGAATTCGGTATGGATGCCGGTAATTTCCTGCACACGCTCGCGCGCAGCGGCAATCAGTTTATCCAGACGGAAAGGGGAAAGGGCAGTGGTGCCGCGCAATCGGAGCATGGGGATTCTCTGGTGTACAGTGGGAAATAGGTTTATTTTATCATTAGGCATGTTTTTACGGACAGGTTTGTAGTCTGTGGCTGGAGGTTTTTGAAGGCTTTATATATTAGATTTTTCTAATATATAATTACCGTACGCACGTCCCACCACCTACCAAGGAGGACTCGCCATGGCACACATCGTCATCATCGGCGCCAGCACCGGCGGATTACCGGCCGCCTATGAAATCAAACAGATCCTCGGCGCGCAGCACCGCGTTACCGTCATCTCCAATACCGACACCTTCCAGTTCGTACCCTCAAACCCGTGGGTCGCCGTCGGCTGGCGTTCGCGCCAGGACACCACCTTCCCGCTGGCGGGTCCGCTCGGCAAGAAAGGCATCGAATTCATTCCGACGGGCGCCAGGGAAATCAAGCCGGCGGAAAACAAGATCGTGCTCGCCGACGACCGGGTCATCGACTACGACTACCTGGTGATCGCCACCGGGCCGAAACTGGCCTTCGATGAAGTACCGGGGCTGGGTCCAACCTATGGTTTTACGCAATCGGTTTGCACTCTGGATCATGCGGAAACCGCCTATGCGCGCTGGCAGCAGTTTGTTGCCGACCCCGGCCCTATCGTGGTTGGCGCGGTGCAGGGCGCGTCCTGCTTTGGCCCGGCCTACGAATTCGCCTTCATCATGGACACCGATCTGCGACGCCGCAAGATCCGCAGCCGCGTGCCGATGACCTTTGTCACCGCCGAACCCTATATCGGCCACCTGGGCCTGGGCGGCGTGGGCGATTCCAAGGGGATGATGGAACACGAGCTGCGCCAGCACGACATCAAGTGGATCACCAACGCCAAGACCACCAAGGTGGAAGACGGCATGATGTTCGTCACCGAACACAATGAGAAAGGCGAACCCCTCAAGGAACATCAACTGCCGTTCAAGTACAGCATGATGCTCCCCGCCTTCAAAGGCGTGGACGCGGTGGCGGCGCTCGGCGAACAAGTCTGCAACCCGCGCGGCTTCGTCAAGGTGGATAAATACCAGCGCAGCCCGGCCTGGCCGAACATCTATTCCGTCGGCGTATGCATCGCCATCCCGCCGGTGGAAACCACACCCGTGCCGACCGGCGCACCCAAAACCGGCTATATGATCGAATCGATGGTCGCCGCCACCGCCCACAACATCCGCGACGCCATCGCCGGTGTCGAACCCAGCCACGAAGCCACCTGGAACGCCATTTGCCTCGCCGACATGGGCGACACCGGCGCCGCCTTCGTCGCCATGCCACAGATCCCGCCGCGTAATGTGGCGTGGATGAAAAAGGGCAAATGGGTGCACCTGGCCAAGGTCGCCTTCGAGAAATATTTCATCCGCAAGATGAAGATGGGTTCGTCGGAACCCGTCTTCGAGAAATATACCCTCAAGGCGTTGGGGATAGAGAAGCTGAAGTAGGGTGCGCCGCGCGCACCCCATGGGGGATCACCGGACCAGAGGGTGCCCCAGGTAGAGATGCGGTGCGTGGGACACACCCTGCGGTTCCATAACCTTGGCATCACCTTCTGGCATAGCGGCACAACACGGCATCCCCCCACTGATGGGCCGCCAGCCCCAGAAGGATGCACGCCGTGCCCAGCCACACCTGCGGATAAATCGCCTCACCGTTCCACACATGCCCCACCCACAACGCGGTGACCGGAATGACCAGGTTGATCAGCGCGATGGCGCCCGCGCTCAGCCGTTGCAGCGCGTAGTAGTAGAGACCGAATCCGATCACCGAACCGAACAAGGCTAGGTAGACGATCGACCAGCCGGCGCGCAGCGGCACGTCTTGCGGCACGGCGCCGTCCACCAGCCACCAGGTAACGAGATACATCGGCAGCGACATGACCAGGCCGCCGCCGGTCACCGCGAGGCTGGAGATCGGCGCATCCACGCACTTCACCCACACCGCGCTCGCCGATTGCAGCACCACCGCCAACAACACCACGGTGATGCCCTGCCACATCACCTTGCCCATCCCGAACGTGCCGCTGAAGATAACCGCCAATCCGGCAAGCCCGAGCAACATACCCGCCAATTTGGCGGGGGAAAAGGCCGATTCTTTCAGCCACCACGCCGCCATCACCGCGGTGGCGAGGGGCGTGAGGCCGAACAGCACCGCAATCCAGCCCGAGGGGATGAATTGCGCACCCCAGTAAACGCAGATCAGCGAACCATAGATGGCCAGACTCGCGGCAAGATAGGCGCGACGCGCTTGGGCATGCCAGGGAAATTCGATCCGCAGCAGCTTGATCAGCGCCACGCACAGCGCCGCCCCCAGCACCATGCGCCCCGTCACGCCGAACAGAAAGCTCACACCTTCGCCACTCCACTTGATGGCCAGCGACGTGGTGGACCAGATCAGAATCACGCCCAGATAGGCGGCGGGGACGGACACGGGGATTCCTTCTCAATCAAGGTAAACTGTTATTGTAGAATACTCTGAATCATTCCCTGCCGCTCGCAGTTCGGAGAATCCGCATGCCCAACGTCCTCATTCCGCTCGCCCAAGGCTGCGAAGAGCTCGAAGCCGTCACCGTCATCGACCTGCTGCGCCGCGCCGGCATCGGCGTCGTCAGCGCCGGCCTCGCCGAAGGCCCGGTACGCGGCAGCCGCGGCACGGTGCTGCTGCCCGATGCCACGCTCGATGAAGTCATGCACCAGGAATTCGATATGATCGTGCTACCCGGCGGCCAACCCGGCAGCAACAACCTCAATGCCGACCCTCGCATCCACGCGCTGCTGACACGCATGGCATCGGCCGGCAAATACACCTGCGCGATCTGCGCCGCGCCGCTGGTATTGGCGAACGCCGGATTGCTGCATGGCAAGCGCGCCACCAGCTTTCCGGGTGTGCTGGGCAAAATGAATCTGCCGGACGTGGAATTGAAGACGGACGCGGTGGTGCAAGACGGCAAGGTCATCACCTCGCGCGGGCCGGGTACCGCCATGGATTTTGCGCTTGCGCTGATCGAGGAATTGGCGGGCAAGGCGAAACGTGATGAAGTGGAGGCGGGACTGGTGCGGAAGGCATAATCTAAAAAACTCAGAACAGTGGAGACCAAATGTTCAACCCCTATCTCATCATTCTCATCCTCTTCACCCTCGCCGGCTTCCTGGCCATGGCATGGGGCTGGAACATCATCGCCAAAGCCCGGAAAACGAGCCAGTGGCCCACGGTCGAAGGCGTTATCGAGCGGTCCGAACTCGCATCGGATGCCGACGACCTGCTGCCCGGCATCGAATTCAGCTATACGGTGAACGGGCAAAACCACCGGCGCACATTCGAGTTCGCGCGCGACATCACGCCCTCGCCGGAATTGGCCAAAAGCTATGTCGAAAAATACGCGGCGGGCACGCGGGTGGCCGTGTATTACGATCCCGCTCATCCCGAACGCGCCACTCTGGAACCAGGGCTGGGACGTGGCGACTGGATGGTTTTCGCCTTGGGGCTGGGGGCGGCTGTTTCGGGGATATTGTTCATAGTTTTTGGTTAGCGCATCGTAGGGTGCGTCTCACGCACCATCCTTCGTGGTGCGTGAGACGCACCCTACATCCGGGAGAAAAGCTGATGAATTTGATTGCCGGGTTAATAGCCATCAAACCTCCCAGGATGGTGTACAATCAACCGTCAACAATCGCGAGGAATCCCCTTGGAACAGTTTCATGGCACCACGATCCTGTCGGTGCGGCGCGGCGGCAGGGTGGTCATCGGCGGCGACGGACAAGTGTCGCTGGGCAATACCATCATGAAGGGCAACGCCCGCAAGGTGCGCCGCCTCTACAATGGCCGCGTGCTGGCCGGTTTTGCCGGTGCCACGGCGGATGCCTTCACGCTGTTCGAGCGTTTCGAGGGCAAACTGGAGAAACACTCCGGTAACTTGCAGCGCGCCGCGGTGGAATTGGCGAAGGACTGGCGCACCGACCGCATGTTGCGGCGGCTGGAAGCGATGCTGACGGTGGCGGACAAGACCGCCTCGCTAATCATTTCCGGCAATGGCGATGTCATTGAGCCGGAAAACAGCCTGATGGCGATCGGTTCGGGCGGCGCCTTCGCCCAGGCGGCCGCGCGCGCGCTGCTGGAAAACTCCGATCTCGATGCGCGCGCCATCGTCGAAAAGGCGCTGTCCATCGCCGCCGATATTTGCGTTTACACCAATCACAACCTGACCATCGAGGAACTGGAAACGGCCGCCACGGATTGACCGTGACCGGCCCTAACACCACACCATGCCCGAAATGACCCCCAGCATGACACCACGCGAAATCGTCCAGGAACTCGACAAACACATCGTCGGCCAGTCTGCCGCCAAGCGCGCCGTGGCCATTGCCCTGCGCAACCGCTGGCGCCGGATGCAGGTCGGCGAACCGCTGCGCAGCGAAATCACGCCCAAGAACATTCTCATGATCGGACCGACCGGCGTAGGCAAGACCGAAATCGCCCGGCGGCTGGCCAAGCTCGCCAACGCACCTTTCATCAAAGTCGAAGCCACCAAGTTCACCGAGGTGGGATATGTCGGGCGCGACGTGGAATCGATCATCCGCGATCTGACGGAAATTTCCATCAAGATGATGCGCGAAAGCGAGATGCGCAAGGTGCGCCATCGCGCCGAAGACGCCGCCGAGGAACGCATCCTCGACATCCTGCTGCCTCCGGCGCGCAGCGTGGGCTACAGCGCGCCCGCGACCGAGGAAGCCTCGTCGACGCGCCAGAAATTCCGCAAGAAACTGCGCGAAGGCGACCTCGACGAGCGCGAGATCGAGGTGGATGTGAGCATGGCGCCGGTCGGTGTCGAGATCATGGCCCCGCCCGGTATGGAAGATATGAGCAGCCAGTTGCAGAGCCTGTTCCAGAACCTCGGCAGCGGACGCACCCGCACCCGCAAGATGCGCATCAAGGAAGCGATGAAAGTGCTGGCCGACGAAGAAGCCGCAAAACTCATCAACGATGAGGAAATCAAGCTCCAGGCGTTGCAGAACCTGGAACAGAACGGCATCGTCTTCATCGATGAGATCGATAAGATCGCCAAACGCGGCGAGCACGGCGGCCCGGACGTGTCGCGCGAAGGCGTGCAGCGCGATCTGCTACCGCTGGTGGAAGGCTCCACAGTGTCGACCAAATTCGGCATGGTGCGCACCGATCACATTCTGTTCATCGCCTCGGGCGCGTTCCATCTGTCCAAGCCATCGGACCTGATCCCGGAATTGCAGGGACGGCTGCCGCTGCGCGTCGAACTGGAGGCGCTGACGGTGGACGATTTCGTGCGCATCCTCACCGAACCCAGCGCCTCGCTCACCGAACAATACCGCGCCCTGCTTGCCACCGAGGGCGTTACGCTGACCTTCACCCAGGACGCCATCCGGCGCCTCGCCGAAGTCGCCTGGCAAGTCAATGAACGCACCGAAAACATCGGCGCGCGCCGTTTGCACACGGTGCTGGAGCGGCTGCTGGAAACGATTTCCTTCACGGCCCCGGATAAAGCGGGGCAGTCGATACAAATCGACGCCGCCTATGTCGACGAGCACCTGGCGAAACTGGCGAAGGATGAGGATTTGAGCAGGTATATTCTTTAAAAAAACGGTAAAAAACGCAGGGCGCACCCTGCAGGATTTTTGACTCAGGAATTCATCTTGGACAACCACCCCAGACCCACCGACATCCGCCTGCACCAGAAATCGCGGATGCTCGAACTCTTCTTCGACGACGGCGCACACTTCAGTCTGCCGTGCGAGTATCTGCGCGTCTATTCGCCGTCGGCGGAAGTGCGCGGCCATGGGCCGGGTCAGGAAGTATTGCAGGTGGGCAAGGAAAACGTGAACATCACAGCCATCGAGCCGGTGGGCAATTATGCCGTGCGCCTGGTGTTCGACGACGGGCACAATACCGGCCTCTACTCATGGAATGTGCTGTACAACCTGGGCGAGAATCACGAAGCCCTGTGGCAGGAATATCTGACCCGGCTCGACAAGGCGGGTCATCAACATAAATAGGTAGCGATTTTGGACAAGCCCGATCAAACGCAAGACACCACACACTTCGGCTTTCAGCGTGTACCGGTGGCGGAAAAGGCGCGCAAGGTGGCGGGGGTGTTTGACTCGGTGGCCGCCAAGTACGACGTGATGAACGACGTCATGTCGTTCGGCGTCCACCGTCTCTGGAAACGCTTCGCCATCGAGATGAGCGGCGTGCGGCCCGGCCAGCGCATTCTGGACCTGGCTTCCGGCACGGGCGACCTGGCGACGCTGCTGGCAGGCAAGGCCGGTCCCTCCGGCAACGTCATCGCCTCGGACATCAACGCCAGCATGCTCGGTGTCGGGCGTTCACGTCTGGTGGATCGCGGCATCGTCGGCAACATCCATTACGTTCAGGCCAACGCCGAGTGCCTGCCGTTTCCAGACAACCACTTCGATTGCGTCACCATCGCCTTCGGCCTGCGCAATGTCACCGACAAGGATGCCGCGCTGCGCTCCATGTATCGCGTGCTGCGGCCCGGCGGGCGACTGCTGGTGCTGGAGTTTTCCAAGCCCGTCGCGCCTGGCCTGAAACCTGTCTATGACGTCTATTCGTTCAACCTTCTGCCGCTGATGGGCAAGCTCATCGCCAATGACGCCGCCAGTTACCGCTATCTCGCGGAATCGATCCGCATGCACCCCGACCAGGAAACGCTCAAGGCCATGATGCAGCGCGCTGGCTTCGGTCGCTGCGAATACTTCAATCTGGCGGGAGGTATCGTGGCGCTGCATCGGGGATATAAACTGTAACGGACTGAAGGGCTCTTATGCTGCATCCGACCAAGCGAAACATTTACCGCGCGCTGGCCGTGGCGCTCTCCCTGCTGGTATCGGCGTGTGCGATTTTCCAGGGAGAACGGACATTCAAGACCTTGAATCCCAACGACGTGGAGCGCGTTCCCGCCGACGAGCGGGTGGTGCCGGGATTCGCCGGTAGCTGGAGCACGGCGCAGATGCAGCGCACCGTCGTTGGTTTGATCCATGAAGCCGAATCGCGCCGCGTTCCGGCATGCGCCGAGAACATCGAGGTGAAAGAAACAGTGCTGTCCGCCCCGCCCTTACTGGAAATGGCGGGCGCCAAGCCTGTCGCCGTGCATGAACTGGAGCGCTGGACGATCAGCCGCTGCGATCTGGAAACCAGCTATGACGCCTGGTACACCTCCGGCATAAAGGGCGGCAGGGCGCGTGTGGCGGTGAACCTGTCGAGCGAGATTCCGGTGTGGGCCAGCAAGAATCCGGCCTGGGAACGATTGAAGATACTGGAGAAGAAAGGCGGGGTTGCGAACTGAGTTTTACTTCGCAAGAAAATCCATGCAAATACCCGCACTGATTCTTTCGACACTCGAATCCGCCCTGAACCGCTACCTGAGGCTGGACTCCGATACACTCCAGCGCCTGGCGGCGCTGTCCGGCAAAGTGATCGGCATCGAGCTGCGCGGCCTGGATATCACGCTTTACCTGTTGCCCCACGCGCAAGGCATGAAACTGCTGGACGGGCACGAGACCGCCGCCGATACCTTGCTGCGCGGCACGCCCATTTCGCTGGTGCGTTTGGGGCTGGCGAAACAGGAAAAGGGCACGCTGTTTTCCGGCGATGTGGAGATTCGCGGCGATATCGAACTGGGCCAGCATTTCAAGGCCATCCTCGACGGCATCGACATCGACTGGGAGGAACAGCTCTCGCGGCTGACGGGGGACGTGATCGCACACCAGGCCGGCAACGCGATGCGCGGCATCCTGGGCTGGAGCCGGCGCGCCGCGGACACGCTGAGCCGCGATGCCGTGGAATACCTGCACGAAGAAAGCCGCGACCTGCCCAAGCGCGATGAAGTGGAAGAGTTTCTCGCGGGCGTCGATGCACTGCGCAGCGATACCGACCGGCTGGAAGCGCGGGTGATCCGCTTGCAAACCTGGCGCAAAAACGGCGAAGGGAACGCAGCGTGATCCGCCCAAGCCAGGCGTTGCGCCTGTTGCACATCAACCGCATCCTGGTCAGGCATGGGCTGGACGAGATCATCCTTGCCACGCACCTGTTCCGCCCGTTCCGTTTTCTGCTCTATCTTCTCCCCTGGCACTGGCTGCGCGACACACGCACGCCGCGCGCGGTGCGAATCCGCCGCGCGCTGGAAGAGCTGGGGCCGATCTTCGTCAAATTCGGCCAGGCGCTGTCCACCCGTCCCGACCTGCTGCCGCCCGACATCGCCGAGGAACTGGCGCGCCTGCAAGACAGCGTGCCGTCCTTTCCCGGCCTGGAGGCGCGCATGCTCATCGAACAGGCTTATGGCGCGCCGATTGCCACAGTGTTCAGCGAGTTCGACGAAACGCCGCTCGGATCGGCGTCGATCGCCCAGGTTCACGCCGCACGCCTTCATGATGGCAAGCAGGTCGTCATCAAAGTGGTGCGCCCCGGTATCGAAAAAACCATCCAGCGCGACATCGGCCTGCTGTACATTCTGGCCGATCTCGCCGAACGTTACTGGAAAGAAGCGCGGCGGCTGCGCCCGCGCGAGGTGGTGGCCGAGTATGAAAAAACCATCCTCGCCGAGCTCGACCTGATGCGCGAGGCCGCCAATGCTTCGCAACTGCGCCGCAACTTCAGCGATTCCGATCTGTTGTACGTCCCGGAGGTCTATTGGCCCCACACCCGCCGCAACGTGATGGTGATGGAACGCATCTCCGGTACGCCGATCAGCGACATCGAATCGCTCAGGCGGCAGGGCATCGATCTGGGCAAGCTCGCGCACAAGGGCGTCGAAATCTTCTTCACCCAGGTGTTCCGCGACAACTTTTTCCACGCCGACATGCACCCGGGCAACATCTTCGTTTCGCCGCAGGGCCGCTACCTCGCCGTGGACTTCGGCATCATGGGCACGCTCAGCCCCGGGGATCAGCGCTATCTCGCCGAAAACCTGCTGGCGTTCTTCAACCGCGACTACCGGCGCGTCGCTGAACTGCATGTCGAATCCGAGTGGGTGCCCGCCGGCACCCGTGTCGATGAATTCGAGGCCGCCATCCGCAGCGTCTGCGAACCGATCTTCGAGCGCCCGCTCAAGGACATCTCCTTCGGCTACCTGCTGCTGCGCCTGTTCCAGACCGCGCGGCGCTTCAACATGGAGGTGCAGCCACAACTGGTGCTATTGCAGAAGACGCTGCTCAATATCGAAGGGCTGGGACGCGAACTCTACCCCGACCTCGATCTGTGGACCACCGCCAAACCCTTCCTGGAACGCTGGATGCGCGAACAGTTCGGCATCCGCGCCTTCTGGAAGACCCTGCGCCAGCAGGCCCCGCGCTGGGCGGAACAGCTCCCGCGCTTGCCCACGCTGGTCCACGACACCCTGCAACAGGCACGCGACGGCAAGCTGCAAGCCGAGTGGAAATCCAACGAACTGCACGCGATCCGCAACGAAATCAAACGCGCCAACCGCCGCACCTTCGCCGCCGTGGCGGGCGGCGCGCTGATCGTCAGCGCCGCCCTCATCGAGGGGCTGGACGGCAATGCCTCCCCCCTGTTCGCCGGCGCACCGCTGGCCGCCTGGCTGCTTGGCGGGCTGGGAGTGGCTATCCTCTTTTTTGCCTGGCCAAGGGAGAGGGATTAGGTCACCCTTGCACCATGCACATCCGGCGCAAATTGTTGCCATTTTTATGCTGGAATAGGTAGGATAGGGCAAAGCCCGGCGACAAAGGGATGACACGCTGGCATCGTGGATTTTCATGGGGAAAACAGCATGAGCTGGCTGACGATGCGAAGAAATATGGGTATTGGACTGATCCTGCTGGCGGGCCTATTAAGCGCCTGCGGCTCAGGAGGTGGTGGCCCGTCCTCGCCACCGGGCTCCGCTCCTGGCGTTCTGCTCCACAGCCCCTCCGGCGCCGATGTTCCGGCAAACGCCGTTATCTCCGCCATCTTTTCCAAGCCGATGAATGCCACAGCATTTACGAGCACCAACGTAATCGTCACGGCAAACGGTTCCCCCGTCGCTGGCGCGCTCTTCTTCAACGCAGCGACGAACTCCGTGGTCTTCGCGCCCACCCCTCCTTTGAGTCACAACACAACCTATACCGTCACCATCAAGGCTGGCGTAATGGACACCTCCGGCATCGCAATGGTCAATGACTATACCTGGAGTTTCACCACGACCAAATCCGGTTCGGTGGATGACAGCTTTGGTGGGGGTGGCGGCACAGGAGGATCCGGGGGCGGGGGTGGAAGTGGAATTGGCGCGGTTGCCGTGACCACCCAGGTTTCATCGGAGGGATCAAGCGAAGCCAGGGCCGTCGCCTTCCAGCAGGACGGCAAGATCGTGGTCGCTGGCTCGGCCTGTGGCAGCAAAGATTCAACCACTGGGAAGTGTACCAACTGGGATTTCGCGCTGGTTCGCTATACAGCGGACGGCGTTCCCGATACAAACTTTGGGAATGCAGGCATCGCCATAACCGACATCGGCCAGCACGACATGGCACACGCCATGGCCATCGACTCCCAAGACAGAATAGTCGTCGCGGGCTTTGTCGGGGATGGCAGCGGCAATAATGACTTTGCCTTGGCCCGCTATAATCCCGACGGCAGCCTCGATATCTCATTCGATACAGATGGCATCGTAACGACCGATTTCGGCGGGAACGATGTCTCCTACGCGCTCGCGCTTGACTCAAACAACAACATCATTGTAGCGGGGTTCAGCGGCACCACAGGCGCAGGACAGGCTTACATTTTTTCTGATTCGGCCGAGACCAAGGAGATTATTTTCGGAACGAACCTGACTCAGGCAAAATTTGCCGTGGCCCGCTACAGCGCTAATGGCACACCGGACACCACCTTCAATGCCAATGGCAAGGTCACGACATCCATCGGTATCGGCAGCAACATCAGCATCGCCCGGGCTATCGCCCTCCAGCACGGCAAGATCGTGGTGGCCGGATACGCCGGTGACGGCAGCAACAGCAACTTCGCGCTGGCCCGCTATGAACCCAACGGGACACTGGATAGCTCATTTGGCTCCAACGGCGCCGTCACTACGACTATCGCATCCGGAAAAAACAGCGGCGCTTTGGCCATCGCCATTCAGCAGGACGGCAACATCGTGGCCGCCGGTAATGTCGAGAGCGATTCAGGCAATACGGATTTCGCTCTTGCCCGTTACAATGCCGACGGCAACCTGGACACCTCGTTCTCGGCTGACGGCAAAACAACCACACGCCCCGGCCAGGGTGGCAAGGCGTCGGCTTATGCCATCGCCTTGCAAGGCGACGGCAAGATCGTTGCCGTGGGCACAGCCTCGAATGGCACGGACAACGATTTTGCCATGGTCCGTTACCGCAACGACAACGGTTCGATCGACAACGGCTTTGGCTGGGGTGGGGTGGTGCTCACTCCGGTGCGCTCCGGTGAGGACGTGGCCTTCGCGGTCGTACCCCAGCAATCGGTGGATGGCAAGCTCAGGCTCATCATGGCGGGAAGAAGCCGCAACGCAAAAACGGGGTATTTCGATTTCGCCCTGGTCCGCTATTGGCAATGATCACGGAAATGTGCGGGGTAAGCCAACCGGATCAACCACGCCTTTTCCTGGCGCCACGAGGTTTGCTCAGCGCAACGCGCAGTGCCTTGCCGGCCCAGACACGCAGCTCCGTCGCGTCCTCCAACACTTCGGCGGGTACCTGGTAATAACTCATGGTGTAAGCCTTGCCGTCGAACGGTTTGAATGGTCTCATGCCCGCCGCCTCGAAATCGGGGCGATTGGTATCGTCCACCTTGAAGTACAAGATGTCCTCGGCAATCAGCGCGAACATCACGTCTTGCAGGTACAAGCCCGCCCCGCCGAACATTTTCCTGACGGTCACCCGGCCAACGCCGTGCAACTGGTCGCGCACGTAGTCGAGATAGGCGTCACTGACAGGCATGGTGACGGAAACAATCCACGGTATGATCGTTCACCATCCCCGTCGCCTGCATGAAGGCGTAGCAGATGGTCGAGCCGACAAACTTGAAACCGCGCTTTGCCAAGTCCTTGCTCATGGCGTCGGATTCGGCGGTTTTGGCGGGAATTTCCTTCAGCATCCGCCATGAATTCTGGCGGGGATGGCTGCCGACAAAACTCCAGATATAGCTATCAAAGCTGCCGAACTTCTCCTGCACGGCCAAAAACGCCTTGGCGTTTTGCACCGCGGCGGCGACCTTGAGCCGGTTGCGCACGATACCGGGGTCGGCCAGCAGGGCGGCCATCTTGCTGTCGTCGTAACGGGCCATCTTCGTGGCGTCGAAATGGTCGAAAGCCTGGCGGTAATTGCCGCGTTTTTTCAGTATCGTCGACCAGCTCAGGCCCGCCTGGGCCCCCTCCAGGATAAGAAACTCGAACAACAACCGGTCGTCATGCACCGGCACGCCCCACTCGGTATCGTGGTACTCGACCATCTCCGGCGAACCCGCGCTCGCCCATTCACAACGCTGTTTCATGTCGTGCCCTTCTCGCTGCCGACAAACTGAAAAAAATCCTGCAAGGTCCGTCCCGGCTGGTTGCCGAATTGCTCATCGAGAACTTCCAACCGTTCGACGCGATCCAGCCTGAAGTGCCGGAAATCGTCGCGCAATTCACACCAGGCGGCCAGCGACCATGTCGCCCCCCAATAAAACAGCCCCAGCGGCAGGATGATGCGCTGCGATTTCTGACCGTCCGCTCGCGTGTACGAAAGAAATACCTTGCACTGCCTGGCAATGGCGCCACGCAAATCACCCAGCGCCGCGGTCACCGCCCCTGGCACATGAAAATCCGGCGCATGGAGCGGCGAATCGGTCAGGCGGTTCTTGAGCCGTGAGGGCAGTACCGCATCCACCTTGACCAGCACATCGCCGGCGGCCCTGGCCAGCGCGGCATCGGCCCAACTGCCGACGATGCGCGCGCCAAGCACCATGGCTTCGAGTTCGTCCTCGGTAAACATCAGCGGCGGCAGATCGTACCCTCGCCGCAGCGCATAACCCACCCCCGCCTCGCCCTCGATGGGCACACCGGAGACGATGAGGTCCTGCATGTCCCGGTAAACAGTGCGCTCCGATACCTCCAGTTCCTCGGCCAGACGCTGCGCCGTCGTCACCCGGCGGCGGCGCAGAATCTGGATGATCTGGAACAAGCGGTCGGCACGACGCACGAATGCAGGTCACTCAGGCGCGTGGCACACCGCCTCGATATTGTGACCATCGGGATCGAGCACAAAGGCTCCGTAATAAGTGGGATGGTACATGGCGCGTATGCCCGGCGGGCCGTTGTCCTTACCGCCTGCGGCCATCGCCGCGGCGTAAAACTCCCTCACCTTGGCACGATTGGCGGCCGCGAACGCGACGTGAATCCGGGGTGTAATTGCTTTACCGCCATTGATCCAGAAGTCGGGTTTGCCACCCGCGCCGAAACCTGCGTACCCCTCCCATTCCATCACCACCTCATAACCCAATGGCGCGAGCGCCGCTCTGTAGAACGCCTTGCTCTTTTCGTAATCGCTTACTTCAAGCCCGATATGGTCAAGCATGGAGAATCCCTCCTTACATGAAGTGTTCCAAACCACGGTCACGCCATCGGCTGCAAATTCTGCCAGACGCCAATGATATTGCCCTCGGTATCCTTGATATACGCGTAGAGCCCCATATCGGCGATTTCCATCTTCTCCATCACAACGGTGCCGCCCGCGGCTTTCACTTGCGCAAGCGATGCGTCGATGTCTTCAACCGTGATTGCAACCACCGGGCCTTGTACGGGGAACTGCGGACTGCGCTGGAACATACCGCCATTGATGAAACCCGCCTCTTTCCACATGTTTTTTTCATCCACCGGGCCGGTGTGAAGTCCCACATAGAGCATGCCGGGCATGGGGAATTCCATGGTTTTCCATCCGAACACGCCTTCATAAAACTTTCTCGCGCGAGCGACATCATCGGCCGGGATTTCAAAATGCTGTACTTTATCCATCTGCTTATCCTCCATGAATTGAGAAAATGCGAAAGTAGCTACTGCCAAACGACTTTGCCACTGTACAACACCGCTCCTGACAACATGATGTCAGGAGAATAGAAAGGAGCTACTCCACTCTCTCCCCGGCTGCCTGAAGATCGGCATGATAGGAAGAACGCACCATCGGACCGCTGGCGACGTTGCTGAAGCCCATCTTTTCGCCCAGCTCGGCCAAGCGCGAAAACTCCTCGGGCATAACATAGCGCGCTACGGGCAGGTGATGCTGGCTGGGTTGCAGATACTGCCCTAGCGTGAGCATGTCGCAATCGTGGGCGCGCAGGTCGATCATTACCTGCTCGACCTCTTCGAGTGTTTCTCCCAGGCCCAGCATCAGGCCGGACTTGGTGGGAACGGCGGGATGGGCGGCCTTGAAGCGCCGCAGCAAGCTGAGTGACCAGGCATAATCGGAACCGGGACGGGCCTGTTTGTAGAGGCGCGGCACGGTCTCCAGATTGTGATTGAAGACATCCGGCGGATTGGCGTTCAGAACCTCCAGCGCGATATCCATGCGCCCGCGAAAATCGGGCACCAGGATCTCCAGCCGGGTATTCGGCGCACGGTGGCGTATCGCCTGGATGCAGGCGGCGAAATGCCCCGCCCCGCCGTCGCGCAGATCGTCGCGATCGACGGAAGTGACCACCACATAGCGCAGCCCCATCGCCGCGATGGTGCACGCCAGATTTTCCGGCTCGTCGGCATCGAGCGCACCGGGCCTGCCATGCGCGACATCACAGAACGGGCAGCGCCGCGTGCAGATGTTGCCCATGATCATGAAGGTGGCCGTGCCATGGCCAAAGCATTCGCCCAGGTTGGGACAGGAGGCTTCTTCACACACGGTGTGCAGCTTGTGCTCGCGCAGCACATCCTTCAAGCGCGCCACCTCCGGACTGTTCGGCGAGCGGGCGCGTATCCAGGCCGGCTTCTTCAGCGGACTGACCGCCGGCACCACCTTGACCGGGATGCGCGCGACCTTGGATTCGCCCTTCAATGGATTGGGAAACTGGATTGCGGGTTCGTCGATGTCGGGAGTAGTCATTGGAATTCCGCTGCTTGCGTAAGTTGGATATTTTACCCCAGATACCGCTGTAAAGCCTTGAGCAGCGCCTCGGACACCGCGCCAAGATCGTCCGGCCCGCCCAGATCGCTCACCTGTGTCACTTCCATGCCCACATGACCACAGGGATTGATGCGCCGGAACGGCTCCAGATCCATCGCCACGTTGAGACTCAGGCCGTGATAGGTGCACCCATGACGCACCCGCAGGCCAAGCGCGGCGATTTTTTTGTCCGCCACGTAAACACCCGGCGCATCGGCGCGGGCACGAGCGGAAATGCCATAGTCCGCCAGCAACTCGATCACCGTTTGCTCCATCAGGCTCACCAGTCGCCGCACGCCCCAGCCGCGGCGGCGCAAATCGAGCAACAGGTAAATAACAGCCTGACCCGGGCCATGGTAGGTCACCTGACCGCCGCGATCGACCTGCACCACGGGAATGCCGCCGGAATCGAGCAGATGCTCGGGTTTGCCGTTCATGCCCTGAGTGTAAACGGGCAGGTGTTCGACCACCCAAAGCTCGTCCTGGGCATCCGCCGTGCGGGTCTCAGTGAATTGCTGCATGGCGCGCCACACCGGCACGTAGTCCTGGCGTCCGAAATGACGCACCGTGACGACTTCCCGGCCAACGGATTCCGTAGAGGACATCATGGCGCCGGTAAACAGCATCTCTTGACTTTCATGATCAGGGTAGTTTAGATTTGCTCGCACATTATACCCCTTCGTGAACTGTGAAATACGGCTCACAATAAAAACACCTTGCAGTATCCCTAAGCGGCCTTCGGCCGCTTTTTTTCTACTCACCATAAAAAATTCATGCTGGAAATACTCAACGAATGGGGATTGTGGGGATTGTTCCTGCTCTCCATGCTCGCCTCGACGCTGATCCCCGGCGGCTCGGAGGCGATGCTGGCCTGGCTCGCCGCCAACGGCAGCCATGATCCGTTGACGCTGTTTGGTGTGGCGACGCTGGGTAATACGCTGGGCGGCATGATCTCCTGGGGCATGGGCCGGCTGATCGCCTGGCGTTATCCGGCGCAGGAGATGAAAAACGAAAAACTGCGCCGGGCGGCGCAGTACCTGCGAAAATGGGGCAGCCCACTGTTACTGTTTTCCTGGCTGCCGGTCGTTGGCGATCCGTTGTGCGTCGCGGCAGGCTGGCTGCGCATCCACGCGGGACTGGCGCTGCTGTTCATCGCCATTGGCAAGGCGTCGCGGTATGCGGCGATTTTGCTGATTGTTTAGGAAGCTCTGAATAATTCCATCCTGGAATTCTCAGAGCCGGCACATCCCTGTGCCGCGGAACCTCTGAATTATTCAGAGGTTCCTTAGTCGTACCGCATCACAAAGCAATCGAGAAATGCGGTGCCGTCATGCCCCCACTGCGGTATCCAGCCCTTCCCTCGGCACGCCATTCAACCCACCCTGCAGCACATGCGCCCGGATACCATACTGCCCGAATATCGAAACCACCGCGGAACTGCGCCGCCCTGTGTCGCAGTAGCAAATATAGACGCGGGCGCGGTCCAGCTCTCGCATCCGCCGGTGCAAATCCTGGCCGGGAATGTTGATCGCGCCCGGCAGATGCGCATGAGCAAACTCCGATGCCGTGCGCACATCCAGCCATTGCGCGCCTTTTGCGATCAACGTCTGGGCCTGCTCATACGCCACCCACTGCAACGGGGGCTCCTTGAGCAACTGCACGAAATCCGCCTTGGATAAACGCAACAGCACGCCGTCGGTCGTCATCGATACGGTCGCGTTGCGCGGCTGCCCGGAAATCAGCGCCATCTCGCCAAAACCATCGCCTTCGACAAGCTCGGCCAGCTCGATGGTTTCGCTCTCGTCATCCTTGACACAGGTCACCAGCGCCATGCCCTCGTCGATGAAATAACAGTAATCACCCGCATCGCCTTGGCGGATGACGACATCTCCCGCGCTCACCCGGACGGGCTCCAGTTGGTCAAGAAACTTTTCTATATTCGCGGGATGAAGATATTTCAACACCGGCGCGCGCGAGATTTTGGCTATCCAGCGCGCCTTGTCGACATTCAGCACGCCCTCCTCGCTCATGATGATCTCCGGTTCCCTGGAGGCGAACTGGCTCCAGGCCAGCATGGACTCGATCAGACCGCTCTCCAGGCGGATCACGTCCACATCCGTTACGGCAATAGCCGTAGAGCGCCGTGGCTGCTCCCTGTCCAGCGGAGCACATGACTCGCCGGCCGCCACCAGCAGACCTTGCACGCGCTGTTGTCCGCCTGTTTGCGATGATTCGAGACGAACCTCGCCACGCAGCAGATAAACCATCTTCCGATCCGTTTCGCCCTCACGAAAAAGAATTTCACCTGCCGCAACGTGCTCCATTGCGGCCTTCGCCGCCAGATGCTCCTGCTGCTCCTGTGTCAGTGACGCCAAGGGCTCCAGCCGCTTGAGCAGCTCGATCGACACAGCGGATGATGATGAATTCATGTCACTTCCTGAAGAATAACCATAACAACAAACTGAGCACCAGGCTCACGATGATGGATGTCGCAATGGGAAAATAGAAACGGAAACCATCGCGCTCTACAGCGATGTCGCCCGGAAGCTTGCCAAGACCGACTTTCTGCAAGAGCGGCCACAGCAATCCCACGACGACCAGAACGGCGCCGATGATGATCAATACCCGACTGATGTTCATAGCGGAAGTACTGTCGCTGTAAGCGATAAATTAGCATAATATCAGAACCCTGCCGATACGGTTATCGTCACCCATGCAACAGGAGGTATCCCATGAACATCGACATAGGCATTTCGCAACAGGACCGCGCCGAAATAGTCGAAGGACTGTCCCGTCTATTGGCAGACACCTACACGCTCTACCTCAAGACCCACAACTTCCACTGGAATGTCACCGGCCCCATGTTCCAGACCCTGCACCTGATGTTCGAGACCCAATACAACGAACTGGCGCTGGCGGTGGACCTGATCGCCGAGCGCATCCGGGCGTTGGGTTTCCCGGCGCCCGGCACTTATACCGAATTCGCGCGCCTGAGCTCGATACCGGAGACCACCGGCGTACCCAAAGCCGGCGAGATGATACGCCTGCTGGTGGAAGGTCAGGAGGCCGTGGTGCGCACCGCCCGCTCCATCTTTCCGGCGGTGGAGCGCGCCAACGACCAGCCGACGGCCGATCTGCTCACGCAGCGTATGCAGGTGCATGAAAAGACCGCCTGGATGCTGCGCAGCCTGACCGAAAACTGAGGGCGTCGACAAGGCATGGCGATTTATGCCATCGGTGATGTGCAAGGCTGTTTTGACGATCTGCTGGCCCTGCTCGATGCGATTTCCTTCGACCCCGCCGATGACCGATTGTGGTTTGCCGGCGACCTGGTCAACCGCGGGCCGCGCTCGCTGGAGGTGCTGCGGTTTGTGCGGAATCTGGGCGAGCGCGCGATCACGGTGCTGGGCAATCACGACATCCATCTGCTGGCCGTGGCTGGCGGCCATGCCCAGGCGCGGCGCAAGGACACCTTCCACGACATCCTGAACGCGCCGGACCGTGACGAATTGCTGCACTGGCTGCGTCACCAACCCCTGCTGCATCATGATGAAAACCTCGGCATCACCATGATCCACGCCGGCCTGCCGCCGCAGTGGAATCTCGCCACGGCGCGCGCCTGTGCGGTGGAAGTGGAAGCCGCGCTGCGCGGGGCCGATTATCATGATTATCTCGCCGCCATCTATGGCGACACCCCCGGTCAATGGTCGCCCGCATTGGGAAGCTGGGAACGCTTGCGCTTCATTACCAACTGCCTCACGCGCATGCGCTACTGCGATGCGCAGGGACGATTGGCGCTAAGGGAAAAAGGTCCGCCCGGCACCCAGCCACCCGGCTATTTCCCCTGGTTCGCCGTCCCGCACCGCGCCAGCACGGACATGGAGATCGTCTTCGGCCACTGGTCGACGCTGGGCATCTGCGACACACAAGGCGTCCATCACATCGACACCGGCTGCGTGTGGGGCGGGACGCTGACGGCGCTGCGGCTGGATCGCGGGTCTAGAGAAAAACGCGAGCGGATCGGCATACCATGTCAGGGAGAGTGCGCGCCGGGAATGGACTGATGGGCACCTGATTCGCGAACAACATTCACGCCATACCCTGCGCCACCCTCTGCGCTAGAAAATCCACGAAGGCCTTGACCTTGAGCGGCAGAAAGCGCCGCGCGGGATAAAGCGCGTGCGCGGGGACCGTGACGGTATCGTATGCGGTAAGCAGGTGTTCGAGGCGGCCCGCTTCGATGTGCTCCGTCACGTAAAAGCCCGGGATGTGGATCACTCCCAGTCCCGCCAAGGCCGCCTGCACTTGCGCCGCACCGTTGTTGACATCGAAATTGCCGCGCACTTCCACCTTGAGCGCCGTACCGTCGGGCGTGGTGAAGTGCCATTCGCGCGGCGCATCGCTCAGGGTGTAGAGGATGCAATTGTGACTGGAAAGGTCGTGCGGCGCTTGCGGGCGGCCATGACGCGCAAGATAGTCGGGGCTCGCGCACAGCACCAGAGGATATTCGGCGAGCTTGCGTGCCACCAGCGAACTGGGTGCAAGCCAGCCCACGCGTATGGCCACGTCGACGCCCTCTTCCAGCAAATCCACGCGACGATCGCTCATGTCCAGCTCCACGGAGAGCTTCGGCCAGCGCTTGAGAAACTCCACAACCGCGGGAGCGACATGCATCATTCCATACGCGAGCGGGCATGTCACACGCAACCTTCCCGCAGGCTCGCCTTGCAAGTGCGCGACCTCGGCCTGCGCTTGCGCGATTTCCTCGAGCGCGGAGCGCGCGCGGCGATACAGCACCTCACCGCCTTCGGTGAGTCTCAAGCGGCGCGTAGTGCGTTGCAGCAATCGCGTCTTGAGGCTCATTTCCAGCCGCGACACGCACTTGCTCACCACCGATTGGGACATCTCCAGCCGCTCCGCCGCGCGCGTGAAGCTGCCTTCTTCCACCACGCGCACGAAGACCGCGAGGTCGTTCAAATGATCGGTCGAATCATTCATGCCATTCCGCAATAAGTGTTATTCCGCCGACCCCCATTATCGACGCGGGACGATCCATTACGCTAGCGGCATCGGGTATATGCCCGACATTTCATCCAACGAACAGGAGACACGCACATGAGCATACACGACATCGAAGGCGCCCAACGCTACTTCACCGCGAAGATGGCCTTCACCACCGGCCCCTATGAACTCTCGGGTCGCTTGCAAAGCGGCGAAGTCAACGTGATCGACGTGCGCGAGCCGGACGCCTATGCACAAGGCCACGTCCCCGGCGCGATCAATCTGCCCAAAAGCGACTGGGCCAAGGTGGAGTTGGCGCGCGACCGCCTCAACGTGTTCTATTGCTATTCGCAAGCCTGCCATCTCGCCGCCGCCGCGGCGCTGGAATTCGCGCGGCGCGGCGTGCCAGTGGCGGAGATGGAAGGCGGCTTCCCGGCGTGGCAGGCCAATGGCTTGCCGGTGGAAACCGGTGCGATGAGCGAAGCCATGAAAAAGGCAGTCGGTTGCGCATGCTGACGGCATGAAGCCGTGAAGGCATTGACCACGGAGCACGCGGGGGCGCGGAGATTTCATGATCCTCGTTTCCCCGTGTTCTCAGTGGTTCAAGAAATATTTCTCGTGATATGAATTCGACTCGAATCATCGTGGCTGGCGGAGGCTTCGCCGGGCTGTGGGCGGCTGTCGCGGCGGCGCGCGCATTCTCTGTCCGAGGGACGAAAGGGGCGTCCGTCACCCTCGTCTCGCGTGATCCATACCTCACCGTGCGTCCACGCCTTTACGAGGCAAACCCTCGGGAAATGCACATTCCACTCCCGCCGATGCTCAATCTTGCCGGCGTACTCTTCCGCGAAGCGGACATTGTCGCCGTACATCCTTCGCTCCGGCGAATCGCGCTCGGCGACGACTGCGAAATCGCCTATGATCGCCTTATCCTCGCGACCGGCAGCGAATTGCGACCCTTGCCGGCGCCAGGGATCAAGGAGCATTCGTTCAATATCGACACCTACGCAGCGGCGCTCGCGTTAGACGAACATTTGACCGGCCTCGGGCGGACATCCGCCGCAAGCGGGAGTGACACTCTCGTCATCATCGGCGCGGGCTTCACCGGGGTCGAACTCGCCACCGAAATACGCAGCCGCCTTGTCGTGCTCTGGGGCCGGGAACGGGCAGCGGCGGGCCGCGTGATCCTGGTGGAGATCGCGGATGTCATCGGGCCCGATCTCGGCGCGAATCCGCGTCCTCACATCGAAGCGGCGCTGCGTGCACAAGGGGTGGACGTACGCCTCGGCGCGCGAGTGACCCGCGTGGAACCCGGCGCCGTTTGGCTGGGGAACGGAGAACGGATCGAGACGCGCACGACAATCGTGACGGCAGGCCTGCGCGCGAGCGGGCTCGCGCAGGTAATGTCAGAAGCCACACTGGACAAACTTGGACGGCTGCATGTCGACAGCATGCTGCGAGTCAAGGGCGTGACGCACCTCTATGCCGCCGGGGATATCGCCCACGCCCACGTCGATGGCGAGCATGTGGCACCGATGTCCTGTCAGCACGCAATACTCATGGGCAAAGTCGCCGGACACAATGCCGCCCGCGATCTTCTCGGGCTGACACCGCTGCCTTATCGTCAACCGGATTACGTCACATGCCTCGACCTCGGCCCCAAGGATGCCCTTTTCACCGAAGGATGGGAACGCCAGGTGCGCCACACAGGCGTCGAAGGCAAGAATCTGAAACGGCTGATCAACACGGAGTGGATTTATCCGCCGCAAAGCGACCGGGCAGCTCTCTTCGAAGCCGTTCGTATCGATTTGCGCAGAAGCGATATCGACGATTGAGCTGGCGTAGAGCGCGATCTTATTGCGCCGAATGGCGTCTTATTTCTTGCGCCACAGTTACATTTGGGTTGTCCTGTGACCTGAAAAATGAAAGCCGCAACAACTGCTTATGTCCATTAACTATCCGCAACAGAGAAATATGGGTTTATCGAGACACGTAAAGCTACCCCGCCAGCCAGTCCCGCGGCTTGAGAAATACCTCATACAACTTCGCCTCGGGCGTGCCCGGCTCGGGGCGCCAGTTATAGCGCCACTTCACCAGCGGCGGCAGAGACATGAGGATGGATTCGGTACGCCCGCCCGATTGCAGGCCGAATAGCGTACCGCGATCATAAACCAGATTGAATTCCACGTAGCGCCCACGCCGGTAGAGCTGGAAGTCGCGCTCGCGCTCGCCGTAGGGGGTGTTCTTGCGGCGCGCGACGATGGGCAGGTAGGCCTTGATATAGTGGTCGCCGACGCTGGTCATGAAACCGAAACTGCGCGCAAAGCCGCCCTCGTTCAAGTCATCGAAAAACAGCCCGCCGATGCCACGCGGCTCGTTGCGGTGCTTGAGGAAGAAATACTCGTCGCACCATTTCTTGTAGCGTGGATAGACATCCTCGCCGAACGGCTGACAGGCTTCGCGCGCCATGAGGTGCCAGTGCACCGCGTCTTCCTCGAAGCCGTAATACGGCGTGAGATCGAAACCGCCGCCGAACCACCACACCGGCTCGGCGCCCTCTTTTTCGGCGATGAAAAAGCGCACATTGGCGTGCGAGGTGGGCACATAGGGGTTGCGCGGGTGGATGACCAGCGACACCCCCACCGCCTGAAACTTGCGCCCCGCCAGTTCGGGACGATGCGCGGTGGCGGATGGCGGGAGCTTGTCGCCGAAGACATGCGAGAAATTGACCCCCGCCTGCTCGAAAACCGCACCTTCGGCCAGCACCCGGCTGATACCGCCGCCGCCTTCGGGGCGATCCCAGCGGTCTTCCCGGAAGCGACCCGCGCCGTCCTCTTCTTCCAACGCCTTGCAGATGCGATCCTGGAGATTGAGCAAATAGGCTTTGACGGCATTGATGTCGGGTTTATTCATTACGTTATATCCTGATCTTGTTGGTGCATCGCGAATCTATCCCGCACGTACAACCCTGCCCGTCGCGGCGTCGCGTATCTCGCTGGGTTTTCTGCGAGAGCCGACCTTGCCGGGCAGGATGTCGTCGATAGTGTCGCCGAAATAGCGGCGCGCCTGCAAGGCATTGCGCGCGGGCGGGAACCCTCCGGGATTGGCGCTGGTGGAGACGATCGCGCCGCCGAACGCCCGGCACAGGGCGGCCGCCTGCGGATGAGCGGTGACACGCACAGCGAGCGTGTCGTGCGTGCCGCGCAGCCAGACCGGGGTTTCGGGTTTGACGGGCAGCAGCCAGGTCACCGGGCCAGGCCAGGTGGATTGGATTTTCTCTAGAGTGGCCGAGTCAGGCGTGCGGATAAATGGCTGAAGTTGCTGGAAATCGCTGGCGATCAGGATCAGCCCCTTTTCCATGGGCCGGTCTTTCAACGTCAGCAGGCGCAGCACCGCTTGCGCATTAAGCGGATCGCACCCCAGGCCATACACTGCCTCGGTGGGATAGGCGATGACCCCGCCCTTGCGCAGTTCACGCGCGGCTTGTTTGAGACGCCAAAAATTCAAGGTTTTTCGCGCACCATGGCGCGATAACCGATATCGGTGCGGTAATACATACCCTTCCAGGAGACCTGTTTCACAAGGTCATACGCTCGCATCTGGGCCTCGGTGACGCTGGCGCCAAGCGCACAGACGCACAACACCCGCCCTCCCGCCGTGATGACATCACCATTCTTTTCCATAGCGCCGGCGTAGAAGATCTTGCTGTCGTCCGGTTCTCTTTTGTTGAGGCCGAAGATCACATCACCCTTGCGATAATCGTCCGGGTAACCGCCCGCCGCCAGCACCACGCCCAGCGCGGGACGCGGGTCCCATTCAGCCTGCACTTGATCCAGGCACCCATCAAGCGCCGCCTCGCACAATGCCACCAGATCCGAGCGCAGCCGCATCATCACCGGCTGGGTCTCCGGGTCGCCAAAACGGCAATTAAATTCCAGTGTCTTGGGACTGCCGTCGGGCGCAATCATCACGCCGGCATAGAGAAAGCCGGTATAGGGCGTGCCTTCCTGCGCCATACCGCGCACCGTGGGTTCGATCACCTCACGCATGATGCGCGCATGGATTTCCGGCGTCACTACCGGGGCAGGGGAATAGGCGCCCATGCCACCCGTGTTGGGGCCGAGATCGCCGTTGTCGCGCGCCTTGTGATCCTGCGAAGTGGCAAGTGGCAGGATGTGCTCACCGTCCACCATGACGATAAAGCTCGCCTCCTCGCCTTGCAGGAATTCCTCGATCACCACCCGATGGCCCGCCGCGCCAAAGGCATTGCCCGCCAGCATATCGCGCACCGCATCGATGGCCTGTGCAGCGGTCTGGGCGATGATCACGCCCTTGCCCGCCGCCAGCCCATCGGCCTTGACCACCAAAGGGGCGCCTAACTGGTGGATATAGGCGATGGCCTCTGTCACATCGGTGAATTTGCCATAAGCTGCCGTGGGGATGCCATGGCGCGCCATGAAGTCCTTGGCAAAGGCCTTCGATCCCTCCAATTGCGCGGCCTGCTGCGTGGGTCCGAAACAGCGCAGCCCGGCAGCGCGGAAGGCGTCCACCACCCCCAACACCAGAGGCACTTCGGGGCCGACAATGGTCAACCCGATGCCATTGTCCCGCGCAAAGGCCAGCAGCCCTGCAATATCATCCACCGCAATCGCTACATTCTCTACCTTCGGCTCGCGCGCCGTACCCGCATTGCCGGGCGCGACATACACCTGCTCCACACTGGCCGACTGCGCCACCTTCCACGCCAGCGCATGCTCACGCCCGCCGTTACCAATGGTTAAAACTTTCATTATCCCGCCCTTGCATAAACACCCGCCGCCGTACCCTATGCGGTCAGAAAAAGCCATTTGTATTATAGATGTGCAAGGATAACCTATCAGGCTATTCCAGGTCATCTGAACGCACGAATGATCTATAATCCCCTCTATGCCCTACCACGAAATCTGGCGCCTGCTGCGCGACACCTTCTTCTCTTGGCTCGACGACCGGGCGCCCAGCATGGGCGCGGCGCTAGCGTTTTACACCCTGTTTTCGCTGGTACCACTGTCGATTATCGTCATCACAATCGCTGGCGTCTTTTATGGCCAACAGGCGGCAGAAGGACAACTCGTCGCCCAGATTCAGGGGCTGATCGGCAAACAGGGCGCCACCACCATCCAGGCGATTATCGAAAGCGCCCGTAACCCCATGGCAGGGCTTGTCACAGTGATTGTGGGTCTGGCCACATTGTTCATTACCGCAACCACAGTCTTCGTTGAACTCAAGAACAGCCTGGATCACATCTGGGGCGTCAGGGCACCTTCGAGCAGGGGCATGCTGGACATGATCGAAACGCGGCTGTTATCGTTCGGCATGATTGTGATCATCGGCCTGCTGCTGCTGGCATCGCTCGCAGTGAGTACCGCGCTTACCGCGATCGAACAACACACCGACTTACTGCCGGAAAAGACCCATGTAGTAGCGGTACTGAACTTTGTCCTGTTTTCCGGCGCCATCACAGTGCTGTTCGCCGCCATCTACAAACTGCTGCCCGACATCGATATCGCCTGGAAGGACGTCTGGATCGGCGCTGCGCTCACCGCACTGCTGTTCACCCTCGGCAAATCAGTGATCGCCCTCTACCTCGCCAACACCCCCGTCACCTCTGCCTTCGGCGCGGCGGGATCGGCGATTGCAGGGCTGCTGTGGGTCTACTATTCCGCGCAGATCTTCTTTCTCGGCGCGGAATTCACCAAGCTGTACGCCCATCGTTACGGATCCCATCAAACACCTGAATCACGCACCGCATCGAGCGCTGAGGCCAGATAGGGTAGTGGTAGCGTTGGTGTGAACGCAGGACTGCCCGAGCCGCCGAAGGCACTTGCGCCCTTTGGGTATACTTGCCGCCACAATCCGCATCTGTTTGAGGGACTTGGACTTTCCCCAAGGACAGGCTTCGCGCTCCCAAATGGTTTCGCGAGAAATAGTAGCATTATCATTATTCCGTCAAAAATAATGCCGCCAAACACCTATGCGGACAGTATAATTCAAATATGGGCGATAAACTTACCCCAGAGCAGCGTAGCCGCTTGATGGCGAAGATTAAAGGCCAAAACACAGGCCCTGAGATGCTGTTACGGCAGGCATTATGGGCAGAGGGGATGCGTTACCGACTACACTGCGGTGCTTCCCTTCCTGGCAAGCCAGATATAGTTTTCGTGCGTGCAAGGCTAGCGGTATTCGTGGATGGCTGCTTTTGGCATGGTTGCCCGCTGCATGGGCATACCCCCAAATCCAGCAAGGAGTACTGGTTAGAGAAATTAAAACGTAATATGGCACGGGACAAGGACACAAACCGGAAACTTAGTGAATTGGGCTGGCAGCCTATCCGACTATGGGAACATGAAATCAACGATGATGTTTCTGCATGCGTGAAACGCATAGCCAAGGCTGTCAGACTGCGCAAACAACACTAACTAATAAAACAAATTTAAAGAGAAAACCACTATGCCAACAGCGGTTTCGTTATTCTCGGGATGTGGCGGGTCGGACGCAGGGGTAGTTGCGGCCGGGTTTGAGGTGGTCATGGCTAATGACAAGCTCGCCTATGCGCGGGATGTGTATCTCGCCAACCATCCTGCCACCGATTATATTTTGGGGGATGTGTCCAAAGTTACAACCTTCCCCAGATCGGAGCTTTTGGTGGGATGTTACCCTTGCCAGGGCTTCAGCCAGGGAGGGGTGCGCGACCCTTCACGGCGCATCAACACCTTGTATCTGGAATTCGCACGGGCGCTTTCTTCCATACGCCCTAAGGCCTTTATCGTTGAAAACGTCTCAGGCATGGTGCGCAAGAATTATCGCCATTTGCTGGAAGACCAGTTAAGGGTTTTTACCGGGGAGGGCTACTGCGTCAAGGCAAAAGTCTTGAATGCCGCCGACTATGGCGTCGCGCAAGAGCGGCGGCGCATTTTCATCGTCGGGCTGCGTGACGATCTGGGATTAGAGTATGAATTCCCCCAGCCCACCCATGGAGCTGGATGGGCGCAGCCCCATACCACCATACGGGAAGCCATTGGCGACCTACCCGAGTGGCCGGAGGGTGAGTTTTACGATTTGGATTTTCATTGGTACTACCTTTCTCGTGATCGGCGGCGTGGTTGGGAGCAAACATCCAAGACTATCGTAGCCAACCCGCGCCACATGCCGCTTCACCCCTCAAGCCCGCCACTAAAAAAATTGGAGCACAATGTTTGGCAATTTGCGAATGAGGGTCGAGCGAGGCGTCTTTCCTATCGGGAGGCAGCACGAATTCAAGGTTTCGGTGATCTGAAATTTCCCGACACAGCGCCGGGAAGCTTGAACATGCGCTACACAGTGGTTGGCAATGCAGTGCCTCCTCCCTTGTTTGAAGCTGTGGCACGCGCATTGCCGGAGATTTGGGATTGATTTCAGGCGTACATCATGGATGACACTTCATCAACGAACGCCATGGGCGGTAGCGTTGCGTGGAGGCCATACTGTTCGGAAAGCCGCATGATGCGCAGACGATCAACTATAATTGCTTGGCCAATTTCGCTCTTGCGAGCCCAGTCACCATCGAATCCCCGTAAATCCAAAGGTAAAAAGTAATAGTTAGCCCATGGATGCATCACAGGGAGCTTCCTGCTGTGCATAGACCACGAGGCCTCCATGTGCTTAAATTTCCAGTCTTCCCGCGAACAGCCACATTGGGCAAAGGAGATAGGAATGCCCTCGCGCTCATCTGCCATACCGTGCCAGGCGATTAAATCAATACCGCCGTCGCCACTGTTGTTAGGCTTAAAATCGGAGGGTTTTATGTTTGCTGTGCAGCGTATATCGGCAGCAACTTGAATCAGCTTTTCATACAAGTGCCCCTTATAAGGAGCTTCTGCCCCACCACCTGCCCACGTTGCGCGAACTTCGGAACCCGTTGGCATCAGACTTGAGAATACGGCGAAACAGGTTTCCTCAAAGGCTCTAGCAACTTCGCCCTTGCGGGTATTGGGTAGATGTCGCATGGATGCGGATATCAGCAGCCCAATATATAGCCGGTGAGCCACTGCACCATTATTTTCCAAAATAAGTGTGTCTTCATCTTCGGAGATTGAGAATGGATAATCCTCCTTGAACTCAAGCTTGCGAATTCCGGCAAAGTTGATGATGTCTCGCCACCGCGATTCCGTATCGGAACCATCGTCAAGACTTTGTGATCGATTCTCCAAACTAATTAAATCGCCTCGAGAGAAACAACGGTCGGGGTGGATTAGAGCGCGTAATTCCGCAAAGTCGCACCATAAAAAAATATCCGATCCGCTCGGAGGTGTCTCCAAATTTTCTAGCATGGATTATTCTTCTTCCATCTTTTCTCGGATGTGGTTGCGCACATCACGAATACTATCAAATAGCTCTTCAGCCATATCAGCGTGAGCCTTTGAGAACGGTCTTGTTTTTGGAAGCATGTTCCAAATTACACGGATACGCTCACCGGCTTGTCCCATGGCAGTTTGAAGCGCGGTTTGCGGGCCATCGGTATAAAGAAAAGCTTCAGATAGGCGCCCCGTATCCTTCAAAACTTGTATAGCGTCGCCACTCTCGACAATACAAGCCAGCTCTTTCAAGTTGCGTGATTCACCCAGAATCGTCCTGCCCTGCTGGTCTTTAGCAAACATCCAAGCAAAAGCACTCTTAAGGTTATCCGCTTTAAGGTTGGGCATCTCGATGTCGGTAGGGCTCTCCAGTCCCAGCCAAACCCATATCGGCTTGCGATTGAGTGCCGTGGTGAGGTAGGAAAACTCAATGTCCTCGGCACGAATCGGGAGATCAAAAAACTTCTTGTCTTCGGCGCGCTGGTAAAGTGATAGTGCAGTAAGTAATTTTCCAACGTATTCCGGTTTACTCCCGATGTCGTTAGACAAAGCTTTTAGTTGGTTTGGCTTTTCCAGATCAGGATAAAATTCATCCCGCAGCTGGGCCAGATATCTAGCCTTTGATAGGGAATCCCACTGCTTTATGCCAGTAATGTGGCGATAGCCGAGATAGCGCAGCACCTCGCGCCGGGTTGGATAGGCGATGCAAGGAAGCTCAGTGGGCGGTATATGTTGTGCCTCGTCCCGTATGAGCTTGACACTGGTGCTACGACGCTTTGGAGGGGTAATCTCTCCGTTGAGGAGCTTTGTGGCAGCAAGCCGTCGGTTGCCTTCTACTACGATCCTCTTTCCATTCTCGTCGGCGGAAATCAGAAGCGGCTCTCCCTCGAAATAGCCTTTTTGGCCGATCGAAAGCATCAGCTCTTGAACCCCTTCGTCGTCAAACATCTCTTCAATAACGGCATCAACGGAGGTTGGGTCATTGAGGCGATAGAAGCGTGGATTTTCTGGGTCGAAATGGAGTTCCGAGGTGGAAATGAATTGGATTTTTTGGGGTGTAGCCATGCTCTCTCCTAATACCCCTTCAGGGCTAGCCATGCCTTGAAACGCCCGCAGATGTGCAGACCTTCGTGTGGGTAGTCTGCGTCGTATCCTCTGTTTTTGTCAAATGTCGCGAGACACCAGATTTTTTTCCTCGGCGCGGAATTCACCAAGCTATACGCCCATCGTTACGGATCCCATCAAACACCGGAAGCGCGTGCCGCATCAAGCGCCGAGGCAAGGTCGGGATAGACATTCCCCTCCCCCAGCTGCTCGATGATGTGCGCCTGAGTCAGCTTATAGGTGACACGCTCGTTGGCCTCGCAAATGATGATGCGTGTGCGGCGTTTCTGAAACAGCTTGATCATTTCAGCGAAGGCATGCATCGCCGTGGCGTCGATGAACGGCACACGCCCCAATCGGATAATCAATACTTTCACATCCTCATGCAATCCAGCCAGGGTACGCTCAAAGGTTTCGGCCGCGCCAAAGAAGAATGGGCCGTCGATGGAATAGATGCGCACACCCGGCGGCAGGCCGCCCTGGGCACCTTCCGGCAATGCGGTCTCGACTTCCCCCGCGGTAATGTCTTCGATACGAACCGATTCCGACATGCGCTTCATGAACAATAGCGCCGCGAGGATCACGCCGACATTGACCGCGACCACCAGATCCGCGAACACGGTGAGCGCGAAAGTGATCAGCAGCACGATTACGTCGTTGCGCGGGCCGTCGCGCACCAGACCGATGAAATGACGCATCTCGCTCATATTGTAGGCGACCACAAACAGGATCGCGGCGAGCGCGCACAGCGGAATATGCGCCGCATAAGGCGCCAATACCAGTAACATCAGAAACAGCGCCACAGCGTGGGCGATACCCGCCAGAGGGCTGTTGCCGCCATTTTTGATATTCGACGCCGTACGGGCAATCGCTCCGGTGGCGGCGAAACCGCCGAACAGCGGCGTCACCATATTGGCCACGCCCTGGCCGATCAGCTCCTGATTGGAATTATGTTTGACGCCAGTCATACCGTCCGCCACCACCGCCGACAGCAAGGATTCGATGGCGCCCAACATGGCGATTGTCAACGCCGGGCCAATCAACTCTACGATACGTGTAAAACTGATCTCCGGCATTTTGAATTCAGGCAGCCCTTGCGGTATGCCACCGAAAGCGCTGCCGATGGTTTCCACCCCTTTAAACTGGAATATCGCCTGCAACGTGGTCACTACCAGCATTGCCACCAGCGGACCAGGGATGCGTTTCAAATATTTAGGGGAGAAAATCACCAGCAACAATCCGGTGAGCGCAAGGCCCGTGGTCGCCGGGTGGGAAAGGCATTGATCAGATGCAACACCTTCTGGTGAAAGTGACCGCCAGACTCCACCGGATGCAATCCGAAAAAGTCCTTCCACTGCCCAACCCAGATGATCACCGCAATGCCGGAGGTAAATCCCACCACTACCGGGCTGGGAATAAACTTGATGATCCCGCCGAGCTTCGCCATCCCCATCACCACCAGAATCACACCTGCCATGAGGGTGGCGATTTGCAGGCCGTCGACGCCGTATTTGGCGCTGATCCCGAAAAGAATCACAATAAACGCGCCGGTGGGACCGGCAATCTGCACCCGGCTGCCACCGAACAGTGAAACCAGGATACCAGCGAAAATCGCGGTATAGATGCCCTGTTCCGGCCTCGCCCCCGATGCAATGGCAAACGCCATCGCCAATGGCAGCGCCACGATGCCCACCGTAATCCCCGCCAGCAGGTTAGGCAGGATATGCTCGCGGCGGAACAGACCGGCGCGACGGGCTTCGAGAAAGGCGATCAATTATGGACTCCTCCTTAGGGAAACGCTGAGTAATTCCATCCTGGAATTTTCAGCGCACGAAAAGCAAAAATGTGATTTTTGCTTTTCTTCATGTTCAATGGCTTGGCGCCATCGAAAATGGCGGCACTGCCATGTGCCGCGCGGAAGCGCTAATAAATCAGCGCTTCCTTAGAACCTGTTCCAAAAAACGGTGTTTTGGGTCTCCGTCTCGAAGAAGCTCAACAAGGCAAAATCAATGCCTGAAATGCCGCATCCCGGTAAACACCATCGCAATGCCGTGCTCGTTCGCCGCGTCGATCACCTCCTGATCGCGCATTGAACCGCCGGGCTGGATGACGGCGGTGACACCAACTTCAGCGGCGCTGTCCAGACCATCGCGAAAGGGAAAGAAGGCGTCGGAAGCCATCACCGAACCCTTGACCGTCAAACCCGCATCGGCGGCCTTGATGGCGGCGATGCGCGCGCTGTAGACGCGACTCATCTGGCCGGCGCCGATACCGATGGTCATGTTGTCCTTGCTGTAGACGATGGCATTGGATTTGACGAACTTGGCAACCTTCCAGGTGAACAGCAGATCGCGCATTTCCTGTTCGGTGGGAGCGCGGCGGGTAACGACTTTCAGATCGGCGCGGCCGACCATGCCCAGATCGCGGTCCTGCACCAGCAAACCGCCGGTGACGCGCTTGTAATCCAGCCCCGCGACGTGCTCGCTCGCCCATGCGCCACAGGCCAGTACCCGCACATTGGGCTTGGCCGCCAGGATCGGCAGAGCATCCCCGTCCACCTCGGGCGCGATGATCACCTCCACGAACTGGCGTTCGATGATGGCCTTGGCGGTCGCCGCATCCAGCGTCTGATTGAAGGCGATGATGCCGCCAAAGGCGGAGGTGGGGTCGGTGGCGTAGGCGCGGTCATAGGCCTCGCCTAACGTCGCGCCGAGCGCCACGCCGCAGGGATTGGCGTGCTTGACGATGACGCAGGCCGGGCCTTCGGCGAAGGATTTCACGCATTCCAGAGCCGCATCGGTGTCGGCGATGTTGTTGAACGACAACTCCTTGCCCTGAAGCTGGCGGGCAGTGGCGACGCTGGCCTCGCGCTGGTCGCGCTCGACATAAAACGCCGCCGCCTGGTGCGGATTCTCGCCGTAGCGCAGATCCTGAGCCTTGGCGAACTGCACGTTGTAAGTGCGCGCGAAACGGCTGCGTTCGCCGCTTGCTTGCATCGCGCCGAAGTAGTTGGCGATCGCACCGTCGTAACGCGCGGTGTGCTCGAATACCTTCACCGCCAGTGAAAAACGCGTCGCCGCAGTGACGGCGCCATGATTGGCGTCCATCTCGGCCAGCACTCTGCCATAATCGGCGGCGTCCGTCACCACGGTGACGGCGGCGTGATTCTTGGCGGCGGAGCGCAGCATGGCGGGACCGCCGATGTCGATGTTCTCGATGGCGTCGTCCAGGGTACAGGCAGAATTGGCGATGGTCTTCTCGAAGGGATAAAGATTCACCGCCACCAGGTCGATGCAGCCGATGGCGTGATTCGCCATCACGCCATCATCGACACCGCGCCGCCCGAGCAGACCGCCGTGGATCTTGGGGTGCAGCGTCTTGACGCGGCCATCCATCATTTCGGGAAAGCCGGTGTAATCGGAGACCTCGATCACCTCGATGCCGTTGCCGGCCAGCAGCTTGGCGGTGCCGCCGGTGGAAAGGATCTCGACGCCGCGTTCGCGTAGGGCGCGCGCGAACTCGATGATGCCGGTTTTATCGGAAACGCTGATCAGGGCGCGTTTGACGGGGATGTCGTGTTGCATAAAGACTTCTCGGATTGGTTAATACAAGGGATTTGTTCGGGCACCGGCCAAACCGGGAGAATCCTGGCTAATCCAGGCCGTACTGCTGCAACTTCTTGCGCAGCGTGCTACGGTTGATGCCGAGCAGCTCGGCGGCCCGGGTCTGGTTGCCACGGGTATATTGCAGCGTCATCGCCAACAGCGGGCGCTCCACCTCGCTCATCACCATTTCATAGAGATCGCCGGGCGGATGGCCGTCCAGATCGTCGAAATAGCGCTCCAGCGCGGTCTGTACCGCAGAGGAAAGCGGCTGTTTGCGGCGCTCCCTGGCGCGCGGCAGGCCTTCGTCGGGCGAGAGGCTCATGCGGCCATCTCCAGGTCCGCGCCACTCTCCAGACGATCGAAGAACTCACGCGTCAGGGCGAGCTGTTCCTCTATCGTTTCCAGCTTGTTGACGGCGCGACGGAAAGCGGCGCCGCCCGGCTGGCCCTTGCTATACCAGGAAATGTGCTTGCGCGCCATGTGCACGCCGGTGCGCTCGCCGTAGAAATCGTACAGCCGGTGCAGGTGATTGAGCATGATCTGGCGGATCTCCGCGACGGACGGATCGGGCAGCAGCTCGCCCGTTTTCAGATAATGACCGACAATACGGAACAACCACGGACGGCCCTGCGCCGCGCGGCCGATCATCACGGCATCGACGCCGGTGTAGTCGAGCACGAATCTGGCCTTCTCCGGCGTCGTGATGTCGCCGTTGGCGATCACCGGAACGCTGATGGCAGCCTTGATCGCGGCGATGGTGTCATATTCCGCCTCGCCGGTGTAACCGCAAGCGCGAGTACGGCCATGCACGGCCAGCGCCCGAACGCCCGCCTGCTCGGCGAGGCGGGCGACAGCCACAGCGTTCCGATGACTTTTGTCCCAGCCGGTGCGGATCTTGAGGGTAACCGGCACATCGACCGCGGAGACCACGGCATCGAGGATGCGCCCCACCAAAATCTCGTTTTGCAACAAGGCGGAGCCAGCCATCACATTGCACACCTTCTTCGCCGGACAACCCATGTTGATGTCGATGATCTGCGCGCCGTTGTCCACATTATACCGCGCCGCCTCGGCCATCATCGCCGGATCGGCCCCGGCAATCTGCACCGACTTGGGCTCCGTCTCCCCCTCGTGATTGGCGCGGCGCAGCGTCTTGGCGCTGCCCCACAGCAGCGAATTGGAAGTCACCATCTCGGACACCGCCATCCCCGCCCCCTGCTCCTTGCACAACTGCCGGAACGGCCGGTCGGTCACCCCGGCCATCGGCGCGAGGATCAGATTATTGGGAAGATGGTAAGGACCGATGTGCATATTCTAGTCGAGGCGGGCAGACCCGCCGGAAATTCGGGAAAAAGGGGAATGATACCCTTTAATTGGCCGTGGATAAAGGCGTGCGCGGCAAAACCATCCCAACGGCTGCACCCCGCTACGATCTCCCCGCAAGCGAGCAAGAGGACGGAGGGCGGATGTATTTGCCGCCGGCTTGATGACATAAAATAGCGTACTGCCATGCCGGCATGCAAAAAAACCGGCACACTACCCAAAGGCCAATGATCCGCCCCGGAGCGGCTTTACATGTACCCCGAAAATCGAGCCCATGGCGCGTTGCTCGCCATCGCCGCCGCTTTCATGTTCGCCGCCATGGGCGCCGTCATCAAGGCCGCATCGGCGCATCTGCCTAATGAAATGGTGGTGTTCTTCCGCAATTTCTTCGGCCTGCTGGCGCTACTGCCGTGGTTGTTGCGCGGCGGGGTGCGCGCCCTGGCGACGCAGCGTTTCGGCTCTCATCTGACGCGCTCGCTGGCCGGTCTTGCGGCCATGTACTGCTTCTTCTACGCCATCGCCAAGCTGCATCTGGCCGAGGCTGTGCTGCTCAATTTCACCGCCCCACTGTTCATCCCCTTCATTGCCCTGTTGTGGCTGCATGAGCGAGTGGAGCGCAATGTGTGGTGGGCGATCATCGTGGGCTTCTTAGGTATCGCCCTGATCCTCAAGCCCGGCATGGATATCTTCTCCCCGGCGGCGCTGATCGGCCTGGCCTCCGGGGCGCTGGCGGCGTTCGCCATGGTCAATATCCGCCGCATGTCGGAAACCGAGCCGACCACACGCATCGTGTTCTATTTCAGCACCGTCAGCGTCATCGTCTCGGCACTGCCATTGCTATGGCGATGGCAAACACCCGGCCCGGAGGCGCTGGGGCTGATGGTGGTGGCGGGCATCTTCGCCACCAGCGGCCAATTGCTGCTGACGCGCGGCTATGCCCTCGCCCCGGCAGCGCTGGTGGGACCGTTCACCTATAGCTCGGTAGTGTTCGCGGCGCTGTTCGGCTGGCTGCTATGGGAAGAGATGCCGGATGCGCTGAGCCTGGCGGGGGCGGTGCTGGTGTGCCTGGCGGGGATCATGGCGATGCGGAAGACCGAAATGGCGGTCGCCGGACGCGCCACGCCGAAATCGAGATAACTCATTGATGATGCCCTTGGCATGAAAAAAAATCGCCGCATACTGTTTCCCTGCGACGCCCGAATGCCGCGACCCCTTCGATCTGCCATTCCTACAGCTTGCCGTCACGGGCAAAGCCGATTATCTCGTGAGCGGCGACCAGGACTTGTTGAACCTTGCCGGCCAGCTTGCCTGCTCTATCGTCACCGCTGATCAATTCATGAAAGCGCTGAGATGAGCAGGGTCGGGCCAGAAGCCATTCTCAGAAAAACGCAAACTCGAAACTGACCGCATTCTGCCCAGGATCGACCAGCTCCAGCGTCACCTCGACCGGTTTGCCCGGCAGCATGCCTTTCTTGATGGGGATGTCTTTGCCAAGATACTCAAACGACTGAAATCGCCGCATCGCCACGGTCTGTCCCGCCACGTTCGACAAGCTCAATTGCAGCACCGGATAAGGCTGGGGAAACGGCGCGTTGTTGATCAGAGCCGCTCGCACCAACAAGGCATTCGCCGCACTTGGATGGCTGCGCAGATCGCGGTTGACCAAACTGAGGCGGCTCACATCACGCCGCAGCGGAATCTCGCAGCCCATGACTTCGCACATCGTCTCCAGGGCCGGCCGCAGCTCGGGGTAACGGGCCAGATCGTCGCGATAGAAATAGACGTATTGCCCGGCCAGCAGCAGGATCAGCGACAAGTTCAGCGCCGCCCAGGCCAGCGTGCCTGCCCAGCCGCGCTTTTCCCCGGCGGCCAACACGCGCTCGGCGGCGGCAACGGGCGGAGCGTGGACGATATCGAAAACTTCTTCGCCCTCCCTGGCGGCGATCAGTGGCGTGGCGGCGGGCGATATGGCGAGCGGCGGCGGGGGAGCGGCAACTACAGGCTGGGAGACGGTCAGCCGATTGGCGTCGTCCGCCAGATGTTCCAGCGCATCGAACGCCGCGCGGCACTGGCCGCAACGCACCCTGCCCTGTTTCGCGGCGAGCTGTTCGGCGGTGATTCTGAAGACGGCTTTACAGCGGGGACAGAGGGTATACATGGCGACAGCGGCGTCCTTTCACGCGGTGTTTCAGGCGACTTCCATTCTTACACCCGACAACCGCACCCATTCCTCCCGTTCCGCCTGCGGCTCCATGACGAACCAGCGCCGGTAATGCCGGGCGACCTCTTCGGCCTGGCTGGCGAGTATGCCGGACAGGACGATGCCGCCGCCGGGGCGCACTCGCTCGGCAAACAGCGGTGCGAGTTCGGCGAGGGGGCCAGCGAGAATGTTGGCGACGAGCAGGTCGGCGCACATTGCGGGCAGGTCTTTGGGCAGCACCACGTTGACGATCTCGCTGACGCCATTTTTCTCCGCGTTGAGCATCGTCGCCTGCAACGCCTGCGGATCGTGATCGACCGCCCACACCCGCCGCGCGCCGAGTCTGGCGGCGGCCACGGCGAGGATGCCCGAGCCACAGCCATAGTCGATGACCTCGCCAGCGGCGAGGTCGTGCCGATCCAGCCATTCCAGACACAACGCCGTCGTCGGATGTGTTCCGGTGCCGAACGCCAGCCCCGGATCAAGCATGACATTCACCGCCGCCGGATCGGGCGGCGTGCGCCAGCTTGGGCAGATCCACAGCCGCTCGCCGAAACGCATCGGCTGAAAATTGTCCATCCAGGCGCGCTCCCAGTCCTTGTCTTCCAGCGGCGAGACACGGCAACCGGCCAACCCGGCCTGACCCAGCGCGCCGCGCAGATGATCGAGCACGGCCTCCACATCCACATCTGCCTCGAACAGGCCGACGACCTGCGTCTGCGTCCACAACGGCGTGGCGCCGGGCGGCGGCTCGTAGAGCGGCTGATCGGAGCCATCCTGAAAAGTCACGGCGCCGGCCCCCGCCTCGCTCAGCAGATCGCTGAGTTGCGGGGCGTTGCCGGGGGTGGCGTCGAGCTTGATTTGCAGCCAGGGCATATATCCTAAAAACCTCCGTTGGAACCTACTGCGAATGCCTAATACGCCGAATCTGCGCGAAAAAATCGCGAAATCTGTCCTCACCGTAGCGCATGGCCACGGCTGCGGAATATTTCGCAATTTTTTCATCCATCTTCAGCGCCTTAGTCATTCTCGCTACGGTTCCAACGGAGGTTTTTAGGGTTATCAACGTGACACCACTCACAACCCCAACTTCTTCTCAAGATAGTGAATGTTGACGCCGCCCGCCATGAACGCCGCATCCTTGAGGATGTCGCGTTGCAGCGGGATGTTGGTCTTGATGCCTTCCACCACGATCTCGGCCAGTGCATTGCTCATGCGCGCCAGCGCGGATTCCCGTGTGTCGCCGTGGACGATCAGCTTGCCGATCATGGAGTCGTAGTAGGGAGGTACTTTATAGCCCGAATAGATGTGCGAGTCGACGCGCACACCGGGGCCGCCGGGGGCATGGTAGCGCGTGATGAGACCAGGTGACGGCATGAAGTTGGCCGGGTCTTCGGCGTTGATGCGGCACTCGATGGCGTGGCCGCGCAGGACGATGTCTTTCTGTTCATAGGACAACCGCTCGCCAGCGGCGACGCGCAGTTGCTCGCGCACGATGTCGATCCCTGTCACCATCTCCGTCACGGGATGCTCGACCTGCACACGAGTATTCATTTCGATGAAATAAAACTCGTCATTTTCATACAGAAACTCGAACGTGCCCGCGCCGCGATAGCCGATCTTCTTGCACGCCTTGACGCAGACTTCGCTCATTTTCTTGCGCTGTTTTTCCGACAAGCCCGGCGCCGGAGACTCTTCGACCACCTTCTGGTGGCGGCGCTGGGTGGAACAGTCGCGTTCGCCAAGGCAAATGGCGTTGCCGTGCTGATCGGCCAGCACCTGAAATTCGATATGGCGCGGGTTTTCGAGGAATTTCTCCATGTACACCGTATCGTTGCCGAAGGCATTGCCGGCTTCGGTACGTGTCATTGCGATCGCCTGCAATAGCGCCGCCTCGCTGTGCACCACGCGCATGCCGCGCCCGCCGCCGCCGCCCGCCGCCTTGATGATGACGGGATAGCCGATCTTGCGCGCCAGTCCGCGGATCTTGTCCTCGTCGTCACCCAGCGGACCTTCCGAGCCCGGCACGCAGGGCACGCCGGATTCCTTCATCGCCTTGATGGCGGAAATCTTGTCGCCCATCAGGCGTATGGTTTCAGGGCGCGGCCCGATGAAGATGAAACCGCTTTGCTCGACGCGCTCGGCGAAGTCGGCGTTTTCCGACAGGAATCCGTAGCCGGGATGAATGGCCACCGCATCGGTGACTTCCGCGGCGCTGATGATGGCGGGGACATTGAGGTAGCTCTGCGCCGACGCGGGCGGACCGATGCACACCGACTCGTCGGCCAACAGCACATGCTTCAGATCACGGTCCGCGGAGGAATGCACCGCCACCGTCTTGATGCCAAGTTCGCGGCAGGCGCGCAGGATACGCAGCGCGATTTCACCACGATTGGCGATAACGACTTTTTCAAGCATGAAGGGCACCTCTAAAAATTCGATCAAGCCGCGAGGGCAAGGCGGAAATGGGCGAAAAAGCGGAGTGTACACGGAGTACATGAGCATTTTGAGCACATTTCCAACGCCGCCATCGCGGCTTCAGCGGATTTTTAGAGGCGCCCTGAAGGAAGTTCATTTTCATTCGATGATAAACAGCGGTTCGCCGTATTCGACCGGCTCGCCATTCTCCACCAGGATGGCGGTGACCACCCCGGCCTTGTCGGACTCGATCTGGTTGAGCATCTTCATGGCCTCGATGATGCACAGCACATCACCAACATTGACGCGGCCGCCGACCTCGACGAACGATTTGGCGCCCGGCGAAGGCGCGCGGTAGAAGGTGCCCACCATCGGAGAGGTAACGGCATGGCCTGAAGGGGGTTGTGCGGGGGCCTCGGCAACCGATGCCGCCACGGCTGCGGCACCTACAGGAACGGGAGCGGATGCCGGGGCCTGCATCACCAGCGGCGCGGCGGACTGGCCGTAACGGCTGATGCGAACAGACTCCTCCCCCTCGCGGATCTCGATCTCCGCCACTCCGGATTCTTCAAGCAATTCGATCAGTTTTTTGACTTTGCGTATATCCATAGTTGATCCAAAAAATATCTATATCCAAGGTTTAGTCGCCGAGCCGCGCCAGCGCGGCCTGCAAGGCAAGTTCGTAGCTCTGCGCGCCCAAACCGCTGATGACACCAACCGCGATATCGGAGAAATAGGAATGGCGGCGGAATGCCTCGCGCGCGTGCACATTCGACAAGTGCACTTCGATGAATGGTATGCCGACGGCGCTTAGCGCATCGCGCAACGCCACGCTGGTGTGTGTGAATGCGGCAGGATTGATGATGATGAACGCCACCGCCTCACCTTGGGCGGCATGCACCCGCTCCACCAGCGCGTGCTCGGCGTTGCTTTGAAAATTGACAAGGGCATGCCCTGCCGTCTGCGCGATCTGCTCCAGGCGCGCGTTGATCCCGGCCAGCGTCTCCCGGCCGTAGTGCTCGGGTTCGCGGGTTCCCAGCAGATTGAGATTGGGACCATGCAGGACGAGTATTTTCGCCATTTTTATCTTGTATCCCTTCCACCCGAATCAGGCAAGGAGCCATTTTGCACGGCAAAAGATATTTTGTCCAGATCAGCGGAAATTGCCGAAAGTTCGGCGCAAATGCCGCCAATTTTGCTCAGGAATCAGTGGAAGCTGCTACAGCAAGGGCTTAATGGTCTGTTCCGCCAGCGACCGCGACATCTCCCCCATCTGGCCGTAGACGACCCGGCCCTTGCGGTCGACGATCACGGTGTATGGCAATACGCCCATCGCATTGCCATACTGCTCGGCAATCACCATGGCATCGTCCTCTCCCACCAGAATCGGGTAGTTGATGCGCATTTTGGAGGATTTCAGGAATCCCTGAATGGCCTCCACGTCATCGAACGCCACGCCGACGAATTGCAACCCCTGCGGGCCGTATTTCTTCTGCAAGTCGATGAAAGCCGGCATCTCGCGCAGGCAAGGCGGACACCAGGTCGCCCAGAAATTGATCACCAGCACCTTGCCGTCCCAGCCTTTGATATTGCGTGACACACCGTCCATATCAGGCAAGGCGAAGAGCGGACGAACCGGATTGGACCCCTGTATGGCAGGCACCGGGCGCTTTTCCGCCGCCACAGCCTCGGGCGTCACCTCATCGAACACGCCATAGAGGTATTTGCTGCCCCAGGTGCCCAGCGCAAAAAGCAATGTCGCGCCCAATATCAATGCTGTCTTTTTCACGTTCCGGCCTTATTCTCAAATAGCCAATGCCGCCGACAAATGGGCGCGAAACTCATCCGCTTCCAGAAATCCCATCAGACGGCGATCGCGGCGTTCCTGGCCATCGGCGCCGAAGAACAGGATCGAGGGTGGGCCGAATAGCCCGTACTGCTTGAGTAGGGCTTGATCCTCGGCATCATTGGCGGTGACATCCGCCTGCAACAACACCACATCCGCAAGCATCCGCCGCACGCCGCCATCGGCAAAGGTCTTTTTCTCCATTTCCTTACAGGACACGCACCAGTCGGCATAGAAATCGAGCATCACCGGCTTGCCGGAAGCCGCTGCCACCGCGATCTCGCGGTTCAGTCCCGCCAACCCCTTGACGGGCTTGAACGGCAAGGGACGCTCCGCCGCAGAGATACCCGCGGCGCCGCCGGTGAACTGCGTGCCGCGCAACGGCTGCAACACATCGCTGCCGCCGCCCGCCGCGCCGAACATCAGCAAGCCGCCGTAGATCAGCATCACCAGCCCCGTCCCCTTCCACAGCTTGCTCCAGCCGCTGGCCTCGAGAGGGAGCTTGGCCAGCGCGCCCATATAAACGGCCGAAATGATGAGCAGCACAGCCCACAGCACCATCGTCACCTGCGCCGGGATGATCCGCTCCAGCATCCAGATCGCCACCGCCAGCAGCATCACACCGAACACCGCCTTGATGGCGTTCATCCAATCGCCCGCCTTGGGCAGCAGCTTGCCCGCCGAAGCGCCGATCACCAGCAGCGGTATGCCCATCCCCAGGCTCAGCGCGAACAGCGCCGAGCCGCCCAGCACCGCGTCGCCCGACTGGCCGATATAGATCAACGCCCCCGCCAGCGGCGCGGCGATGCATGGCCCGACGATCAACGCCGACAACAAGCCCATCACCGCCACCCCGGCATGGCTGCCGCCGCGCTGGTGGTTGCTCATCGTCGCCAGCTTGCCCTGCCAGCTCGCGGGAAGCTGCAAGTCGTAAAAGCCGAACATCGACAGCGCCAGCAGCACGAACACTGCGGCAAAACTGCCCAGGATCCAGGGATTCTGGAACACCGCCTGGAGATTGCCGCCGAACAACCCCGCCAAGACACCGGCCACGGTATAGGCCACCGCCATCGCCAACACGTAGGACAACGACAAGGTGAAGGCGCGGCGTGCGCCAACCCGCTCGCCCTGGCCCACGATGATGCTCGACAGGATGGGGATCATCGGGAACATGCAGGGCGTGAACGCCAGCAACAAGCCGACGCCGAAGAAACTGAGCAAGGTCAGCGCCGTGTTGCCACTCGCCAGCGAACGGGCATAACGATCCTGCTCGGGGAGACCGGCAGCGCCGGTGTCGGCCGCCGGAGCGAAGGCGGAAGCGCCGGCGGGCAAGGTCAGCGCGATCCGCCTGGTGATCGGCGGATAACAGAAACCGGCGTCGGCGCAACCCTGGTAGCGGGCCTCGAGCATGATATTGGCGGGCGTCGCCGCAGCGCGCGTCACGGGCAGGTTGATGACGACCTGGTCGTGATAAACCTCCACCTGGCCGAAATTGGGGTCGCTCTTGAACTGCCCCTGCGGCGCGCTGAACTTGCCTAGACTGACGCCAGGCGCGTCTTTCAGATCGAAGCCGAATTTATTCTTGTATAGATAATACCCTTCCGCGATATCCCAGCGCGCGCGCACCGTGCCGCCGTTGACGGCATCGACGGAAAGGACGAAGGCGCGGTCGGGCTCGAGGAATTTTTCGTCCGCTTTCTTCAAGCCAAGACGTTCGCCCAAGGAGGAAATCGCCCCCATGACGCCCGACGACACCGGCTCATCGGCATAACCCGACGGCATGGTCAAGGCAGCGGCAAGAAGCCACATTATGGCGAACAGCCTATTCACACTCTATCTCTCTCTTTCGCACCATCAATCCAGGTCAGATAGGCGTCCAGCCCGGCATCAATGGAGACAGCGATAATCTCGGGAAGTTCATAGGGATGCGTGGACATTATTGTCTGTTCGATCTCGGTATACGCCTCGACCCGCGACTTGATCAGCAACAGATGCTCCTCGCCGCTCTCGCGCTTTCCTTTCCAGTAATAAATAGAGCGCATCGCGGGCAGGATGTTGACGCAGCCCGCCAGCCCCCGATCCACCAGGGCATTGGCCAGGGTTTCAGCACTTTCGGGAGTCGGGCAGGTGGTCAGAACGATGTGGTATTTTCCAGCCATTATAGAAAGATACCGTATTCGGCCCAATGGATAAAGGGCGCTTCTATAAATTCGCTGAAGCCGCGAGGGCGGCGTTGGAAATGCGCTCAAAATGCGGGGCCGGGAAGCGGCAGACTCCGTGTACACTCCGCTTTTTCGCGCATTTCCGCCTTGCCCTCGCACCTTGATCGAATCTATAGAAGCGCCCTAAAGAACGAGATTTTTTGCAAAAACCCCTTGACTCGGAAATTTTGCCGACTATCATTGTTAGCACTCGCCGACGGGGAGTGCTAAGGAAGCGCAGACTTAATCCCCCTCTCCCGTTGGGAGAGGGCCAGGGTGAGGGAAAAACATGAGGCAAGCCCTTGAATTCCCCCTCATCCCAGCCTTCTCCCTCGGGAGAAGGGGACTTACATAAATCCGCGCCTCCCTAAAGTCCTCTTGATCGGTGTTCAACCTAGCGGCCGCGCACCCGCGCCGGCCCGTCAATTTCATTAAGGGAGCTGAAACGAATGAACATCCGTCCTTTATACGATCGCGTCATTATCCGCCGCCTGGAAGAAGAGCGCAAATCCGCCGGCGGCATCGTCATCCCCGATAGCGCCACCGAGAAGCCCGTTCGCGGCGAAGTGGTCGCGGTGGGTAAGGGCAAGGCCCTGGACAACGGCGACCTGCGTCCGCTGGAAGTGAAAGTGGGCGACAAGGTGCTGTTCGGCAAGTATTCCGGCACTGAGGTGAAGGTCGAAGGCCAGGAACTGCTGGTCATGCGCGAAGAAGACATCATGGGCGTCATCGAAGGCTGATTCCGTCAGCCGACGTTTTACCGCTAACCGAATAATCGAATTTTCAAGGAGCAATCATTATGGCAGCTAAAGACGTACGTTTCGGTGATGACGCGCGCGTGCGCATGGTGCGCGGCGTCAACATCCTGGCCAACGCCGTGAAAGTCACCCTCGGCCCCAAGGGCCGTAACGTGGTGCTGGACAAGGCTTTCGGCGCCCCCACCATCACCAAGGACGGTGTCTCCGTCGCCAAGGAAATCGAACTGGAAGACAAGTTCGAGAACATGGGCGCGCAGATGGTGAAGGAAGTCGCTTCGCACACCTCCGATGTGGCCGGTGACGGCACCACCACCGCCACCGTGCTGGCGCAGGCCATTCTGCGTGAAGGCATGAAGGCGGTCGCCTCCGGCATGAACCCGATGGATCTCAAGCGCGGCATCGACAAGGCCGTGATCTCCGCCGTGGACGCGCTGAAGAAGCTCTCCAAACCCTGCACCGACGACAAATCCATCGCCCAGGTGGGCACCATCTCCGCCAACTCCGACGAAGCGATCGGCCGCATCATCGCCGATGCCATGACCAAGGTCGGCAAGGAAGGCGTGATCACCGTCGAGGAAGGCTCGGGCCTGGAAAATGAGCTGGACGTGGTGGAAGGCATGCAGTTCGACCGCGGCTACCTCTCCCCCTACTTCGTCAACAACCAGCAGAACATGAGCGCCGAGCTGGAAGACGCGCTGATCCTGATCTACGAAAAGAAGATCTCCAACATCCGCGAACTGCTGCCGGTACTGGAAGGCGTCGCCAAGTCGGGCCGTCCACTGTTCATCATCGCCGAAGACGTGGAAGGCGAGGCGCTGGCCACCCTGGTAGTCAACACCATCCGCGGCATCGTCAAGGTCTGCGCCGTCAAGGCCCCGGGCTTCGGTGACCGCCGCAAGGCCATGCTGCAAGATATCGCCGTCCTGACCGGTGGCACGGTGATCGCCGAGGAAGTCGGCCTGAGCCTGGAAAAGGCCACCCTGACCGACCTGGGTCGCGCCAAGCGTATCATCGTCACCAAGGAAAACTCCACCATCATCGACGGCGCCGGCAAATCGCAAGACATCGAGGCCCGCGTCAAGCAGATCCGCGCCCAGATCGAGGAGACCTCTTCCGATTATGACCGCGAGAAGCTCCAGGAGCGCGTCGCCAAACTGGCCGGCGGTGTCGCCGTCATCAAGGTTGGCGCCACCACCGAAGTGGAAATGAAAGAGAAGAAGGCCCGTGTCGAAGACGCGCTGCACGCCACCCGTGCCGCCGTCGAAGAAGGCGTGGTGCCCGGCGGCGGCGTTGCCCTGGTGCGCGCCATCGCCGCCCTCAAAGACCTCAAGGGCGACAACCACGATCAGGATGTCGGCATCGCCATCGCGCGCCGCTCCATGGAAGAGCCGCTGCGTCAGATCGTGTCCAACGCCGGCGGCGAAAGCTCCGTGGTGCTCGACAAGGTCGCCGCGGGCGACACCAGCTACGGCTACAATGCCGCCAGCGATACCTACGGCGACATGCTCGCCATGGGCATCATCGACCCGACCAAGGTGACCCGCACCGCGTTGCAGAACGCCGCTTCCGTGGCCGGCCTGATGATCACCACCGAGGCGATGGTCGCCGAACTGCCCAAGGAAGAAAAGGGTGGCGCGGGCATGGGTGGCGGCATGGGCGGCGACATGGGCATGATGTAAGCCTGACTCGCTTCCATCTGTATCTGAAAAGCCCTGCCAGCGATGGCGGGGCTTTTTTTCGCCCGCGGTTTTATACACTCTTTACAAGCTCTTGACCTTTGCAAATTTCATCTAAAGTTTTTGAACACACCACCGCTAACGAATCTGTCGATATATTACTCGTCATTAGCGGCACAAAGCAGGTGATATATGCTGGAAAAGTGGTTGGCCAACATTGGTTGGCAGAAGAAGATTCTCGGTCTTTCCGGCATCTTTGTTTTGGGCATCACCGCCGTCGGACTGTTTGGCGGTTACACCATCTATCATCAGAACATTTCCATACAGACGGCGCTCAGCGAATCGCAGCAGCGTGTCGAGGCGGCGGCCAAGGCACAGGTCGCGATCCTTGCGATGGGCAGAGCCCAGGCGCAGATCATCGCTGCCCAGGAACCGACAGACATCCGCCGAGCCGCCCTGTCGGCCATCAAGGCCACTTCGCTGCTGGATGAAAATATCCAAAATCTGGGCGCCACGCTGAAGGGCGAACCCGAGGTCGAAGAACTCGTCAAGCTGGTGGAAGGCATGAAACCCACGGCGCTTGAAATAATCAAAGCCGCGCGGGCAAACGACGACACCCTGGCGACGGAAAAGACCAAGGAAATGCTCGGCGCCATGAACCGTGTCGAGGAACTGTCGGGCAAGCTTGTCGAACAGGAGCGAAAAGCATTGACTGAGCGGATGGCGCAACAAATGTCAGAAGGCCATCGTGTCATCGTCATGCTGGGCGTCCTGGTGGGGATCGGCATCGTGCTGGGGCTCATCGTCAGCTTCTTCGCCGCGCGTCTCGTCACCCGGCCGTTGTCCTTGCTGGAGAACGCCATGGCGGCGCTGGCGGCGGGTGATCTGCGCAGCCGGCTTGCGAGCATGGGCAACGACGAGATCGGCAGAACGGTCAGCGCCATGTCGAAAACCGTGGATAAACTGCACGACATCATCGGCAAGATATACCAGGGCGCGGACCATCTGACGGGAAAAGCACAGGATGTCACCCATACCGCGGATCAAATTCATGGCGTTTCGACGACGCTGCACGGCAGCATCAAGGACATCAAGGACGACATCAGCACCGCGCTCGACAAAACCAGCCAGGCGGTAGCACAATTGGAGCAGGTGGTGCAAAAGGCGCGGGGAACGTCGGAAAGCGCGCAGCAAAACGCCGCCCAGATCAGGGAAGCCGTGATCAGTTTCGAACGTTTCCAGCAAAGCATGGAAAACACCGCGGCGGGCACGCGCAACCTGGCCAGGGCGGCGGAAACTATCACCACCATCACCAAAACCATCCGCGACATCTCCGCCCAAACCAATCTGCTGGCGCTGAACGCCGCGATCGAAGCGGCGCGCGCCGGCGAGCAAGGGCGCGGCTTTGCGGTGGTGGCCGATGAAGTCAGAGCCCTGGCGCGCCGCACCGAAGACGCCACAGGAGAAATATCCACCTCCGTGGAGACCATCTCCAACAGCGTGAAAACGACTGTCGGGCTGCTGGAAAGCTCTGTCACGGAAGCGCATCAGAATATCACGCGACTGCAAAACGTCGCCGACGAAACCGCGACCAGCAGCACACAAACCAGCCTGATGAGCAATGCCATGATCGAGGTAGTGGATCTGATCAGCGAACAGGAAAAGGCGGTGAACGGCATCAATGCCTCGATCAACGGCCTGCTCGAATTGAGCAAAGAAACCAGCACCCAAACCGATATACTGAACAATCTGGCGCATACCTTGAACTCGTCGGCGGCGGATCTGAACAACGTCGTCGACGAATTCAAGCTATAGGCCACCGCCGTTTTCAGGATGATTCTGAAAACACCTATTCCACAGGAGGAAGCCGCAGTGAAACACCCCAAAACCCACAGGAAAAACCAGATAGGCGTCATCGCCGCCGCCGCGCTCGGCGTATCGAGCCTTTTCTATTCACCCTTCGGCGGCACGGAGGAAGGCGATCAATATCTGCGCCCCGACACCGTACCGGCACCGGCCGACAACCAGATGACACCCGACCGGGTCGAGCTTGGCAAGATACTCTTCTTCGATCCGCGCCTGTCGGGCTCCAACTGGATCAGTTGCGCAACCTGCCACAACCCGGCGCTGGCCTGGTCCGATGGCCTGCCGACGGCGATCGGCGTCGGCATGAAAACCCTGCACCGGGCGACGCCCACCGTGCTCAACACCGCCTACAACAGGATCCAGATGTGGGACGGGCGCGCGCCAACCCTGGAGGACCAGGCGACCGGCCCGGTCGTGTCACCGGATGAGATGAACCAGAATCTCGACGACCTGGTGAAAGAGCTGTCCGCCATCCCCGGCTATAAGGAGTTGTTCGAAAAAGCGTACCCCGGCGAAGGCATCAGCAAACAGACCATCGGCAAGGCTATCGCCAGCTTCGAAAGAACGGTGGTTTCCAGCGAAGCCCCCTTCGACAAATGGCGCAAGGGGGACAAAAACGCCATCAGTGAATCGGCCAAGCGCGGCTTTACCATTTTCGAAGGCAAGGCCAACTGCGCGGCCTGCCATCAGGGTTTCAATTTCGTCGACAACGGCTTCCATAATATCGGCCTGAAGAAGACCGGCGATATGGAGGATGAAGGACGCTTCGCCCACCGCAAGGTCAAGGTCCTGAAGGGCGCCTTCAAGACACCCACCCTGCGCGACATCGCGCTGACGGCGCCCTATATGCACAACGGCGCCTACAGGACGCTGGAGGAGGTGGTGGATCACTACGACCGGGGCGGCGACGCGAAGGATAACCTCGATCCCAACATCAAGCCGCTCAATCTGAGCGCGCAGGAAAGGACCGATCTGGTGGCCTTCCTCAAGACCCTCACGGGAAAGCATACGGCCGTCGCCGTGCCCAAGCTGCCTAACTAAGCCGACCTCAAAGGAGATATATCAAAATGGTTATGTCACACCTCAAGAAAGCCGGGCTGCTGCTGCTTGTCGCCTGGGCGCCCTTGTCGCATGCCGCGGAATACGAGATCGGCCAGCAGAACAAGACCTTCATCAACAACGGGCAGAAGATCGAGCAATTCAAAATCAAAGCCGGCGACACGATTCGCTTCAAGAATCACGATCCATTTTTTCATAACATCTTTTCGCTGTCCGAGCTGAAGACCTTCGATCTAGGCTCCTTCCCGAAAGGCGATTCGCGCACGGTCACTTTCGACAAGAAGGGCACCGTCGACATTGAGTGCGCCATTCATCCGCAGATGCAGTTGAAGCTCGAGGTCGAATGAGGGACATGCGTGCCAAAACGCTGTTCATGGCGATCATGCTTGGCATGGTCGCCGGTGGCGCATCGGCCACCGATGACCGGGCGGACGTGAAGACGGCGCAATCCAAACCCGCCATCCGCGGGGGGATCGTTTTCAAATCCTATTGCGCGCTATGTCATGGCATCAGGGCGGATGGCGTCGGCAAGGCCACAAAGCTTTACGACAATGCGGCGCTGGATATCAAGCCGCAATCGCCGGAATACTACGACAAGATCATCCGCAAGGGTGGATCCGCCGTCGGCAAATCGCCCTACATGCCGCCCTGGGAAGACGAACTGTCGAATGAGCAGATCAGCGATGTGGTGGCCTATCTCGGCATCACCGGCGATTCCGCCCACCGCGGCGAAGTGGTATTCAAAACCAACTGCGTGCTCTGCCATGGCGTGAAGGGTGACGGCAAGGGCCGCGCCTCGGTGCTGTTCGATCCGCCGCCCGCCAACCTGACCATGAGCGACAAGAACGATGACTACAAGCGCATGATCATCACGGTGGGCGGGGCGGCGATGGGACGTTCGCCGGTGATGCCGGTGTGGGGGGAGCAATTATCGGCGCAGGAAATCGAGGATGTTGTTGCTTATTTGAGGACTATTCTCGTTAAACAACCCTGAGAACCTGTTCTCATGCGGAAGCAAGTAACCGAACCGCCTCCGCGGCAGGCAACGGTGTGCTGAGGTGAAAGCCTTGCATGGCGTCGCAGTGATGATCGACAAAAAAAACCTGCTGCGCGGCGGTTTCCACCCCTTCCGCGATCACCCGTATACCCAGATTGTGCGCCATGGCGATGATGGCCATGGCGATGGCCACATCATCATGATCGGTGGGAATATCACGGACAAATGAGCGGTCGATCTTGAGGGCATGGATCGGCAAGCGCTTAAGATAACTCAGACTGGAGTAGCCGGTACCGAAATCATCGACAGTGATTTCGATACCCATCGCCCCCAATGCACCTAGCGTGGGAATCACCACCTCGGCATTCTGCATCAGCATGGATTCAGTCAATTCCAGCTCCAGGTAATGGGGCTCAAGTCCGCTCTCCCCCAGCGCCCGTTCGATCGTCTGCACCAGATTGGGCTGACGCAACTGACGCACCGAGAGATTGATCGCCATGCGAACAGGAGTCAACCCTGCCTGCTGCCAGACTTTGTTCTGCGCGCATGCCTCGAGTAACACCCATTCGCCAATCTGCACGATCATGCCGGTCTCCTCGGCGATCGGGATGAACTGCATCGGCGCAATCAGGCCCAGTTCCGGATGCTGCCAGCGCAGCAATGCTTCCAAGGCCACTATCTTGCCGCTATCGAGAGCCATTTGCGGCTGGTAATGAAGCACCAGCTCATTGCGCTCGAGCGCATGGCGCAAGGCATGTTCCAGCGACAAACGCTCGAATGCCTTGGCATTCATTTCGGCGGCATAGAACTGATAAGCGCTGCGGCCCTGCTCCTTGGCGTGATACATGGCCACATCGACATTCTTCAGCAGGGCATCGACACCCTGGCCATCACCCGGATAGAGGGCGATACCGATGCTGGCGCTGATGAAGAGCTGATAACCCGATACCCAGAAAGGCTGGGCAAATTCATCCAGAATCTTTTGCGCCACGCGCGCGGCGTCTTCACCCGCCGCCAGTCCCGGCAAAATGAAAGCGAACTCGTCACCGGCAAGACGGGACACCGTGTCAACCTCGCGCACGCAACCCTTGAGCCGCACCGCCACCGCCTTGATCAAACCATCCCCCACATCATGCCCCAGGGTGTCGTTGATGATTTTGAAGCGGTCCATGTCAAGGAACAATACCGCGACTTTGTGGTTGTAGCGTCTGGCCTCGGCAATGGCCTGCTCCAGGCGCTGCTTGAACATGACACGGTTAGGCAAGCCGGTGAGATCATCGTAATGGGCCAGATAATGGATCCGCGCCTCGGCGCTCCGGCGCTCCGTGATATCCTGTATCGCACCTTCGTGATACAACACCTGCCCTGTGGCGTCACACACGATGCGGCTGCACGTCTCGGCCCAGATCACACTGCCATCATAACGACGCAATTGCGCGATATAACCGCGCATCTTGCCATCCCGCCGCAACAACAACTCCTGCAAGCGCTGGTAACCTTCGGCATGCACGCACAAATCGGCGACATTGATGGACTGGAGCGACGACAGATCGGGATATCCGAGCATCTGCAACAGCGCCGGATTGGCATCCAGTATCCGCCCCTCGGGCGTGGTTTGATACAAACCCACCGGCACGCCGTCGAAAAGGCCGCGATAGCGAAACTCGGCTTCGGCCAGCGCCTGCCGCTGACGGGACTTATTCAGCGCCGCGCGCACCGCAAGCGCCAGACGGGGGAAATGGGCGTGCGATTTGAGGATGTAGTCGTCAAGATCGGCCTTCATCGCCTCGACGGCGATCTCCTCGCTGCCGGTCGCCGTGAACATGATCACCGGACAATCCGGCCAGCGCGACTTGACCTCGCGCAAAACCTCCAGCCCCGTCGTCCAGTGTATCTGATAATCCGTGACGACAAGATCGAAACCGCCCACCCCAAGAGCCTCTTGCAGCTCCTGCGGATGGCCAATCGGAGAAACATGGAGATCGGGAAATTCCCGGCCGAGAAAACGCGCCAGCAAGGCGCGCATATCGGGGTCATCGTCAACGAGGAGAACACGGATCGGGCCATCAGTCATGACGATGGCCCCCAGAACACGGGCTACTTCGAACAATCAACACCACACCCCCTAAAAACCCCAGGATTTCGCATGATTTTGATTCACGGACAGGTTTTTAAACCGCCGAATTTTCAAGGATAATAATGCCATCCCGGAATGATTGCAATCGGAGACGACAACCATGGCCGAAACCCCGCCGCGACTCCCACTGGCCTCGCCAGAACTGGAAGAGCGCGTGAGAAACACCTTCCCCTTCGAAGAGATGTCCCCGGAAGAATTCGCCGGACGCGACGGCGAGGGTTGGACGGCATTTTCCTTCGATGCCTACCAATACCGGGACGAAAAACTCCACGCCTGGATACAGCAATTCGGCAAGATCCTCTCTACACCTGGCGCCGTCGAACTCTACCAGATGAAATATCTCACACCGCAGGAACGGGCCAGGCTGGTGATGTTGAAACAGATGATGGAGGATGACTTCTAAGAAGGCCGCGGAGCGTCGGCCAATACACGGCACTCCGCGGCAACGGGATTACTTTACAGCTGCTTTCACAGTGTCGTCCACGCTGGAAGCACTGATGTAGCCAATCGCATTCTTGTTGGCACTGACCACCTTCTTGACCTCGGCGTCCTGATCCACAACTTTTGGCGGCAGCGCCTTGCCGGCAAAGATGTTCTGCGCCCATAGCGCCTTCATGTTGGCCGCGCTCTTGCCCAGGATGTTGCCATAGAAATCCGCCCGGACTGGATTGCTCTCGCCCTGATCGACGGCGAATACCGGCCCACCGTCCGCCCAGGCTTTCGCCTCGCCCGTGTAAACCTTTACGACAAATGCCTTATCCACGGCATTGGCGTTGCCCTTGTTGACGATCCCCACCACATCGCCGGCCCAGACAGGCAGGGCCATCATAACGCCTACGCCCATCGTCAGAATGCTACGCAAAATCATTTTCATCTTCTTTTTCCTCCACCTCAAAATATCATGATTGTAATTCAGGCCGATACCGCGATAAGCCTCATCAGTGATTCTTGTGGCTTCCTGATAGAGGGCCGGAATCAAGGTGGAAAGCTGTAGGAACTTGATGTCGCGAATCTCGTTGTACAATCCCACTGGCATCTTTATCTGACCAGCGCGCAACGAAAGACCGGCACTCACCTGACGATCGACATAGGCCCAGTCCATGCGCGTCTTTTCCGCTGTATTGTGCAAGTGCATCCAGACCTTGGTCTTGTCATCCAGTGTCGCGGCAATAACCAGCGCAAGAACGCCGTAACCCCAGTCGCCCTTCTTGTCCGCTTCGAGATAGGCGTTTTCGCTGGTGCGCAGATAGGCCTGATGACCATAGCCGTATATCGAAATCTTGTCGTTTATCTCCACCGCCAGCGCTGACTGAACTCCCGCCGCCAAACCGATGCCGCTAATCGCGACAGCCAAATACTTTTTGCAACTTGACCTCATTCCCTTCTTCTTTGACTTTAAAGGAACCTCTGATTAATTCAGAGGTTCCGCGGCACAGGGAGGTGCCGGCATTTTTCAATCAACCCAAGTGATTTAAACTAACTAAGAAAATAAAAAATCACATTTTTTCTTTTCATGCTCTGAGAATTCAAGGATGGAATTATTCAGAACTTCCTAAAGTTTGAAACTACCTACCATTTGTGAAAAACGTCCTGGTAATCTTACAAAGGTAAGGTTTTCGCGGAGGGAAGGAGAGGAAAAAAAGAGATAGGTAATACAGGATCAATCTGAAAACGGGGATGGCTGAGGCCTACTTGCCGATACAAAAACTGGCGAATATTCTTCCCAGTAATTCGTCGGAACCAAACTCGCCGGTAATTTCGGAAAGCATGTCTTGCGTCTGGCGCAAATCTTCGGCGAGCAATTCTCCGGCGCGGTGATGCCGGAATTGGCGACCCGCGTTTTCCAGCGCTTCGTGTGCGCGGCGCAGGGCGTCGATGTGGCGGCGGCGCGCCATGAAGCCGCTTTCGCCGGCACCGCCGTAACCGATGGAGGCCTTGAGGTGTTCACGCAGCGCCTCGATGCCCTCGCCGGTCTGCGCCGACAGGGCGACCTCCGGCCCAAGGGCGCATTCACGGAGGTCCGGCGCGCGGCCGGTCAGGTCGATCTTGTTGCGCACCACGGTGATGGGCAAACCCTGTGGCAGCTTTTGCATGATCGCCCGCAGCTCGTCGCCCCATCCCTCACCGCCTTCCACGGCATCATCGATCATTAACAGCAAACGGTCGGCGCGCGCGATCTCGCCCCAGGCGCGCTGGATGCCCTGCTGTTCGACGGGGTCATCGCTGTCGCGCAGTCCAGCGGTGTCGATGATGTGCAGCGGCAAGCCGTCGAGGGCGATATGTTCACGCAGCACGTCGCGGGTGGTGCCAGGGATATCGGTAACGATGGCCGCATCGCGGCAGGCCAGGCGATTGAGCAGGCTCGATTTGCCGGCATTGGGGCGGCCGGCGATCACCACCGTCATGCCCTCGCGCAGCAGGCTGCCCTGGCGAGCGGAATCGAGCACCTGTCGCACGCTGCCGATGATCTCGTCGAGACGCGCGCCGACATTGCCCTCGGAAAGAAAATCGATTTCTTCCTCGGGAAAATCGATGGCCGATTCCACATACATGCGCAGCGCGATCAGCCGCTCGATGAGTTCGTTGACGCACGCCGAAAACTCGCCCTGCAAGGAACGCGACGCGGCGCGCGCCGCCTGCTCGGAGGCGCTGTCGATGAGATCGGCGATGGCCTCGGCCTGCACCAGGTCGATCTTGTCGTTGAGAAAGGCGCGCTCGGAGAATTCACCGGGACGGGCCGGCCGCGCGCCCAGCGCGAGGATGCGCCTGATCAGCAGATCCAGCACCACCGGCCCGCCGTGCGCCTGTAATTCGAGCACGTCTTCTCCGGTGAAGGAATGGGGCGCGGGAAAATAAAGCGCGATACCGGTGTCGATCACACCGCCATCGGCATCATGAAACGGCAGGTATTCGGCGCGGCGCGGCGCGGGAACAGCGCCCAGCATGGCGCGCGCAATGTCCGGCGCCAGCGGCCCGGAGACACGGACAATGCCCACCCCGCCCCGCCCCGGCGGGGTAGCGAGCGCGACGATGGTGTCGGTGGCGATGTTCATGGGTTTATTGATGCGGCGCCCTCACCCCGGCCCTCTCCCGCTAGCGGGAGAGGGTGAATGGTTGCATCGGATGAAAAGTCTTTGCCTCGACGAATCGACAGGGCATATTCCGCATGTGGGCGCCCTAAAAGCCTTACTCCGCCTTGGCGACCTGCTGCTCGATGCGTCGGGTAATATACCACTGCTGCGCGATCGACAGGATATTGTTGACCACCCAGTACAACACCAGCCCCGCCGGGAAGAAAGCGAAGAACGGCGTGAAGATGAACGGCATCAGTTTGATCATCTTCGCCATCATCGGATCAGGCGGCGGCGGGTTAAGCTTTTGCTGGATGAACATCGATATACCCATCAGCAGCGGCAACACATAATACGGATCGCGCGTGGAGAGATCCTGTATCCACAGCATGAACGGCGCCTGGCGCAGTTCGACGCTCTCCAGCAGTACCCAGTACAGCGCGATGAACACCGGGATCTGCACCAGGATGGGCAGGCAACCGCCCATCGGGTTGACCTTTTCCTTCTTGTACAGATCCATCATCGCCTGGCTGAAACGCTGGCGATCGTCGCCGTAGCGCTCCTTGAGCGCGGTCATCTTGGGCTGGAGACGGCGCATATTGGCCATCGAACGGTAACTGGTTTCGGACAGCTTGAAGAACGCCAGCTTGATGATCAAGGTCACCAGCACAATGGACCAGCCCCAGTTCTGCACCCCCTTGTACAGCCACTCCATGAGCCAGAACAGCGGCTTGGCGATGATGGTGAGCATGCCATAGTCCACCGTCAACTCCAGGCCGGGCGCGACCTTTTCCAGCGTGTCCTGCAATTTCGGACCGATGAACAGACGGCTGCTGAAGGTGCTGCTTTGCCCGGGCTGAACCGTCGCTTCAGACGAGGCCAAACCCAGCACATAGCGCTTGTCGCCCAGGGATTTGCTGTAATAGTGATTGGACTCACCGGCCTTGGGTATCCAGGCACCGAGGAAATAGTGCTGGATCATCGCCGCCCAGCCATCCTTGATGTCACGGCTGAGGTTCTCTTCCGCCATGTCGTCGAAGGCGATTTTCTCGTACTTTTTATCTTCGCTGTAGATGACACCACCGGTATAGGTATAGATCAATTGCATGCCGCCGGTGGAGGGATCGCGGCGCTGGAATTGCCGGTATTGGCGGCCCGTCCACGGCGCTGCCGAGGCGTTATTGACAGCCTGTTCGACATCGACGACGTAACTGCCGCGATGGAAGGTATAGGTCTTGGTGACGGTCACACCGTCTGGCCCCGTCCAGCGCAGCGGCACCTTGACCTCATTGGCGCCATCCGCCCCCAATTGGTAACTGGTCTTGTCGGCGGTGAACGCGGCGTGATGATCGGGCGCGGATTGGCTCGACAACAGACCGGACTGGGCGATGAAAGCATCCGCTTCGGCATCGTTGAGCAGGCGCACCGGCTCGCCGGGCTTATCCACCTTCACCGGATAAACCAGCAGATCCGCCTTGCGCAGATCACCGCCCATGGTGTCGATCTCGACATCCAGCACATCAGTCTTGACACGGATGCGCTGTCCGGTTTGCAACCCACTTTCCTTCACTACCGGAACGGCGCTCGCCGCCGCGGCGGGCGCTGACGCGGATGCGGCAGCTTGGCTGGCAGGCTCGGAAGGTACTGCGGGCGTGCCGCTGGTCTGCGTGACAGCGGGCGCTTGTGGCGTTTGATCCTGCTGCCAGGCCTGCCACAACAGTACGATGACGATCGACAAGGCGCCGGCGATTAAAATTCTGTAGCTATCCATCAGGTTTTATTTATCCGTCTTTCTTTTCGGGCACCAGGTCGACACCGCCCGGATGCCAGGGATGGCAGCGGCAAATCCTGCGTAACGCCAGCCAGCCGCCCGCCGCGACACCGTGAGTCTTGATGGCCGTCTCCGCGTAACACGAGCAGCTTGGATAAAAGCGGCAGTTATTCCCCATCAGCGGGCTGATGAGGTAGCGGTAGCCGCGAATCAGGAGGGTGAAGAGTTTTTCCATCGCACGAGGTTCTCCCAGTGCCTGGCCAGAACAGCCGATAATTTGCTGTTCGGCATGTCGGCCACCCCCAAACGGCTCATGACCACCACATCCAGGCCGCGCAACCTGTCCTGGTGCTGGCGAAAACTCTCGCGCACCAGACGTTTGACGCGGTTGCGGTTCACGGCGGTTTTCACGCTTTTTTTTGAAATCACCAGCCCCAGGCGCGAATGCTCCAGGCCGTTTCTTCTCGCCCGCACCACAATTCCGCCGCCTCCGACGATCTTGTGCGAGGCGGAATTGTACTCCCCCTCGAAGACGCGCCGGTACTCGCCCGCCTTGGTAAGCCTGAGATGACGCGCAAACCCCTTTCCCGCCGGGGCTTCGTGCGCCATGGCCAGCGCCGCGACAGAAATGGCGATTACTCTATCAGGCGGTCAGGCGCGCGCGCCCCTTGGCACGGCGGCGTTTGATGACCTGACGGCCGCCGGGCGTGCTCATGCGCGCACGAAAGCCGTGAGTGCGCTTGCGTTTCAGGACACTGGGCTGAAAGGTTCTTTTCATAACTCTATCCGATCACTTGAAAAAGACAAAAATGCAGCGCCGCCGATCTGGCGGGCCGCACCAAATAAAGCTGCTTAAGATACTGAGAAAGGGGCGGTTATGTCAACAAAAACGTGCGGCTACCGCTCTCGCAAGCTCTCCTGCCCATACTGCAACAGCGGGCTGAGGAAATACTCGATCACCCGCCGCTTGCCGGTCTTGATCTCCACAGTCACGGCCATGCCGGGGGTCAGGTTCACCTGCTTGCCTTCGACCGCCAGGGTGGCTTTCTCCATTTTCACCCTCGAAGAGTAGATCAGGCCGCGCTTCTCGTCATTGATCGCATCGTGGGAAAGATGCGTGAGCTTGGCGTGGATCGTGCCGTATTTGGTATAGGGAAAGGTCTCGATCTTGACCTCGGCGCTCTGGCCCGCGTTGACGAAGCCGATGTCCTTGTTCTCGACAAAGGCTTCCACCTCCAGCGGATGGTCCCCGGGCACGATCACCATCACCGGCTGGGCTGGGGTGACCACGCCACCGACGGTGTGCACGGCGAGCTGCTGCACCGTGCCGTCCACCGGCGAGACGAGAGTCATCAGCCTGCCACGCGTGTCCGCCTTGAGCAGTTCCTGTTCCAGCGCCTGCGCCTTTTGCAGTCCTTCATTCAGGCTGTCCAGGGTCAGCCGCCGGGTCTCGGCGATCAGCGCCGTCCTCTGACTCTGGCCCTCGACCAGAGCGGCATCAATCTCCTGCAAGCGGCTGCGCTGCGTGGCCAGATCGCCCTCCTGCTCGATGCGTTCCTGTTCGCGCTCCAGATAGCCGTGTCTGGGCACGAAACTCTTGTCCACCAGATCCTTATAGTCCTGCGCCCGCTGGCGGGCGATCGGCGCGGTTTGCTCCAGTTTGCGCACCAGTTCCAGGATGGAGCGCCGCTCGGCCTCGCGCCGGGCGATGTCGGCCTCGATGCGGCCACGTTTTGCGGTGTATTCACCATACTGCCCTTCCAGCAGATGCTGGGCCTCCTGCCATTGAACGCCACTGATCCCCCCACCGCCCTTTTCCAGGCGAGGCGGACGGCCATTCGCCAACGCCGCGAGCAGGGCGCGCGCCCGGCCGAGCTGGAGCCGCGCCGCCGCCAGGTCGCTCGCCAGACGATCCTTGTCCGCCTGGGCGCTGGTGGCATCCAGCTCGATCAGCACCTCGCCGGCCTTGACCCCCTGGCCGTCAACGACATGGATCGCCTTCACCGTGGCGGTCTCGATCGGCTGGATGACCTTGGTGCGGTCGTTGGGTACGATCTTGCCCTGGGCGGTAGCGACGATATCGATCCGGCCGAACACCGCCCACAGCAGCGCGATGAGGGCGAACGCCATCAGCAGCCACATCGCCACGCGCGGCAAGGGTGAGACCGGCATTTCCTGGAGTGCGAGGGCGGCGGGGAGAAACTGCGCCTCGTGTGGCAGGCGCGCGCGACCATCGTGCCGTTTGCGGTCGCGCCAGGACCAGGCGAATACCGCAGCGTAGCGTTTCAGCAGGTCTTTGGTAGCTTGATAACGGGCCGGCATGATCACGCCTGTTGCAAGCGGTAAAGACGGGCGTAATGTCCGGCATCCCGGCCGACCAACTCGGCGTGCGCGCCTTCCTCGACGATCTGGCCGCGCTCCATGACGATGATGCGGTGCGCATCCCGCACGGCAGAGAGGCGATGGGCGATGATGATCACCGTGCGGCCCTTGCAGATCGCCTTCATGTTGTTCTGGATGACGCGCTCGGATTCATAATCCAGCGCGCTGGTCGCCTCGTCGAAGATCAGGATGCGCGGGTTGGTGATGAGGGCGCGGGCGATGGCGATGCGCTGGCGCTGGCCGCCGGACAACGTCGAACCGTGCTCGCCGACCATCGTATCGTAACCCTCCGGCAGTTCGGTGATGAACTCGTGAGCGCCGGCGAGTTGGGCGGCGTGGATCACCGCTTCCAGCGGCGCACCCGGATCGGCCAGGGCGATGTTCTCGCGGATGCTGCGGTTGAACAATACATTCTCTTGCAGCACCACGCCGATCTGGCGGCGCAAGGATGAGGCATCGGCCAGCGCCAAGTCGATGCCGTCGATCAGCACCCGACCACGCTCGGGCGCATACAGGCGCTGCACCAGCTTGGCGAGCGTGCTCTTGCCGGAGCCGGAACGGCCGACGATGCCGATCACCTCGCCGGGGCGAATCACCAGGCTGATGCCGCGCAGCACCTCCGGGCCGTCTGGCCGATAGCGGAACACCGTTTGGTCGAACTCGATGCGCCCCTGAATCGGCGGCAGCGCGCTCTTGGCGCCGGCGATCTCGGTGCGAGTGTTGAGGATGTCGCCCAGGCGCTGCACCGAAATACCGGTCTGCTGGAAATCGGTCCATAACTGCGCCAGGCGGATCACCGGATTGGCCACCTGCGCGGCCAGCATGTTGAAGGCGATGAGCTGGCCGACGGTGAGCTGTCCATCGATCACCAGCCGCGCGCCCACCCACAGGGTCGCCACCGTCACCAGCTTGCTGATCAACGACACGCCGCCACCCGCCAGCGTGCCAATAGTCGCAGTACGGAAGCTGGCCGAGATGTAGGCCGCCAACTGATTGTCCCAGGTGCGTGTCCATTGCGGTTCCACCGCCATGCTCTTCACGGTGTCGATGCCGCCGATGGTCTCCACCAGAAAGGCCTGGTTCTCCGCACCCCGATTGAACTTCTCGTTCAATCGCGCGCGCAACAACGGCGTGGACAGAAGTGACACCAGCACATAGCAGGGCAGCGATAACACCACGATCAGCGTCAACCAGCCACTGTAGTAGAACATCACCGCCAGGAACACCACCGAGAAGACCAGATCCAGCACCAGTGTGATGGCGTTACCGGTGAGAAAGGAACGGATATTTTCCAGCTCCCGCACCCGCGCCACCGAATCACCGACCCGGCGCGCCTGAAAATAGGCCAGCGGCAGATTCAGCAGATGCCGGAACAACCGCGCGCCCAGCTCCACGTCGATGCGGCTGGTGGTATGGGCAAACACGTAGCTGCGCAGCGTCGTCAGCGCCACCTCGAAAACCACCACGGCAAACAACCCTACAGCGATCACGTCCAGCGTGGTGAATCCGCGATGCACCAGCACCTTATCCATCACCACCTGAAAGAACAGCGGCGTGATCAAAGCGAAAAACTGCAAGACGAACGACACCAGCAGCACCTCGCCCAGCAGCTTGCGGTACTTGACGACCGCCGGGATGAACCAGGTGAAATCGAATTTGGCCAGCTCACCAGCCAGTGAGGCGCGCGATGTGAAGAGGATCAACTCGCCCGACCAGCGCGTCTGAAAGGCATCAATGGCGATGATCTCGGGCCGCTCCGACTGCGGGTCTTGAATCAACACCTTGTCGCTCTCGATGCGGGCGAGGATGAAATAACGGCCATCCCTATCGACAGCAATGGCGGGCAGCGGCGTATGCGCCAGCCGGGACAAGGACGGCTTGACGGCCCTGGCCTTTAATTCCAGCTTCTTCGCCGCCAGCAGGATATCGGCCGTGCCGAAGCACGTGCCGCTCTCTCTAAACTCGTGCGCGATCTGATCCGGATCGGCCGCCAGCCCATGAAAACGGGCCAACATCACCAGGCACGCCAGGCCGGTGTCGACGCCCGGCACACCGGCATCGGGCGCTTCCTGGCCCGCCGGTAACTCCCCCGTGATGAGCGTCAATTGCGGAGTGGGCTCCGTCATGTTGTGTATTCCAGAATAAAGGCTCCTCGCCTTCCCTGACAGAAGGCGAGGAGCGAACAGGCTATCGATAGGGACTACTTCCAGTTGGCGGCGATCACCGGGTTCAAGGCTGTCTGGTAGTCGGGCGGTAGAGTGGTCTGACCCGCTGTGGGCGGTGCAAACCCGGCCATCGCAGTAACCAACGAATCGACCTGACTATCCAGCAGCATCTTGCCGTCGGCGGTCTTGAACTGTTCGACGTGATAAGCGGCGCCATAATACCAGCCGCTGATCGTTGTTTTATCACCCGTGCCGATGACACTCATTTCGAGATCGGAACCAACTCGCCGGAACCAGATCTGGTCTGTGGTCACACCCGCGCCAATGTCGAGCCTGTCGGTATTGCCGGCGGTGGCATCGTAGTCGCTCAACAGATCGCCGCCCGAGCCGCGGCCGGACAGGTAGACGTCCGAGCCCAGACCTCCAGAAAGGGTGTCATTACCCGCGCCACCGTTAAGGGTGTCAATGCCGTTGCCACCATAAAGAACATCGTTGTCGGCGCCGCCGTTCATCGTGTCGTTGCCATCCACGCCATACAGCGTGTCCGTACCCGTTCCGCCGTCAATAAGATCATCGCCCGCACGACCGTCGATAAAATCATTACCGCCCAAGCCGTTGAGGGTATCGTTAGTGGCATAACCATACAGGTTATCCGCCCCTTCCGTCGCCACCAGCACCTTGGCTTTGATCGCGGTCACGTCCCACATCGTGCCATCGGCGAACTTGATCTGCTCGACCTTGTACGGTCCCGCCGCATCGGTATTGAAGTAATTATGGGTCTTCAGGAAATCGTGTGGGTCATTTTGCACGAAATTCATATAGCCGGGAGCATGCAAGTGAGAATTTTGAGTCTCAGATATTCCTCATCTCTGATCCCGTATGCCCGGCGCTGGATGACGCGA
>JADDKJ010000014.1:0-76871 GCA_033717875.1 Gammaproteobacteria bacterium
CGTGTTCTGCAACGTAGGGCCTACGGTTATCGTGATGAGGAGTATCTCAAACTGAAAATCATCGCCGCTTTCTTGCCGCCTTTACCAAAATCCACTAAAAATGACCCACACGATTCCGCGTAGACCCTATTTTGCCTTATATCCCACCCATCCCAGTGGTATTGAACCCGCTGTCCACATACATGATCTCGCCGGTGATGCCGGAGGCGAGGTCGGAGCAGAGGAAGGCGCTGGCGTTGCCCACTTCTTCGATGGTGACGTTGCGCCGCAGCGGTGCGCTCTTTTCCACGTAGTCGAGAAATTTGCGGAAGTCCGAGATGCCCGCGGCGGCCAGGGTTTTGATGGGTCCGGCGGAGATGGCGTTGACGCGGATGCCTTCGGGGCCGAGCGTCTGCGCCATGTAGCGCACATTGGCTTCGAGGCTGGCCTTGGCCAGACCCATGACGTTGTAATTGGGCATGGTGCGTTCGGCGCCGAGATAGCTGAGTGTGAGCAGCGCGCCGTTGCGGCCCTGCATCATGTTGCGGCCGGCCTTGGCCAGCGCGGCGAAGCTGTAGGAGCTGATCTCGTGGGCGATGCGAAATCCCTCGCGGGTGACGCAGTCGAGATAAGGGCCTTCGAGCTGTTCGCGCGGGGCAAAGGCGACCGAGTGGACGATGATGTCCAGGTGATCCCAGTAATTGTCGAGATTCTCGAACACTGCATTGATCTGGTCGTCACTGCCCACATCGCATGGCATGGTGATTTCGGAACCGCATTGGGCGGCCATGTCCTCGACCCGCTCGCGGAGTTTTTCGTTCTGGTAGGTGAAGGCGAGCTCCGCCCCTTCGCGTTGCATGGCCTTGGCAATGCCCCAAGCGATGGAGCGTGTGCTGGCGAGACCGACAATGAGCGCGCGTTTGCCGCTTAGAAATCCCATATTTTCACCCTTCTGGAAAATGAGCTGTTACAAGGTGAAGCTAGTTTACCTTAATGTAAAAAAAGCTACACTATTCACGGCCGTCGATCGTTATAATCGTGTTCCGATGACTTGAAGAAGAAACACAGGACGTGATGCGGAATCAATACTCTCCGTGTTTAATGCTGCACCGCCTTGCGGTCGCCCTGGTGCTGCTATTGTCGGCTTGCGGTGAGCGACCGTGGAATGATCCCTATCCCGCCCAGGATGCCGGCAAGAGTATTCTCTATTCCGCTTTTTCCGACCGGCCCAAGCACCTCGACCCGGCGCGTTCCTACAGCTCGAATGAAGTCCAGTTTACGGCGCAGATCTATGAGCCGCCGTTGCAGTATCATTATCTCAAGCGGCCCTATACGCTGATCCCGCTTGGAGCGGCCGAAATGCCGCAGCCCGTGTTTCTGGATCGCAACGGCCGGACATTGCCCGGCCCGTCGGCCGACGTGGCCTACAGCGTGTATGAGATTCGTATCCGCCCGGGCGTTTTTTATCAACCGCATCCCGCCTTTGCCCGCGATGCCAGCGGGCGCTTTCTTTACCATAATCTCGATGCCGGAAGTCTGGAGCACATCAATACGCTGGGGGATTTCGCGCAAACCGGAACGCGCGAACTAGTAGCGGCCGATTATGTTTATCAGATCAAGCGGCTTGCCCATCCTCGCCTGCATTCGCCGATACTCGGCGTGATGGCCGATTATATCGTGGGGCTGAAGGAATATGCCGGACAGCTTGAGAAGGTCCATCAGGCGCGAAGCGAAGGCAAGGGCGAGGAAGGCGGTTATCTGGATTTGAACCAGTTTGCGCTCGAAGGAGCGCAGGTTGTCGACCGCCATACCTACCGGATCAAAGTCCGTGGCCAGTATCCGCAATTGCTGTATTGGCTGGCGATGCCGTTCTTTGCGCCCGTCCCGGAAGAAGCGGAGCGCTTTTATTCCCAGCCGGGGCTGGAAAAAAAGAACATCACGCTCGATTGGTATCCGGTCGGCACCGGGCCGTACATGCTGACGGTGAACAATCCCAACCGCCAGATGGTGCTGGAGCGCAATCCCAATTTTCATGGCGAACATTATCCCGCTGAAGGTGAGTCAGAGGATCGGGCGAAGAGTCTGTTGGCCGATGCGGGCAAGCCGCTGCCCTTTATCGACAAGGTGGTTTTCAGTCTGGAAAAGGAGAGCATTCCCTACTGGAACAAATTCCTGCAAGGATATTACGATGCTTCGGGAATCAGTTCCGATAGCTTCGATCAGGCGGTGCGCATTGGCGGGCAGGGCGAGGTGGCATTGACCGACGACATGCAGGCACGCGGTATCAAGCTGAGCACATCCGTGGAGACCTCGACCTTTTACATGGGTTTCAACATGCTCGATCCAGTCGCGGGCGGTTACACGGAGCGGGCGCGCAAGCTGCGTCAGGCGGTGTCGATCGCGATCGATCACGAGGAGTATATCTCGATCTTCACCAACGGCCGCGGCATCGCCGCGCAGGGTCCGGTTCCGCCCGGCATCTTCGGCTATCAGGAAGGCGCTGAAGGCGTGAATCCTTATGTGTATGCCTGGCGCGATGGCCGGCCGCAGCGCAAACCCATCGAAGAGGCGCGCCGTTTGCTGGCGGAGGCGGGTTATCCCGACGGCAGGGATGAGAAAACAGGCAAGCCCTTGCAGTTGTATCTGGACATCACGGCGAGCGGGCCGGATGACAAGTCGCTGCTGGACTGGTATCGCAAGCAGTTGCAGAAGCTGAACGTGGAACTGGTGATCCGCAATACCGACTACAATCGCTTTCAGGAAAAGATGCTGAAAGGGGATGCACAATTGTTCATCTGGGGCTGGAACGCGGATTACCCCGACCCGGAGAATTTCCTGTTTCTGCTCTATGGGCCGAATGCCAAGGTGGGCAAGAACGGCGAAAACGCCGCCAATTACGACAATCCCGAATTCAACCGCCTGTTCGAGCAGATGAAGAACATGGAGAACGGCCCGCAGCGGTTGGCCATCATCAAGGCGATGGTGGACATCGCCCGCCGCGATGCGCCGTGGATCTGGGGTTTGCACCCGAAGCGGTTCACGCTTTATCACAGTTGGTATTTCAACGCCAAGCCGAATCTGATGGCGAACAATACGCTCAAATACCTGAGGGTCGATCCGCGCTTGCGCGAGGAGAAGCGCGCCGAGTGGAATCGTCCGATCGTGTGGCCATTCGTGGTGATTGTGGCCATTCTGCTATTGGGGACCGTGCCGGCGGTGATCGTCTATTTGCGGCGCGAATATGCGCCGCCGAAGTTGCCGCAAAGCACAGGATAATTTTTCCGACATGATCTCCTATATCATCCGCCGCATTCTGTACGCCATTCCGATCCTGGTCGGTGTGAATCTGTTGACCTTTGCCCTGTTTTTCGTGGTCAACACGCCGGACGACATGGCGCGCATGCAGTTGGGCATGAAGCGCGTCACGCCGGAGGCCATCGAAAACTGGAAGCAGGAGCGGGGCTATGACAAACCCCTGTTGTTCAATGCCACCGCCGCAGGCACGGGCAAGTTCACCGATACCATCTTCTACGAAAAATCGGTCAAGCTGTTCGTGTTTGATTTCGGCCGGTCGGACAGCGGACGCGATATCGCCTATGACATACAGCAACGCATGTGGCCCAGCCTGGTGGTGGCGTTGCCCATCTTGTTGATCGGTCTGTTGACCAATATCACTTTTGCGATGCTGGTGGCTTTTTTCCGCGCCACCTACGTCGATGCCTGGGGTGTGGTGTTGTGCGTGACGTTGATGTCGATCTCCAGTCTGTTCTACATCATCGGCGGCCAGTACCTGGTGGGCAAGATGCTGCACCTGGTGCCCATCTCCGGCTACGAAAGTGGCGTCGATGCCTGGAAATTCGTCATCCTGCCCGCCGTGATTGGAATCATCAGCGGCATCGGCTCGGGGATACGCTGGTATCGATCCATTTTTCTCGAAGAGATCGGCAAGGACTATGTGCGCACCGCGCGCGCCAAGGGGTTGTCCGAGTCGCTGGTGCTGTTCCGCCATGTGCTGAGGAATGCCATGATCCCCATCCTCACCGGCGTGGTGGTGATCCTGCCGTTGCTGTTCATGGGCAATCTGGTGCTGGAGTCCTTTTTCGGCATTCCAGGGCTGGGCAGCTATACCATCGACGCCATCAACATGCAGGATTTCGCCATCGTGCGCAGCATGGTGTTTTTGGGATCCGTGCTCTACATTCTTGGCTTGCTGTTGACCGATATTTCTTACACCCTGGTCGATCCGCGTGTGAAATTGGGCTGATATGAATAGCCAGGATCTGACAAAAGACAAACCAAAAACGGGCGGGATGGCGCTGCTGCTTTTCGCCGCTGTGGCGGTGCTCTCCGCCATCTTGTTTTCGCCGGTGAAATTCGTCGTGCTATGGACGGATGTGCTGATCTTCCTGTTGTGCGCGATGGCCGCAGCCTTTGGTGTTTATGCTTACCGGCGGGAGTATCTGCGCGCGCCGTGGCGCGAAGTGGCGCGCAGCCGCATGGGTATGGCCTCGGCGGTGGTGCTGCTCGTCTATGTCGCCATCGGTCTGCTTGATTCCGTGCATTTTCGCTTGCCTCTCGATGAAGCCAAGCCGTCCGCCGAAGTCCAGTATTCAAGCGAAGTGTTGAGCGTGTTGGATGCGCTGGCGGCGCCGTTGCGCGAACGGGTGGAGAAGACCTATTCCGCGCCATTCGCCACGCAGCTTTACGCCAAGGAGACGGTCGATCAGGCCGATGGGCGCAAGGTTCGCCTCTATCCTCGCCTGCACTATGGCGGCGCGCATTTGGGCAATCCTGAAGAGGAGCGTGCCGCCGACATTTTCAATACATCGGCGCGCGCCATATTCGAAGGTGTATTGATCTGGGGTTTGCTCGTGGTCGTGTTGATCGCATGGCTGGCGCGGCGTGGCCGGTCATCCTGGCGGGACATGTTGCGCCATGTCGCGCGAGGCAGAACCGAAGTGCCGTGGCATGTCATTCTGTTGACGTGTGCGATATTGATCCTGCTTGCCATGCTCGCGGTGAACCTGTCGACCAAGTATCACATCTTCGGCACCGACAAGGTGGGGCAGGACATTTTCTATCAGACCCTGAAGAGCATACGCACTGGACTAGTGATCGGTACGATCACCACGCTGGTGATGCTGCCGTTCGCGGTACTGCTCGGCATCGCGGCCGGCTATTTTCGCGGCTGGGTGGATGATGTCATTCAGTATCTCTACACCATTTTGAGCTCCATTCCCGGCGTGTTGCTGATCGCGGCGGCGATCCTGATGTTGCAGGTGTATATGACGACGCATCCCGAGCTGTTCGAGACGGCGATCGCGCGCGCCGATATGCGCCTGCTGTTTCTGTGCATCATCCTCGGTGTCACCAGTTGGACCGGCCTGTGCCGCCTGCTGCGCGGCGAGGCGCTGAAGCTGCGCGAGATGGATTACATTCAGGCGGCGGTGGCGTTCGGCGTCGGCCACGCCAAGATCATCGGCCGTCACATTCTGCCCAATGTCATGCACATCGTGCTCATCTCGGTGGTGCTCGATTTCAGTGCCCTGGTGCTGGCCGAGGCGGTGTTGTCGTATGTCGGTGTCGGCGTCGATCCGACCATGAACAGTTGGGGCAATATGATCAACAGCGCGCGTCTGGAAATGGCGCGCGAGCCGATCGTCTGGTGGCCGCTGCTCGCCGCTTTCCTGTTCATGTTTGTGCTGGTGTTGTCGGCCAATCTCTTTTCCGATGCGGTGCGTGATGCCTTCGATCCGCGCTTGCGCAAGGCGGTAGGTGTGAAATGACGGGTATCTTACTGAAAGTACAAGATCTCAAGACGCAGTTCGGTGGAGGCGCGGGCGCGGTGCGCGCCGTCGATGGCGTGAGTTTCGAGATCAAACGCGGCGAGACGTTTGCGTTGCTCGGCGAATCCGGTTGTGGCAAGTCGGTCACTTCGCTGTCGATCATGCGTCTCGTCGCGCAACCGGCGGGGCAGATCACCGGCGGAAGCGTGTTGCTGGAGGGGCAGGATCTGTTGCAATTGCCCGAGGTGAAGATGCGCGACATGCGCGGCGGGCGCATCGCCATGATCTTTCAGGAGCCGATGACCTCGCTCAATCCCGTGCTCACCACCGGCGAACAGATTTGCGAAAGCCTGCAACGGCATCGCGGTCTGAAAGGCGCGCAGGCCGAAGAGCGGGCGATCGAGCTGCTCGATGCGGTGGGCATTCCCGACCCGCGCCGCCGCATCCGCGAGTATCCCCATCAGCTTTCCGGCGGCATGAAGCAGCGCATCATGATCGCCATCGCCCTGGCGGGCGAACCGGAGCTATTGATCGCCGACGAGCCGACCACGGCGCTGGACGTGACCATCCAGGCGCAGATTCTGGAGCTGTTGCGCACGCTGCAAAAGGAGCGCGGCATGTCGATCATGCTCATCACCCATGATCTGGGCGTGGTCGCCGAACTGGCCGATCGGGTGGCGGTGATGTATGCCGGGCAGATCGTCGAACAGGCCGAGGTGCGACGATTTTTCGCAGAGCCGCGCCACCCTTACAGCCGCAAACTGTTCGAATCGTTGCCGGAGATGGGGAAACGCAAGACGCGGTTGGCGGTGATTCTCGGGTCGGTGCCGCGCCTCGGGCAGTCGTTCAAGGGCTGCCGCTTCGCTGATCGCTGCGAATTCGCCTGGCAGGCGTGCCGCGACATCGAGCCGGTGTGGCAGGCCGCGGATGGTCAAGGTGTGCGTTGCCACTTGTACGACCCCGCCGTCGCCGCCGGGCGTCCGCAAGGCGCGCCAGCGATTCATTCCGGCGAAAACGAGATCGCCGCAGCGGAGCCGCGTTACGATGGCGCGCTGTTGCAGGTTGATGGGCTGAAGGTTCACTATCCCATCCACAAGGGTCTGTTCCAGCGCGTGGCGGGGTATGTGCATGCGGTGGACGGCGTATCCTTCGATATCGAAAAGGGACGCACCCTGGCCCTGGTGGGTGAATCCGGCTGTGGCAAGACGACGGCGGGCAAGGCCATCTTGCAGCTTATCCGTTCCACCGGCGGCGCGGTGCAATTTCAGGGCGAACGCCTGAACGAGCTGCGCGGTGAGGCATTGCGCAAACGGCGCGCGGATCTTCAGATCATTTTTCAGGACCCTTATTCCTCGATGAATCCGCGCATGATGGTGGGAGACATCATCGAGGAGGGGATGGCGGCATTGTTGGGCGGCGCATCGTCGCGCCAGACTCGCCAGGCGCGCGTCGACGAGCTGATGAAGCAGGTGGGACTGTCGCCGGAGATGAAATACCGTTATCCCCATGAATTCTCCGGCGGGCAGCGGCAACGCATCTGCATCGCGCGTGCGCTGGCGGTGAATCCCAAGCTGATCGTCTGCGACGAGCCGACCAGCGCGCTCGATGTGTCGGTGCAGGCGCAGATCCTGAACCTGCTCAAGCGGCTGCAAGACGAGTTGGGTTTGTCCTATCTGTTCATCACCCACAATCTGTCGGTGGTGGCCTATCTGGCGCATGAAGTGGCGGTGATGTATTTGGGCAGGATCGTCGAGCAGGGTTCAGTGGAAGAGGTGTTGTGGAATCCGCAACATCCCTACACGCAAGCGCTGTTGCAGGCGGTGCCCGCCACCCATCCCGACCAGCGCCGCCCGGTGCTGCAACTACCCGGCGAGCTGCCATCGCCCATCAATCCCCCCGTGGGTTGCCATTTCCATCCGCGCTGCCCCCATGCGCTGCCGGTGTGCCGCGAAGTCTATCCCGCCGCCACGGCGCTGAGCGGAATGCATCGGGTGCATTGTCATCTCTATCCACAGGCGTAGGGTGCGCCGTGCGCACCATTCGTCCATGGAATGATACCCCATAAGGGTATATTGACATATACCCTTATGGGGTATATCTTATTTCTCTGTCACGCACAGAGGTGGTTATGACAGCCCCCCTTTCCACCGAAGAAATAGATATGTCCATCGAGGGCATGACCTGCGCCGCCTGCGCCGCGCGCATCGAAAAAGTGTTGAACCGCATGGAAGGCGTGGAGGCGGCGGTCAATTTCGCCACTGAAAAGGCGCATGTCCGTTTCGTTCCCGGCGCGGCCAGCGCCGAAGCCCTCATCGCCGGCGTGCGCAAGGCGGGGTATGATGCCCGCGTCGCGGCGGATGTCACGCAAGCCTCGGAAAAGGCGCGGCGTGCAGAGGCTTATCGTCACGATCTCCGTCTGTTCTGGTTTTCGGTGGCATTGTCCCTGCCGCTGGTGGCGCAGATGGTGTTGATGTTCGCGGGTCATGACGCTGAGATCGTGCCGCGCTGGCTGCAATGGCTGCTTGCTACACCGGTGCAGTTCTGGGCCGGCAGGCGATTTTATGTCGGTGGCTGGCATGCGCTGCGCGGCGGCGGTGCGAACATGGATGTGCTGATCGCGCTCGGCACCACCATGGCTTATGTCTATAGCGCGGTGGTGACGCTATCCGGTTCACATCACCTGCATGTCTATTTCGAAGCCTCCGCTGTCATCATCACGCTGGTCATGCTGGGCAAGCTGTTGGAGGCGCAGGCGAAAGGAAAGACATCCGCTGCTATCGAAGCGCTGATCAGATTGCAGCCAAAGACCGCTCGTGTCGAACGGGATGGCCAGGTTGTCGAAGTGCCGGTGGAAAGCATTGCGGCGGGGGATATATTCATCATCCGCCCCGGCGAGAGCGTGCCGGTCGACGGCGAGGTGATGGAAGGACATTCCAGTCTCAATGAAGCGATGCTCACCGGTGAAAGTCTGCCTGTCAGCAAGATGCCGGGCGACACGATCTATGCCGCGACCCTAAATCAGCACGGCCTGCTCAAATGCCGGGCCACGGGCGTGGGTAGTCAGACTGTCCTGGCGGGCATCATTCGCCTGGTCGAACAGGCGCAAGGATCGAAAGCGCCCATTCAGCGTCTGGCGGACGAGGTATCGCGTGTCTTTGTGCCGGTGGTGGTGGCAATCAGCTTGATCACGTTGGGGCTGGGGTGGTGGATTGCCGGTGATTTCGCGGCGGCGATGATCAGCGCGGTGGCGGTGCTGGTGATCGCTTGCCCCTGCGCGCTGGGACTGGCCACGCCGACGGCGATCATGGTCGGCAGCGGGTTGGGCGCGCGCGCCGGGGTGCTGATCAAAAACGCCGCCGCCCTGGAGCGCGCCGGCAAAATCCAGACCCTGATCCTGGACAAGACCGGCACGCTCACCGAAGGCCGGCCTGCTGTGACCGACATCGTTGCGCTCGACGGTGTGTCCGAAGCGGAACTGCTGCGCATCGCCGCCACGGTGGAGCAGGGCTCCGAGCATCCCCTCGCCGCCGCGGTGATGGAAAGGGCCAAGCAGTCTGGCGTGACATTGGGCGTGCTGGACCGGTTCAGCGCCGTCGCCGGCAAGGGCGTCCACGCGCGAGCGGATGGCAAGGAGGTATGGCTGGGTTCGCCGGCCTATCTTGACGGACAAGGCTTCGTTGCCGATCGCACCGTTGTCGAACGCATGCAGCGGCAAGGGAAGACCGTCGTGGGTCTGGTTGTGGAAGATCGCCTGTGGGGTTTGATCGGCATCGCCGATCGCTTGCGTCCAAGCTCGATAGCGGCAGTGAAGAAATTACAGCAGATGGGCATCAAGGTCGTCATGCTCACTGGCGACAATCGTGCAACGGCCCAAGCCATCGCCGCCGAGGCCGGCATTCAGGAGTATGTTGCCGAGGTGCTGCCGCAGCACAAGGCCGAACAGGTGCAGCGGATCAGGGCTGCGGGCCAGGTGGTTGGCATGGTGGGCGATGGCATCAATGATGCCCCGGCGTTGGCCGCGGCCGATGTCGGCTTTGCCATTGGTGCGGGTACGGACGTGGCCATCGAGAGCGCGGATGTTACATTGATGCGCAGCGACTTGCTCGGCGCCGTCGATGCGATACGATTGTCGCGCGACACACTGCGAAAGATCCGCCAGAACCTGTTCTTCGCCTTCGTTTACAATGTGCTTGGTATACCGCTGGCGGCCCTGGGCCTGCTCAATCCCGTGATCGCCGGCGCGGCGATGGCGCTGAGCTCGGTATCGGTGGTGAGTAATTCCTTGTTGTTGAAGCGGTGGCGGAGCGTTTTGACCCAATAGGAAGCTCTGAATAATTCCATCCTGGAATTTTCATGCGGCGTCAGCCATGGAAGCGATGCGCTAGCGAGCGATGGCTGACAACCCCCGGATAGCCTATTGATGTGGCCAGGTGAAGTTTGAAGTTGTAGGTGCGGATTCATCCGCATTAATGGGTACGTTTTACAGTGCTGTGCGGATGAATCCGCACCTACGTCAAAGGTTGACTTCAAACTTCACCTGGCCGCATCAATAGGGCGTCCTGTTTTGTCGGAGTCTGCGCGTGAGCGCAGGCGTAGACAAAACAGGACGCCAACGAAAGGCGTAGAGTCATTGTGGTAGCAGTGGTGCGCTGCGCAGTAGCGCGCCGCTGCGGACGCAGGACGGTCCGGGCTGCCGAAGGCAATAATTGCCGCCGAGCGCAGGCGTTTTGGGACAGGGACGTCCCAAAATGTATACCGAGCACGGCGGCACAATCGCGGCACATCCTTGTGCCGTGGAATCTCTGACACATCAGAGATTTCAATAGATGTAGAATGCGGTGCGTGAAACGCACCTTGCAAAATCCGGGAGAAGAAATGGAAACCATCGTACTGAACGTCCGGGGCATGTCCTGCGGCGGCTGTGTCAGCAGCATCACGAATGTGTTGCAAGCCATCAATGGTGTGGATGGCATCGATGTCTCGCTGGAGAAGGGGCAGGTCACGGTGTGCTACGATGCCGGCCGGGTCGGCGTGGCGGTGTTGAAAGAGGCTATCGAGGATGCGGGTTACGATGTCGCCGGTTAAAAAGAAATCTCTCTCATCACCCAAAACCACTGTTCAGCCGCACAAGGCCACGCTGCTCAAACGGCTGAACCGCATCGAAGGGCAGGTGCGCGGCGTGGCGAAGATGATCGAGAGCGACCGTTATTGCATGGACGTGCTCACCCAGGTCAGCGCCATTAAATCGGCCCTCGATGCCGTGGCTTTGCAGATTCTGGAAGATCACGCGCGCGGTTGCTTGCAGGGGGCCATCTTATCCGGCAAGGGTGAGCCGGCTATTGGGGAGTTGATGCAGGTGGTTGGAAAATTTGCGAAGTGAAATCGGTGTAGGGTGTGCCGCGCGCACCATCGGCGTGGTGTGTGAGATACGCTCAATGAAGAGGGGAATTAGGTGTTACGGAAGCTCTGAATAATTCCATCCCGGAATTTTCAGAGCACGCATCTCCTTGTGCCGCGGAACCTCTGACACATCAGAGGTTCCTTACCTTATTTGACGGGAGGAAGTGGTGAGCAATATAGATTATTCATTGTTGAACGAGCGTTTTGGTTTACGTGGTCAGGTTACTTTCAGGGAGGGGGCGGGCGGACTTGCGGTAGTGGAGGTGTCGAACTCGCATGCAACGGCCGCATTGGCGCTCCAGGGTGGTCATTTGATGCGCTGGGCGCCGCGCCCGCAGTCGCCGGTGATCTGGCTGTCGCGCGCCGCGAAGTTCGGGCCGGGTAAATCGATCCGTGGCGGCGTGCCGGTCTGCTGGCCGTGGTTTGGACCGCACAGCAGCGACGCGAGTCTGCCTGCTCACGGCTTTGCCCGCACCGTGCCCTGGGAAGTGACGGCGACGCGGGCGCTGCCGAACGGCGCCACAGGCCTGAGTTTGCGGCTGGTGCCGAGCGACGCCACGCGAGCGGCATGGCCGTACTCCACGGAGGTGATGCTGCACATTATCGTCGGCACGGCCCTCGAAATGAACCTGGTGACCCATAACACCGGCAACGAAGCCGTCACCCTCGGTCAGGCGCTGCATACCTATTTCGAGGTTGGCGACGTGCGCCGCATCAAGATCCATGGTCTTGGCGGTTGCGAATATATCGACAAGGTCGACGGCGGCGCGCGCAAGGTTCAAAACGGGCCGGTAACCATCGCCGCCGAAACCGATCGCATCTATCTCGGCTCCACCGCCGATTGTCTGATCGACGACCCGCAACTGCGCCGCCGCATCCGCATCACCAAGGGTGGCAGTCGCTCCACGGTGGTGTGGAATCCCTGGATCGAAAAGGCTGCCAAGATGGGTGACTTGGGAGAGAGCGGTTATCTCAATATGGTATGCGTGGAGAGCGCGAACGCGGCCGACGATGTTGTGACGCTGGCGCCGGAGGCGGAGCATCGATTGTGGGTGAGGTATTCGGCGGAGGGGTTATAGGCCGAATCGCGTTGCAAACGGTAATAATTTTGTAGGATGCGTTCCACGCACCCTACGATATTTTAGGAAACTCTGAATAATTCCATCCTGGAATTTTCAGAGCACGAAAAGCAAAAATGCGATTTTTTCTTTTCTTAATTTTTCAATCACTTGGAGTGATTGAAAAATGCCGGCACCTCCTTGTGCCGCGGAACCTCTGATGTGTGTCAGAGGTTCCTTTACTTTCTCCCCCCACCACAACAGTCGCCATATCAATAGCCCCCATCTCAATCCCCTCCACCGCAAAACGGACAGTCTCCCCCGCCTGCTGCTGCGCGATGACATATAGCAGCGGCAGATAATGATCGGGCGTCGGAACGCTGAGGCGTGCGTCTTCGCCGGCTGACAGGTAATCGATCAAGGCGGCGTGGTTGCCGGCGATCAGGTGGTTGCGTACATGATCGGAAAAGCGTTGCGCCCAGTCATAGGGGGGTGTGTTTCCCGCCCACGTCAGGCGGCGCAGGTTGTGTACGATGTTGCCACTGCCGGTGATGAGTATACCTTCGTCGCGTAACGGGGTGAGTCGTTGGGCGAGGGCGTAATGCCATTCGGGCGGCTGCGTGGCGTCGATGCTGAGTTGCACGACCGGGATGTCGGCCTTGGGGAAGGCGTATTTCAGCACTGACCAAGCACCGTGGTCGAGGCCCCATCCCTGTGTTTCGCCTTCGTCCAGATGCACTGCAATAGGCGCGAGCAATTGCTGTATCCGGCGGGCGAGAGCAGGGGAGCCTGGCGCGGGATATTGCACCTCGAACAATGCCTGGGGAAAGCCGCCGAAATCATGGATAGTACGCGGCTGCGTCATAGCCGTTACGGCGGTGCTGCGGGTATACCAGTGTGCCGATACGCAGAGGATGGCATCAGGGCGAGGGAGGAATGCACCCAGGTTACGCCAGGCATCCGTGTAGCGGTTGGGCTCGATGGCGTACATCGGGTTGCCGTGACCGAAGAAGATCGCGGGCAGGCGCCGTGCCGGGACTGTCATGTGTTAGGCCGCTTCTTGCGGCGTATAGGCGCGAATGCTCAGGGCATGTATCTCGCCACCCTGCATGGCGTCGGCCAAGGCGTCATAGACGAGGCGATGGCGTTGCAGCAGTTTTTTGCCGGCGAAGGCTTCGGAGGTGATGGTGACAGTGAAATGGCCGCCGTGCCGGGCGCCGGCGTGGCCGGCGTGTTTATGGCTGTCGTCGATGATGTCGAGTTTGGTGGGCGAAAAGGCGGCCGTGAGGCGGTCGCGGATGAGCGCGATGCGGTCGGTCATGGCAGCGCTTTTATGAATGGTTTTATGGTGACATTGCTGTACACGCCAGCGGTGGCATAAGGGTCGGCGCGGACCCAGGTCTGGGCATCTTCCAGCGAAGAAAATTCGGCGATGATCAGGCTGCCGCTGAAACCGGCGGAGCCGGGATCGGGGCTGTCGATGGCGGGGTGCGGTCCGGCGATGACCAATCGCCCGGCGTCGCGCAAGGTTTCAAGGCAGGCCAGATGCGCGGGGCGGGCCTGGGTGCGGCGTTCCAGGCTGTTTTTCGCATGTTCGGCAATGATGGCGTACAGCATTTAGCGTTCCTCGTTGGATTCTTGCCGCACCGGTTCGGGAATCTGCTGCACATGCCGGGACAGGTAAATGGCCTGGCCGATGACAAAGGCGATGGTCAGCCCCATCATGCCGAACAGCTTGAAATTCACCCAGGTGTCGGTGTCGAAGTTGAAAGCGACGTAGATGTTGAGCGCGCCCAGGGCGAAGAAGAAACTCGCCCAGGCGGCGGTCAGACGTGACCAGATCTGTTTGGGCAGTTCGACGTTCGCGCCCATCAGGCGTTCGAGGACGGTCTTTTCGCCAATGAACAGGCTGCCGAAGAACACGGCGGCGAACAGCCAGTTTACGCCGGTGGGTTTCCATTTGATGAAGGTTTCGTCGTGCAGCAGCAGGGTTGCGCCACCAAGCACCACCACCAGCACCAGGGTGATGATGTGCATGGATTCGACCTTGCGGTGTTTGATCCAGAGGTAGCCGACCTGCAACAGCGAGGCGACGATCGCCACTGTGGTAGCGACATAAATGTCGTAAAACTTGTAGGCGGCGAAGAAAAGAAGAATCGGGAGAAAGTCAAAAAGTAATTTCATGATGTGGGTACCGGTATCTGATGTCGGGCCGGGTTGTGCGTAATTGATCATTATAATACTACACTCGTGCCGGGGGAGGACGTGATATTGTATGCCTCGCTCCATGTCCGCCAAGGAAAACCACTGAAAATATGGCCCTTTTTATCCAGATTCATCCTGACAATCCCCAGCCGCGTCTCGTCAAGCAGGTGGTGGATGTGATTCGTGCCGGTGGCGTGATCGTCTATCCCACCGACTCCAGCTATGCCTTGGGTTGCCAGATGGGCGACAAGGCGGCGATGGACCGTATCCGGGCGATACGCAGGCTGGATGACAAGCACAATTTCACCCTGGTGTGCCGCGATCTGTCGGAGATCGCCACGTATGCGATGGTGGACAATATCACCTATCGCCTGCTCAAGGCCCATACGCCCGGTCCTTATACCTTTGTCCTGCGAGCGACCCACGAGGTTCCGCGGCGCCTGCAAAATCCCAAGCGCAAGACGATCGGGATCCGCGTGCCGGACAACCGCATCGCTCAGGCGATCCTGGCCGAGCTGGGCGAGCCGCTGGTGAGCAGCACGATGATTCTGCCGGGGGAGGAGATGCCGATGACCGATCCGCAGGAGATGGCCGATCTGCTGGGCCACCAAGTGGATCTCGTGATCGACGGCGGCAACTGCGGGTTCATGCCGACCACGGTGGTGGAGCTGGTGGAGGGGGCGCCAGTGGTGGTGAGGGAGGGTAAAGGGGATGTGCGGCCTTTTGCGGGGTGGTGACGTACGGGCACCTCTAAAAATCCGCTGAAGCCGCGATGGCGGCGTTGGAAATGCGCTCAAAATAATGCTCATGTACTGCGTGTACACTCCGCTTTTTCGCGCCTTTCCGCCTTGCCCTCGCGCCTTGATCGAATTTTTAGAGGTGCCCGTACATCCCTGCAAGTTTGCTGAAGATGCGAGGTGGCGTTGAAAAAGCGGCTGAAATTGGCAGGGCCGGGAATGGTGGATTGCGCGTAAGCGCCGCTTTTTCGTTCCACGCTGTAAGTGAGATGTGCCTCGCAGTCTTCGTGCCCGGATAACCGAAATCCGGACGCCACGCTTAAAAAATATCCCCGGCCGGCAATCGCTGGGGCGGGTCAAAATATCACTTGACTACCCCCCCCCAGTTCATGATACGAAGAGCATCGACCGCGCAAACCGTGCGGCAAGAAATGCCGGTAGGGTGTCGAATCGCTTGAGGGGGCGGGTATGGCTGGGTGCGCGGTTTTTATCGCTGGTGGTTTGAAGTGCCCCGATGCGGCGCGCAGAATCGCTCTGCGATTCCTTTCCTTTTTTCTGGCCGGTCTATACCTCACGCAGTCTGCCATGGCGGACACCGGGTCTTCGCCGCCTCGTGTCGGTTTTAGTGTCCGGCACGAGGCGAGTACCGAGCCGGATAAAAGCGGCGTTCCGCCTCGGCCACCCAGGTGCCTGCTTGCTTTGGGTGACGCGCCGCTGAGAAAAAAGCTGCTGCCGGGAATTTCGAAGGGAACCGTTGATCCGGGCGCAGCGAGGGCGGCCGATCCGTCGGTCAAGACCCGCACTTGGTCGGCGCCGAGTCAGTATGAGCCGGAGATCATGCTTCATTATGTCGAAATATCCAGTTTCCGCTTCCAAGTTCTCGGTGTTTATTCAAATGCTCCGCCCTACGGGATCGATACGCTCACCCTGCGCGACCCCACCGTTGCCCTGGTCTGTGGCCTGCGTGTAGGCCAGCCGGTGGATCGCTTCACCAAGGCATTGGGGCAGCCGCCAGAGGATCTGGCCGGCGGGGAGATAAGATATGACTGGCAAGAGTACACGCTTGAAGATGGGGTCAACTGGAACGCCAATATCGTGCTCCGGCTCGGGCCAAAGCGGGTGATTCAGGAGATCCGGTGGGAGTACTACGCTGACTGATGCGGGCGTAATTGACGATCGAGGGGGCAGGTTATGGCTGGGTGCGCGGTTCTTATCGCTGGTGGTTTGAAGTACCTCGAAGCGGCGCGCAGTATCGTTCTGCGATTCCTTTCCTTTTTTTTCTGGCTGGCCTATACCTCACGCAGTCTGCCATGGCGGCGCATACCGGCTTCGTGCGAGAACAGACATACCCGATGATGCCGTCACAAAAAACGCCCAGCAATTTCAGGGTATCATATTCATGCTACGATGCGGAGACGCTCCGATCGCTGAACTGCGCTCTTACGCAACGGCTTGTCGGCATCAAGGAACCCAGAACATCGCCGGACAATAACGGCGGACATAACCACGGTTTCGATACCCATCCTTTGATCCAGCCCGCCAATGGCGCCCTGCGGTTCAGTGGCACAGATACCGACCCCGACCCGCTCGCGGTACGCGGCCAGACGCAGAATACCGAGGTGATGATTACCCACCCGATGCCCGAGGCTGCGGGCAAGATCATCGCTGAGAGCACACTCACCGCCCCGCCAGGCTGGGAGTGCATGGTGCGATGCTTTACATTCAATTCGTCGAAATACAGGGATACCTTTGACGTGGGGGTACCGGGACTGACAAAGCTTCCCGCGAGCACGGCATTCCATATCACGGCGCGTGGCGGCACTGGCACCCATCCCGAGGGAACGTGGGGCACGATGGATGCCGTGGGCAGGCTGGTACTTGTCGCCAAGGAGTATTTCGACATTACGGGAAGGCGGCTGAGTATTAACGATCTGAGTTTGCCCAAGGGGGGTCGGTTCGATATCAATAATAACTGGATCAAGCCACACGCCTCGCACCGTACCGGCACTGATGCGGATATCAACCGGGCGGATGAGGGGGGCGTTAAGGTCGCTTGCCAGTCTGATAACCAGCTCGAAGAAGCGGTTCGTGAAGCCAACCGCCTGACTCCGCCGGTCAGTCTGCTTTGCGAAGATGGCGGCCTGAAGCATATCGATTTTGATTGAACATAGAGACATATCTTGAACTTGATCATGAAATCATCACTCTCATGCGCCCTCTCCGCAATGGCAATGTCATTCCAGACAGTAGCGATGGCGGACACCGGGCCTTCGCCGCCTCGTGCCGGTTTTAGTGTCCGGCACGAGGCGAGCACCGAGCCGGATAAAAGCGGCGTTCCGCCTCGGCTACCGAGGTGCCTGCTTGCTTTGGGTGACGCGCCACTGAGAAAAAAGCTGCTGCCGGGAATTTCGAAGGGAACCGTTGATCCGGGCGCAACGAAAGCGGCCGACCCTTCGGTCAAGACCCGTATCTGGTCGGCGCCGGACCCGCGAGAACCAGGGTTCATGGTCCATTATGCCGAAATCTCCGGTTCCCGCTTCCAAGCTCGTGGAGTTCATGAAAATTCTCCGCCCTACCGGGTCGAGATACTGGCCCTGCGCGACCCCGCCGTTGCCTTGCCCTGCGGCCTGCATGTGGGCCAGCCAGTGGATCGCTTCATCAAGGCACTGGGGCAACCCGCGAATGCAACAGAGCGCCGACCCGGCGGCAAGGTCGAATATGACTGGGACAAGTACGCGCCTGGCGATGGGTTTGAGTTCGCTTGGCACGCCAACATCCTGCTCCGGCTCGGGCCAAAGCGGGTGGTTCAGGAAGTCCGGTGGGAGTACTATGCTGACTAATAAAGATAACCGCGGGAGCTATCACATTAAAGACAAGCAGATGAGCAAAGTTATGCCGATTTTGGTTGAACGCAACGTAATACCTTCCATAGGTGTGTTTGCGGGGATATGGTGTGCCCTCTGTAGCGCTACAACCCTTGCCGCAGGACTGATGCCTGTGCCGGTGCTCAACGATGTGCGGATGCAGTCTCTCGTGACCTTCGATGCAAGCGCGGGCCGGTACGTGTATGCCTATACCATCAGCAATCCCGCATCCAACACCGGTCAGATCTGGAATATTGTGATCGATACCACACATGCTGGAGAGACCCGCTGGCTCGGGTCACAGGGTCTGGCTCTCCCGCGCGGGAATAAACTCAAGCCATTCGACCAGCAGCGAGCCGACATGGAACCCCTGGATCAGCCGTTCTGGGTAACGGTGATTCCCTTCGGCCAGCAGACCCCTCAGGGGTGGATGGGCGGCTTTGGCAAGGACGGTTGGGCCAGTTTTTGGAGTAGTGGCCCCAGTACCCAGATTCTCCCTGGGCAAGCTCGCGCAGGTCTTGAGCTTATCAGTGCCGGTTTGCCGGCGATGAGGGCGGCGGTCATCGACCCCAAGTGGGTATTACTCGTTCCCGATGTCGAGGAGGTGACTGACGAAGAGAAGCAGACGGCCCAAAACATCAAACGCCAAATCAAGTTTCACACCCAAACCCTCGGCCCCTCCGGTGTCTTCCCCGGCACCTACGAACACTGGAACCAGCTCCGCGACGACCTCAACAAGGCCATCCAACTGGGCTGGGTGCCGGATCAGACGTTTGCCGCCACCCTGGTCAATCAGTTGGCCTCCGCCCGCCAGGCGGTGGATGCCGGAGACGGCACGCTGGCCAAGCAGCGCCTGCAAACCCTTTTGGCCACGCTGGCGCAATCCACACCTTCCCAGCGCCGCCAGGAGGCCCGCGACCTGGTGTACTGGAACACCCAGGCGCTGACCGCCAGCACACCCGACACCCCCATTCCCTTCGAACCCAAGGTGACCCTTACACCCCCGGCGCAGAAGCTGCCACTGAGTGCAACGTATACCCTCACCGCCACCGTGATCAACGCCGCGAACGGCAAACCGATCCCCGATTTTTCCTTGCCATTTGTGGTGATCGACGGACCTCACGCCGGGCTGGAGGTCCGCAAGACGACGGATGCGGCTGGGAAAGCGAGCTTCAGCTACACCGGTACCTCATTGGGTGGAGACCGGATATGGCTCGGCGAGGACGGAGAGGTGCGCACCGAATTCGGCCAGGCTGGAGTCACCTGGGAAGGCGGGCCTGATCTGGTGATCGAACTCTTCATCCCGCCCCTGCTCAAGGCCAAGGGCGGCGCTCCGGTGACCGTTACCGAGATCACCGGCAATACCGGCACCACTGCCGCCGCATCCTCCGTCACCCGCTATTACCTGTCGCTCGATGAGCTTATCGACCCCAAGCAAGATCACCCCATCGCCGAGCGACGGGTCGGACCGCTCACGCCGGGACAGTCGAGCGAAAAGAGCCGCTTCCAGTTCACCTTGCCATTCGATCTGGCAGAGGGCACCTACCATATGGGCGCCTGCGCCGACGCCGATGGCGCGGTGGCGGAACTGGACGAAACCAACAACTGCCAGGTGAATCAGGTCGTGATGGCCCTGGAACCCGGCCCGGTCGATAATCTGCGGGCCCGCGCCAAGGAAGGCAAGGTGGCCCTGGTGTGGACGCCGGTGGAGGCTGCGACGGGCTACAACATCTACCGTGGCACGACTGCGGGCGGACCGTACCAGCTCATCAAGGCCGGGCACGTGACGAGCTATGCAACCTATGAGGACGCCGGACTGACCAACGGTGTCGCCTACTACTACGTGGTGCGCTGGCTGCGCGAGCGCGGTCTGGAATCACCCCTGTCCACCGAGGCCAGCGCCACCCCGGTGGCGGGGCCGCTGAGAAGGTGACGGTATGCGCGGGATATCGGCATTGCTCTGGATATGGCTGCTCGCGCTGCCCGCCTCTGCCTGGGCGATCAGCTTCACCCCCTTCGGATCGCAGGGCGAGGGCGGCGCCATCCATGGTCAGACCTTTACCATCGGCTCGGGCGGTGTGGTGCATGAGTTCGACGCTTTTCTTGCCATCACCGGACAGGATCTGAATGGCCCAGCGCCTGGAACCGCCGCGCGGCTGTCCGTGGACGCCTTGCCAATTGGTCTGACCTATACCTTTTCGGCCTCCCTGTCGCCCGATGCCGCCGATCTGGGCCTCAAATACACTTTCTCCAACACCACTGGCGTTACGCTGGATGGCCTGCGGTTCCTTGCCTTGCTTGATGTGGAGATCGATGCGCCTGTCAACACCTTCTTCAACGAGTACGGTGAGGTGATCGGAGTCGCCGGCCCGGGTGTTTCATGGGAAATCGACGAGCCGGGCTTCGTCTTCGGGGATATCGTCGATCATTTGCTCACGGGAACGCTCGACAATTCCAATGCGGTTCCCCCAGGTTCCCCGGACGACGCCGCACTGGCGCTCGGGTTCGATCTCGGCAGCCTTGCTCCAGGCGGGATGGCAACCATTGACCTGCTCGTTTCGGAGGCTATGCACTCGATTGGCTCTCTCGCCCTGCTACAGCGGGATGCCGACCCTGATTCAACCACCGTGGTTACCTTCTCGGGACGGGTGAACAATACCATTACCGTTCCCGAGCCTGCCAGCATCGCCCTGATGCTACTAGGTCTGGCGGGTTTGGGCATGGTATGGGGATACGGCAAGAAGCCATTGTAAATTCTTGAACGCGGGTATGCCCGGTTTTGGTTTCTACTGCTGCCTTCTACCGCGCAGTGTGGTTCTATCCTCTTGTTAAATCTTCCCTTACGCTGTTTCTGAAATAGAGTCGCCCTTACCGCAACGCCTTAAACCAGCTATACTTTCACCAATGGAAGAATTAAATATAATGCAGCGCCTGGCGGTGTGGGCGTTACCCGTGCTGTTCGCCATCACCGTCCACGAGGTCGCTCACGGCTGGGTGGCGAACCGCTTTGGCGATCCGACGGCGAAAAGACTGGGACGGCTGACGCTCAACCCCCTCAAGCATATCGATCCCATCGGCACCTTGCTGGTGCCGGCGCTGCTGCTGATGATCGGTGGATTCCTGTTCGGCTGGGCCAAGCCGGTGCCGGTGACCTGGGAAAACCTGAAGCATCCCAAACGCGACATGGCGATCGTGGCGGCGGCGGGTCCACTGTCCAATCTGGCGATGGCGATTGTGTGGGCGATACTCCTGAAAGTGGCGGTGACCTTGGGCGGCCAGCTCGACTGGCTGGCAAGACCGCTGGCATATATGGGCATTGCGGGCATTTCCATCAACATCATGCTGATGGTGTTGAACCTGCTGCCCTTGCCACCGCTGGATGGTGGCCGGGTGCTGTCGGGCCTGCTGCCGGATCGCCTGGCGTGGTCGCTCAACCGCATCGAGCCCTATGGTTTTTTCATTCTGCTCGGCTTGCTGGCGACGGGGGTGCTCACCAAGATCATGATGCCGTTCGTGAACGGGATGCAGGCGGTGCTGTTTTCCGTGATGGGTTTGTAGAGGCACCATTAAGCAAAATGTAGGGTGCGCTATGCGCACCAACGATATCCTCGTTTCATGCGGTGTTATGGTGCGTGAGACGCACCCTACACCGTTTATTCAATATTGATTTTTTTGGAGTAACCCTTGAGTTCCGTGGCAACACAACATCAGCGCGTGCTTTCCGGCATGCGTTCGAGCGGGAAATTGCATCTTGGCCATTATCATGGCGTGCTGAAAAACTGGGTGCGCTTGCAGCATGAGTACGAGTGCTACTTCATGGTGGCCGACTGGCATGCCCTGACCACCGAGTACGAAAACCCCGCGATCATCGCCAACAGTGTGTGGGACATGGTGATCGATTGGCTGGCGGCGGGGGTCGATCCCGGCGCGGCAAAGCTGTTCATTCAATCCCATGTGCCGGAGCATGCCGAGCTGCATCTTTTATTGTCGATGATCACGCCGCTGGGCTGGCTGGAGCGGGTGCCGACTTACAAGGATCAGCAGGAGAAACTCAAGGAAAAGGATCTCGCCACTTATGGCTTTCTTGGCTATCCGCTGCTGCAAAGCGCCGACGTGCTCATTTACAAGGCGGGCCTGGTGCCGGTGGGCGAAGACCAGGTGCCGCACATCGAGCTGACGCGCGAGATTGCTCGGCGCTTCAATCACTTTTATGGCCGCGAGCCCGACTTCGCCGAAAAGGCCGAGGCGGCGGCGAAGAAAATGGGCAAGAAGAACGCCAAGCTTTATCAGGAGCTGCGCAAGCGCTATCAGGAACAGGGCGATCAAGAAGCGCTGGACACTGCGCGCGCCTTGCTGGAGGCGCAGCAAAACATCACCCTCGGCGATCGTGAACGCCTGTTCGGTTATCTGGAAGGCGGCGGCCGGATCATTCTGCCCGAGCCGCAGGCGCTGCTCACGCCCATGTCGAAAATGCCCGGACTGGATGGACAGAAGATGTCGAAATCGTATGGCAACACCATCATGCTGCGCGAGTCTCCCGAATCGGTTCAGCAAAAAATGCGCACCATGCCCACCGATCCGGCGCGGGTGCGGCGTACCGATCCGGGCGATCCCGAAAAGTGTCCGGTGTGGCAGTTCCATCAGGTCTATTCGAGCGACGAGGTGAAGGGCTGGGTGCAGGAAGGCTGCCGTTCCGCAGGCATCGGCTGCCTGGAATGCAAACAGCCGGTGATCGACGCCGTGCTCGCCGAGCAGGCGCCGATCCGCGAGCGCGCCGAGGAATTTGCCGCCAATCCCGGTCTCGTGCGCAGCATTGTTGCCGACGGCTGCGAGGCGGCGCGCGACGTGGCGCGCGAGACCCTGGTGGAGGTGAGGCAGGCGATGGGGCTTCAGTATATGTAGGGTGTGCAAAACGCACCCTGCGAGCGACCGGATCGAACCATGACCGCTATCCAATCATCCACACCCGCCACGGACGCGCCGCAGCAGCAGGAGCTGCCGTTCGCCATCGTCAACGGCGAGGCGATCACGGCCTTGCCGCAGGATCTTTATATTCCTCCCGATGCGCTGGAGATCTTTCTCGATACCTTCGAGGGGCCGCTGGATCTGCTGCTGTATCTGATCAAGCGCCAGAATCTGGACATCCTCAATATTCCGATTGCCGAGATCACCCGGCAATACATGGAGTACATCGAGCTGATGAAGACGATGAGCCTGGAGCTGGTGGCCGAGTATCTGGTGATGGCGGCGATGTTGGCGGAGATCAAGTCGCGCATGCTGCTGCCGCGCCCGGCGGGTGTGGAAGAAGAGGAAGGCGATCCGCGCGCCGAGCTGGTGCGGCGTTTGCAGGAATACGAACGCTACAAGCAGGCGGCGCAGAACATCGATGCCCTGCCGCAGATGGGACGCGATATCTTTTCCGCGCAGGCCGAGCGGCCCGACACCAAAGTGGTCAGGCTCGCGCCTACGGTGACCCTGCACGAGGTGCTGCTGGCGTTCAAGGACGTGCTGGCGCGTGCCGAGCTGTTCACGCATCATCACATTCAGCGCGAGCCGCTGTCGGTGCGCGAGCGCATGACGAACATTCTCAATACCGTCAGCGCCGGGAAATTCACCGCGTTCACGGCGCTGTTTACCATCGAGGAAGGGCGGCGCGGCGTGGTGGTGACGCTGCTCGCCATACTCGAGTTGATCAAGGAATCGCTGGTCGAATTGATACAGACCGAATCCTATGGACCTATTTATGTGAAAGTACCCGGTTCCGCCGATGAATCCACAGCCACTTAAAAACATCATCGAGGCAGCCCTGCTCGCGGCCGACCATCCCCTCGGTATCGACCTGCTGCTGACGCTGTTCTTTGATGGCGAACAGCCGTCCCGCGAAGAGATTCGCGCGGCGCTCGATGAATTGCGCAATGACTGCGCGCAGCGTGGCATCGAGTTGAAGGAAGTCAGCAGCGGCTATCGTTTCCAGGTGAAGCAGGAATTGGCGCCGTGGGTGTCGCGCCTGTGGGAGGAGCGTCCCGCGCGTTACTCGCGCGCCCTGCTGGAGACGCTGGCGCTGATCGTCTATCGTCAACCGATCACGCGCGCCGAGATCGAGGATATTCGCGGTGTCGCGGTGAGCACGAATATCATCAAGACTTTGCAGGAACGCGAATGGATACGCGTGGTCGCCCACCGCGAGGTGCCGGGGCGGCCCGCCTTGTATGGCACAACGCGGCAATTCCTCGATGCCTTCGATCTGAAGAGTTTGAACGATTTGCCGCCGCTGGCCGATATCCGCGATCTGGAAGAGTTGCCTACCCCAGTGTCGTTTGGCGAAGAACAAGCGTCCGAGAGCGGTGAGCCCATTATCGCCAGTGTGACGGATGCCGTTGCAGAGGCGGCGAACGATACCCCCGCCGATGTCCAGGAACAGCAGGAACAGAAAGTCGATGATGCGCATCAAGAAGAAATATCCTCACCCGGCTGAACCCCAAGCCAGCGAACGGTTGCAAAAGGTGTTGGCCAACGCTGGCTTTGGTTCGCGCCGCCAGATCGAGGAGTGGATCGAGGCGGGGCGCATCACGGTCGATGGCGCACCCGCCAAGCTGGGCGACCGCGTAACCCAGGGCGATCAGATCGCCATCGACGGCCGCGCCGTGCAACCCTGGAAACTGGCGGCGGCCAAGCGCCGCGTGCTGGTCTATTACAAGCCGGAGGGCGAGGTGTGCACGCGCACCGACCCCGAAGGCCGTCCCACCATCTTCGAGCAACTGCCCAAGCTGCGCGGCGCGCGCTGGATCGCCGTCGGCAGGCTCGATATCAATAGCATGGGCCTGATTCTGCTCACTACCGACGGCGATCTGGCCAATCGGCTCATGCACCCCTCGGCGGAGGTGGAGCGCGAATATGCGGTGCGCGTGCTGGGCAGGGTGGACGAGGCCATGCTGGCGCGTCTGAAGAAAGGCGTGATGCTGGAGGATGGCACGGCCCATTTCGATGCCATCGAGGAGGCCGGCGGCGAAGGTAGCAATCGCTGGTATCATGTGGTGCTGAAGGAAGGGCGCAAGCGCGAAGTGCGCCGCCTGTGGGAGAGCCAGGGCGTCAAGGTCAGCCGTCTGATCCGTTTTCGCTATGGGCCGATCGCGCTGCGCAAAGGCTTGCGCGCGGGGAAGATGGAAGAGCTGGAAGAAGCCGATATCGCCTTGTTGATGCGCGCGGCGGGGATGGAAGATGCTCAACAAAAATCGGAAGAAAAAGGCCGGGGACCGCGCGTCAAGCGACAAGACGAGCAAGTCCCTCGACGCACCGCGCAAGGTCCACGGCGTGGCGCTCGAGGCGCGAAACCCGACATCCGGAGCCGGCCACGAAGAGCATCCCAAGCCAAAAGGTAAGACGGATTTTGCCGGGGTATACGATACCCTTCATGGCTGTTACGGCCCGCAACACTGGTGGCCGGGCGATACACCTTTTGAAGTCATGGTTGGCGCGGTGTTGACACAAAACACCGCCTGGACCAATGTCGAGAAGGCCATCGCCAACCTCAAGGCGCAACATCACCTCGATGCCGTGCGCATCGCCGCAGCGCCCCCGGAAACGCTGGCAGAGTGGCTGAAGCCCTCCGGCTATTTCAACATCAAGGCACAGCGCCTGCGCAATTTCTGTGTCTGGTATGTGGCGCAGGGCGGTCTGAAGGCGCTATCGAAACTGGACACCACCGCGCTGCGCCATGCCCTGCTCTCCGTCAACGGCATCGGCCCCGAGACCGCCGACGACATCCTGCTCTATGCCTTCGAGCGCCCCGTCTTCGTCATCGACGCCTACACCCGCCGCCTGTTCTCCCGCCTTGGCCTGGTGCGGGGTGACGAAGGCTATGAGGTGCTGCGTCATACGTTTGAAACCGCGTTGAGCGGCACAAAGCCACATTCCGCCACGACCGTGCGTCTGTTCAACGAATACCACGCCTTGATCGTCAATCATGCCAAGAACGTCTGCCGCAAACGGCCATTGTGCACGCGCTGTCGCCTTGCGGAAGTCTGTCCGTTGAGCGATACTTGGTGCGCGTCGAATTCTACTTTACAATGAAAAACATGAACGCACCTCGCCTGATCGCCCACCGTGGCTACGCCAAACACTATCCCGAAAACACCCTGATCGGCATCGAGGCCGCATTGCAGGCCGGGGCCTGTTTTGTCGAGTTCGATGTGCAGTTCACCGCCGATGGCGTGCCCGTGCTTTGTCACGATGACACGCTCAATCGCACTGCCGGTGTCGAGCAGAGTGTGTTGTCGCTGAAGCTGAATCAGCTCGCGGCCATTCATGTCAATGAAAGCGAGCGGCTGGGCGGTAAATTCAATGATGTGCCGATACCCACTCTGGCGCAAATCGCCGCCTTGTTGCAGCGCTGGCCAAATGCCACGGCATTTGTCGAACTCAAGGAGGAGAGTCTCAAGGCGTTTGGCATCGAAAACACCGTCAAAGCGGTGCTGAAAGTGCTGGAGCCGGTCAGAAAGCAATGTGTGATTATCTCGTATGACCGGCTGGCGATACGGGTGGCGCGGGCGATGGGCGGACATGCCATCGGTTGGGTGTTGCACAAATGGGGTGAGGAAACACGCGCCATTGCCACCGAACTGGCGCCCAATTATCTGTTCTGCAATTACACCAAGGTTCCCGCCGATCAGCCCCTTTGGCCGGGTCCCTGGCAGTGGGCGTTTTATGAAGTCACCAATCCCGAAATCGCCATGATGCTCGGTAAGCGTGGTGCGGCGCTGATCGAAACGATGGCGATCGGTGAGATGTTGAAGTATCCGCCGCTGCGCAAGCGAGGCTGTTTCACCGCCGGGCAGCAATGAGCCGGGTTTATGACCTGGCCGTCATAGGCGGCGGCATTCACGGTGCGGGCATCGCCCAGGCCGCTGCGGCGCGCGGGCATTCCGTGCTGGTGCTGGAACAATCCGGGCTGGCCAGCGGCACGTCGAGCCGTTCCAGCAAGCTCATCCATGGCGGGCTGCGTTATCTGGAGAGCGGGCAATTGGCGCTGGTGCGCGAATGTTTGCAGGAGCGCGCCGTGCTGCTCAAGATCGCGCCTGATCTGGTGCGGTTGCAGCCATTTTATATTTCGGTTTATCCCGACACTTCACGCCGTCCATCGCAGTTGCGCATGGGTTTGAGTCTATATGCTCTGTTGGGCGGCATGGACCAGGCGGCGCGCTTTCACAGTGTGCCCAGGAGTAAATGGGGCGATCTCGATGGCCTCGATACCACGCAACTTCAAGTCGTGTTTCAATACTGGGATGGGCAGACCGATGACGCGGCGCTGACCCGCGCGGTGATGCGCTCCGCCCAGGATATGGGCGCGGAGCTTAGCCTGCCGTCGGTCTTTACCGGCGCGGAAATCGGCGAGCAGCGCTGTACCGTCCACTACCAGCATGATGGCCGACAATATATCTGTGAGGCATTGGCGCTGGTCAACGCGGCAGGACCGTGGGTAAATCGCATACTCGACAAGATAACGCCTTCATCGTCTCAGCTGGGTGTCGAACTGGTGCAGGGCACACACATCGTCGTCAGTGGGCAAGTCACGCAAGGCATCTATTATGTCGAGGCTCCGCGTGACAGGCGCGCGGTATTCGTCATGCCTTGGCAGGGCCGGGTCATGGTCGGCACCACCGAGACCGTCTATCACGGTGATCCGGCCGCTGTGCAGCCGCTGGATGAGGAAAAGGGCTATCTGCTGGAAACCCTGGCGCATTATTTCCCGGCCTACCGCACGCCGGGTCAGCAGACGATCCTCTCGGCATTTGCCGGTCTGCGCGTGTTGCCTGCCGGTCCCGGGACGGCGTTTGGTCGGCCGCGCGACACCCTCCTGCATTCTGGTTTGGGAGATCGGCTGCTGTCCGTTTATGGCGGTAAATTGACCGCTTATCGCATCACCGCCGAGAAAGTGATGAGGCAGCTCGCGCCGGTCTTGCCACAGCGCAGAGTGGTGGCGGATACACGGGAGTTGAGGCTGATATGAGGAATTTCTATTAACCGGTCAGCAGCTTTTGTATTTCCATCACTTCGTCATGCGCGTCATTGAGTGCGGCAAGGCATTCATTGGGCGATAGGCCAAGCTTGTGGCAAGCGGGGATGGATGGCCAGTTTCCCGGTCCGATCTGCTGGTTTCCCGAATGGCTGAGAAGGTTTGCCATCAGAACGACATCGGTGTAGTCCGGGTTGGCTCTCGAGTTGCGTTCGAGATTTTCGTGTTCCGCCGCCACCGCCACCATTTCGGGCGGGAAGTTCCAGGTTTCCAGCACGATCTTGCCGATCTGGGGATGTAACAGCGCAACCAGCCGATCGACGGTTTTTTCATCTTCCAACAATTCCGGGAAGAGTTCGATCTGGGCAAGGATGGGCAGCTTTCCTATATCGTGTATCAAGCCCGCCAGCATGGCTTGTTCGGGCATGAGACGGGTGAATTTCCTGGCGAAGACATGGCTGATGGCGGCCACCTGAATGGTATGTGCCCAAGTGGTCTTGAGGCGATGCCTGATCATCGGCGGGGCCTGAGCCTGGAAGAGCTGGCTGACCACGACGCTGGTGATCAGATTCTTTACCTGGCGTTGCCCCAGTCTGGCGATCGCGGTTTGTACGTTGGTAATCGCGTTTGTCCCCTTATAAAGAGGGCTGTTCGCGACTTGCAACAGGCGTGTGCACAACGCCGCATCGGTACTGATCAGCTTGGAGAGTTGTGTTGCGGTCGTTCCCTGTTCCTGCGCCGCTTTGCGCACTCGCCATGCCACCTCCGGCAGAGTAGGCAGGCCGATGCGTTTGTGGCGGATGTCGTCGAGCAGCCGGGAGATGAATTTGTCTTCGAGGTCGGCGGTAGTCTGCCGGGTGGCTGGATTATCCCTCATGTGGCGGTCCCTGTCTTTTTTTGGGGGTTACGCTGGTTTTCGGCAGGAATGTAAAAAAGTTTAGTTTTTTATGGGTGCGACATTGCGGTGGATGCGCGAGGGAGATCCAGAAAGGTGAACGGTGTGCCCGAGACGGTGTATAAGTGGGTGCCTCTGTCTTCAGCCGCGTTGACCTCGATGATGGCGAGCGCCTCGAAGCCGCCGGCTGGCGATGGCTGTGCGGTTACTATCGTCCCTACGCCTTGCTTGCCTGTGTTACCGGCCGCATGCACCGCATCGCCCGGATGAGGCGTGGCATTCGTTGCGATGTGGGCAAGATACATGCGGCGCTTGATCGTGCCCAGGTAGTGGACGCGCGCGACGATTTCCTGGCCGGGATAGCAGCCCTTCGTGAAACTGACGCCGCCGAGGGTGTCGAGGTTGACCATCTGCGGCACGAAGGTGTCCGCCGTGGCGGTGTGGACGGTGGGGATGCCGGCGCGGATGTCGAGTAGATCCCATACATTGGCGCCCACAGGCGTGACGTGAGGGTGCAGCGTGGCCCAGATTTCCTTGATAGTATCGACGGGTCCGATGATTTCAAAGCGTGGCTGTGCGCCAGGGACGCGAATGATGGTTGATCCGGTTGCATTGCCGACACCATCGACCGACTCTGGCGCACCGCTGAGTATTTTCGCGGCGTCAGGCCCGGCAAGGCCAATGCGGATCAGCGTGTCGCTGGCATCTTCCAGTGTCACCTTGGCGCGCAACACGAACATGCGCAGACGCTTCAAGGTGGGTTCGACGATTTCCAGCGGCAGGCGCAGATAATACGCGCCGTCACGCATGAAGAGGCGAAAGCACGCCAGCATGCGTCCCTTCGGGCTGCAATAAGCGCTCAATTGGCTGCGTTGTTCCGAAACTTCGCGCACATCGTTTGTGAACTGGCTCTGAAGAAATGTCGCCGCATCCGCGCCGCTTACCTTGATCAGTCCCAGGTGCGACAGATCCGCGAGCACGTTTTCCCTGTTCGCGGCCTGAAGCTCCTGTGCGGAGTCGCCGAAATGACGGACGCCGCCATTTTCGATAACGGCGCCGGCGTCTTCAAGAAATGTTTTCCACTCGCTATTCATGGTTATCAATGGTTCTCGACTCGCAGGCTACAATGATAACGAATCTTCCGTAACGGCGTAATACATGGCAAACTGCGATACGATCTTGGCTCTTAAACTCGCACCTTGCGTAAGCCGATATAAACAGCATGATGACGGATAAGAAGAATCGTCCCGTTTTTCTCGATCTGCGGCGTATCCGCCTGCCGGTGGTGGCGGTACTTTCCATCGCGCACCGTATCACCGGTGTGGCGATGTGTCTTTCGATTCCCTTCGTCATTTATCTGCTGGGACTGTCATTGCGCGACGCGCAGGGCTATGCACAGGCACTGGCGATACTCGACAGCCCGCCCGTTCGTTTCCTCGTTGTGACGCTGTCATGGGCATTATCGCATCATTTCCTGGCGGGCATCCGGTTTCTGCTGATCGACATGGAAATTGGTGTCGAGCGCGATGTCGCGCGTCGTAGCGCACGGCTGGTCAACGTGGCCGGGCTGATCGTGCCTGTGCTGCTGGCGCTGGTGTTGCTATGATGTGGAGCGCCTCCGGCTTCCGCGCCTGGCTGCTGCAACGTGTCAGCGCGGCTTATATGGCGATTTATATCCTGCTGTTCTTGCTGCATCTGGCGTTCGACGCTCCCGATTCTTATCAGGAGTGGCGGGCATGGATGATGCTTCCCTTCATCGCGGTGGCAAGCTTCATATTTTTCGCCATGCTATTGACGCATGCCTGGATCGGGTTGCGCGATGTAATCATCGACTATGTGCATCCTATGGGGATTCGTTTCGTCCTGTTGGCGCTGGTGGCCGGCGGGTTGTTGATGCTGGGCGTGTGGGTGTTGCGCGTATTGCTGATGGGAGTGTCATGAGCCAGACAAGAAGCCAGGTGGCGAAACGAAGGTTCGACGTGCTGGTGATCGGCGCGGGCGGTGGCGGCTTGCGCGCCGCGTTGCAACTGGCGCAGGCCGAGGCCAATGTCGCCGTGGTGTCCAAGGTATTTCCCACCCGTTCGCACACCGTGGCCGCGCAGGGCGGCATGAACGCGGCGCTGGCCAACGTGCTGCCGGACAATTGGCACTGGCATATGTACGACACCGTCAAGGGTGGCGACTACCTTGGCGATCAGGACGCCATCGAATACATGTGCCGCGCCGCGCCCAGGCTGGTGATCGAACTCGAGCACATCGGCGTGCCGTTCTCGCGTCTCGACAACGGTAAGATCTACCAGCGTCCCTTCGGCGGCCAGAGCCAGAACTTCGGTGGTGAACAGGCGGCGCGCACCTGCGCCGCGGCTGATCGCACCGGGCACGCTATCCTGCATGCGCTGTATCAGCAGAACATCCGCGCAAAGACCCATTTTTTCGATGAATATTTCGCCATTGATCTGATCAAGGACGACGAAGGTTATATTCTCGGCGCGGTGGCGTTGGAGATCGAGTCCGGCGAGCCGCTGATCATCGAGGCCAAGGCCACGTTGCTGGCGACCGGCGGGGCGGGGCAGTTGTTCCGAACCAACACCAATGCCCGCATCAATACCGGCGATGGCATGGCAATGGCGCTGCGCGCCGGCATTCCGTTGCAGGACATGGAGTTCTTCCAGTTTCATCCCACCGGCATCGCCGGCAAAGGCATGCTGATCACCGAAGGCGCGCGCGGCGAGGGCGGTTATCTCATCAACTGCGAGGGCGAGCGTTTCATGGAGCGCTATGCGCCGCATGCCAAGGATTTGGCTAGCCGCGATGTGGTCAGTCGCGCCATCGCCACCGAGGTGCGCGAGGGACGGGGTTGCGGGCCGAACAAGGATTATGTGCTGCTCAAGGTCGATCATCTGGGCGCCGACGTGATCCGCAAGCGCCTGCCAGGCATACGCGACATGGTGCGGACCTTTCTACATACCGATCCCATTGATACGCCGATCCCCGTATTTCCCACCGCGCATTACACCATGGGCGGCATTCCGACCAACCGTTTCGGCCAGGTGGTTGCGCCGCAGCAGCAGGGGCCGGAGGAGCCGATGCCCGGCCTGTATGCCGTGGGCGAGTGCGCCTGCGTTTCGGTACACGGCGCCAACCGGCTGGGTGGCAATTCGTTGCTGGATATCGTGGTCTTCGGCCGCGCCGCCGGCAACCACATCATCGAATATCTGCGCGAGCACCGCTATACGCGGTCCTTGCCCAAGGATGGCGCGGCGCCCGCTTTGGAGCGCTTGGCGCGCTGGCAGCGGCGCGGCGAGGGTGAGTCGGTGGATGCGCTGCGCGCCGAGTTGAAACGCGTCATGGAACACTATTGCGGTGTTTTTCGTACCGAAGAGGTGCTGAGCGAGGGTGTGCAGAAGGTGCGGGAAATCGAGCAGCGCTTGCAGAACGTCTATCTTCAGGATCACAGCGCCATCTTCAACACCGCGCGCATCGAGGCCCTGGAGCTGGAGAATCTGGTCGACATCGCGCTGGCCACGGTCAGCAGCGCCCTGGCGCGCAAGGAAAGCCGCGGCGCCCACTCGCGCATCGATTATCCCGAGCGTGACGATGTTCGCTGGCTCAAGCACAGCCTGTATTTCAAGGATAACCGTCAGATCGACTACAAGCCGGTGCGCATGAAGCCGCTGACGGTGGAGAGTTTTCCGCCGAAAGCGAGGGTATACTGATATGCGCTTCTCGATCTATCGTTATAACCCGGAAACCGACGCCGTGCCCCGCATGCAGGAGTGCGAACTGCCGGACAACGACATTGTCCCCGGCATGATGCTGCTCGATGCGCTGCGCCTGCTCAAGGCCAAGGACGAAACCCTCACCTTCCGGCATTCCTGTGGCGAGGGGGTGTGCGGTTCGGACGCGATCAACATCAATGGCCGCAATGGCCTGTCGTGCATCACGCCGCTGTCCGGTCTCAAGCAGCCCATCGAAATCAGGCCGCTGCCCGGCATGCCGGTGATCCGCGACCTGGTGGTCGATCTCAGCCAGTTCTACCATCAATACCGCGCCATCAAGCCTTATCTCATCGTGCATGACCCCGAGCCGGAAACCGAATACCTGCAAGCACCGGAGGAGCGTGACCAGCTCGATGGGCTGTACGAGTGCATCCTGTGTGGCTGCTGTTCCACCGCCTGCCCGTCGTTCTGGTGGAACCCCGATAAATTCCGCGGGCCGGCGGCCCTGCTTCAGTCTTATCGCTTTCTCGCCGACAGCCGCGATCAGGCCACGGCCGAGCGTCTGGAGGAGCTGGAAGGTCCTTACCGGCTTTTCCGCTGCCACACCGTGATGAATTGTGTCGATGTTTGTCCCAAGGGCCTGAATCCCACCAAGGCGATCGGGCAGATCAAGAAACTCATGCTGAAACATATGGTCTAGAGCATGGACCGCACGCTCGATCGTACGCGCTTGCATTGGCAGTGCCGACGCGGCATGCTGGAACTGGATATCATGCTCGGCGAGTTCCTTGAGGCCCGGTTCGATGAACTTGATGCTACAGAAAAGCGGGCCTTTGCCGATTTATTGAACTATCCTGATGCCGTTTTGCTCGAATATATCATGGGGCGCATGATCCCCACTGACAGGACTATTGCCAATGTCGTCACCAAAATCCGCCACGCCCCTGCAAGTTGATGTGCGCTATTCCCCCTGGCTGGCGGGATTGACGCTGTTCGTGCATGGCGGCGCGCTTGCCATTCTCCTGCCGCTCGCCTTTTCGCTCTGGGCGAAGGCCGTGCTGGCGGGCGTCATCACGGCGAGCCTGGCGTACATCCTCAACACCCACGCACTGCTGCGCCATGAGCGCGCCGTGTTGCGGCTGATCTGGGGCAGCGACGACGACTGGACATTACACACCGCGCGCGGCGAGGCTGTTGTCGCGCGATTGTTACCAGGTAGTTATGTGCATCCACTGCTGGTGGTGCTCAACTTCGAGATCAATGTGTCCGATATAAACGGACGTATACCGTCACGGGCGCGCCGCCGGTCGGTGGTGCTTGCGCCGGACAGCAGCGATGCGGCAACGCTGCGCAGGTTGCGCGCGCGGTTGAATTTCTTTCTGCCGGAAGACAGGAAGTAGGTCGGGTTTAACCTTACAACTCAACGAGAGGATTGCTGAATGAACAAAACGCTGATTGGTGCCGGAGTCATTGCTCTTGCGACCCTGTTTGGCGCGTCCACCCTGGCTATCGCCGGTGACAAGAAGGGCGAGCCAGAGGGTATGGCGGAAGTAGAGCACGGTGAACACAAGGCCAAGGGCCATGACAAGCATGGCAAGATGGATAAGGCGGACAAAAAAGCCGCTAAGCAGGGGGAGGCAGGGGAACACGCCAAGAAAAAAGACGACAAGGACATTCCCAAATAGGTCGATTCGATTCCGTCTCACAAACAGCGCCCCTGCCCGGGGCGCTTTCATTTCTGGGGCCCTCAGCCCTGCAAGTGCGAATCAATCCCGCACGGCCCCCGGAATTCCTCCGGCACGTCCGGCGGGCATTCGCCGCATAACACATTGCCCGGCACCGCGAAATCCATTTTACGTGGATAAGGCAGCTTCAGGCTGTTCATGATTCCCACGAACTCCTCCAGGGTCTTGCCGGCCAGGCGGGGGTTGCGCGCCTTTTCCTGGCCGATGCTCGAAACCTGCCGTCCCGCATAATCGTGTCCCGGATATACCAGCGTTTCATCGGGCAGGGCAAAAAATTTCTGCTGAATGGATTGATAAAGTGCTACGGGATCGCCGCTCTGAAAATCGGTACGCCCGCAGCCGTCGATCAGTAAGGCATCGCCGCTGAACAACAGCGTGTGCGTGCCGTCGTCGAGCAGGTAGGCATGATGGGCAGAGGTGTGGCCTGGTGTATAGAGCGGATGCAGCGTGATCGCGCCGAACCGGAATGGTTCGCCTTCCCGCAGCCCGGCGTCGCGGCAGGGAATGTCATCCATCGCCGGCCCCGTGATTTTGCTGCCTAGCAGGTATTTCAGCTTGCGCGCGCCGGTGAGATGATCGGCGTGAATATGCGTCTCGATGGTATAGATGAGCTTCAGCCCGAGTTGCTGCAACACCTGCTGGTCGCGTTCCACGGTTTCCAGCACGGGATCGATCAGCAACGCCTGGCCGGTGTCGCGGCAGCCGAGCAGGTAGGTGTAGCTCGATGAGTTGGGTTCGAACAGTTGTCTGAATATCATAGCGTCTCTTCCCCTGTTACGTCATGGCGACCATTCAAGGTGCAGGGTGCTGGCCCATGCCTGTTCGAGATGGGTGGCCACGGATTGCGTGGTGATTTCATCCAATTGCTTCAGTCGTTCATTCATGGATGGATGGCGTCCAAGGTAGATCGCCTCGCGCGCCAGCCGTTCCATGCACTCTTCTGGATCATCTTCCGCAATCAGCATGGCGGAGCGCAAGTGGCAGCGGGAGTTTTCAACTTCATCGGCGCCGGGGCCTGATCTTATGAGCTGTTGCAGAATCTCTTCCACCGCCGCGCGGCATTCCTGTGTGCGTTCCGGTTCGCAGGCGGTCTGCATCAGCCACAGCCCACAGTCGGAATATAACTCAAGGCGCGACTGAATGGCGTAGGCCAGACCGCGCCGCTCGCGGATTTCCTGAAACAGCCGTGAAGAGACGCCGCCGCCCAGCAGATGATTGGCGAGCAACAGCGACGGATAACGTTCGTCACCGATAGGCAGCGTCTTCATTGTCCATACCAGATGGCTTTGCGCCAGATCATGGCGGGCGCGATGACGGCCGCTGGCGAAGCGTGGCGCGGATGATGGGGAGGCAGTGCCCGGCGGCAGGGCGGCCAGCGGCGCGCAGGCTTTCACCAGCGTGGTATGGTCCACTGCGCCGGCGGCCACCACCAATAATCGGTCGCCAGTGAGCAGGCCGCGCAGATAGGTGTGCATGCCTGCGGCGGTGGCCTGTTCGATGACCGCCTGGCGGCCGAGGATCGGCCAGCCGATGGCATGATCGGGCCATGCCAGTTCAACCGCCGTTTCTTCCACCGCTTCCTCGGGCGCGTCCTCGATCATCGCCATCTCTTGCAAGACGACTTCGCGCTCCACGGCCAGATCGCCTTCATTGAAGCGCGGCGTGAGCAGCATGGCGATGAAGAGGTCGAGCAGCTCCCCCATCTCCTGCGCCGGCACCAGTCCATGCAACGCCGTCAGTTCCCGCCCGGTATGAGCATTGACCTGCCCGCCCATCGCCTCGAAGCACCGCGCCAGCGCCAGCGCGTCATGACCGTCGCAGCCCTTGAACAGCAGATGCTCCAGCAGATGGGCGTAACCGGCCTGCGCCGGGTTCTGGTGACGTCCGCCATTCAGGATCCACACACCGAGCGAGGTGCTGTGCGCGGCGGGCAATTTGCGGCTGATGATGGTGACGCCGTTGGCGAGGAGGGTGGTGCGGATGTCGTTGTTGGGGGTGTGGCTGTGCAATGTTGGAACCTCGGGAACGGGGACACTTTACTGCCAGGGAGATGATGCGCACCAAGCAAGTGCGCGCTCAATGGCGGGTTGCTTTATCGTGGTGCATCGAGGCTGTGCTGTCTGCCGGATACTAATTTCATCTTATCATGTTTATATTTGATTTTGGGTCATGACTATAGATGCGGCCATGTGAAGTTTGAAGTCAACCTTTGACGTAGGTGCGGATTCATCCGCACAGCACTGTAAAACGTACCCATTAATGCGGATGAATCCGCACCTACAACTTCAAACTTCACCTGGCCACATCAATAGTTAAGGGGATTGTTTCGGCACAATTTCAGGATGATGAGATAGAGATCCTGCTGTCTGTGATTGAACCGAAATTCACATTCTTTCAGGTGCAAATAGAACGTATGTTTATTCATACCGCGAAAACGAGTCAATCGGGATTTGGCATATCCCCAAGCCTTCGATGCCATTGATATGGGTCTTGTCCCTCACGAATTCATCCTTGCCATGGTCGACACGAAGGTGTTTCCCGTAGCCCACATCGACCAGGCCATTATACCCGCGCCAGCCATCGGAATAGATGACGCTCTCGAGCGTGACACGCCCCCGGATAATTGCCTGGAACGTGGTTTTTCTGCAATCGGGCACGATTTCAGTATAGACACAGCCATTACGTTTGAAGACGCCGAAGACGGCTGTTTTGCCGAATGCCCCACGCCCTCGTTTACCTCTGATGCGTTTGGCGCCAAAGTAAGATTCGTCGACTTCAATCTCCCCCGAGAACGGCGACTGGCGCTCACAGTAATCAGCAATGCGTTCACGAATGCCTCGCAAGTATCGATTGACTGTGTTGCGGTTACGCTGCGTCAACGCACTAATCTGGGTGGCGTCCAAATCCAGGGCAAACAGACGAACCAGCTGCCGAAATTGACGCTTACTGATTCGTGCACGAATTGCGTACCTGTTTTTCATCGCCATGACAATAGGTTAGCTCCACTTTGCTCACCCTTAACTAGTCATGACCCTTGATTTTATGTAACTATTCAGCGCCTTCCTTCATTCTATCCAGCTTTTCTTGAATGAAGTCTGGCCATTGGCCGGGCGCTCTGCACCGGCCCCAAATTGCTGATTCTCGACGAACCCACCGAAGGCATCCAGCCCAACATCGTTCATGACATCGGCGACGCCATTCTGCATTTGATCCGCGAGCAGAACATGGCCGTTCTGCTTGTCGAACAAAAACTCGCCTTCGCCCGCCGCGTTGCGCAGCGCTTTTGCATCATGGAAAAAGGGCGCACGGTGGCAGCCGGGCCGATGGATGATCTGGATGACCGGCTGATCGGCCAACATCTGGCGGTGTGATTATGGATTTTCCATTTCCCGCTTAAATGGAGAATCTGGGTTAGAATAACCCACCACCGCTGGATTCCAGGCCAGCGCATCACAATTTCATAGGCGGGTCCATCATGATGATTAAAACATCGAAATTTTCTTTTTTGCGAGCGGCTTTTGTTCTGGTGCCATTTTTTCTCACGGCCTGCACCGATCCACCCAAAACCGTCCAGCCAGGCAAGCTGGATCAACAGTTCTACGAACTCGTCAAGGCGAAGGATTTCGATCAGGCGGCGATGCTGTTTTCCAATGAGAAATCGCCCGGCGAATGGGCGGCTTACATGAAGGAGAATAACGCCTTGCTGGGAGATTTGCGGAGTTATGAAGTCAAGGACAGGGTGGTCAATACCATCCTCACCGGTCAGGTGTATATCACCCGTTATAAAACGAAATACGCCAACGGCGAGGCGAACGAGGTGGTGACGATCAAGGACGAAATCAACAATGGCGGCATCCAGATCGTCATGTATAAAGTCACTCCGACGCAAAAGACCCTGAAGGATCTCTCCCAGCAGCAGGGCGCGGCACCGAATCAGGAGGCGGCGCCCGCCCCGGCGGCCCAGTGACAAGGTGACAGCATCCCCTCACGTCAATCCTCTCCCGCGCATGCGGGAGAGGGGGCGATGCATTAGAAATTACTCGTCAAGGTCAACCGGAGCGAGCGCGATTCGACAGGATGGAGGTGTTTGTCGCTCACCGGTGCCGCTTCGTTGGCGAGTTGTGATTCGTAGTAATACGTGATGGCGTCGGCTTTTCTGTTCAGCAAATTGAAAATTTGCAGCGCCACGCGCACGTTCTTGCGCAGTTTGTAACCGACCTGGCCGTTCAGCAGCGTGGTGTTGCTGGATCGCACGCTGTTGTCTTCAACCAGCGCGCGCGGGCCGAAATGACGCAGGTGCAGGCTGCCGAACCAGGGGCCGATGTTATCCACCAGAGCAGCCAGCGAAGCGATGCCTTCCGGTGCGCCGGGGATGCGGTTTCCTTCCGGCGCGTCGTCGCGGAAGCGCGCCTTGGCATAGGCGATGTCCGCGTCGATGACCAGCCAGTCGGTGGGCTGATAGTAATTGGCGAATTCAAAGCCCGTGCGGCGGCTCGGCCGGCCGGCTTCGGTGGTGCCGGCATCGCCGAGGAAGAGCAGCTCGGAGTCGCTCTCCAGTTGATATACCGTGAACGTGCTTTGCAAGCCGGGGATGATGGCGGTGCGCAGGCCGATGTCGGCGCCCTTGGTGCGCACCAGCGGGGTGACGCGATCCACCGCGAGACTGCTCTTGGGGTCGACGGTGATGGTCGTGCCGCGCGCATCATTGCTGCGGAAGCCGCCGCCGAGATTGATATAATACTCGGTCTTGGCCCAAGGCCCGAAAATCATGCTCAGTTTGGGATTGGTGATGCTGGCGTTTTCCGTGCCGGAATTTGCGGCATTGTTGCTGTTGACTTTGAAGCGGTAAAAATCGCTGCGTAGTCCGGCGACGGTGCGGAATTTTTCCGCCCAGCGCGTGCTGTTCTGGAGATACACGGCCGCGCTGGTTTCGATGATCTGGTCGCGTCGCGTTGTGCCCCATACCTGGCGCTGTTTGGTGCTCATCAAGCCATTGAAGATATTGTCGTTCTGCAATTGCAGGCCGATGGTGTTTTCGACATCGCGCTCGCCCCATTGCGTCAGCCAGCTCTGGCTGATGTTTGTCGCCGACATGACGCGCTTGTCGGGCTGATAGAACTGGTCGCCGGTCAGGCATTGGCCGGTTCGTGCGATATCATCCAGGCAATACGTGAAATTCGAATACAGGTTGAGATCGTGCTGTATGACATACGCATTGGCGCGTGTGATGCCATTCCCTCTCATACGTTGCCAGGCGGTCGACAGGCTGTAGCGATAGACATCGCCGCCGTCGCTGGGGTCCACCGCGCCCAGGCGAGGTATCGCACCGCTGTCCACGGCGCGCTGCGGGATCTGATCGGTGGCGTTCCACAAGCCACGATAGGCCATGGCGGTGACGTTGAAGCGATTCTTGTCGTCGCCCTGGCTGTAGCGCAGCACGGCGTTGAATCTGCGGTAATCGTCGGGATTGATCCACGGACCATCCTTGGTGTGTACTTCGGCGGCATACAGCAGATTGCCCGCGCCCAGCTTGGGAGAGTCGGCGAGCAGCAAGCGCCGGTAGCCCTGCTGACCGATGCCGATACTGGAGATGCCCTGTGGCAGAGTGTCGAGATAGCCGATATTGATGCTGCCCGCCGACGAAAAATCACCTTCCTCGGCGTAGTAAGGTCCTTTCTTGTATTGCAGACCGCTGACCAGCTCCGGGATCAGGAAGTTCAGGTCCGTCCACCCCTGGCCGTGGCCGTGGCTGCGCTGGTTGACCAGCATGCCATCGACGCTGGTGCGCAAATCCGTGCCGTGATCGAGGTTGATACCGCGCACATAATACTGGCCCGCCTTGCCCTCGCCGCTGTGCTGGGTGGCGATCAGCCCCGGCACGGTTTCCATCAACTCGCTCTGACGGTAGATGGTGCGTGCATCGAGCTGCTTCTTGAGCACCGTGCCCTGATTGGCCGAATCGGCAGTGCCGATGAGGTTCTCGGCGGAAGATTTCACTTCCACCACGTCAAGCGTCGGCACCCCGGCGGCATGGGTGATCAGCGGCGCCGCCACGCCTGAGACGGCCAATGTGATGTTCGCCGCGCGCTTGAGGGCGCGGCGGATTCCCCGATGGTTGTTCATTGGTATTGTTCTCCTGATGCCATGTAGATAAAGCGAGTTTGTTGTGTGACGAAAGATAAATTCTTCATACCTCAAAAGTCAAGCCTCAATTTTTCAGCAGAAACCTGGGGGATTCCCTTGGATTGTCATTTCAGTCTGAAAACAGCAAGCTATTATCCTGAAAAACGGTGGGTAGTGGCGTGGCGAGCATGAATAAGATACTGAAGATGAAAATATTCCGCTGTCCGATTCGCGGAGGCCGACATGCGTATAGGTGATGTCGCGCCGGATTTCACGCTCGCAGATCAACAGGGCATTGCGCGCAGCCTGGCCGAATTTCGCGGGCGGTGGGTGGTGTTGTATTTTTATCCCAAGGATGACACACCCGGCTGTACCGCGGAGGCGTGTCAATTCCGTGATGATTATCCCGGGGTGAAGTCGCTCGGCGCCGAGGTCATCGGGGTCAGTGTCGATAATCATCACAGCCATGCGAAGTTCGCCAGAAAATACCGCCTGCCGTTTCCGTTGTTGGCCGATGCCGATGGCCGTGTCGCAAAACTTTATGGCTCGTTATGGGATTTATGGTTGCTGCGTTTCGCCAGGCGTCACACCTTCCTGGTCGATCCGCAGGGCAAGGTGGCGAAAATCTATCGCCATGTGAGTCCGCGGTCGCACAGCCGTGAGATCATTGCCGATTTGCGCGCGTTGCAGCAGGCCGCGCCGCGTTGATTCAGGGCGTGGCCACGGCTTCCGGTTGCGTGATGAACGACAGCTTGGTGACGCCGGCGTTTTGCACCAGGGCCATCAAGCGGGCGACGTGCTGATAGGCCAGTTCGCCATCGGCGCGCAGCTCCACCGCCGGCGGGGTATTTTTCGCCACCAGTTCCCGCAATTTGTTGCGCAGCGCCTCCTGGCTGACCGGTTGTCCGTCGAGATGGAGCTGCGCGTCGCGCGTCAGACTGATCACCAGGCGTTTTTCGACGGTGGCTGACGGCTGGGCGCTGGCTTTGGGCAGGTTGAGTTTGACCTTGTTGGTGAGCAGCGGCGCGGCGATGATGAACACCACCAACAGCACCAGCATCACATCCACCAGCGGCGTGACGTTGATCTCGTGCATCGGTTGCGGCGTGCCGCCGCGATCGAGTTGTCCGAAGGCCATTTACTTGCTCTCCTCTTGATGAAACGCTGAATAATTCCATCCTGGAATTCTCAGCGGACGAAAAGCAAAAATGTGATTTTTGCTTTTACTTCATTTTTAAATCACTTACTGTGATTGAAAAATGCCGGCACATCCTTGTGCCGGCGGAAGCGCTAATAAATCAGCGCTTCTCGTGATGATGCCCGGCGATGGCGCGCAGCGCGCGTTCCGAAGCGAGGTGGCTCAACAGGTCGTAGGCGAAACTGTCGAGGGTGTTGCCGAATACTTTCAGGCGGCGCAGGAAGGTATTGTACGCCACGACCGCCGGCAGGGCGCAGGCAATGCCCGCCGCCGTCGCGATCAGCGCCTCGCCGATCGGCCCCGCGACCACGTTCAGATCGGCCGAGCCGCTGCCCGCGATGCCTTCGAGGGCCGACATGATGCCGATCACGGTGCCGAACAGGCCGACGAAGGGGGCGGTGTTGCCGATCGTCGCCAGCGTGCCGAGACCGGCCTCGGAATGGGTGACCTGATCCTGAATCGCCTGGCGCAGGGCGCGCGTCAGCGCATCGGTGATGTTGTTGAGGTTTTTCGCCGCCTCGGCCGGGTCGCCATGGTGCGATTGATAGTGCTCCAGCGCGTTTACGCCGCTTCTGGTGAGGCGCGCCAGAGAGCAGGTATCGGGTGAGGCGGCGCTGTTTTTGAGATATTCGACCGCATTCGGGCTATCCCAGAATTGTTTCGCATATTCCTCATTGGCACGCCGCGCACGCCACAGCTCCAGTCCCTTGTAGACGATCAGAAACCACGTCACCAGCGACAGCGCCACCAGCAGATACAGGACGCCTGCCACGATGGGATCGCCGTGTCCCAGGCTCGCCGTCATGGAAGCGGCGGCGTTCGGTACTTCATTGCTCATCATCTTTCCTCAATGCTGATTCTCAGGGTGAATCCAAACTGAAACGTACTGGCACATTCACTGTCCCCCGAACGGTTTTGTCTCCCTGCCGGGCGGGGACGAATTTCCAGCCGCGCACCGCTTGCAGACCCGCTTTATCAAGTATCGGCGAGCCGGAGCTGGTCAATACCTGAACATCTTCCGGCAAGCCCTCCGGGCTCACCATGACGCGCAGCACCACCGTGCCCTGTATGTTCAACCTTCTGGCGTTGGCAGGGTAATCGGGCCTGGGATTGTTCAGATAAGCCGCATTAAAGCTGGGTGGCTCGATGGCGGAGACAGGTGCGGGCGGCGCGGCGACCGGTTCCTTGCGGGGTTCCGCGACAACGACGGGCGGTGGCGGGGCCTCGACGTGTTTTACCGGCTCGGCCACGGGTTGCGGTACGGGGAGGGCGGGCAGGGGCTCTGCGGTCTGCACAACCGGCCGTTCGATCGCGCGCTGCACAGGCGGAGTTGTCTGTCTGATGGGGGGTGTGACGATGGGTGGCGGCGGTGGAATGATCACCGGCTGAGATTTGGGCGGCGGTGGAGGCGTGGCAAGATCTACCTCCAGTATGCGGGCGGGCGGCAAAATGGAACGATCGCTCCAAAGGTGCAAAAAGACCGGGATCAGGATACCATGCGCCAGGAGGGTGATAACGATGGCTGTCAGCGTCAGATGCGGCTGCGGTTGCCGCTTATCCGCTGTGTGGATCAGGTGTTCCTGTAATGCCATTGTCCCCATAAGCAAAAGTGCGCCTTCTCGACGTGTCGATTTTTAACTATAATGTGAATTCTTTGCGAATTTTCATACTACTTCGGGTTTAAGTCCGCAAAAATCGCCGCCGATCAAGCATCTGATCTTATGATAAAAGAAAAAAACTTCATACAGTACACCATGGCGAGCAAGATCCTGTCAAGCCGGTGTAGAACCGCACATTTGTGCCGATATGTTCCAGGACGTGGAAACAAATCATGAGTAATATGCGCTCCCTTGCAACCCGATTCCTGCTCCTGCTGCCGGCCGTATGCCTTTGCGGTGCGCTCAATGCCGCCGAAGCCGACGGCAGGCTCACCGTCGTCACCACCGTCGCGCCCATCACCAATATCGTGCAGAACGTCGGTGGAAAATATGTCAAGGTATCCGGTATCGTGCCCGACGGCACCGACTCCCACACCTTCGAACCCACGCCGGCCGATGCGAAAATGCTCAGCACTGCTGATATTATCGTCGTCAACGGCCTGCACCTTGAGCTGCCGACGGTGAAGCTGGCGGAGAAGGTCAAGAAGCGGCAGACCCCCATCATTCACCTCGGTGAGCGCGCCTTGCGCAAGGAGGACTGGAAATTCGATTTCAGTTTCCCCAAGGAGAAAGGCCACCCGAACCCGCATTTGTGGCCGAACATCGCCCTGGCGATACGCTATACCGAAATCGCCCGCGATAGCCTTGCGGCCCGAGACCCGGCGCACCGCGAGGGCTATGCCGCCAATGCCGCGGCGTTCGTGGCGAAGCTGCAAAAGCTCGACGCGGCGATCTTCGCCTGCGTCAAATCCATCCCGGAGAAGAACCGCAAACTGGTGACCTATCACGACTCCTTCGCCTATTTTGCGCCGCGCTACGGCATGAAGGTGATCGCCGCCATCCAGCCCTCGGATTTCGCCGAGCCCAGCCCGCGCGATGTCATCAATATCATCGAACAGCTCAGGCGCGAGAAGGTGCCCGCCATCTTCGGTTCGGAGGTCTTTCCCAGCAAGGTTCTTGAACAGATCGCCCGCGAAACGCGCGTCAAATTCGTCGACCAGCTTTCCGACGACGAGCTGCCGCCCCCGCCTAAAAATTCGTTCATCGGCATGATGGCGAACAATATGGCGATCATGGCCGAGGCCCTGGGCGGCAATCCAGGCTGCGTTGCCCAGGTGGACACCGGCAACGTCGAGCCGGCGATGTAAGGGAAGCACATGCACGCAGCGGTGGCTCTCAGCGATGTTTCCGTCGCTTACAAAAACAAGGTTGTTTTCACCCATCTCTCGCTGGAGATTCCGCCCGGCCGGTTTGCCGGTGTCGTCGGCCCCACAGGCTCGGGCAAGACCACCTTGCTGAAAACCATCCTCGGTACCCACGAGGTATTCGCGGGTGAAGTGAAACTGTTGGGACAACGTGTGGACAAGCTGCCGGCGGGCAGCATCGGTTACGTGCCCCAGCTCGAAAGCGTGGACTGGAGTTTTCCCGTCACCGTCGAGCAGGTGATCCTGATGGGGCTCTATACCAACAAGCGCTTGCTGCCCTGGCCCACCCGCCAGGAGCGCAACAAGGTTCATCACCTGGCGCGGCGGCTAGGGATACATGACTGCCTGCATCACCACATCGTCAACATCTCCGGCGGTCAGCGCCAGCGCGCCTTCCTGGCGCGCGCGCTCGTCAACAGCCCCAAGCTGCTGGTGCTGGATGAACCGACCGCCGGCGTCGATATCAAGACCCAGCACGACGTGCTGCACCTGCTGGGCGATCTGAACCGCGAAGGCATCACCATCCTGCTGACGACGCACGACCTGAACGCGGTCGCCTCGCATCTGCCGTGGGTGATCTGCTTCAACGGCGGACTGGTCGCCCAAGGCAAACCGCGCGACATCTTCACCAACGGCATTCTTACCAAGACCTACGGCGGCGACATTGTCATCGTGGAATATGGCGATCACTTCCTGATCGCCAACAGCACACCGCTGCATCTGACAGAGAAGAACTAGAATATGGACATCCTTCTGGAGCCGCTGGCCTACGAGTTTTTCCGGCACAGCCTGCTGGCATCGCTGATGGTAGGGGCGCTGTGCGGGCTGATCGGCGTCTACATCGTGCTGCGCGGCATGAGTTACATCGGCCACGGCTTGTCCCACGCCGCGTTCGGCGGCGCCGTGGTGGGGTTTACGCTCAATCTGAATTTTTATGTCGGCGCGGGCGCCATGGGTCTGCTGGCGGCGATACTCATCAACCAGGTGACGAAAGGCGGCAAGATCAAATCCGACGCCGCCATCGGCATCGTCACCACCGCCTTCTTCGCGCTCGGCGTCGCCATCATCAGCCGCGTGCGCAAATTCACCCAGAGTTTCGAGGCCGCGCTGTTCGGCAACATTCTCGGTGTCACCAACGACGACCTCATCGTCATCGCCGCCGTCACCCTCCTTACGCTCGCGCTGGTGTTCCTGCTCTACAAGCCGCTGTTGTTTTCCACCTTCGACCCCGAAGCGGCGCGCGTCTTCGGCATTCCCACCGGCGTGGTGCAGCTTGCCTTCTCGTTTATCCTCACTCTGGCCATCATCGCCTCGATGAACATCGTCGGCGTCACCATGATCGCCGCCACCCTCGTCATCCCCGCCATCACCGCGCGCATGCTGACAGACAGCTTCAGCCGCATGCTGATCTACTCCACCAGTATCGGTGCCGTGATGGGGCTGGTGGGCATGTATCTAAGCTACTTCCTCAATGCCGCTTCCGGCGCCACCATCGTCCTGTTCGGCGCCAGCCTGTTCTGCCTGGTGCTGCTGTTCAATTACATCAAGGAACGCTTCGTCCTCCACGAGCACATCCACCGCCACGGTGAAGTCATTCACTCTCATCCTCATGGTCCGAGACATGAACAGCGCGAGGTGTCCCAGGCGGAGGGGGAACGGCGTGGCGAAGGATAAACCACATATCGGGAACCGCTGATTTATTCAGAGCTTCCTGCGTTTTTTTTGAATCTGTAACGAATCTGTAATCTCCCATCCCTTATTATCCTCCTTCAGGGCAATTCCCCTGACTCTCGATATCGGGAGATTTCCGTGCAATGACGCACAAGCCAGGCAGAATTACCCACTCTGCCTGAATTCCCACCCCCTCCCGGGAAGGCGCTTGGCCACGGATGGCCACTATTTTTTGACGGCTGTGTGCGCAGTAAATTCAAGAAGGGCATGAGGCCAACCTGACAAGCGGTTGGCCCCGATAAAGCGCAGGGAAAACGATCAGGCGGTGCGTCTGATACTCACCGCGTTGTTTGCGGCGGCTTCGGCGGCCGGGTCTTTGGTGTTGTGCTCGACCCAGCGCTGGCCTTGGGGTGTGGTTTCGCGTTTCCAGAACGGTGCGCGTTCTTTCAGGTAGTTGATGACGAAGCGGCAGGCGTCGAAGGCGTTGGCACGGTGCGCCGACCACACGGCGACCAACACGATCGGGTCACTGGGGCGGATGGCGCCGTGGCGGTGTATCACCAGGATATTCATCACTTCCCATTTTTCCGCGGCTTCCTCGCAGACTTTCTCGATATGGCGCTCGGTCATGCCGGGGTAGTAGTCGAGAAACATCTCCGATACCTGGTGGCCGTCGTTGAAGTCGCGCATGGTGCCGACGAAGGTGACCACACCGCCATATTTTCCCGTTGCAACGTCGGAAGTTTGATAATCGTCGGTCGCCTGGCAGGGGTCGAGCGCCTCTTCCTGGACGATGACTTTGATGTGAGTCTGCACGGCCATGATCAACCTCCGGTCACGGGCGGGAAGAAGGCGACCTCATCGCCGTTTTTTACGGCGTGGGCGCCATCGGTGTATTCCATATTGACGGCAATCAAGGTGCTGGCGGGCAATTCCTGGCCGCCAGCGGCCTTTTTCCACAGATCGGCGACGGTGATGGTGTCGCCGTCAATGGAAACGGTGTCCTCGGCGCGTCCCATACGGTCGCGCATGCTGGCGAAATAACGTACTTTGATATTCATGTCCGGTCTCAGACTTGCCGCTACTTAACCCTGCGCCGCTCTGCGCCAGGTGCCCGATTTTCCGCCCGACTTTTCCAGCAGGCCGATGCCATCCATCACCATGCCGCGGTCCACGGCCTTGCACATGTCATAAATGGTGAGCAGGGCGACCTGCACGGCGGTCAGCGCCTCCATCTCCACGCCGGTCTGGCCGCCGCAGCGTACCGTGGCGCGGCAATAGACGGCGTTGTTTTCCGGCTCGGGGGTGAGTTCGATATCGACATGCGTGATGCTGATCGGATGACACAAGGGGATGATGTCGGCGGTCTTTTTGGCGCCCATGATGCCCGCCACGCGCGCAATGCCGAGTACGTCGCCCTTCTTGTGCGTGCCCTGCATGATCATTTCCAGGGTCTTGGGGTTCATGTAGATGCGGCCTTCGGTGACGGCCTCGCGCTGGGTAACGGCCTTGGTGCCGACATCCACCATGTGGGCCTCGCCCTTGGCGTTGAAATGGGTGAATTCGTTTTCCATCTGTATATACCTATGCCATTCTCAATTCAGGACGGTGTTGCGATTGTGCCTCGCGCGTTGTGCGCATGGTAGCACAAATCGGCGCTCAGCCGCCGATCTGCGTCATGCTGCCGCGATGCAGTTGGGTGATGTCGATCTTGGCGTCGGAGCGCTTCTTTGCTTCGTAGCCATCGATGGCCTTGTCGGCGAATGCCTTGCGGAAGAGTGCGATCATATCGTCGTCGCTGCCGCCCTGGCGCATCACTTGGCGCAGGTTGTATTCGTCATCGGAGTACAGGCAGTTGCGGATGCTGCCGTCGGCGGTGACGCGGATGCGCGAGCAGTTGCCGCACAGGCTGCGGGTGAAGGCGGGAATGACGGCGATCTTGCCGGCGTAGCCGGGAACCTTGAATATGTGATGTTCGGTGCGCGTGCCGGGCGCGGGGCCGATGTCGGGATAGCGCGCCTTGATGCGCGCCACGATGGTTTCCGCGCTGGTGAAGTGGTCCCCGGTGTTCCAGATCTGTTCGGCGTCGAAGGGCATGAATTCGATAAAGCGCACTGTGACGGCGTGATCCTTGGTGTATTCGGTGAACTTTTCCAGTTCATCTTCGTTGAAGCCATGCATGAACACCGCGTTGACTTTCACGCGCTGAAAGCCCGTGTCCAGCGCCAGCTTGATATTGCTGAGCACGGTATCGACGCCGGGGCGGCGGGTGATGCGCATGAAGCGGTCGGTGTCCATGCTGTCCAGGCTGACGTTGATGCCGGTGAGTCCCGCGTCAAGCAGATCCTTGGCGTAGCGGTGCAGTAGCAGTCCGTTGGTAGTAAGATGGACGCCCTTGATGCCGGGCGTGGCGGCCGCGCCTGCCACGAGATCGACGATATCCTTGCGAATGGTGGGCTCGCCGCCGGTGAAGCGTACCTTCTTCACGCCTACCTTGGCGAGCACCGAGATGATGCGCAGGGTTTCCTCGGCGGTGAGCATCTCGTCCTTATGTCTGAATTCGACCCCTTCCTCGGGCATGCAGTAGGTACAGCGCAGGTTGCATCTGTCCGTAACGGCGATGCGGACGTAATCGAAGGTGCGCCCGAAGGTGTCCTGCAATGGAGGCAAGCGGGATGTGCGGGGGCCGGGTATCACGAGGGATTCCCCAGAGGCTGTGTTTGGGCTTTCCGCAAGGTTGGAATTGTTCTGGAACATGGTTGTGGGCCTCCTAACGATGGGGTAGCGCACCCGACATCAATAACCAAGTATAATAGTCAGGTAATTTAAACATACACTACACCCCCCTTGCATGGCAAGCGGTCCACTTGATGTCTGGTCATTGATCTGCGCATAAATTTGCCTTTTATTCGTACGCGACTGCTACTATATATCGGCTGATCGGCAGATTCTTTTAATACATCAAGCGTTCGCGGCTCTTTATTAATTTTTAGTTGGAGCGAGATTTTATTACGTTGTTCTGCTTTTTACCATAAAATTGTCTCAATTTGTAGATATTTTGTCCGTTTTGAGGGGTTTGTGTGCTTTCTTTGGCGTTTTGTGTGAACAACTAAAGAATTTCGTAAGATGGGCGCGGAAGGGTTTATAAATGGGAAATATCGTTAAATCAGGGGCTTGGATAAGCAGTGGGGCGTTGGACGTGGCGCGCTCTCATCCGTCTGTGGCGGTTCATGATGGCAAAATATATACCTTCGGCGGCGGCGGCATGAACTTCGCCAGCATGAATCTGGCACGGATGTATGATCCCGCGACCGGGCGATGGGAAAAACGTGCCGATATGCCTACCTTGCGTTCGGGGGCTGTGGCCGCGACGGTGGGCGACCGCATCTATGTCATGGGTGGCGGATTCAAGCAGGCCAATGGCACGTTCCGCTTTTTGACGGCGGTGGAAATCTACGATCCGCTGCGTGATGTCTGGGAAACCGGCCCGGACCTGTTGCAGCCGCACGATTATCCGGCGGTGGCCTTTCTGGACGGCCATATCTATGTCATGGGCGGGCATCACCCCGATGCCACGCAGGGCGGGCCGCAAACCGACCCGGGTTTTGATTTCTGCGAGCGGCTCGACATCGCCAAGGGGGCATGGGAAGAGATCGCGCCCCTGCCCACGCCGCGCTTCGCGCTCAGCGCGGTGGTGATGGGCGGCAAGATCATGACCATGGGCGGCGTGGCGTTCAGCAGCAAGGGGTTCAACAACTTCGATTTCGTCGAAACTTACGACCCCGCCACGGGCAAGTGGACGCGGGATGCCTTGACGTTGCCCTGGACGGCGGCGGGGCAGGGCTCCTGTGTGCTGGACGGGCAGCTCTTCATCTTTGGCGGTTACAGTGGCGATGGTATTCATGACCGCGCCGCCTATTACGATGCGGAGCAGGGCGCGTGGTATCAGGTTGGCCCCATGCCGGGCACCCTGGCGGCGATGGGGGTGGCGGTGGTGGATAAATCGGCCTATCTGATCGGTGGCTGGGCGGACGCCCAGCGTATTCCCGTCGGTGCGTTTTATGTATACAGTCGCGCCTGAGCATAAGCGCTGAATGAACGACGAGCAGTTGACCCGCTATAGCCGCCACATCCTGCTGCCGCAGGTCGATTTCGCCGGTCAGGAGAAACTGCTGCGTTCACGAGTGCTGGTGGTCGGTGTGGGCGGACTGGGATCGCCGTTGGGCATGTATCTGGCGAGCGGCGGCATCGGCCATATCGCGATCAGCGATGATGACCGGGTTGATCTCTCCAATCTCCAGCGCCAGATCATTCATCGCACGGCCGATATCGGCCGGGACAAGGTGGACTCCGCGCGCGATGCCATGCTGGCGCTTAACCCCGGTATCGAGGTCAGCGCAATCAGGGTGCGCCTGTCGGGGGAAGCGCTGATCGAGCAGGTGCGGCTGGCCGACGTGGTGGTGGATGCCTGCGACAACTTTGCCACCCGTTTTGCGCTCAACGAGGTCTGCGTGACGGAAGGCCGTCCGCTGGTGTCCGGCTCGGTAATCCGCGCGGAAGGGCAGGTGACGGTATTTCGCGCCGACCGGCCTGGCGGCCCCTGCTACCGTTGTCTGTACAAAGAGGGTGAGGCGGCGGCGGAGAGCTGCGCCGAAAGCGGTGTGCTCGCCCCGGTGGCGGGTATCATCGCCAGCATTCAGGCAGCTGAAACGCTCAAGATACTGCTTGATATCGGCGATACCCTGGCCGGGCGGCTGTTGATGCTCGATGCTCTGGCCATGACCTGGCGAACGGTGCGGCTGGCCCAGGATCCGGCTTGTCCTGTGTGTTCTTCGCGGCAATCTCGTTCAGGCTTTGCATCTGCCCCAGGTTTAGGGTTAGAATAAAAAATTAAGTCATTGGACTGGCTCTTTAGCTGATTGGGGGTCAGAGTGTCATTGTTTGGATTAACGAGGTTGTAAATGCCGACAGTTCGGGTAAGAGAGAACGAGCCTTTCGAAGTGGCCTTGCGTCGTTTCAAGAGAACCTGTGAGAAAGCGGGAGTATTGGCCGATGTGCGGGCCCGCGAGTTCTATGAAAAGCCCACCTCGGTGCGCAAGCGCAAGGCGGCGGCGGCGGTGAAGCGCCAGCTCAAGAAGAGTTCGCGCGATATTACCAAGCGTGTGCGTTTATACTGATTCATCCATCGTTTTCCTTTTCCTTAAAGCTTCTGGAGCGCCGCTGCTATGTCACTGAAGACGCGCATCGAGGAAGACATGAAAGCCGCGATGCGCGCCAAGGACAAGGAGCGTCTGGGCGTTATTCGTCTGATTCTGGCGGCCATCAAGCAGCGCGAGGTCGATGAGCGCATCACGCTTGACGATGCCCAGGCGCTCGCCGTGCTCGACAAGATGCTCAAGCAGCGGCGCGACTCCATCAGCCAGTACGAAGCGGCGGGGCGTTCCGACCTTGCCCGGCAGGAGGCGTTCGAGATCGGCGTCATTCAGGTCTATCTCCCCGCGCAGCTCGGCGAGGCGGAACTCGATGCCCTGATCGATCAGGCTGTGACCGAAAGTGGCGCGGCTTCGGCCAAGGATATGGGCAAGGTGATGGCCGTGCTCAAGCCGCGCGCCCAGGGGCGCACCGATATGGGCGCTATGGGGGCGAAAGTCAAAAACAAGCTGGCGGCGCTGTTTCCAGGGTAGCCTGGCGCTGGCGTTTCGCCTCTCCGCATTCTTTGCCGAGGGGGCCGGTTTTGTAGAGCGCTGTAATTGTGGCAGCAGCGGCATCGAGTGTCATCACATCAGCGCATGGCAGGCCGTATCCCCCAGCAATTCATCGATGAACTCATGACCCGCGTCGACATCGTCGAGGTGATCGACGCGCGTGTCCCTCTGCGCAAGGCGGGCCGTGATTATATGGCTCGTTGTCCCTTCCACGACGAGAAAACCCCTTCCTTCACGGTCAGCCCGGAGAAGCAGTTCTACCATTGCTTCGGTTGTGGCGCGCACGGCACGGCCATCGGTTTTTTGATGGAATACGAGCGCCTGGATTTTGTCGAGGCCGTGCAGGAGCTGGCGGCGCGGGTGGGAATGCCATTGCCGCAGGCGGAGGCGAGTCCCGCCGCGGCAGCGCCCAAAAGCAAAGATCTCTATGAGCTGTTGATTCAGGCCGCCACTTTTTACCGGCGCCAATTGCGCGAGCATTCGCAGGCCAAACGCGCCGTCGATTATCTGAAAGGACGCGGCCTGAGCGGCGAGATCGCCGCCGAGTTCGACATCGGCTTTGCCCCCGCCGGTTGGGATAATCTGCTGCGCGCGCTCGGCAATGGCGCGCAGGCCCGGCTCGTTGAAGCCGGTTTGCTGGTGGAAAAGCCGGGTGGCGGTTATTATGACCGTTTCCGCGACCGCATCATGTTTCCCATCCGCGACCCGCGCGGGCGTGTCATCGGTTTCGGCGGACGGGTGCTGGGCGACGACACGCCCAAATACCTTAACTCACCGGAAACGCCGGTCTTCCACAAGGGACGCGAACTCTACGGATTGTACGAGGCGCGCAAGGCGCTGCGCCAGATCGACCGGCTGCTGGTGGTGGAGGGCTATATGGACGTGGTGGCGCTGGCGCAGTTCGGCATCCGCTATGCCGTGGCGACGCTGGGCACGGCGATCACGCGCGAGCATCTGGAACGCATCTTCCGCGTCGTTCCCGAAGTGGTGTTCTGTTTCGATGGCGACCGTGCCGGACGCGAAGCCGCGTGGCGCGCGGTCGAAAATGCCTTGCCGATGATGTCCGACGGGCGCACGGCGCGCTTCATGTTTCTGCCGGAAGGCGAGGACCCCGATACGCTGGTGCGCAAGGAAGGTCAAGAGCCATTCGAGGCGCGAATCGCCAATTCCGTCACGCTTTCGGAATTTTTTTATACGACCCTCGCCCGGCAGACCGATATATACAGCAGGGACGGGCGCGCGCGGCTGGTGGAACTTGCCCGGCCTGTGTTGTCCAAGGTACCGGATGGCGCCTTCAGGCGCATGATGCTGGAGCGCCTGGCGGAAATTGCGCGTATGGATGCCGTGGCGCTGAACGGACTGGTTGGCGCCGGCAAGACGGCTGCGCCAGCGAGGCCGCGGACTTCCGCCAGATCCGCGGTGGCGCCTACCCGTTCGCCAGTGCGGATGGCGATAGAAATGCTGCTGTATCGGCCAGCGCTGGCTTGTGCTGCGGGAGACCCGCGGGAACTGGCGGAGCTGGATGTGGCTGGCGCGGATTTGCTGCTCAAGCTGCTTGAATTGTTGCAGGCGCAGCCTCATTTAAACGCAGGAGCAATCATCGAACACTGGCGCGGTACGACAGAAGGCCGTCACCTGGCGGCGCTGGCGCAGTGGTCGCCGGCGGTGCCCGAAGGGGTGGACGCGGAATTCAGCGGTACCCTGCGACGGCTGCGCGAACAGGCCTTGGAGCAACGTGTCGAGCGTTTATTGCACAAGGAAAAGGTGGAGGGGCTGAGCGCCGCGGAGAAAGATGAATTGCGGCGCCTGCTGCCACTCGCCAAGGGCGAGGGGAAGTAAAAAAGTCGGCGAGCGGCCTTCGCGCCATCGCCTGTTTGATGTAAAATGCCAAGTTATTTTGTGCGCGCAGCCTCTGAGTTGTTTAACCTTGAAACCTTAAAGATGCCGGGTAACATGAACCAGGAACAGCAACAGTCACAGTTGAAGCTTTTGATCGCCAAGGGCAAGGAACAAGGGTTTCTTACCTATCGCGAGGTGAACGATCATCTGCCCGATGAGATCGTCGATCCCGAACAGATCGAGGATATCATCGGCATGATCAATGATATGGGGATTCCCGTGCACGAGGTTGCGCCGGATGCCGATTCCCTCTTGCTGACCGATGCCGCGGTCACGGCCGATGAAGACGCCGCCGAAGAAGCCGCGGCGGCGCTGGCCATCGTGGACGGCGAATTCGGCCGCACCACTGATCCGGTGCGCATGTACATGCGCGAAATGGGCACGGTGGAGCTGCTCACCCGCGAAGGCGAAATCCAGATCGCCAAGCGTATCGAGGATGGCTTGGGCCAGGTGCTCACTTCATTGAGCACCTATCCCGGGGCCGTTTCTGAGCTGCTGCACCAGTACGACAAGACCGTGACCAGTGAAATCCGTCTCGCCGAGGTGATCCGCGGTTACAACGATCCCAGCGCCGAAGCCGATGGCGCCGAGCCTGACTTCGAAAAGGAATTCGAGTTTTCGGGCGAGGCCGCCGCCGATGTGGGCGATGACGATGAGGAGGGCGGCGATGGCGAGGCCGATCCCGATGATGTCGGACTCGATCCCGAAGAGGCGCGCGTGCGGTTCGCCGATTTGCGCGAGGTCCACGGCAAGTTCATGGCGGCCTCGACGAAGCACGGCAAGGACCACGCCAAGACCATCAAGTCTCGCGAGCAACTGGCAGGCACCTTCTTGCAGTTCAAGCTGGCGCCGGTGCAGATCGACCGCCTGGTGACATCTCTGCGGCAGACGATGGACGATATTCGCTCCCATGAGCGGGTGATCATGGATGTTTGTGTCGGCAAGGCGCACATGCCGCGCAAGGATTTCATCACCTCGTTCCCGGATAACGAAACGGATCTGGCCTGGGTGACGCGGCAGATCAAGGCGAAACGCCCTTACTCCGGCCTGCTGGAGAAGCATGCCGATGAAATTATCGAGGTGCAGAACAAGCTGATCGCCATCCAGGACGAGTGTGGTCTGAGCATCAACGAGATCAAGGATATCAACCGCAAGATCTCGATCGGCGAGGCCAAGGCCCGTCGCGCCAAGAAGGAAATGGTCGAGGCCAACCTGCGCCTGGTGATCTCCATCGCCAAGAAATACACCAACCGCGGATTGCAGTTCCTGGATCTGATCCAGGAAGGCAACATCGGCTTGATGAAAGCGGTGGATAAGTTCGAATACCGGCGCGGCTACAAATTCTCGACCTACGCGACATGGTGGATACGCCAGGCGATCACCCGCTCCATCGCCGATCAGGCGCGGACGATCCGCATCCCGGTGCACATGATCGAGACCATCAACAAGCTCAATCGCATCTCTCGCCAGTTGTTGCAGGAGATGGGCCGCGAGCCGACGCCGGAAGAGCTGGCGGTGAAGATGGACATGCCCGAGGACAAGGTGCGCAAGGTGCTGAAGATCGCCAAAGAGCCGATCTCCATGGAGACCCCGATCGGTGACGACGAGGACTCGCATTTGGGCGACTTCATCGAAGACCCGAACGTGCTGTCGCCACCGGAATCCGCGACCATGGAAGGGCTTCGCGAAATCACCCGCAACGTGCTCGAGACTCTGACCGCGCGCGAAGCCAAGGTGCTGCGCATGCGTTTTGGCATCGATATGACCACCGACCACACGCTGGAAGAGGTCGGCAAGCAGTTCGATGTCACCCGCGAACGCATTCGCCAGATCGAGGCCAAGGCGCTGCGCAAGCTGCGTCATCCGAGCCGCTCCGAGGTATTGCGCAGTTTCCTCGACTGACGCCATCAACGCAAAAAAGAAGGAGGCCATGGGATGTGGCCTCCTTCTTTTTTGCCTCGGATTTTTCGAGGTGCCCATCAATGCAGGGTGGCGCATGCGCGACACGCGCGCTATACTTCCGCCTCTCCATTCACATCTTCACGGGCCTGTAGCTCAGTTGGTTAGAGCAGGGGACTCATAATCCCTTGGTCCTCGGTTCGAGTCCGAGCGGGCCCACCATAAATCAACGCCTTGAAGATTCGTCAAAACATGGCTAGAACCCCCTGAGCGCGGCTATAATGACATCCATGAGCGGGGACGAGTTAACCACTGGCGCAAGATGAAATCGCGCACGCTGTTGATCTTGGGGGCAGTTGTCGTGTTATTTGCCGGGGTGGGGTGGTTGGTCCATGCCCAGCTTGACAGGCCGCCGGTATCTAAGCCTATCCCCCTGACGGAGCTTCAGGCTGGCAGCATCAGCCAGATCCGCATCGAGTACAGGGAGGGTGAGATCATCACCTTGTACAAGGAAAGCCATGGCTGGCGTATCAGCCAGCCTATCAGTGTGCCCGCCAATGATGAGCGTGTCGCGCAATTGCTGCGATTGATAAAAGCGGAGCGTCAAGATATCCAAGGCAAGGAATTGGCCGGTGTCCAACCGGGTGTGCCCCACTTCCGCGTGAGTTTCGATGACCTGGAGCTGGCCTTTGGCGGTGTGGAGCCGGCCAGCGGGCGGCGTTATGTTTTGATGGGAAAAGCGGTTTACTTGATAAGTGATCGTGATTACCAGCATGCCATGGTCGCTCTTGCCGAGCTGGTGAGCCCCCTCTTGTTGCCTGCTGGTTTCCTGCCCGTGCAAATCATCGCGCCGGGTGTGACGATGGCGAACGGTGATCCCGGCTGGTCCGATTTGGCCGACGCATGGTGCCGCACGCGGGCGTTTCGTGTCGAAGGCTGGTCGGCGGAGAGCAAGCCGATAGGCGAGATCATCGTGCGGCTCGAACCGGCGGCCGAATTTCATTTTGAGATCATCGCCACAGAGCCGGAGTTGATCCTTGCGCGCCACGACATTGGCATGCAATATCGTCTGACCAGAGACCAGGCGAAGCGCCTGCTGCCGTCATCCGTGATGAATAGCGGGCACTCGCCATAATCTTATGCCAGAGCTGCCCGAAGTCGAAACCACGCGCCGCGGCATTGCGCCCTATCTCGTGGGGGCGCGTATAGCGCGCGTCACCGTCCGCACCCCTTGCTTGCGTCACCCTGTTTCTCCCCAACTCGTCAGGGAGGCGCCGGGACAGATCCTGCAATCCGTCGACCGGCGTGGCAAGTATCTGCTACTGCGTTGTCCGGCGGGATCGGTTATCATCCACCTCGGCATGTCCGGTAGCTTGCGTGTTCTGCCGGACGATGTCCCGCCCGAACGGCATGACCATGTGGACATCGTTTTGGACAGCGGCCACATGCTGCGTCTGCGCGATCCGCGCCGCTTTGGCAGTGTGCTGTGGACGCGCCAGGAGCCGCTGCAACATGCGCTGCTACGCGGCCTCGGCCCCGAGCCGCTGAGTGACGGGTTTAGCGGTGATCATCTGTATCGCCGTTCGCGCGGACGCCGTCTTGCTGTCAAGCAATTCATCATGGATCATCATATTGTCACAGGCGTAGGTAATATTTATGCCAGTGAGGCGCTGTTTCTGGCGGGTATCCATCCTTCGCGCGAGGCGGGGCGTATTTCACTGGAGCGATACGCGCGCCTGGCGGCGGCGATCAGGCAAGTGTTGGCGCAGGCCATCGCTCAGGGCGGAACGACGTTGCGCGACTTTTATAATGGCGAAGGCAAGCCGGGTTATTTTCAGCAGCAGCTTAAGGTTTACGGCAGAGCGGGTCAGCCGTGTACAACCTGCGGCCGGCCGGTAGCGCAAACCAGGCAGGGGCAGCGTTCGAGCTTTTACTGCACCGCCTGTCAGCGATAATCGAAGGATAAAAAGATGAAGATCGATTTCATGAAGTTGTTCAACAAGGTCGTCGGCGTGGTGTTCGGTGTCATGCTGTTGTTCCTTACGTTGGGGATTATCATTGGTGTGCTGCGCTTGTTTCTCTACACCGGCGATCTGCTTGTCGAGAAAGAGCTGGGCAAGCAGTATTTGAAGATCATTTCCGATGTGCTCACGCTCTTCATCCTGATCGAGCTTTCCCGCTCGCTGGCCGAATATTTCACTGCCCAGCGTCTGCGCATGACCTTCATCGTCGATGCCGGCATCGTGTTCGTGTTGCGCGAGGTGATGATCAAACTCTTCGAGCACAAGATCGAGCCGGCCGAGATCTATGCGCTCAGCGCGTTGATGCTGGTACTGACGGTTTTACGCATCGGTTCGGTGGTGGTCTACCAGCGCGAAAAAATGATGGTGGAAGTGGTGGCCAAGCGCAAGGAAGCACAGAACAAAGCCTTGCCCGAGTCATAGCCCGGATTGTTCATGAACAATCCGGGCGAGCGGCTGATCGGTATTCCTTTGCGCATGGCGGCGGAAGTTTCGATGACCTACTTGATCTTGATGATCGCTCCCCCCGCCTGTAGCGCCAAGGTCTGGGTTTTTCCTCCCAGTTCGGCGATGTTGCGCCCGAGTTCCCTGTTTGCCGGTTCATAGGGGTTGAAGACAAGATGCGTGACGCCCCTGATGGATTTGAGTAGCGCCTCGCCATCCTTGGTCGGGGGAGGCAGCGGCAGCACATCGCGTTTGCATGCGATCATGCTGCGTGCCGGCCATTGGCTTGCGGCGCGGAACGGCTGTTTGGTATCCGCGGCCAGATCGGCAAGCACCCGGATGAGCTGATCTTGCGGGCTCAGCACGTTGTGACTCACGATGCGCCCATAGCTCCTGTCCGCCAGCATGAAGAATGTCGCCACAATGACCAGCGCCGCCATGACCAGCCCGCGCTGCCCCGCCAGACCGTTTCTGTTGAGCGCCTGATTCGCCGCGATCAGGCGTGGCACGCCGCGGTATAACACCAATGCAAGGCACAGCATCGCCCACGCCGCATCGGCGGCGACAAGGCCGATCAGTAGCCCGAACAGCAGCATGCTGCCCATCAGGTCGCCCAGCAGCGTGCGCCTTTCCAGAATCAGCACCCAGAGCAGCAGCGCCGCCGACACCGTGGCGAGCAACCAGCTCGGGTCTTCCAATTGATTGCCCAGATTCACCAGCCCGAGCGTGGCGAAGGGATTGCTCCACCATGCCATGCCGGGCCAGCCCATCCTCAGTATCAGCGCAAGAGCGATGGCAACGAGCGTGCCGGCAAGCATATATACATGGCGTTTCTGGCGTGTCTCGGCGGTCTCCCTGTGCCAGCGCCATACCAGTGCCGCCGGATAGGCCAGTCCCGCAGGGTGCAGGCTGACGCTGACGGCGCTGAGCAAAAGCTGCTGGAAGAAAAAGCCGCTCAAAGGACGATCTACCGAGCGATATTTTTTGTCCAGCCATAACCCCAGCCCGAATACCAGCAGCAGATAGGGCGCAACGCCCATGGCATCGATTTGCGTAATCATCAGGGGTGACACCAGCAGCAGCGCGCTGGCGATCAGCGCGGCTTCGGTGCCGTTGGTTTGGCGGTTCCAGGTGTAAAGCAGCCATACGGCGCAGAACGCCATGATCAGGGTGAACACCTTGGCTGCGATCAGGCTGCCCGACCAGTAAAGCCCGAGCGGAACGAAAAGCAGCGCGCGAAAATCGGGTACGCCGAAAATGACGATCGGATTGGCGATATTGTCCACAACCGACCAGTTCAGCAGCAAGCCGCGGGCGGCGCCTTCATCCAGTCCGTAAGGCTCGAATCTGACCAGTCCGAAGGCCAGGATGGCTCCGCCCCAAATGGTCATGGCCAGCAGGCCCCATACGTAACCTGGAATTCGAGATAACATTATATTTCCCTTGGAGGTTTTGGCCGCATAGCTTGAGATTACGGCGTTTCTGATGATGTTATGTATCTATAGAGTGTTTAAATAATCGCCGCAGCGCGGCGGCGCTAACTTATCATGTACAAATTGGAGGGGATAGTGCTTGCATTACTGTAATGTGTCATGTTATATATCTTCAAGCTTGAGTAAAACAATACCATATTCAAGCCTACTATAAAGGGTGATTCGAAAAAGCGGAGGTGATGGTTATATGATATACACGGCTGAAGTTTTTACGCTCTATGCGATCTGGTTTGTTGCCGCCTTTGGTTTCGCTGCGTTTCTGGTTAAACTTAATTCTTGATCGCCGGGCTAAACGATACCACGATCATGCAGGAAGGAACGGGTGGGTCAGGTAGGCCCCCCCGGAGGGGTGTGGTGGTTGCAGGCAGTCTATCCCGGTGGGGGGCGGACGGTCGGCTTTTCAAACCGCCACGTTAAAGAAGAATGGCTAAAATGGGAGGGTGTCTTCGAATGAGACGTATTATATCTTCTACTGCTGCGGCTCTGGTAATGGCGGCGGTGATTCCGTCGGTGGCTATGGCTAATGCGCCGTTTCCGAAGGGGGATGGCAATATTGGCAATGGTCAAAAGATTTTCACGGAAGGCAAAGGCAGCGTTCCCGCATGCAATTCCTGCCACGGTCCGGAAGGGCTGGGTGATGACAACATGGCTACGCCACGCATTGCCGGCCAGTTCTACAACTTCCTGCTCAAGCAGTTGGAGGATTTCGCGGCCGACAAGCGCATTGATAAAACCATGTTCGTCATGAATGCCAATGCCAAGGGCTTGAGCGAGCAGGATCGCAAGGACGTAGCCACTTATCTGGCGAGCTTGCGCAAGAAGGGTGATGTCAAGGTATCCGATCTGGAAGCGCTGAAAGCGGCTGGCCAGACAGTCGGTTTGACTCACAAGGGGAAGTCGCTGGTCGAGTGGGGTGGTAACGAGAAAGGCATCCCCGCATGCAAGGCCTGCCACGGCTATAACGGCATCGGCGCTCCGCCGATCTTCCCTATGATCGGTCAGCAGCGCTACACCTATCTCGTCAATCAGTTGAAGAACTGGCGTGATGGCAGCCGTGCCAACGATCCCAAGGCCGCCATGCGGGAAGTTGCGAAGAAGATGTCCGATGAGGATATCCATAACGCCGCCGCCTATCTTGCAACGACGTCCTTCTATTCACTGGGCAACACTCATACGCCTTACGACCCACACTAAACCGACGCCTGTTGGTTTTGCTTGAGGGGTGGGGACATGTCCCCACCCCCTCTGCTTGAAGCGCCTTTTTAAAAGGCGTGAGGGTTGGTGTCTGTCCTCAGAGAAGACGGGTTCCCAGTCCCTTCTATACCACTGCACATGAGTGGGTTGTTGAGAGCGGCGGTTTGTCTTCGACGATTTTCAATCAGTGTTTTAGAATCTCAGCTTGAACTTCCAGATCGCGGCCTTGTCTCAAAAATTCTCTTGAGAAGAATGGTATTTTCACCATAGTGGTAGGCGATTTTCTTGATTCCGCGAGACTGTGATCCATGACCAAGCAGCGTCTTAAATACGGTGAAAAAATACTGTTCAGTATTTTCGGTGCATTTTTCGTCTTGGGTATAATCGCCTTCATAGCGATGGAGGTGGTGCGAGCCAAGTCCGAAAAGCCGATGTTCACGGTCACCACCCATTTCGATTTTTCGCCGATCGGCAGCGCGGGCTCCAAGATTTATCGTGAAGCCCGTTGCAATTCCTGTCATCGCGCATTGCGTTCGGGCACCAGTATGGGCCTGAATCTGGATGGCGTCGGGTCGAAGCGATCCCTGCAATGGCTGGAGAGCTTTCTCACTGATCCTGAGAAAACGTATGGCGCTCCGACCATAGATCATGGTCCGTCACCCAAGGAAGCGGCCTACGTGTCGACCATGTCCAAGGAAGATCTGCGCAAGATCGCCGTCTTTCTTTCGGAGTTGCGAGCGGATCGTGGTTCTGCCATGGCGCCTCAGCCTCCGCCGGAGCGCTCCGGCTTCATCGACCAGATGGTGGGCACGTTTGCGCCGGAAAGCTGGAAGGAAAAATATCAAGATATCCGCGAGAAAGACAAGGGCGACCCTGCTGCAAAGGAAAGTCAACAACAGTGAACAGCAATGAACCGTGGAAGCACGAAAACGAAATAGAATACAGGCGTTACACACTCTGGTTTTTTTATGCCTGTATCATTTATAGCCTGATCGGTTTTTCCTGGGGGGTGATCGTGGGGATGTTGCCAGACGTGCGGGAGTTCATCAACACCCGTCCGCATGGCAACCTGATCATGCTCGGTCATGGGCACATCAACCTGCTGGGCTGGGTCGAAATGGCTATTTTCGGCTCGGTGTATTACATCATTCCACGGTTGTCGAAAAGGCCCATCTATAGCCTGAAATTGGTGAAAGTCCATTTCTGGACGCACAATTTCGGCCTGCTCGGCATGGTTGTCTTCTTCGTCACAGCGGGTATCATGGGTGGTATGGCCAGTCTTGAAATGACGCCGGACGAGGTGAAGACGATCGTGCGGCCGTTCATGATTCTGGTCGGTATGTTTGGCGCTATAGTACTGCTGGCGAATTGCATATGGGCCTACAACATCTTTCGTACCTGCGCGGGCTGGAAGGCGCGGCAATGATCTTTCGCGGAACCTGCTCACGATCCGCGGCGCGCAGGTGGTGCCTGGGGATTACGGTTCTGCTTGGAGCGGTATTGCTGGCCGGTTGCGAGGGCATCCTGGAGGACGAAAAGGAGAGCCTGCGCATTGGGCAAAAAGCCCCGCTGGTGAGAACGAAAACGCTGGCCGATGTCGGGGGGGATTTCAGCAGGATTACCAGCTACCGTTACCCTGATGAACGGATGTACCAATTATCTCTGGACAAGGCGCTGCAATCAGGGAAACCGATAGTGCTGGAGTTCGCCACGCCCGGCCATTGTACGGTTTGCGATGTGCAGTTGCAGATGCTCAAGTCGATGTTGGTGAAGTACGAGTCCCAAGTCATCTTTTTGCACATGGACCAGTATCAGAATCCCGAGGCTTTCATCGCTTTCCGGGTGAAAGGCGATCCGTGGACGTTCATTATAGACGAAACAGGCACAGTAAAATTCAAACAGCCGGGCCGCATGCTGCTCGGGGAAATGGAAGCCGCCATTCAGCGTGTGCTTCCTCGAAAGGGTTAGGGGATGGCGGAGTCGGATAGGCGTTTTGCGTTGGTGCAAGACCGTAAGGGCATGATGTGGGATCTGATTCTATATGTCCCTACCGAGATTGCCTTGCTGTTGCTCGCCGGAAAGCTCTGGTACACCCCCGCCTACCAGATGGGGACCTACGTTCTGCTGTTTCTGGCCACCTTCATTGGCTTTATCGCTGTCAATCGCATCCTCAAAACCCGGATGATGGTGCTTCCCGGCGCGCCGGTTGCTCTTCACGTGAATAAGCAACGCGTACGGCTGGAGCTGCGTGGGGGGGAGCAAATCGATTTGGTGAAAGGCGTTCGTTTTTTCGCCGATTTTGCCGGCAAGAGCTTTGGTTTGGCCGGAATGGATATGTCGGGCAAACAGCAACAATATGTCTTTCACCGCGGCCAGTTCGCCGACGAGTCGCAGTTCAAGGATGTGAAGTCGTTTTTGCAGGTTTACAAGTAATCAACCTAAAAAAGCTATTGAACCGCGGAGAACGCAAAGAAATTCAGGGGGGTTAGCGTAACAAGTACGCCCACCCAGCGGGTGACTCGGCACACCATGTCAAGGTCTGGTTTTTCCTCTGCATTCTCTGTGCGCTCTGCGGTGAATCGCCGTTTTTAGGATCAACTTGCTACCCGCTACTTAATTCACCCCACAAATCATGCTCATCCGCATCGATGATTTCGACCTTGGCAAATTCGCCAACCTCTAATCCTGCCGCGTTTTCGATGTAAACCAAGCCGTCGATTTCGGGGGCGTCTGCGTAGGAGCGGGCTATTGCGCCTTCCGGGCTTATCTCATCCACCAGCACGGTGAGGGTCTTGCCGATTTTACGCTGAAGTTTCGCGGCGCTGATCTCGGCCTGGGCCGACATGAAGCGTTCCAGGCGTTCCTGTTTGAGCTCTTCCGGCACTTGATCGGGCAGGGCGTTGGCGGCGGCGCCTTCAACGGGGGAGTAGGCGAAGCAGCCGACGCGGTCCAGCTCGGCTTCGTGCAGAAAATCCAGCAGTTGTTCGAAGTCCTCCTCGGTCTCGCCGGGAAAGCCGACGATGAAGGTGCTGCGCACGGCGATGTCGGGGCAGATGTTGCGCCAGTGCCGCAGCCGCTCCAGGGTGTTTTCCGTGTTCGCGGGGCGTTTCATGGCCTTGAGGATGCGCGGGCTGGCGTGCTGCAAGGGTATATCCAGATAAGGCAGGATCTTTCCTTCCGCCATCAATGGGATGAGTTCATCGACGTGGGGGTAGGGGTAGACATAATGCAGGCGCACCCACGCGCCCAGTTCGCCCAGCGCGCTGGCGAGCGCGGTGAGGTGAGTTTTGAGCGGCCGGCCGCTCCAGAAGCCGATGCGATATTTCACGTCGACGCCGTAGGCGCTTGTGTCCTGCGAAATCACCAGCAGCTCGCGCACGCCGGCGTTGACCAGGGTTTCCGCCTCCTGCATCACCTCGCCGATGGGGCGGCTCACCAGGTCGCCACGCATCGAGGGGATGATGCAGAAGCTACAACGATGATTGCAGCCCTCGGAGATCTTGAGATAGGCGTAATGTTTCGGGGTGAGCTTGATGCCCTGGGGCGGGATCAGGCTGGTGTAGGGATCGTGCGCGGGTGGCAGATGCTGGTGCACGGCGTGCATCACTTCCTGCAAGGCGTGAGGGCCGGTGACGGCCAGGACGCGAGGGTGCGCCTTGCGGATCACTTCTTCGCGTGCGCCCAGGCAGCCGGTGACGATGACTTTGCCATTTTCTGTCAGTGCCTCGCCAATGGCATCCAGCGATTCTTCCACTGCGCTGTCGATGAAGCCGCAGGTGTTGACGACCACCAGATCGGCGCCCTGATAGGTGGGCGAGATGGCATAGCCCTCGGCGCGCAGCTGGGTGAGGATCTGTTCCGAGTCTACCAGTGCCTTGGGGCAGCCCAGGCTGATGAAGCCAACTTTTGGAGCGATCATGAGGTTTGTTCAGGCGTCAGCGCAATGGCCAATGGGAGGAAGCGGTAAACACAAAGACGGCTATTATAGCCTAACGCTCCGAGGTATGGCAGCCTAGAGCTTATTCTGAAGTCTGCCGTGAATCCTGCGCAGGCTCCGGGGCGAATTCGAGCCGGTTGCGTCCCAGTTGCTTGGCTTGGTAGAGGGCATGATCGGCGCGCTCGATCAGGGCGGCGGGGTCTTCGCCGGAAGCATACAGGGCGATCCCGGCGGAAAAGGTAGGCATGGGTTGGATCGTGTCGCCGTGCTTGAAATGGGTTTCGGCGGCGTGTTTTTGCACCTTCTTCAAGGCGTGGGCAACGCCTTCGCTGCTGGTGTTGGGCAGCAGAATGGCGAATTCCTCGCCGCCGTAACGAGCGACCATGTCATGGTGGCGGAAGGTGGACAGTACATCGGAAGCGAAACAGCGCAGAACCTCATCTCCCGCCGCATGGCCGTACCGGTCGTTGATGGCCTTGAAGTTATCCAGGTCGATCAAGGCCATGGCCAACGAGCTGCCGTAGCGCTGGATGCGGCCAACCTCATCCTCCAGCCGGCGCAGGAAGGCGCGGCGATTAGACAGGCCGGTGAGTTCATCGGTGAGGCTGAGCAGATGCACCCTGTTCAGCTCTTCATCCAGGCGCAGGATGTCGGACTTGATGGTGTGTATGTGGCCGAGGATTTCCTCGAGGTGCGATCCCAGGGCGTGATTGCCGTCCAGGAGACTCTGGGTTTCACCGATCAGCGCGCGCCGTAGCGCGTCCAGCGCCTGGAGGTTCTCCGCCCGCCGTAATCTGCCCAGTGTGATTTCCAGGCGCATGCAAAAATCCTCGCATTGCCGCAGGGCTTGCGCAATTTGTTGTGTCAGTGCCCCCTGGATTTCCTGCATCCCCTTGCGCTTCTCGTCGAGGTGCTGACGATAGGCCGAGTCAATGCGATTCGAGATATGCGAAGATGTCGATTTTGCACCCTGTGTGCCGGGAGGTTCATGGTCCACTTGCGCGCCGGATGAAAGATCCGCCGGGGTCTCTACGCCGAAACCTTCGAGCAGCGGGGCGAGCGCTTCTATCAGGATGTTGGTGATCTTTTGGTCGCTCTGGCTGATCTGCCGCGCATAAATGCCGACATAGCGGCGCAATGCGGAGAATTCGGACGTCGACAACGGCGGCATGAGGCGCATGGCGACCAGTTTGACGTGCATGCGCAATGGCGCATCGACGGGAAGCTGCTTGGCAAAGGCATCGAGCAAGACGCCCAGCAGACTGGCATAGGCGCGTTCGGTCTCGGCGTGGGCCTGTTCGCTGTCGTCGAGGATGTGTTTGATGTGATGGTGGAGGACTGTGCCGGGAGGTGTTCTTTTGAGTCCTTCGAGCAGGCGGACGGCTTTTTGCGGAGCGCTGAATTTGTATGGGCTTGTTTTTGTATTGTCCGCCGGCATGATACCCCCTCGTAGTCTGATGCAGCTTTGTTTTGTCTCTGGTAGTGCAACCCCTCCATGACAACAGAATCCAATTGTTAAGGAACCTCTGATGTGTCAGAGGCTCCACGGCACACGGAGGTGCCGACGTTTCTCAATAACGGCAACTTATTGAGAAATATAATAAAATAAAAAATAACATTTTGCTTTTCGTGCTCTGAGAATTCCAGAATGGAATTATTCAGCACTTTTTAAAATATACCATAAGTAATAAGCTTTTTCAGTATCCTGCTAGGTGCCGGGAGTGCCGGCGCATGCATAATCCTGCCAAATCGGGTATGCTAGACGATTCTTCAACGCAGTTTTTCATAGGTGAGTTGCATGTTTACCCGCGAAATGACCATTGCCGGTTTCGACGATGAATTGTGGTCCGCCATGCAGGCGGAGACGGTGCGCCAGGAGGAGCATATCGAACTGATCGCTTCCGAGAATTACGCGAGCCCGCGTGTCATGGCGGCGCAAGGGTCGGTTTTGACGAACAAATATGCCGAAGGCTATCCCGGCAAGCGTTATTACGGCGGCTGCGAGTATGTGGACAAGGCCGAGCAGCTTGCCATTGATCGCGCCAAGCAGCTTTTCGGCGCCGACTACGCCAATGTCCAGCCGCACTCGGGTTCGCAGGCCAATGCCGCGGTTTACATGTCGCTGCTCAACCCCGGCGACACTATCCTGGGTATGAGCCTGGCGCATGGCGGGCATTTGACGCATGGCGCCAAGGTCAATTTTTCCGGCAAGATTTATAACGCCGTGCAATATGGTCTTGATTCCGCCACCGGCGAAATCGACTATGCGCAGGTGGAGGCGTTGGCGCTGGAGCACAAGCCCAAGATGGTCGTGGCCGGTTTCAGCGCCTATTCGCGTGTGGTGGACTGGCAGCGCTTCCGCGCCATTGCCGACAAGGTGGGCGCGTATTTGTTCGTCGACATGGCCCATGTGGCCGGCCTGGTGGCCGCCGGGGTTTATCCCAATCCGGTGCAGATCGCCGATGTCACCACCTCGACCACGCACAAGACACTGCGCGGTCCGCGTGGCGGCATCATCCTGGCCAAGGCCAATCCCGAGATCGAAAAGAAACTCAATTCGACCATCTTCCCGGGCATCCAGGGTGGTCCGCTGATGCACGTCATCGCGGCCAAGGCGGTTGCCTTCAAGGAGGCGCTGCAACCGGATTTCGCGGACTACCAGCGTCAGGTGGTGATCAATGCCCGCGCCATGGCGCAAGTGCTGGGCGAGCGGGGGTACAAGATCGTCTCGGGCGGTACCGACAACCACCTGTTCCTGATCGATCTTACGGCCAAGGAGATCAGCGGCAAGGATGCGGAAGAGGCGTTGGGCGCGGCCTATATCACGGTCAACAAGAACAGTGTTCCCAATGATCCGCGTTCGCCGTTCGTCACCAGCGGCATCCGTATCGGCACCCCGGCGGTGACTACCCGCGGTTTCGGTGAGGCCGAGGTGCGCGCCCTGGCGGGGTGGATTGGCGACGTGCTCGATAACACGGGTGATACCGCCACCATTATGCGCGTCAAGCATCATGTGCTGGAGCTGTGCGGGCGGTTTCCGGTGTACAGTAAGTAATAAGTAATGCGCTGTCCCTTCTGTGGCGCGGAAGACACCAAGGTGATCGACTCACGCTTGGCCAACGAGGGCGCCGCGGTGCGCCGCCGTCGCGAGTGTCTCACTTGCGCGGAGCGCTTCACCACCTTCGAGACCGCCGAGCTGGTGATGCCGCGCATCGTCAAGCGCGACGGCAGCCGCGTACCGTTCGATGAGGATAAGCTGCGCGCCGGTATGCTGCGCGCCTTGGAAAAGCGGCCGGTGCCGACGGAGAAGGTGGACGACGCCATCAACCATATCAAGCACCGCCTGAGCACCAGCGGAGATCGCGAGGTGAAGTCGCGTGTGCTGGGCGAGTGGGTGATGGATGAACTGCGCCAGCTCGATCAGGTCGCTTATGTCCGTTTTGCCTCGGTGTATCGCAGCTTCCAGGATGTGAATGCCTTCCGCGAGGAGATAGAGCGGCTGGAGCAGGAAACGCCGCCGCCCGAACGCCGGTAACCCGCCGTTCATCGAAGACGGGGTCGTGTAAATTTCACCGGCACGCCGCACTCTCTATGATTCAAACCGATCACCAATTCATGGCCCGTGCCCTGCGGCTTGCCGAGCGCGGCCTGTATACCACCGACCCCAACCCGCGGGTGGGGTGTGTGCTGGTGCGCGACGGCGAGATCGTCGGTGAAGGCTGGCACGAGCGCGCGGGCGGGCCGCATGCGGAGATCCGCGCCTTGGCGCAGGCCGGGGAACGGGCGCGCGGGGCGACGGCTTATGTGACGCTCGAACCCTGTTGCCACCACGGCCGCACGCCGCCCTGCAGCGATGCACTGATCCGGGCCGGCGTGGCGCGCGTTGTGGCGGCGATGGCGGACCCTAATCCGCGCGTGGCGGGACAGGGGTTGGCTCAGTTGGCGGTGGCCGGGATGGTGGTGGAGGGCGGTGTATTGCAGACCCAGGCCGAAGCGTTGAATCCGGGTTTCATCATGCGCATGCGGCGGGGGCGTCCTTTCATGCGCTGCAAGCTGGCGATGAGTCTGGACGGGCGCACCGCGATGGCGAGCGGCGAGAGCAAGTGGATCACCGCGGAGGCGGCGCGCCATGATGTGCAGCATCTGCGCGCCCGCAGCTCGGCGATCATGACCGGCATCGGCACCGTGCTGGCGGATGATCCCGCTCTGACGGTGCGGCTGGAGGAAAAGGATGCAAGGCAGCCGCTGCGGGTCGTGGTAGACAGCCGCCTGCGCATCCCGCCCAAGGCGCGGCTGCTGGATGCCGCCGGGCGCACACTGATCGCAACGGCCATGCAAGAGCCGTTGCGCGATGCCGCGCTGATCCGTGACAATGTCAGCATCATAGCGCGTCCCGCGTCGCAGGGCGGTGTTGATCTGCCGGCCGTGATGGCTTATCTGGCCGAACAAGAGATCAACGAAGTGTTGGTCGAGGCGGGTCCGACATTGAACGGCGCCTTGTTGCGGGCGGGATTGATCGACGAATTGATCATCTACATGGCCCCGCACCTGATGGGCGATGCCGCGCGCGGGCTGTTTCATCTGCCGGAGCTGGTGAGAATGGATCAGCGTATCGGGCTGGAGATTCTCGACATCCGCGCGGTGGGGCGGGATTGGCGGATTACCGCTAAAATTGTTGGGGATGGTAAGTAATGTTCACGGGCATCATACAAGCTGTCGGCAGCATCGCCGCCATCGAGCCGATGGGCGCCGATTGCCGCCTGCGCATTGCGGCGGGCAGGCTGGATCTTTCGACCGCCTGTGTCGGTGACAGCATCGCGGTGAGCGGTGTGTGCCTGACGGTGACGAATCTGGCCGGTGATGGTTTCTGGGTGGACGTTTCCGGCGAGACGCTGACGCGCACCACGTTTTCCGAATTGAGACAGGGCGGCCGTGTGAACCTCGAGCAGGCGCTGACGCCCACGACGCGCCTCGGCGGGCATCTGGTGAGCGGGCATGTGGATGGTGTGGGGACGGTGGCGAGGCGCTGGCAGGAAGGTCGTTCGGTGCGGTTTGCGATCAAGGCGCCGGAGGCGCTGGCCAGGTATATCGCCGAAAAAGGATCGATCTGTGTCGATGGCATCAGCCTGACGGTCAACAAGGTGACGGGCGCAGAGTTCGAGCTCAATATCGTGCCTCATACCTTGCAAGAGACAACGATGGCTGAATTCGACGCAGGCCGGCGCGTCAATCTGGAGGTGGATATTCTGGCCCGCTATCTGGAGCGGCTGATGCTCGGTGAACGCGCCGCACAGCCCGAGAGCGAGGGGATCAGCCGCGCTTTTCTTGCGGAGCACGGCTTCATGAAAAGTTGAGTTTTGTATGCCGCTGAGCACGACCCAAGAGATTATCGAGGACATCCGCCAGGGCAAGATGGTCATCATCATGGATGATGAAGACCGCGAGAACGAAGGTGATCTGCTGATGGCTGCGCAATGCGTGCGGCCTGAAGACATCAACTTCATGGCGCGTTACGGGCGCGGCCTGATCTGCCTGACGCTGACGCGTGAGCGCTGCGAACAGTTGCGTTTGCCGCTCATGGTGAGCGATACCAACGACAAGCATCTGACCAATTTCACGGTGTCCATCGAGGCCGCCGAGGGTGTGACGACCGGCATTTCCGCCGCCGATCGCGCCGCGACGGTACGCGCCGCCGTGGCGCCCGAGGCCAAGCCGGCGGACATCGTGCAGCCGGGACATATCTTTCCGATCATGGCGCAGCGCGGCGGGGTGCTGACGCGCGCCGGGCATACCGAGGCCGGTTGTGATCTGGCGCGGCTGGCGGGCATGGAGCCGGCCGCGGTGATCGTCGAGATCCTCAACGAGGACGGCACCATGGCGCGCCGCCCGGAGCTGGAAAAATTCGCGCGGGAGCATGGCCTGAAGATCGGCACGATCGCTGATCTGATCCGCTATCGGCTGGAAAACGAAAAGACGGTGGAGCGCGTCGCCGAATCTGATCTGCCGACTGAACATGGCATGTTCCGCTTGCTCGCCTATCAGGATGCTGTAGACCAGGAGCTGCACCTGGCGCTGGTGCTGGGCGAGGTACACGCGGATCAACCGACGCTGGTGCGGGTGCACTTGCAGGACACTCTGTGTGACGTGTTCGATGCCCGGCGCGATGACCGTGGCCGGCCCCTGCGCGATGCCTTGCGGCGTATCGCCGAGGAAGGTGCGGGCGTGGTGGTGTTGCTGCGCAAACCGGAAAAGGCGGCCGATCTGGTGTGGCGCATCAGGGATTATCAGTTCAAGGATAAGGGTATACACTTGCCAAAACCGGCGGCAGGAATTGATTTGCGTACCTACGGCGTGGGCGCGCAGATTCTGGCGGATGTGGGCGTGGGCAAGATGCGGATATTGGGTGCGCCGAAGAAGGTACACGGGCTGGCGGGGTTTGGGCTGGAAGTGCTCGAATATGTCAGATGGGCGGCAGATTAAGTAACGAGCGATACTAAACCGTGTCGGGGTAAAGCCTCATGCCGGGGTGGCGGGATGCCGTGAATACGTCCGTGTAGGCTTGACGGCGGCATCCTTGCCGCCGACACCCGCCACCCCGGCATGAGGCTTTACCTATGGAGGCGCAGATTTAATCCACCCTCTCCCGCTTGCGGGAGAGGGTCGGGGTGAGGGGTAAGTAACAAATGACGAGTAACGAGTGATGAAAAATATCAAGACCATCGAAGGTGATTTTGCGGTGCGCGGTGCGCGGTTTGCGATCGTCGCGGGGCGTTTCAATGCCTTCATCGTCGAGCATCTGGTGAGCGGCGCGGTGGATGCCTTGTTGCGGCATGGTGCGACGGAGCAGGACATCGAGATCGTCTACGCGCCCGGCGCCTATGAGCTGCCGCTGGTGGCGCAGCGCGTGGCCCAGGCTAAGCGTCACCACGCCATTATCGCTGTGGGCGCGGTGATTCGCGGTGGCACGCCGCATTTCGATTATGTCGCCGGCGAGTGCAGCAAGGGACTGGCAAGCGTCGCCATGCAGCATAACGTGCCGGTTGCCTTTGGCGTGCTGACCGTGGACACCATCGAACAGGCCATTGAGCGCGCCGGCACCAAGGCGGGCAACAAGGGCGTGGAAGCGGCGATGTCGGCCATAGAGATGGTCAATCTTCTGCAGCAGATCGATAAAAAATGACCATCGTTCCAGAAGCGAAAGAAGAGCCATCCAGCGCCCCCGCGCGGCGCGGGCAGGGCAAGGCGTCCCCCGGCCGTGCCCGCAGTCTGGCGCGGCGTAGCGCGGTGCAGGCGATTTATCAATGGCAAGTGGCCGGACAGGATGTCAATCAGATCGAGGCCCAGTTCGTCACCGAACAGGACATGAAAAAGGTTGATGTCGCGTATTTCAGCGAGCTGCTGCATGAAGTGCCCGCGCATTTGGCCGAGCTGGACGATCAATTCGCCTCTTTTCTCGATCGCCCCATCCCGGAGCTCGACCCGGTGGAGCGCGCCATCTTGCGCATCGGCGCCTATGAGCTCAAGTGCCGTCCCGATATACCGTACCGTGTCATCATCAACGAAGCCGTGGAGCTGGCCAAGACCTTCGGCGCCGAACAGAGCCACAAATACGTCAACAGCATTCTCGACAAAGTGGCGCGCAAGCTGCGTGCCGTCGAGATGCAGGTGAAGCCCAATCAGTCTGCGGGATAGCGATCATGCCGCTGGGGGAATTCGATCTCATCGAGCGCTATTTCACCCGGCGCGGCATGATACGCAAGGATGTGGTATTGGGCATCGGCGATGACGCCGCCGTGCTGCGCATGCCACCGGACATGGATCTGGTGGTGGCCATCGACACGATGGTGTCCGGTGTGCATTTCTTTCCCGATGCCGATCCCGCATCCATCGGCCACAAGATTCTGGCTGTCAATCTCAGCGATATGGCCGCCATGGGTGCGGCTCCTGCCTGGGCCACCCTCGCACTGACCGTGCCACAGGCCGACGAATCCTGGCTTGCCGCTCTCAGCGGCGGTTTTTTCGCGCTGGCCGAGCAGTGCGACGTGCAACTGGTCGGCGGTGACACCTGCCGCGGGCCGCTGACGGTAACCGTGCAGATGCACGGCTTTGTGCCGCAAGGCGTGGCACTGCGCCGCGCGGGTGCGCGCCCCGGCGATGCGATCTATGTGACCGGCACACTGGGAGATGCCGGATTGGCACTGCGTATGCTGCGTTCCGGTGCAGAAGAGCTGTCACACGCGCATGCCGCTTTTCTCGCCGAGCGCTTGGATCGTCCCACGCCGCGCATTGCTGCCGGGATGGCATTGCGAGGCATTGCATCGGCCGCCATCGACGTGTCCGATGGCCTGGCCGCCGATCTTGGCCACATCCTCAAGGCCAGCGGGGTTGGCGCGCGCGTGGAAGTCGAACATGTTCCGGTGTCGCCAGCCTTCGCCGCGATGGCCAAACACAAAGAGCGCTGGAACTTGCCGCTGTGCGGCGGAGATGATTACGAGTTGTGCTTTACCGTCCCCCCGGAAAAACAGGCGCAGGCTGAACAGGCATTGGCGGGCTTGGCCTGCGGCTATACGCGCATCGGCGTGATCGAAGGCGCGTCCGGCTTGCGCTGCCTGTTGCATGGCGAGGCATCCGAGCCCGCGGCCGGCGGCTATCAACATTTTGGTGCTTGAGTGCGGTGAAAAAAGCCGACGTTCCCAATAGCATCTGGACCAACCCCATTCACTTCGCCGCTTTTGGATTCGGCGCGGGCGCCATGAAGGTGGCCCCCGGCACCTTCGGTACGCTGGCTGCCGTTCCCCTTTATCTGCTGCTGCAAAACCTGCCGCTGATCGGTTATATCATCGTCGTCGGAATATTGTTTGCCCTGGGTGTCTGGCTATGTCACATCACCGCGCGCGACCTGGGCGTGCACGATCATCCCGGCATCGTATGGGATGAGATAGTCGGCTACCTGATCGCCATGATCGCCGCCCCGGCGGGCTGGCTATGGCTGCTGACCGGCTTTGCGCTGTTTCGTCTGTTCGATGTGTGGAAGCCCTGGCCGATTCATCTGATTGACCGGCATGTCGGCGAAGGGTTCGGTATCATGTTCGATGACGTGGTGGCGGGGATTTATGCGTGGGCGGTGATGTATGGGGCTTCTCAAGTCATCCTGTAAAGACCCTTATCAAACCGGCGTTTTTTTCTGTAGTGGATGTGGCGAGTGAAGCCGGGAGAGAGGCTAATGCAAATCTGGGTCGACGCCGATGCGTGCCCGAACGTCATCAAAGAAATTCTGTTTCGTGCCGCTGAGAGATTACGGGTTTCACTGATCCTGGTGGCAAATCAACCGCTGCGAGTCCCGCCGTCGCTCTATATAAAAGCCATCCAGGTGCCAGCGGGTTTCGATGTCGCCGATAATAAAATAGCCCAGCAAGTTCAATGTGGCGATCTGGTAATCACCGCGGACATCCCCCTCGCCGCCGATGTTATCGAAAGAGGCGGCCATGCGCTTAATCCTCGAGGGGAGTTTTATACAAGAGATAACATTCAAGAACGCCTGGTGATGCGCAATTTTATGGACCAATTACGAAGCAGTGGTGTGAACACGGGTGGTCCGTCATCGCTCACCCAGGGTGATCGTCAAGCTTTTGCCAATCAACTGGATCGCTTCTTTACCAAATACTGCAAGAGATAAGGGTGTGGCCGGCGGTCAGGGACAGGGCGGAAAGCATTAAGGGTACCTCTAAAAATCCGCTGAAGCCGCGATGGCGGCGTTGCCCTTTATAAACAGGGGATGCTCAAAATGCGGGGCCGGGAAGCGGCAGACTCCGTGTACACTCCGCTTTTTCGCGCATTTCCGCCTTGCCCTCGCGCCTTGATCGAATTCTTAGAGGCGCCCTATCTTGTGATGTTGAGATGTAGGGTACGCCGTGCGCACCATCCGCGTGGTGCGTGAGACGCACCCTACAAAACTTCATTTACCTTCCGTCCCATTGCTACCGCTTCCTTGCCCGCCTCCGCTGGTAGAGCCTGGAACAGTGATGGGTTCATTCCTTGGAAATGGCAGCACCCAATATTCATCGCCGAGGATCTTGATCTTGCCGGGCCCCGCGCAACCGGTGAGTACCGTAGCAAGAATGGCAAAAATGTGTAAATAATGCGTTTTCATCTATGGTCATTGATTGATTGATAGGTATTAAACAAATAGATCTAAAATTATTCCTTACCAGTCAATGGTATGAGATTTTTATTAAAAATATGTTGACGTGCACCAAGAGTAGTGATAGAAAGTTTTTGTCCGTAGAGGGTGTTGCGGGACGCAGTTGTTCACATAACCAAATACTGGAGGTTGTTATGAAGAAATCTGCATCATTCTCGGTTTCTCGGTAGTGGCTGTTGTTTCAAGTCTGGTTGCTAATCCCGCCTTTTGTCAATCCGCATCTGATAGTTCAAGCGAAATTTTCGTCTCTCCTCTTACCACCAATAAATCCGGTCTTCAAACAAGACAGGGGCAGCAGTCCCAAAGTGCCGGGAGCGAAGCGTCCAGTGCCATTGGTGCTGGTTCTCCACCATCGGCTCAAGATTTGAGAAGAAAATGAACTTCACGCGGCTTCTGGAGCGGAGAGCGTGTGAAAGCGCTGACCAGATCGGATACAGGTTTCTTCCAAACGAACGTGAAGAGCTATTCTTGACTTATGGGCAACTCGTTGAGGGCGCGCAACGGCTAGCCGCTGTTATCAGGCGGGATGTCCCGGCGGGCCAGAGGGTGGTGCTACTTTATCCGGCAGGGCTTCGGTTCATTCAAGCTTTTTTTGCGTGCCTGCTGGCGAATGTGGTAGCCGTTCCCTTGCCCATGCCGAGACCCGGCGATGCCGCTCGTCGCCTCGATCATGTCATTAAGGATTGTGAGCCTGCGGTCATCTTTACCGAGACCGATTTCCTGGGGCAGATCAGCGCACTGCTTCCTGACGCATACCGCGCTGTTGTCGCGACCACTGATGGCAATTTCGACTGCTCACGAATACTTCGATCAACGGTTGTCGCCGAAACCGATGTTGCCGTTCTGCAATACACTTCAGGCAGCACTTCCAAGCCGAAAGGCGTGATTCTGCGCAATGCCAATCTGTTTGCCAATCTGCGGCAGATTGAGCTGACATTCGAGCACACGCGCGAGAGCTCCGGCGTCATTTGGCTGCCGCACTATCACGACATGGGGTTGGTGGGTGGGGTATTGCAGCCGCTGTTCGTGGGCTTTCCGGTGACGCTGCTTTCTCCCGTCTCATTTATTCAACGGCCGTTGCGATGGCTACACGCTATTCACAAGTATCGAGCTACGACGAGCGGTGGCCCAAACTTCGCTTATGACCTGTGTGTCGCGAAGGCCGGCGCCCTCGAATCGCATATTGATCTCAGTTGCTGGCAAGTTGCCTTCAATGGTTCAGAGCCAGTGAAAGCGAGAACGCTTGATGCTTTCAGCAGCGCCTTCTCGAGGGTCGGCTTCCGACGGACAGCATTTGTTCCGTGCTACGGCCTTGCCGAGGCAACCTTGATCGTTGCCGCCGCGCCGAAAGCAGAGGAGCCATTGGTTGTCGAATCTTCCGACTCACGCATCACGGCACGAGGCGTCACTGCTCCTACCAGGGATCGCCTGGTTTCCGTCGGCTTGCCAGCAGCGGGAACGCAAGTTCAAATTCTACGTGTTGATTCCGAGGAACTTTGTCGGGAGGGTGAGGTCGGCGAGGTGCTTGTCCACAGCCCAAGCGTGGCAAGCGGCTACTGGAGGAAGAACGATGCGGCTTTTCGGGCAGGTTCGCCGGTTGGATTTCGTACTGGAGATTTGGGATTCAAGTTAGGCACGGAGTTGTTCATCACCGGACGCTTGAGCGACCTCATCGTTATTCGCGGCAAAAACTTCTTGGGTCTACGCGGAATCGTGTGGGTGAAAACCAGGGATTTCATAGCCGCGCATCCCTATAATTCCAGTGTTTTACCATTTTCCAGTTATCCCAAAACATGCTTCATCTCCATGACAGGATAATCCAT
>JADDKJ010000015.1:0-65943 GCA_033717875.1 Gammaproteobacteria bacterium
GAGCGTGTTCCGGACCTGCAAATACCGTCCGGAATACCCCACAGAAGGCTTCGCCACGCTGGAGGAGGCGCGCGCCTGGGTGATGCGCTTTGTGGGCTGGTACAACTGCGAGCACCGGCACAGCGGGTTAAACTTCGTCACACCCGAGCAGCGCCACAGCGCGCAGGCCGAGGACATCATGAAGCGGCGCACCGAAATCTATGAAGCGGCACGGGCCAGAAATCCGCAACGCTGGAGCCGCTCGATCCGAGACTGGTCATTGCCGCAGAGTGTTTGGCTCAACCCGGAAAAATCGGCCAGCCAACAGGCTCAGGCCGCATGAAAGAAACGGTGACAACTATCTTGAAAAACGCCGGCTGTGGCCGGTCACATCAAGTGTTCCGCCTTGATCTCGAACTTCATTGGCGATGTCGATGTTGGCCTCCGCAGCATTGCTAATACCCAGAATGGGGCCGAAGAATTTGTCCCAGCCTGCATAGATGACCTCGGCAATGGCCGATCCCGTGTGGGGGTTGATGATGACGTAAACGCCCTGTGCATTGGCCTGGGAGGTGCTCTGCTGGTAGGCGTTGCGCAGCGCCTCTTCTTCGCTGTTCATGATGCCGTGGTTGAAGACATAGACTTTTCCATCCGGCCCTACTTTCACATCCTTGGCGTCAACCTGCCGTCTCTGGCAATCACCCTGAGAATCGCATTTTTGCAGGATGATTTTTTTGTCCGCCGTTTCTGATCTGTAGATTGCATCCGAGATCGTTGTGATTTCCTTGAAGGTTGCCTGCTTGATCGCCTGCTCCGCCTCCACCGTCCGCTGCATCCCCTGCACGTCCAGTTTCTGTGCGGCGCTGTGGGCACTGGCCGTGTCACGATTCAGGCTGGCGATGGTTTCTTCGGCGGTTTGGCCGGTGCGTTGTTGCTGGGCGGCGTCATTGGTGATGGTCACCATGCCACCACTCACAGCACTGAGCGTTTTCCCTGATGAAGAGTCCGACTCGCTGCTGTTGTTCAGCGCGTTGCCAATGATAGCTTTGCTTGCACCGTATTTGCCCTGGGTAAACATATCACTGCTCAAGGTGATGCCGCTACTCTCGGCGCGGGCATCCGCTTTATTCTGGATATCGCTCTGCGTCAGCGTGGCGGTGGTGAGGCTGTTCCTGCCCTCCTCGATCGCCTTGTCCGTGCTGGCGATCACCGCGCCTTTGAGATCGGTATTGCCTTTCACATCGATCTGGAAACCGCCGTCACCCGCCTTGATGCCGGATTGCTCGGTGACGCTGGCGAAGTCGCTGTTGACCTTCTGCTGGCTGGCACTGAAGCTACCGCTAGCCTTGCCGTAACCGACCGATACGCTGCCGCCGATGCTCTGCTGTTTGCTGTCGTACGTGCTGGTGTCTTGCAGGCTCTCGATGTTGAGGTCTCCACCCACATTGGCAGCAACCTGTTGGCCACTGGCCACTGCGCCTTTGATGTTGGTGTCGCCGCCGGATTCCAGCGTAAGCGTGTTGCCCGCATCGATGTGGGTATTCGTCCAGGCCGCATCGCCGCCATCGGCATTGCCGCGCCCGCCGCTGGCGCTGGCGGTTGCCATCAATCCGTCGGTGCCGAAACTTACGCCCAGGCTGGCGCTGCTCGATTTATTGCTGCTGTGCTGCTCGGCGGTGCTCCGTGCGGCCAGCAGGTTGATCTGATCATCGGCCTTGAGGCTGACATTATTGCCTGCCGTGACGCGGCTGCCCTGGATCGCCAGGTCGCTCTCGCTGCCCGCGCCCGTGGCCTGGATAGTGATGTTGCCACCGGCCATGACGGTACTGCCCTGCGCGGTGCTGTTGGTCTGGGTGCTGCTGCTTTGGCTCTGGCTGCCGCCTGCCGAGATACTGACGTTGATGCCACCCGCCTGTGCGGGGTTCCGGGCGACCGCGTTATAGGCATTGTAGCCCGCCAGTCCTGTGGTGGCGAGCGCCAGGGCTTGCAGTCTGAGGTCGCTGGTCTGGCCGGCGGCGCTGGCCATCTGTTGCCCGGTCTGGAGGGCTTCGATCACCGGGCTGGTGAGGGCTACGGTGAGGCCCGATTGTTCGAATTTCGTTTCCTGGGTGGCCTGGCCGGTGTTTTGCGCTTCGACGATGTTTACCGTTTGGGCGCGGATGTCGATGTCGCCCTGCGGGGCGATGACGGTGCTGCCGGTCTGCTGGTAGGCCTTTCCGGCGGTGAGGCTGACGTTGCTCTGGAGGCTGCCGACCGTGCTGCCGGACTGGAGGGTGGTGGTGCTCTGGGCATTCTGGCGCTGCTGCTGCGTGCCCAGGGTGAGGCTGGCGCCGCCGTTGGCGAATATGCCGTCGGTGGTTTGCCGCTGGGCCGAGGCGGTGTGGAGGGTCTGCTGCACGGTAGTGAGGGTGAGATCGCGGCCCGCGTCGATGGCGAGGCCGCCATCGGCCACGGCCTGGCTGCCGATGAGGGTGACATCGCGTCCGGCCTGGATGAACACCGTATTGCCGGTGACGGCACTGCCGGTTGTTTGTGTGATGGCGGTGTCCGCGCCCTGGGTGGTGGTGACGCTCTGGACGAGGGTGCCGCTCTCATCATGGCTTTCATCCACGGCGCGCTGCGCGGTGGTGGCGGCTTGGAGGGTGATGTCGTTGCGGGCCAGCAGGCTGGCCTGGCCGGCGCCGGCGGTGAGATAGGCGCCGGTGACGGTGAGGTTGCCGGTATCGGGCACGCCGGACTGGCCGGTGGCGCGCACGGTGAGGCTGTCACCGGCGATGAGATTGCCGCCGGTGAGGGTTTCGGTATCTTGCGCGATGCGGTGGTAGTTGTCGTTGCCGACGGTCTGGATGTCGTGGCTCTGGCGATTCGTGACCGAGGCGATGTTCACATTCGCGCCCTGGAGCAGGATGTTCGAGCCCGCCACGAGATCGGCGCCGTTCAGGGTGGTGTCGTTGCCAGCCACCAGCGTGGCGCTGTTGCCGGCGGTGAAGGTGGTGAGCTGATGGGTGGTGTTTTCTTCCGTGATGAAGCCGCTGCGGCCCGCGACGCTGTGGCCGGAGGTGTCGCGGCTCTGGATCTGGTAATAGCCGGCCAGCGCCTCCAGGGCGATGTTACGGCCGGCGGTGGCGACGAGATCATTCAGGGCGGTGACGGTGCTGCCTGTGGCGCGCAGGTCGCGCCCGGCATCCAGGTGCACATTGCCGCCCTGCACGGTGGCCATGCTGTCGAAGGCGATGCGAGTGCTGCTGCCGTCGGCATTGACGGTGTCGAGGGTATTGGTCTGCAACACCAGATCGTGCCCGGCCTGGAGCGTGATCTGGCTGTCGTTACCCAACCCATCGATGAGGCCGGAGAGATTTTTCAGGTCGTTGCGGGCGCGGGCGACGACGTTCTGGCCGCTGATGCGCCCGCCCTGGTTGACCAGGTCGTCACCGACGATCAGGGTGGCGCTGCCGCGCGCGGCGATGGCGCCGGAGTTGTTCAGATTGCCTTGGGCCTGGATGTAGACATTCTCGCCGGCGATCAGCGCGCCATCGCTGCGCAGATCGCCGCCTTCGGGACGGCGCAGGTAGACTTGCGGCACGAGGACTTGCGTGGTGCTGCCATCGGGGAGGGTGACGGTGCGGGTGGTGAGCCAGACGATGTCGGTGGTGAGAATCGCCATCTGCTCGCCGGTCAGCGCCACGCCGGGAGTGAGCTGGTAGTCGCGGGCGAAGGCGACGCCGGCTTCCATCAGGGCCTGGTATTGCTGTTCGCTGTCGCGGTAACCGGTGAGATAGCGCTGGCTGGTCAGGGCGAGGATCTGGCCGTTGACGAGCTGCTGTTCGTAAAAGCCGTCGCCATAGCGCTTCAGATGCCGCTCGGGGTCGAGGTTGAGCCGGGTGAAGAAATAATCCGAGCTCACGAAGTCGCGCTGGCGGGTGAAGCGCGGGTCGGTTTCGATCAGATAGCTGGCTTCCGGTTCGGGGTGAAGGACGAACAGGCGGCTGCCGGGCACGGACAGGCGTGGCGGAGCGGTGAGAATCACGTCGCGCGCGCGTTCGTCGCTGCCGATGGCGGTTACGCGCTGGATGGACAGCGGGACATAGTCGTTGGTGTCCAGGGTGGCGCCGATGCCTTGGGGTGTGGCGGCGCGGGTGTTGGCCGAAGCGGTTGTGGCGGTGCTTGCCTCCGTGTTCGATGGGGCCAAGATAGAGGCGGCCAGCGGTCGGGGCGCGGTGAGATTCTTATTTTCCTCGACGGTGATCCCTATCAGCGGCGCGTTATGGCCGTCCGCATACAGTGGCGCTGGATCGTAACGATTTTCCCCGTACCAATCCCGGCAGTGATCGCCGCCAAAAAAACCACAGCTATTGACCTGGGTGTATTCCACAGTGCCGCTGTAATCGGTGCGATCCATTTTGAGTGTTGCCACGTCGTTGAGTCCACCATCGAGGAGCTTGTAGAGATTGCCCCCCGCCACGATCTGGCTGTCGAAATTGTCGACCCGTCCGCCGCTGATCATCATATCGCCACCCGAGAAGATTTGGGCGGGGTTGCTGTTGAGCAGTTTGTTATGGGTGCGGGTCGCGGTCAGGCGGTACAAGTAAAAGTCTTCGAAACTGTTCACCCGGTTGTCTTCGTTGACCTCGGCATTGTAGGCGTTGATCTTGATTTCCAGTTGGTCGAGTGCGCTTTGATAACCGATATCCCATGCCGCATAGTCACTGCGCCATTGCCTGCATGCCGCACTGTTGGCCTGGAAGCCCGAGCAACCGCCGGCGGGTGAGGTGGGAGGAGCGCTGACCGGTGTCACGCCAAAGCGGGTGAATTCGGGTGCGTCCCAGGTATAGTTGATTTGCTCAGTGCCGAAAAAACCGATTCTTTCGCGCACCGGATCCAAAGGGCTACGCTGGCCGTATTTGTCAGGGTATACCTTGCAGTTCATGTAGTCGCCGTCAAGCCAGCACTGTAAAGCCGGATATTGGGTATTAGAGCCTCTCGCTTGGATTCTTTCCTCCTTCTGTGAGGGGTCGATTACTGTGATGAAGCTCAGGTTGTCATTACGATTGGTGAGCGTGGTGGCGCCGATATACAAATTGCCGAGCGCCTCGATGCGGCCCGATCCGTTGCGCAGGCTGGTGCTCCATCCCGTCACGTTGCCTTTGTCGTCCAGCCCACCGCCGATCACCATATCCCCCAGGCTGAAGAGCAATCCGCCGTAGGTGTTGTTGATCGTCCGCGTGCCTATCAACAGCAGGCTGCGCGCGCCGACGACGCCGGGGCCGGTGTTGTCGAGGGTGTCGCCCGCGATGCGCAGGTCGTCGCTGTAGATGCGCGCGGTGTTGCTGATGATGCCTGCGCTGATATCGGTGTCGGTGCCATCGATGAGGCCGTTTGCGGTGTTGGTGAGTGTGCCGCCGATATTGAGCCGGGTGAGATGGGCGCTGATCTCGCCGCTGTTGGTGAGATTGCCGGAGGTGGTGGCCGTGAGCGTGTCGTTGGCGATGAGTGAGCCGCTGTTGGTGATGCTGCTGGCGTTGATGGTGAGATCCTTGCGTGCCGAGAGCAGGCCGGTGTTGAGGTAGTCGCCCTGGATGTTCAAGGTTACGTCATTCGATGCGATCGTGCCGGCCGGGGCCTGGCTGCGGGTGGTCACCGTGACGCGCTCGTCACCCACCAGGGTGCCAAGCGTATTGTTCAGGGTGGTGGCGTTGACAGTCAGGTTGCGTCTGGCGCTGATTGTGCCTTGGGTGTTGTCCAGGGTGGCGGTGGCGAGTGTAGCGTCATGGGCAGCACGCATCGTGCCGCCGGCATTGGCAAATGTCGATGCATTGATCGTGACATCGGTGGCGTCGATCCGTCCCGCTGAGCCATTCGCGGCGCTGTTGTCGAGCATGGTGGCGTCGAGCGCGAGGTTGCCGTTGACGGCGATGCGCCCGCCGCGATTGTCGATGAGCCCGCCGCGATTGTCGATGAGCTGGCTGGCGTGCAAGCCGCCATTGCCCAGTGCATTGATCGTTCCGCCGCCGTTGAGGATGTTGGCCGCATCGATGGCGATGCCGCCATTGCTGACGATCTGGCCCGTTACGCCGTCCAGCATGCCATTGTTCAGATCGGCGGCGATGTTCAAGGTCTGGTCTCCATTGCTGGCGAGATAGCCCGATGCGCTGTGCAGCGCGCCGCTCTGGATATGCAATGCGCCGCCCGCGACGATGCCGCCTGTGCTGCCGCTGCGGGTGACGGTCAGGCGCTGGCCGTGGGTGTCGATGCGGGTATCGCCCGCCGACATCAGCAATCCCTGGTCGTTGTCGAGCGCCTGGGTGTCGGCGCTGAGTTTACCTCCGGCGATCACCGTGCCGCCGGTGTTGTCGAGGTTGCCCGTGGCGAGTGTCACGTCTATGCCGCTGATGAGGCCGGCCTGATTCGCTGTATCTCCGGCGGCAATCGTGGTATTGCCCGCGGCTTGCAGTTTGCCGCGTTGGTTGTCGAGCGCCTGGCCGTTGCTGTTGATGCTCAGGTTGCCTTGCAGGCTGGCCACTGTGCCGTCGTTATTGATGAGTGGTGAAGCAGTCAACGCGACATCGCCGTTGGCGATGATCCGGCCGCCGCTGTTGTCCAGCGACTGGCCTTGGGTGTCGAGGCTCAGGGATGAGCCGGAGAGCAGGCTGCCCAACTTGTTGCGGATCTCGCCGCTCTGGAGGGTGAGGCTCCGGCCGCCGCTGATCCAGCCTTCTTCGTTGGTGAGCAATCCCGTGCCCAAGGTTATCCGCGCGTCCTGTTTGGCGTTTACCATGCCCATGGTATTGTCGAGCGCCGCGCTTGTCAGAGAGATCTGGCCGTCGCTGACGATCTGGCCGCGATTGACGATGGCGCCGGTGTTGTCGATGGCTACTCTGTTGTTGGCGAAAATGACGCCAAAGAAATTGCTTAGTTCGCCGGTGGCAAGGGTGATCGTGTCGCTGGCGGCGAGGGTGCCGCTGTCGTTGATCAACCGCTGGCGTTGGGTGTCAATGGTGAGTGCCGTGTCCGAGGAGATTTGACCTGCCGAGTTGTCGAGCTCCAGGCTAACGATCCGGGTGCCGGTCGCCGAGCTGATGATGCCCATGCGGTTGTTGGTCTGGCCCGCGCTTATCGACACCGCGCCCTGGAAGGCGGCGATGGTGGCGATGGCGGAGGGGTCGAAGGAGATGTCTGGAATGATATAGGCTTCATTGGCGTTGTTGGTGAGCGTTCCGGTGGTGAGGGATACTCCGCCCCTCGCCAGTATCTTGCCCCCGGTGTTGTCAAAGCTGCCCGAGTGCAGCGCCAGGGCGCCCGCGCCGGCCTGGATCACGCCGTCGAGGTTGTCCACACTGCCCGGTGTGGCAAGGGTGAGGCCGTTGGCCGCGTCGATCATCCCCTGCTGGTTGATGATCGCGGCGGCATTTATGCGCGCCTGTGTGCCGTCCTGGCCGACGGAGATAATACGGCCTTGGTCGTTGGTGAGCGTGCCGGCATCGAGGGAAAGGCCGGCATCCGACACCAGCACACCTCCGGTGTTGTCGAGCGCGTTGCCATGGGTGTGCAGGGCAAGGCCGCTCTTGCCGGATATCACGCTGTTCTGGTTGCTGACGATGCCGGTGGTCATGATCCGCGTGGCCTGGTCGCTGATGATTTGGGCATGGTCATCGTTGATCAGATTTCCTGCGGCGACCGTGACATTGCCGCCGCCGAGCAGGCTGCCGCCGCGATTGTCGACGGCGCCCGTGACGGCAATATCCAGCTCGCTGCCCGCCAGGATCGTACCATCCTGGTTGGCGACCGATGCGCCCTCCAGCAGCAGCGATTGCCCGGCCTGCCACAGGCTCGCCGTATTGCTGATCCGCCCGGTGGCGCGCAGATGGCCCGCGGTATGGAGTTGGGTGTCGAAGGAGATGATATCGCCCAGGGATGTCGCGTCGAGGTCGAGGTTGCGATCGGTGATGACCTGCGTGCCGTTGAACTGGATGGCCTGCGCCCGCACGCTCAGATCGTCCGCCGCCAGCAGTGCGCCCTGGGTATCGGTGAAGCGCGCCGCGCGCAGATCGAGCCGGCCCGCGCTGTAGATGGTGCCGCTATTGCTGGCGTCTCCCGTCGTGGTGATGTCCATCGTGCCGGTGCCGCGCTGGACGAGTTCGCCGCTGTTATCAAGAAGCAAAGCGCTGATCGCCAGTTGGCCTTGCGCATCCACGATGCCCGACTGGTTCACACTGCCGCCACTGGTGATTCTTGTATTCCCCTCGCTCACCGTCTGCCCGGCCAGTGTGGCGTTGCCGCGGCTGGCGAGCTGGATGTCCTGTTTGGCGTAGCTGTCTTTGAGGGTGAGGTCGCCATTGGTGGAGAGCGTCAGATTGCCCTGCAAGGCCGCCATGCGGCCCTGGCTGTTGACGCCCAGCCCTTGTTCGGTGGCCACCAGATAGACTTGGTTGGCATACATGCCGCCCACGTCTTTGATGTCGATGGCAAAGCGGGGCGCCGTCCCGTTGCCGGCCTGGGCGGTTGCCCGCAAAGTGGCGTAGAGCACCTGATTGGCGCCCGCGATGGCGTTCAGGTTTTTGGCCCAGACCTCGCCTTCTATCACGATGCCGCGCGCCATCAAGTCGAGTTGTTCGAGGTGGGTGGCTGTCAGGCCACGGTCACCGATGGTCAGTTGTCCCTGGCGCACATCGAATCCGGTGAGGCTGCCGCCCTCGCCGAAGCGAGGTGTTCCCGTAGTGAGGCTGGCCCGCCCGGTGTTGAGGAAACCGCAGCCGTCGCAGGTGATGCCGTTGGGGTTGGCGATCACGATGTCCGCCCGCCGGCCGGCGATTTCTATTGTCCCGTGCAACTGCGAGGGGTTGGCCGTCACGACCTCGTTGAGGATGATGCGCGCCGGGGTCGGACCCATTTGCAGGTTCCCGCCGATCCAGCCGCCGAGTTGCGTTTGAGTGGCCCCCGTGCTGTTGTTGAGAATCAGCCCATTCGGATTGACGTTGAACTGGTCGTACTGATTATGCGATACGCCCGCGCCGCTGGGCGGGGCGATATGAACGAGGGGCACGCCATTGGCCGCGGCATCCATGATCGGGCGCTGACCGGCGGGGGCGTTGCTCGCGGGCGCGATGGGCAGAACAGGGCCATCCGCAGCCAGTGTCGGGGCAGGCAACGCTACGAGGATGCTTTGCCACAAATACACCATCAGCACCGTCTTCGCCACACGCCGTAGCCAGGGCGCCCGGTTCGTTGTTTCTTGTTGGACCTGTCTCACGCAGCGATTTTTGTTCATGTCCGCCATCCCCACAACATCATCTATAGTTTTCGTCTCAACCAAACACATACGTCACAGACAGATAAGGATTCCAGTTCCCCGTCTTGAATCCATCCGGTTTGTAGAGAGGCGCGCCGAGCGCCGCATCGAATTGCAGCGTCTTCCATTTGCCGCGCATCCCCAGCGCCGCTCCCGCCAGCCTGTGGCCTATGAGGAAGGCGTCGCTCGCCCCCCATACCCGGCCATGGTCGATGCCAAGATAGGCGGCCGTATCCACGCCGCGCACCCAGCTCACAGGTGTCGACAGATCATTGCGATGGAAGAAGCCGCTTTCCGCCAGCAGTACGCTGTCGCCATCAAAGCCGCGCACGCTCCAGCGATGACCGATCGCGATCTGATCCGTCACCAGCGTGGTATCGCCAGTATGTTGGCCGCGTAGCGTGGTGGTGTATTGGAAAGGCCGACCACTCAGCGTGAACGGCTGGTGGTAGGCGGCGTTCAGCATCCATATCGTGGGGCGCAGAGTCAGCCCCCCTTCGGCGGCGGTCGGCAAATCGTCCTGGGCATCCCCCCAGGACACGCCGCGCCGATAACCCAGATCGACATCCACGCTGCCACGGCCGAGCAGTTGTCTGGAGGTGATGCCGATCTCGAGATAGGTGGTGCGCCGGCGTTGAACGATCAGCTCGACATCGTCGAGATAGCTGTTGGCACGGCGGGTGGATACCGCGGCGTATATCCCGAACTTGGCCGATGCCGTGCGGAACGCGGTGTGATGCGCCCTGGCCTCGGTGATGTCGCTCTTGCCGCTGGACAGGAAACGGGCGGTGGTGCCTTGCACCATCTGCGCAAAGCGGCTGTGGCTGCGGGTGAGGGTGATCGTGCTGTAGCCGAAGGGAACGCTGTAGCTGCCTCCCAGGCTTTGACTGCGATGATCGGGATCAGGTTGTTCGGTGTTGCTGCTGGCATTGAGGTTGAGCATGTCGTTCAGGCCCAGGGGATTGTCAAAGGTCGCATAGCCGAAAAGCTGGGTACGGCCGAGCGTGCGGCTGCCCGAGTTGTCCAGGATGACGCCGCCGCGCACCCGGTCGCTCAGGCGACCGGTCTGGCGCACGAGAGTGACGACGCTGGTGTCGGCGCGCGGCCCCGGCTCAAGACGGGTGGTGACAGACTGGCTGGGCAGGCGCTTCATCTGTTCCAGCCCCTGCTCCAGATCGCGGACATTGAGTATGTCGCCCTTGTGCACCGGAAAGGCGTTGCGCCACGTACCCCAGGACTCATCCGCTGCCATGCCGCCTTCGCGAGCGGGCGGCGTGACCATCCTCACCGCGGCGACACGGCCGACGTGCAAGCGCAAAACAAGCCGGCCTTCCTTGAGGTTCTGTTCGGGCAGCGAGACGCGGGAGGTGGCGTAGCCGAATTCGATCAATTTCGCATTGAGCGTGGCGGCGATCTTGCGCAAGCCTTCGATGCCAGCGCAGCGATGCAAAAAGGGTTGCGCGGTATCCCCCAACCAAGAAAGGGCCTGCGCATCCCCGCTGGTCAGGGCGATTTCATGGATGACGAAACACGGCGACTCGTCAGGCAGGTCGGTGGACAGGCGCGACGGGATCTCGGGGGTCAAGACATCGGCTTTGGGTTGCAACGGCTGTTGCCGGAGCCGCTCGCGTTCTTCCTGGCGCCGCAAGCCTTCTTCGGCGACTTGCGGTGAGCTGACAACGGGCGCAAGCTCCGCCGGCGCAGCCTGCGCCAAGTCCGCGGCAAGCAGCAGGAAGCACGGAACAGCAAAACACCACCATCCTTGGCGCACAAAAAATGCGGCCATGGGTTTCATGATGAATTTTTTTCTTACGGCAAGCCGGTAAACAGCGGCTCGCGTGTGTTATGTGTCTTGCGCCGTCAATGTGACTGAAGAGGCGCTATGGAAACCCCGAGGGAAAGCCGTTCCAGGCTTTTTCGGGTGCGTTGCATTCCTGTGCGGGAGAAGCCTTGGTGTGCTGAACCACCAAAGCTTCAGATTGAAAACGCGGCGGCGGTCGCCGCATTTAGCAAGATCCGAAGAGAGTGGCGGCAAGGGATCGTTGCCTGAGCTTGCTGGTCACTTGGCGGCAGACTATAGCGGTGCAAGGCCGCTTGTCAAACGCTGTTCCGGGAGAAGTGGTCATTGATCCAACATGTTTTATGTGATAAGAGCAGCGGTGGTGGGTGTGTGGCGAAAACCTTGCGCCGTCATTGCTTGCAGGTGCATTACTTTCGATTTATAGTCAAAAACGCAGGGATATAGCCCGCCGATCGAGGCGTTTCTGCATCGCCCAGTGTTTTTGGATGGCGGGACGTGGGCCGTTGTATCGTATCAATGATGAAACGCACTTAGTCAGGAGATTGCTGTCATGTATAAAAGGATCGCTTCAGTCACCGTCGCCGTAGCCGCCGCATTGGGGATTTGTTATTCGGCCCAGGCCGCCGAGTTTACCTATGAGGGCACATTTGTCCAGAATGGCAGCAATACGGCTGTCGAGTTTCCGCTTCAGTTTTCCAATGTGCAGCAAAACCAGATCACCGCATTTTCCATCCAGAGAAGATCGCAGGGCGCCGGCGGCAGCGTGATCTGGACGGATGTGACGCAGTTGGGTTGCGGCGTGTCGTCGTCGTATGCGCCGGTTCAGAGTTTTATCGCCAGTTCGGGGGGTGTGAACGGCAATTTTGTTGCCACTTGCGGGGCCGGGGTGAGCGCGGGTGATGTCGCCCGGGTGTCGGTTACCGTCAACCCGCAGCAGCCGCTGGTGTTGGTGGCGGGACCGCGTTTATTGGCGGCGGGCAGCCTTACCAAATTGAGCTGGTTGCATGGCGGAGGTTATTTTCAATGCCAGCCCTATACGCTGAATGGCCAGCACCCGATCTGGAGTCCGGGCAATTTTGGTTTGACGGGGCAGATCACCGCGTCGACGCAAGGTGATATCAGTCTGGTGGCGTCATCCTCGCCTAGAACGGTGTCCTTCGCGCTGCAATGCATTGCCTCCACGGGGTTCAACATTCCACCTGTGGCTGTTGTGAACGTTACCGTAAGGTAAGATTAGTTCGAGAACCCGTTCAAGGCTTGGCCTTGAGCGGGTTCTTGCGTAGACCCTCACCCTCCCGCCTTCTCTTCCAGCTCTTCCCACCTTGCATACGCGGTCTCCAGCGCCGCTGTTATTTCCGTCGCCTCGCGCTGCAACGCCTGTACGCCTGCTGGATCATTGCGATAGATGGCAGGGTCGGCAAGGAGGGTGGTGATCTGTGCTTGGCGCGACTCCAGCGTTTCGATGTTGCCCGGCAGCTCGGCCAGTTCGCGGGTTTCCTTGAATGACAGACGGGTGCGCCTGGCTGGTTCGGGGCGGATTGATGGGGCTTGGGGCACGATGACCGCGGGAACCGCAATGCCGGGCTGGGGCCGGCTGCGCAGCCAGTCGTCGTAGCCGCCGGGATATTCGCGCAGCACGCCGTTGCCTTCGAAGGCGATGACCTGAGTGACGACGTTGTCGAGAAATTCGCGGTCGTGGCTGACCAGGAACAGTGTGCCGGGGTAATCGGCCAGCAGCCCTTCCAGCATGTCCAGCGTTTCCAGGTCCAGATCATTGGTCGGTTCGTCGAGCACCAGCACGTTGGCGGGCCGGGTGAAGAGGTGGGCCAGCAGCAGGCGGTTGCGTTCGCCGCCGGAGAGAGTTCGCACCTTGGACAGGGTGAGTTCGGGCGGGAACAGGAATTCGCCGAGATAGCCGATCACATGTTTCTTTTTGCCGCCGATTTCCACGAAGTCTGCGCCGGGGCTGACCACGTCGCGCAGCGTGGCTTCGGGGTCGAGCTGTTCGCGGAGCTGATCGAAGTAGGCGACTTGCAGCCGGGTGCCCAGCCGCACGCTGCCGCTGTCCGGGGCGATTTCGCCGAGGATCAGTTTGAGCAGGGTGGTCTTGCCCGCGCCGTTGGGGCCGAGCAGGCCGATGCGGTCGCCGCGCATGATACGGGTGGAAAAATCGCGGATGATCACCTTGTTACCGAAGGCTTTGCCGACATGCTCGAGTTCCGCCACCAATTGGCCGGAGCGCTCGCCGGTATCGAGCTGGAGCGTTACGTCGCCGATGCGCTCGCGGCGCGCGGTGCGTTCCCGGCGCAACTGTTCCAGGCGGCGCACGCGGCCCTCGTTACGGGTGCGGCGCGCCTCGACGCCTTGGCGGATCCACGCTTCTTCCTGGGCGAGGAACTTGTCGAACTCGGCATTTTGGGTCGACTCCGCCGCCAGCATCTCCGCTTTCCGGTGCTGATATTCGCGGAAATTGCCGGGAAAACTCGTCAACTTGCCGCGATCAAGTTCGACGATGCGGGTCGCGACGCGATCCAGGAAGCGCCGGTCGTGGCTGATCACGATCAGGCTGCCGCGGTAGTCGCGCAGGAAACTTTCCAGCCATTCGATGGCCTCGAAATCGAGGTGGTTGGTCGGTTCGTCCAGCAGCAGGATCTCCGGCTCCGCCACCAGCGCCTGGGCCAGCGCCACGCGCTTGCGCCAGCCGCCGGAGAGGGTGGCGACCTTCACGTCGGGCGGCAGCTCCAGACGTGTCAGCACCTGCTCGACGCGGTTCTGCGCCGACCAGCCGCCCTGCGCCTCCAGTGTGGTCTGAAGCTTTTGCAGGCGTGTCAGCAGGGCGTCGGTATCCGCGCCCGGTAGCGCCAGGGCATGGCTCACGGCGTGATAGTCCAACAGTGTTTGGCGCAGCCCGCCCAGTCCTTCCGCGCACGCCTCGAAGACGGTGTGCTCCGGGTCGAGCGGCGGCTCCTGCGGCACATAGGCCAGCCGCGCGGCACCATCGCGCCATAATGTGCCGTTGTCCAGCGCGGTCAGGCCCGCCAGGACTTGCAACAGTGTGGATTTTCCGGTGCCGTTGCGGCCTATCAGCGCGATCTTTTCTCCGGCATCCAGGGAAAGGTGCGCATCATCGAGCATCAGCCAGCGGGCGTAGGAGAGGTGGGCGTTGTCGAGGGTGACTAGGGGCATGAGTGAAAACCGGAATCAGAGACGGGTGAATAGAGTGGTGAGAGATGAAATGGTTCCCCGCGAGGAGACGCTTTCTTCGGGTTTAGGGGAGCCTGTCTGCGGCGGTCAGCGGATAATACCCACCCCGACGCCAAAGCGGAATCGCGACGGCGGCGATGGCTGAGGAAGCGGCCAGAGGTGGATTCTGTCCGCTTCCACCACCGGGTAACGATAGGATGTATCGCCAACGCTGCGCTCCTGGATTTCCTTGACCGTGCCCACCACAGTGATTTCGCGTTTGGGAGCGTAAACCATGGTTTCGAGGTAGCCTGGCTGGCGCAGCAGAAACCGCCCGATGGCGTCTTTGCCGGTGTCGGGTTCCTGATCCGAGTCAAGTGGGTAGGCGAGTACCGTCAGTTCGGTGTGGTCGGCGGCATTGCGGCTTTCGACGATCACGCCGCCCCACAACACCCGGCGGTCGAGGAGGGCGCTATCCTGAGTCACCTGTTGCGGGGTCAGGCGCGTATCCACAGCCCCCAGATCCTGGACGGGAAAAGGTGGATTGACGGCGCAGCCACTCAGCAGCAGCGCCAACAAGGCCAAGTAAAGCAGGTTATACAAGCGCGTCATCAGCGATAGTAGCGCGGCGGAGGCCAGTACCACGGCGAATAGAAAGGATCCCACCAGAAAGGACTCCAGAAGAAAGGATCGCGGTAGGGAACATAAACGATATTGGGTTCCTTGGGCCACAGATAGACGGCATCCACGGCAACGCGCGGAAACGGGTACGGAAAGTCGCCCACCCTGCCGGGTTCAACACCACGGACTTCCCCGGTCACCGTCACCTCCCGGCCTGCGGCATAGAGCGCCGGGTCATAAAAACCCTGCGCGCAGCCGATGAAACGCCCCAGCGTCCGGTCATCGCGTACCGGCCGCGCTTCCTTGTCGAGCGGGAGGGCCAGGATGCGGAAACAGGTCTCCTGTTCCTTCGGAGTGGTGTCGACAATCACCCCGCCCCAGCGTACTCGTTGCCCTTCCGGGGTTCCCGTCTGGATTTCTTGGGGGGTGGCGGGAGAGAAAGAACCCTTGTTGAGCGCGGCGGGCGGCACGGTGGCGCATCCTCCGAGCAACAGGCCAAGCAGAAATAGCGGAAGCCAGCGAAACATGACGGATTCCTGTTCGAGCCGGATAAACTCCATTCTATTGTAGCGGGCTCTTCGTTGAAAAGGGAGGGGTGTCTTTGGCGCTGCAACTCATTGAACCTAAAAACGGTGGTTGGAGCCTACTGCGAATGCCTATTGATCCGGCCAGTTGAAGTTTGAAGTTTTCATGCTGCATATTTCACACGAGCATCCTGAAAGTATTTTTTGACACGCTCAGGTGATTTCTCCAAGGTCTGCATGTGCTCCGTTGTTGCAGCTTTCAGTTTTGCCTTGGTGCGTACCGGAACTTTTGTATAAATGGCTTGCTTCAAATCTGCATTAAGCCGCTCTTCCGGGTTTAGCTCCGGGCTGTAGCTGGGCAGGTAAAACAACTCGATCTTGTCTTTACGTTCTTCAACCCAAGTCTTGACCGGCTTGCTGTGATGCACACGCAAATTATCGAGAATCAGAAATACCTTCTTCGCCGCATCTTTGATTAACGCTTCCAGAAACTCGATCAATTTGTCCGAGTTTAAGGCCTCATCAATAATCATCCAGCGAGTTTTGCCCTGATTGGTGACGGTGGCGATCATCGACAGTTTCTGGCGGGTGCCGCCCACCGCAAAGGTCACCGGTGTTTTCCCAGCCGGGGCGTAGCTGCGACCGCGCACATCGGTGTTCACTACCGCCGTCTCGTCGCCCCAGTGAATCTCGGCACCCTCGGCCTTGGCGCGTTTCTCAATGGCGGGGTATTCCTCGTCCAGCCAGTTCTGCACGGCCTCCGGGCGTTGCTCGTAAGCCTTCTTGATCGGCTTTTGCGGGGTGAACCCCCAGCGCTTGAGGTAATTGCCAATACCCCGCACCGATAGCTTGATTCCGTATTCGCGCTCAATCAACTGCATGACGGCAGCCCGGTTCCACAGTGCACATTCCATCTTCAGTTGCTCCGGCCGTTTGTCGCAGATGATTTGCCGAACCAACCGCTCTTGCTCATCCGTCAGGTGGCGGCCTTCGCCACCTTGTCTGCCGCGCGGCGTGGGCTTGATCGTTCCGGCTCCGCCCTGTTCATAGCGGTCAATGATGCCGCGCACGGTCGGGTAGGAAAGCCCACTCAGCTCAACGATGCGCATCACGCCCATCCCTTTGCGATGCAATCGCACGACCTGCTTACGCCGCTCGTGCAACCGCTCCAATGTCTGAAATCTTGCATCTTCTTTGTCCATGTATATCTGACTGAGGCGCACGACAAAAATTCAATCTTCATCGTGCCGAGTCTATAATGCACCGAATCTGCGCGAGAAAATCGCAAAATCTATCCTCACCGTTTTGCCGGAAGCAAAACGGGACAGCCGCTGGCTGCCCGGAGGGCATACGCCATGGAAGGCGTATGTCACGGTAGCGGATGGCTACGGCTGCGGAATATTTTGCGATTTTCTCGCCCATCTTCAGCGCCTTAATCATTCTCGCTACGGTTCCAACCACCGTTTTTAGGTTGAAAAACAGCTTGTGTGCTTCGCACGCCTGGCGGGTTATGCGAAAAAACGCTAACCCGCCCTGCATTTATCGCTTGATTGGCAGCCGATTCGCCCCGGCTCAGGCAGACTCCCTGCGATATGCCGGTATCCTTGGTTTGACAGGGTGTCTGAGCAAGGTGTTTTTCAGTTCCCATTGCTCTTTTTCGTTTGTTGAGTCGAGGAACCGGATTTCTCCCGCGATCTGTATGGCCACGGGTATGCCATCGCGATACAGCACGCGGTTTCCGGCCAGGGCGGGGACTTTGGGGCCGGGGGTGATGATGCCGGCGAGATTGAGGGGGTCGGCGCCGGACAGGGTGATGGTAATCCCGTTGCCGGGTTGGCGGCGGATGTCGCGCAGCGAGCCGACGGCTTCGGGCAGGGCGTATTGTTCGCCGGAGAATCCGGCGACGAAGCGTCCGCCGCGGATTTCGCCGCGGGCTTCGAGGCGGCGGTAGGTCCAGAGCAGTTCGCGCCAAGGTGGCAACCAGGTGGCTTCGCGTTCCAGCAGTTTGCGGAATACCACGCCGTAGCGGCGCAGCAGGGCGCGGGCGATGAACTCCACGGTATCGGGGTCGTGTCCGGCGCTGGCCCAGGGGCGGGGTTGCGGGTTTGGCGCGTGCGCTGTGCCGTTGCGTTTGAGCAGACCCCAGCGCCCGGCATCGGCAAGGCCTGAGGCGAGGCCGCGGCGCCGACTGGCGAGCGGGCGGCGCTTGTCGGCGGGGGTGAGCAGCGCGCGCAGGCCGCTGAAGCCGTCGGCGCTGACCCGGCCTGCCGCCACCAGTTCGCCGAGCGCGTCTTCCAGTTGCGAGGGCAGCAGCCGCACGCCGCCGGCGAGTTCGTCGAAGAACGAGGCGCCGTGGGCGGCAAGGTATTCCGCCACGGTTCGCGCCGGGGGCGACAGGCCCGTCAGGTCGTCGCTCCGTTCCCCGGCCAGTTCGTTCCAGAGGCCAAGATGGCGGCGGCTGAGCAGGGCGATGGGCGTGGTGCGTACCGGGCCGCCGCCCGAGTCCTTGCTCGCCGCGCGCGGGGTGAGGCGCGCCCAGACCGCGCGGCCCGATAGGCATAGACTATCAAGCCAGCCAGGATCATAGTCATTGAGACGGCAAGGCAGGATATCCGCTTCCCACGCTACGGCCTGGGTCTCGAAGCCTTCGAGTTGTTCGATGACGGCGGTCAGAGCTTCGGGACCTTCGCCGCGCAGTTCGGGTTCCAGGCGCTGCCAGTGGAACAGGAAGCGCATGAAGTCGGCGCTGCTGACGGGCTCGATCTCCTGACGCAGACGTTTGAGGGTGTAGCGGTGGATACGTGCCAGCAGGCGGCGTTCGCACCACTCGGTGTCGGTCGTGCCGGGCGTGAACTGGCCGCGCAGCGCGAAGCCTTCGCCTTCGAGGGCCAGCAGCGCGGCGTCGATGTCGCGTTCGGACAGGCCCAGCGGTGCGGCCAGCGACGCCGCCGTGACCGGCCCCAAGCCTTCGAGCCGCCCGCGCACGATCTCGATCAGCGCTGTTTCGCGATCCCAGTCCTGTGCGAGGTATTCGGGCGGCGCGGTGATGACGGGCTCAAGGCGCATCGGGCCGAACACGGCCTGGAATTGCTGCAGGCGCTCCACCGCGATCCAGAGTGCGGCCTGATGTCGCGCGTCGAGTATCACTGTGGCGCGGCCTGTCTGCGTCAGCGCTTGCATGTAAGTTTGCCAGCGTTCTCCTTCCCGCGCGGTGACAAAACCCAGCACCACCAGTGCATCGTGCAGCTCGTCGGCATGTGTGACCTCCGGCCATACCTCGTCGCGCACGCGCTGGATGGCGTCGGGATCGAGCTGGCCGAGGTCGGACGCGCTCTCGGGATCGAGCCAGCGGCGCGCCATCACCGCCTGGGTGCGCCGCTCTTCCAGCGGTGCGTCGTCCAGGAAGGTATAGGGGCGCGCGGTGAGGATCTCCTGCGCCAAAGGCGAGGGCGTGGGCAGGTCGCGCGCCACGGCGCGGATCTCGCCGCGTTCCAGTGCGGCGAGCAGTCGTTCCAGGCCCTCGATGTCCATCGCCTCGTGCAGGCAGTCATCGATGGTCTGGCGCACCAGCGGGTGGTCGGGGATCTCGCGGTCGCCGACGATGTTTTCCAGGCAGGCGCGCTGGTCGGGGAAGACCAGACCGACCAGATCCTCGGCGAACATGCGCTGCAATTGCGGCGGGGTTTTCTTGCCGCCGCGAAAGCGTGGCAGCGCCAGGGCGGTGGTGGCGTTCCAGCGCCAGCGCGTGGTGAACATCGGCGCGTCGAGCAGCGCCTGCACCAGCAGCGGACGCACCGTTTTTGCATTCAGGTAGCGCGCCACTTCGTCGAGCGGAAAGCTGTGCGTGGCGGTGAGCGACAGCACGATGGCGTCTTCGCTCGCCGCCGCCTGGAGTTCGAAATTGAAGTTGCGGCAAAAGCGCTTGCGCAGACTCAGTCCCCAAGCGCGGTTGAGGCGCGAGCCGTAGGGCGAGTGGACGATGAGCTGCATGCCGCCGGATTCGTCGAAGAAACGCTCCAGCACGATCGTTTCCTGGCTGGGCATGGCGCCGAGCATGGCGTGCGCGGCGGCGAGATATTCGACGATCTGCACGGCGGCGGCTCCGACGATGCCGATTTCCTGTACCAGCCACAGCAGGACGTGGTCGGCGGAGATGTTCAGCAGCTCGGTCAGTTCGGTGCGCAGCCGCGACACGGCGCGCGACAGCTCGTCGCTGCGGCCGGGCGCCTCGCCGATCCAGAACGGGATGGTCGGCGGCTGGCCCTTGGCGTCTTCCACCCGTACCTTGCCGGCTTCGATGCGCAGGATGCGGTAGGAATGGTTGCCGAGCTGGAAGATGTCGCCCGCCATGCTCTCCACGGCGAAGTCCTCGTTGAGGGTGCCAATGAACTGGCTTTCGGGTTCCAGGATCACCTGGTAATCGGCATTGTCGGGGATGGTGCCGCCCGAAGTGAGCGCGGTGAGGCGCGCGCCGCGCCGGGGGCGCAGTTGCCGGTTCACGCTGTCGCGGTGCAGCCAGGCGGAGCGTCGCCCGCGGCGGGTCGTGAAACCCTCGCTGAGCATGTGCACCAGAGCATCGAAATCGGCACGCGGCAGGTCGCGGTAGGGCCAGGCGCGGCACAGCCGGCCATAGAGTGCGTCTTCCTGCCATTCGCGGCTGGCGACTTCGGCGACGATCTGCTGCGCCAGCACGTCCAGCGGCCGTTGCGGAATGATCAGCCGGTCCAGCTCGCCGCGCCGCACCGCATCGAGCAACGCCGCGCATTCCACCAGATCGTCGCGGCTCAAGGGGAACAGTCTGCCCTTGGGTGTGCCGCCCAGGCTGTGACCGGAGCGCCCCACGCGCTGCAAAAAAGCCGCAATGCTGCGCGGTGAGCCGAGCTGGCAGACCAGATCGACATCGCCGATGTCGATGCCCAGTTCCAGCGAGGCGGTCGCCACCAACGCGCGCAGTGAACCTTGTTTGAGGCGCTGCTCGGCATCCAGGCGCTGCTCGCGCGACAGGCTGCCGTGGTGCGAGGTGACGTGTTCCTCGCCCAGCCGCTCGGACAGATGCCGCGTGACGCGCTCGGCCATGCGGCGGGTGTTGACGAAGATCAGCGTCGTGCGGTGGTCGTGGATCAGTTCGGCGAGGCGGTCGTAGATCTGCTCCCACACCTCGGCGGCCATCACGGCTTCGAGCGGCGAGCCCGGCACGACGAGGGCGAGGTCACGCTGGCGGACGTGGCCGGAGTCGATGATGGCGCAATCGACGGTTGAACCTTGGGCGACGGCTTCCCCGCCCGTCAGAAAGCGCGCCACGTCCTCGATGGGCCGCTGTGTCGCCGACAGGCCGATGCGTACCAGCCGCCGCTCGGTCAACGCTTCCAGCCGTTCCAGCGACAAGGCCAGGTGTGCGCCACGTTTGTTCGGGGCGAGGGCGTGGATCTCGTCCACGATCACGGTGCGCACGCTCTTGAGCATGTCGCGCCCGCTTTCGCTGGTGAGCAACACATAAAGCGACTCCGGCGTCGTCACCGCGATATGCGGCGGGCGGCGGCGCATCGCCAGCCGTTCGCCCGGTGGTGTGTCGCCGGTGCGCACTACGGTACGGATCTCCACTTCGGGCAGGCCCAGCGCCGCCAGTTCCTCGCGTATTCCTGCGAGCGGAATTTCCAGATTCTTGTGAATGTCGTTGCTCAACGCCTTGAGCGGTGAGATGTAGACCACCTGCGTCTCGTCCCGCAACTGGCCGGCCAGCCCCTGGCGCAGCAGTGCATCGATGGCGGCGAGAAACGCCGCCAGTGTCTTGCCCGAGCCGGTGGGCGCGGCGATCAGCGTATGTCTGTCCGCCATGATCTGCGGCCAGGCTTCGGCCTGCGGCAGGGTGGGGGCGCCGAAGGTCTTGCTGAACCAGCCCGCCACGGCGGGATGGAAGCGGTCGAGAGTCATAGAGTTAACGGCGTGGTGGCCGGTGTGAGTAGGCGGGTTGTGAACCCGCCGGGTGATCCTGAACCATCATTTTGAATCTTCGGCCGGTTTTGCGCAAGAGCAGGGGGAAGAGGACGCGATATGTAAGCTATCTGTAATCCAGCGCATGTCATAACAACATTTTAATAGTTTACACATGCAACCGGGGGGATCAATGAAACTGACACTCTACACCGACTACACCCTGCGGGTACTCATTCATCTGGGCGCGCATTCTGGCCGGAAAATCACCATCCAGGAATTGGCCGAGCAGCTTCGCGTGTCGCACAATCATCTGATGAAGGTGGTGAACAACCTGGTGCGCAACGGTTTCGTGCGTGGCGTGCGCGGAAAAAAAGGCGGTGTCATGCTCGATCGCCCGCCGGAAACCATTTCCATCGGTTCGGTGGTGCGGCTCACTGAAACCATGACGCTGGCCGAGTGTTTCGATGCGCCGGGCAACACCTGCGCGATGTCCTCGAATTGCAAGCTGAAAGGGGTGTTGCAGGATGCGGCCGAGGACTTCATGCGACGCTTCGATAGCTGCTTTCTCGTCGATTTGCTGCCGGATGTGTCGCCATTGCCGGACGCGCGAGGTATTTCGCAAGGCGGCGTGCATCTGCTGCGGCGTATGGAACGGAGTCTGGCTACGGCGACGCCATAGAAGGCCTTATAATTTTTTTCGGGCGATGTAAAAAAACCGACGATCAGCGGACCGCGTTATTCTTATTGCGCCAGAAATAAAGCCGGGTCAACACGCGCATTATTCAGGCTCACGCTCCAGTGCAGATGCGGCCCGGTGGCGCGGCCGGTCGAGCCCACCGTGCCGATGACCGCGCCGCGCGCCACGCGTTGGCCGGGCTGGACGGCGATGTTGCTCAAATGGCAATACATGGTGATCAACCCCTGGCCGTGGTCGAGGAACACGGTGTTGCCGTTGAAAAAATAATCCCCGGTGACGATCACCGTGCCGTCCGCCGGGGCGCGGACCGCCGCGCCGGTGGGGGCGGCGATGTCCAGGCCGCTGTGGGGGTTGCGTGGTTGGCCGTTGAAGAAGCGCCGCAGGCCGAACGGGCTGGACAGGGGGCCGTCCGCCGGCCGCTGGAAATCGAGCGCCACATCGCGCCGATCGCTCCACTGCGCGAATGCGGCCTTGATTTCCGCGGCCTCTTTTTCGATGCGTATCAAATCCTCCGGCGGTGGCTCGACCTTGCGCTGGTCCTTGAGCGTTATGCGCTGCACGGCGTATTCCTTGTCGCCCACGGTGAAAGAAAGGTTTTCCCGTTCACCCGATGCGGATTGCACATGCAGCGTCTGCCTGCCCGGCGGTGTTTCCAGCGGAATGCCGACGACGGCGATCCACTTCGCCTCCTCGGCAACCACCAGCACGCGCTGTTCGTTGTAGTAAGCAAGCGGCGGCGTGGAGAGGTTTTCCTGAGCGATGCGCGTCCACGCGTCCGCTTCAGGCGCGAGGTGCTTCGGCAGCGTGACGAGAGCGACGCCTCCGGGAACAGCTTCGGCGCGCGGCAAGGGGCCTGCCATGAGTAGTACGGGGAAGGCGCACAAGGCGAGCAGCAGTGCGCGGGCGTATCTATTCATCCAAGTATCCGCGACACAGTGCAAATCAGCCGCCCGCGTGCGAGGCGGGCTTCCACCGCTTCGCCCGGTGTTGCTTCGCGGGCATCGCGCAGCACGCGCTGTTCCGGCAGTGTGCGGACAATCGCATAACCGCGTCCCAGCGTCGCCAGCGGGCTGACGGCATCCAGCGCGCGGCTGGCCGCATTGAGCCGCTGCTGCTTACGTTCGAGTGTGAGCCGCAGCATGGCGTGCAGACGCTGGCGGAGATTTTCGTGATGGATCTGCAACTGCGTCAGTCGGTGCAGGGGAATGTGGCGGTGCAAGCGCGCGGAGAGTTCGCTTAGCAGCACGCGCTTGTGCCGCAACATGCCGCGCCGCACTTGATGCAGCCTGCCTTCCAGTTCATCGAGGCGCTGCGCCTGGGCGCGCAGGCGGCTGCCTGGGTGTTGCTGTTGCAGCCTTCGTTCCAGCCAGTCCAGCGCCTGACGCCCGCGTTCCAGCCGGTCGCGGATGCGTGCCGCCAGACGCTGCTGCTGGCGGGCGAGCTGTTGCATCCATTCGGCTTGGTCGGGGCTGACCAGCTCCGCCGCGGCGGAAGGCGTGGCGGCGCGGCGGTCGGCGGCGAAGTCGGCGATGGTGAAGTCGATCTCGTGGCCGATGCCGGTCACCACCGGCAATTCGCAGGCGTGAATGGCGCGCGCCACCACTTCCTCATTGAACGCCCACAAATCTTCCAGCGAACCGCCGCCCCGCGCCACGATCAACACATCGCAATCCTTGCGCCGCGATGCGGTGCGTATGGCCTGGGCGATCTGCGCGGCGGCGCCCGTTCCCTGCACCTGGGCGGGATAGATGATCACGGAAATGGAGGGAAAGCGCCGTTTCAGAACCGTGAGAATGTCGCGGATCGCCGCGCCGCTGGGCGACGTGACCACGCCGATGCGGCGCGGCAAGGCAGGCAGGGGTTTCTTGTGCGCCGCATCGAACAGTCCTTCGCTGGCCAGACGCTGTTTGAGCGCTTCGAAGGCGCGGCGCAGCGCCCCTGCGCCGGCTTCCTCCATGTGTTCGGCGATGAGCTGGAATTCGCCGCGTCCCTCGTAGAGGCTCACTTGGGCGCGCAACACGACATGTGTGCCGTTCGCCGGGGTGAAACCCAGACGCAGATTGCGATTGCGGAACATCGCGCAGCGCACCGACGCCGCTTCGTCCTTGAGGGTAAAATACAGATGGCCGGAGGAAGGCTTGGCCAGGTTGGAAATTTCGCCTTCCACCCAGATCAGCGGAAAGCTGCCCTCCAGCGCCGCACGCGCCGCGCGATTGAGCTGCGAGACCGTGAGAATTTCACGCCGCGGCGGTTCCTCTTGCCAAAATTCCAGGGGTTCTTGCATGATACAACGATGATAGCATCGTCAAGGCGCCAAAAAAAATGACGGGTTACCGGTCAAATCCTTTTTTCCGGTAACCCGCCGCCTGCGCTGGGTGTGGTTGCCTCGTGCTTGGCAACCTTGGTATTAGGGTAGGAAGCGGCCCTCCATCGACGCCACACTGCGGGGGGAGGGAGGGGATGACGCCGGTTTCAGACCGTTCCTACAAAGCGAATTTGTTTACCCCTATTCCGTCTGCCCTGGCAGGAAAATGCCTTTGCATTTTCCCGTCAGGGGACGGGTTTTCTATGATGCCGGGATGGTTAAGCGCGCAACTCCTGGTACTTTGCGCCATTGGAAACAGCAAGGGTTGCGGATTGGGCGGCTGCGGGGAGTTGTCCGAGGAATTTCAGTATCACTCCGATCACATAGCCCACGGGATCCCAAAGCATGATCGCGGTCAAAACAAAATAGCTGGCGATCAGCGGCAGGAAACTCACATAAAGTGAGGACGTGGGATGTGTCATTGCTATCCCTAGCAACAATCCGCCGACCAGCATCCTGAAGATACGCTCGATGCTGCCGATGTTTTCCATAATCTCAAAATACTTCATTTCACACCTCCATTGATTTACTACACCTACTTGCAAGACTGCTTTGCTTTCCAGGAATCAATCGCTTTCCTGTTTGGCTTGATCAGTCTGACAGCCGTTTGTTACGTCATGATTAAAGCCTTGCGGATTTTTCATGAAGCCAAGCGGCATTTCTCATGTAGCAATTGGCGTGCCATGTCGTTGATAGGAGGGGCTGATCCAGTAACATTTTGATAATTATCGAGTATCCATCTTGGGTTCCGGGCTTCTTTCATACTTTTTTAAAAATCGTATGAAAAAAACGGCTTACGAAGGTGCGGGCGCACCAAAAGCGCTCAAAAAAAGCGCTATGGTTTAACCTTATAAGGCGCCCGATGCCCCCTCTCGCCGAAACGTGACATTCGTGCCCCGGCGGGGGTAAAGTGTCACTGGTCAAGGACACCGGATCAGAGGATTTTTGTTATCTTATTGTATTTGAAGTTAGTTTTTATTGTCTCGGAATCGCAACACATGGCGCGTTTTCCTATGTGAGAGAGAAGCGCCGGTATTTTCCAGTCACGGCAAGTTATTGAAAGACAAGATTAAGAAGGGATCGCATTTTATTGAAAGACAAGATTAAGAAGGGATCGCATTTTCGCTTTTTGTGCTTTGAGGATTCTCAGGATGGAATTGTTCAGGGCTTCCTTGATATACTTAGCGATTAAATTTTTTCAGGATCTTCCCCATGCGTATCCTCCAGGAAGCCCTTACCTTCGATGATGTCCTGCTGGTGCCGGATCATTCCACCGTGTTGCCCAAGCAGGTGAGCCTTGCGAGCCGGCTTACTCGCGAAATCACGCTGAATATCCCGCTCATGTCCGCCGCGATGGATACCGTCACCGAGGCGCGGCTGGCGATCACCCTGGCCCAGGAAGGTGGCATCGGCATCATCCACAAGAATATGGGCGCCGAGGAACAGGCGGAGCAGGTGCGCATCGTCAAGAAGTTCGAGAGCGGGGTGATCAAGGATCCCATCTCTGTCTCGCCGCGTGCTAGCATCCGCGAGGTGCTGGCACTGACCCGCGCCCACAACATCTCCGGTGTGCCGGTGGTGGACGGTGAAGACCTGGTGGGCATCGTCACCAACCGCGATCTGCGCTTCGAGACGCGTTACGACAACCCGGTCTCCACCATCATGACGCCCAGGGAGCGCCTGGTTACGGTGCGCGAGGGCGCGAGCCGCGAGGAGGTGCTGGCGCTGCTGCACAAGCACCGTATCGAAAAGGTGCTGGTGGTGAACGACAAATTCCATCTGCGCGGACTGATCACCGTCAAGGACATCCAGAAAGCCAAGGAAAAGCCCAATGCCTGCAAGGATCATCTCGAACGGCTGCGCGTCGGCGCCGCGGTGGGGACGGGCGGCGATACCGACGAGCGCGTCGCCGCGCTGGTCGATGCCGGGGTCGATGTGATCGTCGTCGACACCGCGCATGGCCATTCCCAGGGCGTGCTCGACCGGGTGCGCTGGGTCAAGCGCAACTTCCCGAGCATGCAGGTGATCGGCGGTAATATCGCCACGGCCGAAGCGGCGCTGGCGCTGGCTGAGGCCGGCGCCGACGCGGTCAAGGTCGGCATCGGGCCGGGTTCGATCTGCACCACGCGCATCGTCACCGGCGTCGGTGTGCCGCAAATCACCGCTATCGCCAATGTCGCCAACGCCCTGTCCGGTATGAATATCCCGGTGATCGCCGACGGCGGCATCCGCTATTCGGGTGATTTTTCCAAGGCCATCGCCGCAGGCGCCGATTCCGTGATGATCGGCAGCATGTTCGCCGGCACCGAGGAATCGCCGGGCGAGGTTGAGCTTTACCAGGGGCGCTCCTATAAATCCTACCGCGGCATGGGCTCGCTCGGCGCGATGCAGCAGGGTTCCAGTGACCGCTACTTCCAGGAACTGGCCGCCGGCGTCGAAAAACTGGTGCCGGAAGGCATCGAAGGCCGTGTCCCCTATAAGGGCAGCCTGGTGGCGATCGTCCATCAGTTGATCGGCGGATTGCGCGCCAGCATGGGTTACACCGGCTGCAAGGACATCGCGGAGATGCGCACCAAGCCCCGTTTCGTGCGCATCACCAACGCCGGCATGCGCGAAAGCCATGTCCACGATGTGACCATTACCCGCGAAGCGCCGAATTACCGGATTGATTGATGGCCAATATCCACCAACACCGCATCCTGATCCTCGATTTTGGCTCCCAATACACCCAGCTCATCGCGCGCCGGGTGCGTGAGGCGGGGGTTTATAGCGAGATTCATCCCTGGGACATGGACGAGGCGGCGATCCGCGCTTTCGCTCCCAGGGGCATCATCCTGTCGGGTGGACCGGAATCAGTGACGCTGGCGGAAACGCCGCGCGCGCCGCAGATCGTGTTCGAGCTGGGTGTGCCGGTGCTAGGCATCTGCTACGGCATGCAGACCATGGCCGCGCAATTGGGTGGCGCCGTGGAGTCCGCGGCGCATCGCGAGTTCGGCTATGCCCAGGTGCGCGCCCGTGGTCATTCGCGTCTGCTGCGCGGCATCGAGGACCACACCACAGCCGAAGGCTGGGGGCTGCTCGATGTGTGGATGAGCCACGGCGACCACGTCACCCGGTTGCCGCCCGGTTTCAAGATGATCGCCAGCACCGACAGCGCGCCGCTGGCCGGCATGGCCGACGAGACGCGCGCTTTCTATGCCCTGCAATTCCACCCCGAAGTGACCCACACCCGCCAGGGAGGGCGCATCCTGCAACGTTTCGTGCTCGAGATTTGCGGCTGCGAGGCGCTGTGGACGGTGGGCAATATCATCGAAGACAGCATCCGCACTGTGCGCGACAAGGTGGGCGGCGACGAAGTGCTGCTGGCGCTGTCCGGCGGGGTGGATTCCTCGGTGGTGGCGGCGCTGCTGCACAAGGCGATCGGCGATCAGCTCACCTGCGTCTTCGTCGACAACGGCTTGCTGCGCCTCAACGAAGGCGATCAGGTGATGGCGGCCTTCGCCCAGCACATGGGCGTGCGCGTCATCCGCGTCGATGCCGAACAGCGCTTCATGACCGCGCTCCACGGCGTGGCCGATCCCGAGCACAAGCGCAAGATCATCGGCAAGCTGTTTGTTCAGATTTTCGAGGAAGAGGCCGCCAAGCTCAGCAACGTGAAATGGCTGGCGCAGGGCACCATTTATCCCGATGTCATCGAATCGGCGGGCAGCAAGACCGGCAAGGCCCACGTCATCAAGACCCACCACAACGTCGGCGGCCTGCCGGAGGAAATGAAACTCGGACTGGTGGAGCCTCTGCGCGAGTTGTTCAAGGACGAGGTGCGCCGCCTGGGTGTCGAACTCGGCCTGCCCTACGACATGGTCTACCGCCATCCCTTCCCCGGTCCCGGCCTCGGAGTGCGCATCCTCGGCGAAGTAAAGAAGGAATACGCCGACCTGCTGCGCCGCGCCGATGCCATCTTCATTGAAGAATTGCGCAAGAACGATCTCTACGGCAAGGTGAGCCAAGCCTTTGCCGTGTTCCTGCCGGTCAAGTCGGTGGGGGTGATGGGTGACGGCCGGCGCTATGACTATGTGGTGGCGCTGCGCGCCGTCGAGACGGTCGACTTCATGACCGCCCACTGGGCGCACCTGCCCTACGAAGTGCTGGGCACCATCTCCAATCGCATCATCAACGAAGTCCCCGGCATCTCGCGCATTACCTACGACATCTCCGGCAAACCGCCAGCGACGATCGAGTGGGAATGATTTTAGGTCTTTCGGCAGATTTCGATGACTATCGGAAATGTAACTTAACTTGTTGTTATATATAAATATATATTACGACATCTATCGGCATCTATTGACGACAAGCAAAACTTTTTGTCGGTAATCCTGTCGGTAAGGAAAGCTAGGCCAGTCACCAAAAATTTTTTACCGTCTGACTAATTTCTGTGATGACGGTAAAAAATAGCGTGAAAAGCTAGTATTTATACAGGTTTCAGAGCATCATGTTACTTTCAAGCCGTTGACGGTAAAATTGCCGTTATCAGGGGGAAGAACCGATGCTTACCGACACTGCATTGAAGAGCCTCAATGCCCAAGGACACGCCTTACAAGGTGACAGACCGGGATGGCATGTACGTCACGGTTTCGTCGGCGGGTACCGTCACGTTCCGTTATGACTACCGGATCAATGGCAGGCGCGAGACGCTGACGATTGGCCGCTATGGGCCAGGCGGTCTGTCGCTGGCTCGGGCGCGCGAAAAGTGCATCGACGCGAAGCGGGCCGTTTCGGAAGGCCAGTCCCCGGCGCAGGAAAAGCAGCGCGAGAAACGGCGCCTGTCCGAAGCCCAAACCTTCCAGGAATTTACCGACAAATGGTATGAGGAAGCCCGGATGGCCGATAGCACCCGGTCGATGCGCAAGAGCATCCTCGACCGGGACATCCTGCCGGTGTTCAAAAGCCGCCTGCTGAGCGAGATCAGCCCCGACGACCTGCGCGATCTGTGCAACAAGGTGAAGGGCAGGGGTGCGCCAGCAACGGCGATCCACGTCCGCGATATCATCAAACAAATCTACGGCTTCGCCATTCTGCACGGCGAGAAGGTGGCCAACCCTGCCGACGACGTGGGGCCATCGTCGATCGCCACCTTCGTGCCGAGGGATCGGGCGTTGTCGCCTACGGAGATACGCGTCCTGTACAAGGAGTTGGAGTACGTGGCTTCGTACCCGACCATCAAACTGGCGCTGCGGCTGATCCTGCTCACGCTGGTGCGCAAGGGCGAACTCATCCATGCGACGTGGGACGAGATCGATTTCGAGAACGCGCTGTGGACCATCCCGAAAGCGCGCATGAAAGCTGCCAAGGCCCACAACATCTACTTGTCGCAGCAGGCGCTCGACATCATGATCGCGCTGCGCACCTGCGCCGGTGGCTCCAAATACTTGCTGCCTTCGCGCTATGACGGCGACAAGTGCATGTCGAACGCCACGCTGAACCGCGTTGCGCAGATAGTCGTGGAGCGGTCGAAAGCGAAGGGCCTACCCATCGAAAGCTTCAGCGTGCATGATCTGCGCCGCACCGGTTCGACCATCCTCAACGAACTCGGCTTCAACAGCGATTGGATTGAGAAGTGCCTAGCGCACGAAGACGGCCGCTCATCACGCGGCGTCTACAACAAGGCCGAATACGCCGAGCAGCGCCGGCACATGCTGCAAGAATGGGCCGACATGATTGATGCTTGGGTGGCCGGCAAGTCGCACACTCCGACGCTGCTGCCACCGTCGATGAAGGTCATCACGACACGGGCACTGCTTTGACCGGGCGGCGTTTGCGCTGACGCACGTCCGGCGAGGGGGCTCGTTTCAACTGCGCACTGTCGGAAGCTTGGCGGCGCGCATTGAGCCAGGCTTCTACTTCCGTCAAGTCCCACACCACGCAGCGTGCGGTCAGATTGAACCGGCGCGGAAATTCCCCGCGGCGCTCCATGTCGTAGATCGTGGTATCGGCCAGCGGCACGATCTGTCGCAGCTCGGTACGGCGGATCGTGCGTCTGAACGGCAAGGGATTCATCGCGACCAGTCGTGGTAGCTGCATGCCGTGCAGTTCGTTTGCATCTGAGTCGTCGTTTGGCCTCGCAGCCAGCAGACTTCGATCTGCTTTGTTCATGATCTGCTCCATCAGCAGGGCAGTTGCTGGTTGCATCGCAACGGCCGGTGTAAATGCGGTCCTGTGATGGTGATCTTTCCGGCATCTATCGAAAACTCACTCAGGCGTGCGTGGGCGTATTCCGATTGTGTTTGTGGTGTCGCTGTGAATCACTTCCCCTTGGTCTTCCTGAAGCCGCGATCCCGCGCCATGAACGCTTCGAGCATGTGAGGGACCAGCGTCATGGCATCAATCGGCTCGCCGTAGGTCTGAGCGTGAAGTGCGGCGTAGCGTTCCAAATCGGCCTTCAACGCGGTGGTGAGCGCGATGGTGACTTTGACGGTCTCGGTCTTGGGCAGCGGCCCCAGCCGCAGCTTGCCAGCGGGTGTGTTCATTGCGACGATCCCCTCTGGAAGAACAGCGGCTGGTACGGACGCAGGATCAGATCCTTGTTCACCATTACCCGCATCGGGAAGCCGGGCCGGATGGTGAGCGTCGGCTGGATACTCACGTTGCGTTTGGTGATCTCCTGACCGACCTGGTTCACTGTGTCCTGCGCGCTCTGGCGAACGGCGACGGTCACACCACCGGTACTGCCGCTGTTGTTGGGTGCTGCCAGCTCGGCACCGACTCCGAGCAGCGTGGACAACGCAGCACCGGCGATGATGCGATCCCAATGCCAATCGACGCCATCCTCCAGCCCGGCATAACCAGCCGGGTCGATGCCGGGCAGACGGTCGAGCGAAATCGACGAGGTATCAGGCAGGATCAGCCGCGTCCACACCAGCAGCACGCGCCGCTGACCGAATGACACCTGGCTGTCATAGCGTCCGATCAAGCGCGAACCTTGCGGGATCAACAGAAATCGGCCAGTAGCTGTGTCGTAGACCGCTTCGCTCACATTGGCGATGACCTGTCCCGGCAAGTCGGAGTTGATGCCCGTCACCAGCGCTGCCGGAATGATGGTGCCCGCCATCACCTGGTAGGGAGAGGCTGGCAGTTGCAGGCTGGCGGGATTGCGTGTGGCGACATCACCCGCATTCGCGACGAAGGCTTGCTTCTGCTCCTGCCGGTTCTGCGCGGCCGTCGGATCGGCAGGCTGTGCCGATACCGGCACCATCGGATTGAATGGCTGATTGCCGGATACCGGCTCTGGCATTTCAGTATTTGCTATTACAGCCGTCGCCACCTTCGCAGCACCGCTGCCACGAAAAAACACTCCCGATCTCGCCGCTTCCTCGGCATCGCGAATGCCAGCCATCTGAGTCGGGTTGCCGTAAGCACTCGTGCCGGTATTGGCATTGCGTTGCGCATGCACGATGGCCGGACCCAGATCGCCCGGCAGTGGTTCGCCCAATGCGGGCGCAACCGGTTTTGCCGCTGCCGGCACTTTGGAATAGTCCTTCGGCAATTGATCCAGGCTCTCGGCCCGCGAGACGCGATCCACGTTGTACAGCTCGGTGGCCGGGTTGCGCTCGCGCTTGTGCGGCTGCAAGGACCAGAGCGTGGCGCCCAGGATGACGATGCCCAGTGTCCCCGCGAGCACCGCCAGCATGCGCCGGTTCAGTCGCGTAACCGGGCGCGGCGAAGCGCGCAGGGCCAAGGTGTCCGGGTCGGCCTTCTCGGGTGTTTTCGGCGGGGCGGACGTGCTCATGCTCAATGCCTCCGCGCCGCGCTGCCGGCTCCGTCGGTGCGCTCGATACGAACGACGGCGGCCCTGTCTGCGCCCAGCCGCAACTCGGCCGCGCCGAACAACCGGTCCACCACGTAGTACGGCGAGCGGAAGCGATAGTTCACGAGCTGACCATCGCCCTGCGGCCCAATCACGAACAGCGGTGGCAACTCACCTTGCCCGATGCCAGCGGGGAACTGGATGTAGACGCGCTCGCCGTCGTCGAAGGCGCGCAGCGGCTTCCATGATGGGCTGTCGCCGGTGATCGCGTAGCGGAACTTGATCTGCTCCAGCGCCAAGCCCGAGTCCACCGGTGCAGAGGCTTGAGCCTGCTGCGCCTGCTTCTGCAAGGCCAGCATACGGTCCTTCGGGTAGTCCCACGATGCAGATGCCATCCACGCCTGCGGCGTGGAAGACAGTTCGAGCAGGTAGGTGCGACGGTTCGTGGTAATGACCAGATTCGTCTTCAGCCCGACGCGCGTGGGCTTCACGAGGATGTTCACGCGCAGACTGGCGCCCGCGCCGCTCGCGGTATCGCCCACGATCCAGCGTACCGTGTCGCCGGCTGAAACCGTCACCAGTTCTTCACCTTCCTGCAAGGCAATCACCGTGACGCGGCCAGGGCTGGTGTAGACCTGATACAGCGCGCCGTCCGCGTAGGGCCAGACCTGGATCGCGTTGATATAGCCTTCGCGGCTGGGGGCCACGCGGGCTTCGGCATTGGCGCGCGCCACGCGGGTTTTCTCGTCAGGTGATTCCGGGGCGGGCTTGTCTTCGGGCGTGTTCCCCAAGGCCTTCAACTGCTCGGGTAGCGGCAGCAGCTTGGGTACCTCAACCACCTCGATGGGCTTGGGCAACTCCGGCAGCGCGTGCGCCGCGACGGGTTCGTCCAGCGTGATGTCCGGTGGCGGCTTGCCGTGTGTGGCGCAACCACTGACGGTTGCCAGGGTGGCGCTCAGGATCAACGGCAAAGCGTAAATGCGGATTTGAGTTTTCATGGTTTCTTGGCTCCTTCGGTCGCGTCGAGTTCACGGCTCCAGGACAGGCCGTTGACGTAAATGCCCAGCGGGTTCTTGCGCAACCGCTCTTCGGTGCGGGGTGGCTGCAACACCATCGACAGGACGGCAGTCCAGCGCTCGGTGCCCGAGGGCGAACCGTTCGCATAGTTGCGCTCGATCCAGCGCACCTGGAACGAGGATTCGCTGGCGCGAACCACACTGGTGATCTCGACGGCCGTCGAGGTCTGGCCGATGCGCGCGAACGGATCGTTGGTGCGTGCGTAGTCGTTCAGTGTGGCCGCACCCTTGTCGGTGGTGTAGTCGTAGGCTTCGATCCAGTTTTGGCGCACGACAATGGGATCGATCGACAGCGAGCGCACATCGGTGAGGAAACGTGCCAGGTGGTAGGCGATCTGCGCGTCGTTAGGCTTGTACGGCGTGGCTGCTTCACCCACTGCGCGCACTTGGCCACCAGCAGCAACCTCCACCACATAGGGTGTGACGATGGATTGCGCTGAGCGCCACACCAGACCGCCCGCCATCAGCAGTGCCAGCGACAAGCAGCCGAATGCCATCAGCCGCCAGTTCTTCGCCTGCACGCGGGCGCTGCCGATGCGCTGGTCCCACACCTGTGCGGCGGCTTGGTAGGGAGTGACAGGTTCGGGCGTTTCCGAGTACCGCACCTGGGGTCGTTTGAATCGCATGGATTGATCTCCTCAAGGGTTCGAGTCAGGTGTTGGAGTCATCATGCAGGCTCGGGCTTGCACCGCTGCCGCCGTGATCGCCCGAGCGCAGCGTGTGTGCCGCTGTCGAGACCGCATGGCCTGCCTGCTGTTTGCGCCGCATTTGTTTGGCCCAGGCGGGCTCTGCCGCAGGGGGCTTGGCTTCGGCTGCATCGGCCGATTCGGTAGAACTCGCTGCCGCTGCAGGCGTAGCAGCCTCCGCGACGAAATTCGCCACGCGGTCCTTGGCCGCTTTTGCGCCGGCGGCGACGCGCTGGCCGACAGCTCCGGCGCCGCTCCTGGCTACATTGGCGAAGCCCGCGCCAGCAGCACGAACACCGCTGCTCCCAGATGCCGCAGCGCCGGCCTCGTAAGCGGACTTCGCACCGCTTGCCATCGCGCTGGTCGCGCGGCCGGCCGATGCAGCGCCACCGATGGCGGCGCGTGCTGCACCCGGCACCATGCGCGCACCCGCCGCTACCGCCGCGCCACCCGTGGCGATAGCCGCACCTCCAGCCACCGCCAAACCAGCGACACCCAGCGCCGTGCCGGCCGCCGCACCGGCTCCGAGTTGCGGCGCTCCCGATACCAGCCCGGTTGCAATTCCCGGCCCGAAGATCCCCAGTCCCAGCATCGCCAGCGAGGCCAGCATGATGGTCAGCGCCAGGTCGATGGAGGGCTCGGTACCGGGCGGCACTTGGAACTGTGCAAACAGTCCTGTGCCGATGCCCACAATTACTGCCAGCACCAGCACTTTAATGCCCGACGACACCACGTTGCCCAATACGCGCTCGGCCAAAAATGCCGTCTTGTTCCACAACGCAAACGGCACCAGGACGAAGCCCGCGAGTGTGGTCAGCTTGAACTCGATCAGCGTCACGAAGAGCTGCACGGCGAGCACGAAGAAGCTCACGATCACCACCAGCCAGGCGAGAAACAGCACAGTGATGACATCGAGGTTCGCGAAGACTTCGGGGAAGCCCGTCATGTCGCTGATCTGCGCCATGATCGGCCGCGCCGCATCGACGCCGACCTTGGCCAATTGGCCCGGCTGCAACAACTGCGCTTGCGTCAGCGTAGAACCCGACGCCACCAGACCGAGTCCGGCAAACGAGCGGAACAGGATGCCTGCCAGATTGTTGAAGTTGCCGATGATGAAAGCGAAGGCGCCGACGTACAGCGTCTTCTTGATTAGCTTGCCGATCACGTCCTCACCGCCCATGGCCCAGAAAAGACCCGCCAGCGTCATGTCGATCACCACCAGCGTCGCGGTCAGGAACGCCACCTCGCTACCGAGCAGTCCGAACCCGGAATCGATGTAGCGCGAGAAGACATCGAGGAAGCGGTCGATGACCGACAGGTCGTTCATGACTCAGTCTTTCGGTGCGGAAGGTGGTACAGCCGATGGTGCGGGCGTGTACGGCGTGCCGCTGCTCATGAAGCGCCGCCGCATGGCTTCGGCGGCCATGTTGCATAGGGCATCACCGGCCTTGGCGTGGTCGGCCTTGCATTGCGCTCGGACTTCTCTCAGTCGATCGGGATGGGCCACCAGCGATTCGACAGTATCGGTGGATTCAGACTTACCGCACGCGGCGAGCAGCAGCGCGCAGGCGGCAGCGATGGGGAGGCTCTTCATGGAGGGCTCCTTCAGTTGCCGTAGAAATTGACCGTATACGGCGTATAGGGCGTGCCATCGCCCTGGAAGCGGCGGCGCACCTCGCGGGCGCGCTCCTGCACAGCAACTTGCCGCGCCTGTTCCAAGGCGGCAGCGCGGTTCTGCGTGATCTGGAGTTGCTGCGCTTGGATGGCTTGCCGGGCTTGCAAGGCGAGCAACTGGTTCGTCGCCTGCGTGGCCTGCAAAGCACCGGCCGCCGACTGGCTGCGATTCACCAGGTTGGTCAAGGTCTGCATCGTCCGATGCGAAGTTCTGCACCGCTTGCGATTGCACCTTAGTCGCAGTGCGCAGAGCCTCCAATGAATTGCGCCACCGTGTGCGCGCATCCGTGGCCATCTGGCTACCCGAGGTGGAGGCTGAGTAGGCATCGGGATAGAGCCGCGCGAACTCGGTTTCCATCTGCGATACATTGAAGGCCAGTCCCTGCGCCTGCTGAATCAACTGGTTCGTCGCGGACAGTGCTGCGCGTAGCTCATTGAGCGCGCTGAAGTCCAGGCTGGTCAGGTTCTTGGCGTCGTTCATCAGCATCTGCGCTTCGTTCTGGAGTTGCCTGATCTGGTTGTTGATTTGCTCCAGCGCACGGGCGGCCGTCATGATGTTCTGCACGAGGTTGCTGGGATCAATCACAACCCACTGCGCCTGCGCAGCGGGCATGGCGGTCACGAGCACAGCGGTGACAATTGCAAGCAAGGTCTTCTTCATGGCTGCTTCTCCTGGGTGATGGTTGGAAATGACGGAATGAGGTCGGCGGCCCAGTCAAGGCCGCGATGACGCAGCCAGGCGGCGGCGAAGTCCGCAGGCGGCACCGACGCGGAAACGGCATCGATGGCGCGCTGGTCTTCGGGCTTCGCCACACCAGCAAATGCCAGCGTCACCGGCCCGAGTCCCAGATCGAAGACCCGATTGCCGAGTCTCGACTGGTAGTAGTAATCGCGCTTGGGCTGTGCGGTCGCCACGATATCGATCTGCCGCGTATTGAGGCCGAAGCCTTCGTAGACTGAGCGAATCTGTGGTTCGGTCGCCTGCGGGTTGGGCAGGAAGATACGGTTCACGCAGCTCTCGACAATGGCCGGGGCGATGGTGGAATCTTTGATGTCCGCCAGCGACTGTGTGGCGAAGATGACAGAGACGTTCTTCTTACGCAGCGTCTTGAGCCACTGCCGGATACGCGCGGCGAACACCGGGTCGTCGAGGAACAGCCAAGCTTCATCGAGGATCAACAGCGTCGGGGCACCGTCGAGGCGTTCCTCGAAGCGCGCGAACAGGTAGCGCAGCACGGCCAGCGCCGCCGCCTTGCTGTGCATCAGCTCTTCCATCTCAAATGCCTGCACGTCGGCGCAACCGAGCCGATCATGGTCGGCGTCGAGCAGCTTGCCGTGCGCGCCGCCCAGCACATAAGGTTGCAGGGCCTGTCGCAGTGCGTTCGATTGCAGCAGCACAGACAAGCCGGTCAGGGTGCGCTGATCGAGCGGCGCGCTGGCGAGACTGTTCAGCGCCGACCACACGGACTCCTTCTCGGCCGGCCCGACGGCCACGCCTTCGTGAATCAAGCGGCCTTGGACCCAATCCGCCGCCCAGGCGCGGTAACTGTCCTGATCGATATGGGCCAGTGGCTGGAAGGCGATGGCGCCGTCGGCGCCCAGTTCGTAATGCTCGCCACCCAGCCCAAGCACGGTGGCGCGAATGGAGCGTCCCATGTCGAAAGCGAAGATGCGCGACCCGGCATAGCGGCGGAACTGCAATGCCAGCGTCGCGAGCAGCACCGATTTGCCCATTCCGATGGGGCCGACTACCAAGGTATTGCCTACGTCGCCAATGTGCGTGACCAGCCTGAACGGTGTCGAGCCATCGGTGCGCGTCACGATCAGCGGCGGACCTTCGAGGTGCGCATTGCGCTCTTGCCCGGCCCACACCGCCGACACTGGCATCATATGGGCCAGATTCAAGGTCGAGACGATGGGCTGGCGCACGTTGGCGTAGGCATGTCCCGGAATCGACGACAGCCAGGCATCGACCGCGTTCAAAGTTTCTGGGATCGTCACGAAGCCTCGGCCCTGAATGGTTCGCTCTATGGCGCGCAGCTTCTCGTCGGCAGCGGTTGCATCGGTATCGAGTACCGTCACGGTTGCGGTGACGAAGCCAAACGACACCTGATCGCCGCCCAACTCTTGCAATGCCGCATCGGCATCGGCCGCCTTGTTCGACGCATCGGAATCGACCAACGGACTCTCCTGCTGGAAGACGGTTTCGCGCAGCAGCGCGACGATGTTCTTGCGCTTGGCGAACCACTGGCGGCGCAAACGCCCCAGCTCGCGCTCGGCCTCGGCCTTGTCCAGGCACAGAAAGCGTGTGCTCCAGCGGTAGGCAAAGCCCAGGCGGTTGAGGTCATCGAGCAGGCCGGGCCAGGTCGAAGTCGGAAAGCCGCGTACCGACACCACGCGCAGATGCTGGCTCCCAAGCATCGGTGTGAGTCCACCCGTCAATGGCTCATCAGCCAGCAGCGCATCGAGGTGCATCGGCACCTCGGGCACGGCCACCGGATGCCGGCGCGTGGACACGCAGGCATGCAGGTAGGTCAAGGTCTGGCCATCATCGAGCCAGCCGATCTCGGGCATCACGCCTTCGAGCAAACCGAAGAAACGTTCGGTCTCCGAAACGAAGCCCTCCAGCCGCTCGCGCCAATCCACGCCTTCGACCTTGGTGTTCTCGTACAGCAGCTTCGCGGCGCGTGCTGCCGATTCCTCGGGCGGCAAGTACAGCAGCGTCAGGTGGTACGCGCTCTCGAAGTGGCTATCGGCCTCCTCAAAAGCGGCGCGGCGCTCTTCATCGACCAGCCAGGACAGTGGCTCGGGGAACGTAGAATTTGGATAGTTCGCCGCTTCGTGCCGTTCGGCCTCCACGAACAGCGCCCAGCCGGAACCAAGCCAACGCAACGCGTTGTTCAACCGCGCAGAGGTTGCGACCAGTTCGCCTTGCGTAGCGCTGTCCAGGTCTGGCCCGCGAAACCGTGCCGTGCGCTGGAACGAGCCGTCCTTGTTGAGTACGACGCCAGGTGCGACCAGTCCCGCCCAAGGTAGCCAGTCGGCCAACAGCGCGGGGCGTTTACGGTATTCGGCAAGGTGCATCATGGTCTTCGCCTCAAACGTCCAGCAGCGTGCGGTGCTTGATGTGCCGCGCGAACACGGCCATGAACTGCGCATCCAGCCGCGCGCCCCAGACCGCCAGCGAGTGCCCAACAATCCACAGCGCAATACCGGGCAGCCAGAGTTGCAGCCCGAGCCCCACGGCGGCGGCCAGCGTGCCGTTGGCAATCGCCACGGTGCGCGGTGCGCCACCCAGCAGAATGGGTTCGGTCAACGAACGGTGCAGCGGCACTTCGAAGCCGGGTGCGTCAGCAGGCAGCGCGTTCATGCGATCACCGCTCCACCGCTGAAGCTGAAGAAGGTCAGGAAAAATGATGAGGCGGCGAAGGCGATCGACAGGCCGAAGACGATCTGCACCAGCTTGCGAAAGCCGCCGCTGGTGTCACCGAAGGCCAGCGTCAACCCGGTGGCAATGATGATGATCACCGCGATGATGCGAGCCACCGGCCCCTGGATCGAGTCCAGCACCGATTGCAACGGTGCTTCCCACGGCATGTTCGACCCCGCCGCGTGCGCGGGAATGCCGATGGCCAGCAGCAATGCGGCGAGGGCTACGAATTGCAAGGCAGGTTTTACGGAAATGCGTGAAGTCGTCATGACGGTTCTCCGGGAGTTGATGAAAGTAAAGGGACGGAAGGCATCAGCTCGGCGCTGAGTTGGTAGCCGTGGCTGTCGAAGCCAATGACGCGGGCGATTTCCTGCACGCGGCGTGCATGGCCGCGACCGGCGATGTAGACGATGACGTTCACGGCCTCGGCGATCAGGGCACGTGGTGCGGTCACGGCGACTTCGAGAATCAGTTGTTCCAGCCGCAGCAACGCGCCCGCTGCGGAACCGGCATGGACGGTGGCGATGCCTCCCGGATGGCCGGTGCCCCAAGCCTTGAGCAGATCCAGCGCTTCGGCGCCGCGCACTTCACCCACGACGATGCGGTCTGGCCGCAGCCGTAATGTCGAGCGCACCAGCTCGGCCATGGTCACGATGCCAGCACGAGTGCGCAGCGGTACATGGTCGCGCGCCGTACATTGCAGCTCCACCGTGTCTTCCAGCACGATCACGCGGTCGCCGGTGGCCGCGACCTCGTCGAGTAGGGCATTTGCCAGCGTGGTTTTGCCGGTGCTGGTGCCGCCCGCGATCAGGATGTTCTGGCGTTCGCGCACCGCGTCGCGCAGGAATTCCGCCTGAACTTCGGTCAGGATGCCATCGGCCACGTAGGCGTCGAGCCGGATCAGACCGACCGCGCGTTTCCGTAGCGCGAAGACCGGCCCCGGCGTCACGGGTGGCAGAGCACCCTCGAAACGTTCGCCGGTCTCGGGTAGTTCGGCGGATAGCAGCGGCTTGCCCGCATGCACCTCGGCACACACATGCGCTGCGACCAGGCGGATGATGCGTTCGCCATCGGCGGGCGTGAGGCTGACACCCAGTGGTTCGCGGCCGCTGCCCAGTCGATCCACCCAGAGGGAGCCGTCCGGATTCAGCATGACTTCCACCACGTCTGGGTCGTTCAAAGCCTTGGCGATGTCCGGCCCCATCGCCGTGCGCAGCATACGCACGCGACGTTCCAGTGCCAGCGAGGCCGACACGCCTTGATCGTGCGGCGCGCTGCTCACGACGGTACTCCCGGTTCGTCTGTTGACGACACGGTGTTGTCGTTTTCCTGCAAGCTGAAGAATTGGCTCTGATCAGGCTGGATTTCTTCGACCACATCCTTGACCAAGCTGCGCCCGCGCAGCAGATGCCGGCCGAGCTGCTCGATGAACTGCTCGAAGCGTGCGCGGCCCTGGGCGCGCGCTGCCTCCTGATGCGCTTCCGGCACCGGGGTACTGACGGTGAGGAAATAGCGCACGTAGAGCGCCAGCGTTTCGATCAAGATGTTCTGGTCGCGCTCCAGCTTATCGAGTTGGCGGGATAGTCGGTCCAGTCGTTTGGCGATGGCGGCTTCGCGCTGATCGCCGGAATCGGGCGAGAGAAACGAGGCCAGTGCGGCGGCGATGATGGAGGACTTGGACAAGCCCTTCATGGTCGCCAGCTCGTCGAGCCGCTTGGCGTGCTCGGGCTCGATGAAGAGGTTCAGACGGGTGCGGCTCACAGCGCGATTCCGTCGTCAGGATCGAGTACTGCTAGCCGCGCCGTGCGTTGCTGACGTGGATCGAGCTGGGCGGGCAAGGGCAGCGGCAGGTCGTCGTCATCAAGCAAGCCCAGGTCGTCCACCGCGCGTTCGGGCTCTGGAGTGAACACGACTTCGGCCAGCTCCGGCTGCTGCTGACGACCGCCGTCGTCGATGGCCTCACCGTGTGCAGGCAACACCAAGCCGAGAATCGGCGCAGCGGGGATCGCCAGCGCCGTCCAGTCGTCGGGTCGTGGTGCCGGTACATCGGCGTAGTGCCCGAGCAGCAATGGCGGCGGTGCCTGCATGCGCGTCTTGAAATTCGCATCCAGGTAGTACCGAATTTTTTGCGCCTTGATCGGTGGATGGCCGGACACCATCACCACCTCGTCATCGGGCGGCAATTGCATGACTTCACCGGGCGTGAGCAGTGGTCGAGCCGTCTCCTGTCGTGACACCATCAGGTGCCCGAGCCACGGTGCCAGCCGGTGGCCCGCGTAGTTGCGTTGCGCGCGCAATTCGGTCGCGGTGCCCAATGCTTCGGAAATGCGCTTGGCGGTGCGCTCGTCGTTGGTTGCAAACGCGATCCGCACATGGCAGTTGTCGAGGATCGAATGGTTCTGGCCGTAGGCCTTGTCGATCTGGTTCAGCGATTGCGCGATCAGGAAGGCGCGCAGGCCGTAGCCCGCCATGAAGGCCAGGGCGGACTCGAAGAAGTCGAGCCGACCCAGCGCCGGGAACTCGTCCAACATCAGCAGCAGCTTGTGGCGACGCGCGATGCCGTCGCTACCGTCGAGCGATTCTGTGAGGCGTCGGCCGATCTGGTTGAGGATCAACCGGATCAGCGGCTTGGTGCGACTGATGTCCGAGGGTGGCACCACCAGATAGAGCGACACCGGATGATCGGCATCGATCAGGTCGGCGATGCGCCAGTCGCAACGCGAGGTCACTTCGGCCACTGTGGGATCGCGGTACAGGCCGAGGAAACTCATCGCGGTGGACAGCACACCCGAGCGCTCGTTTTCGCTTTTGTTCAGAACCTCGCGTGCAGCGGAGGCGACTACGGGATGCGGCATTTCGCCCAGGTGCCGTGTCGTCATCATTCGGTGCAATGTGACTTCGAACGGGCAGGCCGGATCGGACAGGAAGTTGGCGACGCCGCGCAGTGTCTTGTCCTCGCCCGCGTAGAGTACATGCAGGATCGCGCCGACCAGCAAAGCATGGGAAGTCTTTTCCCAATGGTTGCGCCGCTCCAGCGCGCCTTCGGGATCGACCAGGATGTCGGCGATGTTCTGCACGTCGCGCACCTCGTGCATGCCGCGTCGCACTTCGAGTAGTGGGTTGTACGCGGCAGACCGTGCATCGGTTGGGTTGAACAGCAGGCAGTGCGAGAAACGCGAGCGCCAACCGGCGGTCAAGATCCAGTTCTCGCCCTTGATGTCGTGGATGACGGCGGAGCCGGGCCACGAAAGCAGCGTCGGCACCACCAGGCCGACGCCCTTGCCGGATCGCGTTGGCGCGAAAGCCATCACATGCTCGGGACCGTCGTGGCGCAGGTAGTCGCCATCTTTGCGGCCCAGGAAAACTCCGGCTGGTCCAGTCAGGCCGGAATGGCGGATTTCAGTGGGGAGCGCCCAGCGTGCCGAACCGTAGGTCGTGACCAGCTTGGACTGCCGCGCACGCCACACAGACATCGCAATAGCGACGAGGGCACCGGCGAAACCGCTGCATGCCGCGATGACACCGCCGCGCAGGAAAATGTCGGGCGCGTAGGCATCGAAGAAGTACCACCACTCGAACAGCCGCCACGGGTGATAGACCGGCATACCGAGCAGGTCGAACCACGGCGCGCCCAGGCGTAGCTGGTAGCCCAGTTGTGCTGCGGTCCATTGGGTGGCGCCCCACGTTCCCGCGATCACGATCCCGAACACCGCCAGGATCTGACCGAATAGCACACTGGTTCCCTGCATCTCGACCTCCTGAATTTAGCTCCTGCACAACGTGCGGACAACGATGTGCCGCAGGTGCGAGAGTGAGGGGCGATTCAGGGCCGGTCAAAGACCGTTATCGGGATAGCGGAGACGAAGAAAACAAGAATTCTAGTTGGGGAAAAACGGAGCGCATCGCTGCAAACGACAGCGCGTTTCGGCGTGTATCGCGATTCGCCGAAGAGTTATTGATGGATGCCAATAAGCAGGCACATTCCACCGCATACGACAGAAGCCATCCGATAGATGTGTGATGCTCCGGGTCGAGGCATCAGTTCTGCGGTGCCGACTGCGGTGTGTATTTGCTTTTGCCGTCCCCCATGAAGCGTCGGCGGCGTGCTTCACTCGCCGCGTTGCAGAGGGCATCGCCCATCTTTGCGTGATTTTCCCTGCACAGACGTTCCACTTCCTTGAGCCGTTCGGGATTGGCGACCAGTGATTCGACGGTGTCCGTCGGAGCGGACTTTTCGCAGGCGGTCAGAACGAGGGCCAACAGTAGCAGGTCGGTCTTCTTCATGTCGTTTCCTCATGCCCCGTGTGAACACAAGTATGTGTCTCATGCGGGTTCGTGGGAGTTCATGTTCTTCACCGGCATCGCGCGTTCCATGAAACGACTCAGCGGTCCAGAAGGTTTAGTTTCGGGCCGCAGCAGGTAGGTAGTCAGCAGGAGTGGTCGTCCAGCCAAGGGGCGGACCACGACTTCGGGATAGCGGAAAACCGTCTTGCCTGTGACCGCCTTCGCAAGCTTCCGGGTGACATAGCACCAGCGGATAGCGGACCAGTTCCTCCAATGGAATGCGCTTATGCGTCAGCAACGGATGGCGCGCTGGAACAACGATCACCAGCGAATCAATCCACACGGGTTCGGCGATGATGCCTTCGCCGACCTCGGCCGCATGGGCGAATCCGGCATCGTACAGGCCACTGGACAGTCCTTTCATTTGCTGAGCCAGTGTCGTTTCGAACAAGCGGATTTCCACCTCGGGCTCTTCCTCGCGATGTTGCGCGAGCAGAGCGACGAGTTGTGGCGAGGCGATGCCATCAGACAGCGCGATGCGCAGTGTGCCACGATAGCCAGTGGCAGCCGCCTTGGCACTGGCCTTGGCCTGTTCCAAGGTGGATAGCACCCGCCGCGCCTCGTCCAGGAATACCTGTCCAGCCCATGTCAACCGGGTGCTCCGCGTAGTGCGCTCGAACAGTTGTATACCCAGGTCGTATTCCAGGTCCTTAATGGCGCGCGATAGTGGGGACTGCTCGATGTGCAGGCGTTCGGCCGCGCGGGCGAAGTGGAGTTCTTCGGCAACAGCAATGAAGTAGCGCAAGTGGCGGAGTTCCATCCCTGGGCCATTAGGTGTCAGCAGCGTGCAAGTAGCTCCGGGTTGACCGACGCCGCGGACAGGGTGTCGCGCGCAATTCACGTAGCGCGGCGGCCTTGAAGTGCGCCGTGACCGCATCCACATTCATGTAAACACGCGGCAGTGGCTGCAATACATGACCTCCGAGACCACGCCACGCGCCAGAAACGTCTGTTCGCATCGGTTATCCATGATTTCTCCTTTCATTCTTTCCTGCTGTCCCGCCAGGCTCGTCAAGGCGGCCTATGCGCTGCACTTTTCGCGCTACTCGCACCGCCAGCCGCAGCCAGGCGGGCCGCCACGTCAGGGTGAGGGCAACAGCGGCGGCACCGGCCGTCAGCACCAACACCCACAGCACGCTGCCAAAGCTCGCTCCATCGCGCAGCAGCGTGAGCGCCAGACTCACGGCCAGCGCCGGGTAGCCGATCGCCCGCAAGGCAGTGACGCGTCCGGGAGGCGGCGTCAGTTCACCGGTCACGTCTTTCCAATGTCTTGGAAGCGATAAGGCCAGGCACGCGAAGCCGAGGCAACTCGCGGCCAGGGCGAGTGCAAGCCACAGCGCCTCATGCATGGTCGACCTCGCGCGCGGTTACGGTCGTTGGCATGACCGTCGGGGCGGCAGCGTTTGCCACGGATCGTTGCCGCAGCCTGGGCGCCGTCCATCCGGCCACGGCAGCGCTCAGTAGCAACAGGGCATCCATGCCCGCCACGCCATGCAGGCCGGTGCCCAAGGCGTGCAACAGATGATCCCCCGTCGTGATCCAGTTCAAGGCCACGGCCAGCACCGCCAAGGCCGCGATGGCCCAGGTTTGCTCCAGCCAGGCGTCGCGCACACGCCATGCCGCGTGCGCAAAGGTAACCAGCCACGCAAGGTAGAAGACCCACATCTCCAGTTCAGCGCGCTCAATGCCGGCGAAGCTCGCGCCCAGCGGCAACAGCCGGTTGGCGATGAAGAAGGCCAGCGTAGCGATGACGATGCCGGTCACGCTGCCGATGGTGAGTCCCTCGACAATGCGCACCCCGGTCAGGCCCTTCTTAGCGTGCTGTACCCGCCGCGTCTCCAGCCAGAACAGGAAGCCGGTGGCGATCATCACGCAGCCGGACAGGCCCGCCAGGAAATAGAGCCAGCGCAGTGTCCAATGCTCGAACTGGATGAAATGCAGACCCGAGATGAAACGCTGCACCGTCATCACCGGTGCCGCTTCGAAGCGGTGCAGCACCTCTCCGGTCGACGCATCGAAGTAGATCTGGTCCAGGTTCATCGTGATGTCGTGGGCGTAGGAACGACGCAGTTCGACGTAACTGTTGGCGTCTCCCGGATGCCACACGTGCACGAAGTACGGCCGCCCGCCCCCCCATTCGCGTTGAGCACGATCTACCATGGCATCCAGCGAGGCGAGCGTTCCCGGCGTGTTGGCTTTGGGACGGGCGTACCGGCCGTAGGCCTCGGAGGTGTAGGTCGCCTTGGCCGCGTCGCCGCTGCCGTAGACGCCCAAGTGCGCCTGCGGAAAATAAATGCCGATGAAGATGATCAGCCCCGAGAGCGTGATCACGAAGTGGAACGGCAGCCCAACCACCCCGGTCAGGTTGTGCAGGTCCAGACCGCTGCGTTGCAGACGCTTCTTCGGCCGGAAGGTGAAGAACTGGACGAAGATCTTCTTGTGGATGATCACGCCCGAGACCAGCAACAGCAGCATCGCCATGCCGGCAAGGCCCACCAGCCACTTGCCCAGGTCCGCCCACTTCAGGTGCAGGCTGTAGTGGAACGGGAAGATGAAACCCGTGCCCGCCTTCGTTCCCTGATCCGGGATGAGCGCGTGATTCGCCGGGTCGAGATAGCGCGTGGTCGTGTTGCCCGCGCCGTCGCGATAGGAGAACCGCACGAGCGGCACGCGCGGCGTCGGCAGATCGAAGCGCCATTGGGTCGCGTAGGCGGGGACGAACGGCGCAGCGGCAGCCGCCGCTCTATCTAGGGAAACCGGCGGCGCATCGGCGGCGAGCCGCGTGCCCGGCATCATCCAACGATCGATCTCGCGGTCGAACACGCTCAGCGTCCCCATCCAGAAGATGGCGAACAGCAGGCAGCCCAGCACCACGCCGACCCGGGTATGCAGCCAAGCCATGGATTTCCCGAAGGTGCGTTCCATCGTTGCGCGCCTACCGCATAAGCCACAACACGCCGGCCAGCGCCGCCACGCTGCTCGCCAGCACCGCCCAAAGGCGTGTTACGCTCTTCATGCTGAAAGTCCAGAGCAGCAGCGCCAAATATGCGACGAAGCCCAGCATCGCCGCCAGCACCACCGCCTCGGCGCGTGCCATCCCCAAGCGCGCGAGCAGCGCGCCCGCCGCCGCGACTGCGAGTGCGGTGACGGCGTAGCCGCCGACGACCGCGCCCAGTATGCGTAGGCTCACGCGGACAATCCTCGTCGCGCTGTTACGCGCGGATCGGGCCGCCGCCGCGCTTGCCCTTTCCCGGGTCAGAGTCTCATCTCCACGGTGTCCGGTCGGAGATGATGCCGGGCGCCGGGAGCGCGAGTAGTGGGTGTAGGGCGATGTACCCCTTCCTCTCGTTTCATCGTTGAAAGATGTGCCGTCCGCAAGTCCGGCAACACGCCCATCCTCCACGGGGTCGGCAGACCGGCCGCCACGACAGCGGGGGAAGTCCCTGTCGTTGCTGCTCCTTTCATCAGAACGTGCGCGCATAGCTCAGCGTGTAGGTGCGCCCGCGGCCGGCGAAGTAGTCGCTGTTCGTCCCGGCGGGATTGGCTTCCGTGTTATAGAGGATGTACTGCTTGTCGAGCAGGTTCTCGATACCGAGCCCGAGATCGCCCCAGCGGGATTTGTAGGTCACGGCGAGATCGGCCACGGTATAACCGGAGAAGTTCTCCTCCAGGTTCGCCAGTCCAAGTCGGCGGCCTTCGTTGATGCGGCGCGCATAGTAACGCGATGCCTGCAAGCGCGCGGCGCCGCGTTCCGAGAACGCCCAGTTCGTACCCACCACAAGCTTGTCCGGGCCCTGCTCGCTCGAGCCGAGTGCCACGTCCAGCGGCTGACCCTCTGCGGTGGCGGTCTTGCCCCTTATCCACGAGTAAAGCCCGAACAGGCTCCAGTCCTTGGCGAATTTCCAGTCGCCGTTCAGCTCCCAACCCTTGATGTTGACCGGCAGGCGTTCCAACCGCGAGACGCCGTCCACGACGCGGATCGTGCTGCCGAGATCGGAGGACGATTCGTAATAGGAAAGACCGGCAGCGCCGCGCGTGCCGCGCCAAGCGAGCCCGACTTCTTTGTTGTCGGTCAAGACCGGTTGCAGGTTGATCAGGTTTTCCACCGATTGGCCGTTGGTATTGACGCCGCGCAGTACTCTACCCACGTTCGGCAAGCCGAAGCCTTCGTTATACGATGCAAACGTCGACCAGCCGGCACCGAGCCGCCAGATGGCGCCGAGGTTGAGAACGGTTTCGGCGAATTTGACCGTGCCGCCCTGCACCTCGCGGTTGCCAGAGGAAGCGAGCGTCCGATAGGTATCGACGTCCAGTTGTACATACTCGCGCCGCGCGCCGCCGCGCACCGTGAACGGTCCGCGCTCGTATTCGAGCTGGGCGAACGGCGCGAGGTTGTTGAGCTTGATCGGCGGCACCCACGTGCGGTTGGTGAGCGCCAGGCGCTGCTCCGACACGTCGCGCAGGTAATCGAGGCCGACCGACAGCTCGAGGCCGCGCATGAAGAGATCGGGCCGCAACCACGATGTGCGCACGCCCCATTTGTCGGCAACGATGTCGGACTGGTCCATGAGCGTGCCCGCCGGCGCGATCGCGGGGTCTTGGAAGGTGCGGCTGTTCGTGGCGCCAAACAGGGCGGCGAAGTCCTGTTTGTAGATCTGCACGGACGCAAGCCCGCCACCGAGATCGCTGTGGTACCAATCGATACTCGCGGTCTGCACGCGGTTGCGCGGCGGATTGCCGGGCGGCGTGCCGCGTTCGGAGGTTGTGGGGATGCCGGCGGCGCGGTTGCCCGGGACCACGCGATAATCGCCGTCGCCTTCGAGCTTAAAGCGGTTGAACGAGAACTGCCAGCGCTGCGGCCCGAGATTAGCGCCGGCCTTCAAAAATACATCGTCCGCGGTCGAGTCCATGGTGTTGCCTTGGACCGTGTCCGTGCCGATGCGGCGGCCATCGCCGTCGTAGGCGATGCCGCGCTGCGTCACGCCGACGTAGCCCAGCACATCGAAGCGCGCGTTCTTGTGCGCCACGCGATAGCCGGTCTTCCAACCGAGACTGTCGTCTTTGAACTGGGTCATGACTTTGGCGTCAAGGCGCTGCTCGGTGCCCATCTTTCTCGGCGTCTTCGAAATGTAGTTAATGATGCCGCCGGTGGCGCCCAGGCCGTAGATCGCCGACGGGCCGCTCACCACCTCGATGCGCTCGATGATGGCGGGATCGGCGAAGTAGCCCTCGCGCCGGCCGTCGACCACCGGGGTCGATTGCGGGATGCCGTCGAGCAGGATCAGCGCCCTGCGCCCGCGCAGGGTCTCGCCGGCGATCGAGAGCGTCTGGCGCGAGGGCGAATAGCCGGGCACGAAGGTGGTGAGCGCCTGCGACGGGTCCTCGGCGATCAGCAACTGCGGCGCCAGTTCCTGCTCCGTGATCACCGTCACCGCGCCGGGGATTTTCTCCAGGGCCTTTTCGCTGCGGGTCGCCGTGACGACTACTTTGTCCAACTTCGTTTCAGCGTTCGGTGCAGGCGTATCCTTGGCGGCTTCGGCCGCGCCGGCGACGGCGTAGACAAGCGTCAGCGCGAGCCGTTTAATGCGAATGCGATGTTGCATGATTGCTCCTCGTAACGTACGACTTGGTTTTTGGCTGGCTAGGCGATGACACATCACATTGGCTGGCTGGTATGAATTCACTTTTATCGCGGCGTAGCGCGTCACGGCTACGGCCTTTCCGGTTTCCTCCCCCCTTACCGGCATTTCATCGAGTCCGTGATTGCGGGTTCCAGTGTGCTTCGTTTCTGTTGCTCCTCCCGTTGTAAATCCCTTGCCCGCTGACCCAATTCCAGAGCCAGTTGCGGATTGAGAATGAATACCCCGTCATCGTCGCCCACCACCAAATCGGCCGGCTGTACGCTGACGCCGCCCACACTGACGGGCGTATTGACTTCGCCTTCCAGATTGCTCCTTTTTGCAGGGTGTAAAAATAATGGGATGAACGCATGGACGATAGCGACGGAACATGCGGCGATTACGCCCAACGGCGTATGCAGAAGGCCGCGGGTGGCAAGCAGTTGTCGTAAAGAAGAAATCCATGGGAATCACCAGTGACCGGTTACCGACAAGTGGCTGGCTGGCACAGGATTTGTCAGTGCGCGTAGCTGGCTTATTGAGAATGGTTATTATTATCTTCAAACTGTGCAATGATGTCTAGCAGCCTGTCTGACTTAGGTCGAATCTACTGCGAAAGCGGGAGAGCGGTCCATTTTTCCGCTATTTTTCGTTAAATAGTGCCAGCTATTCTCCTTAAAATAGCGAAAAACTGTCCTCGCTCTCCCACTTTCTCGCTACGATCCCCTAAGTCAGACAGGCTGCTAGTGGTTCGTTTCACCAAAACGTTGACACAACGAAACGGATGGATTTTTTCGCCAGGCAAGGCGCGAGGAGGCGCCATAGCTCATTCTATGGCAACAACGAGCAACGCGGCATGGCGGGAAAAGACGCCGTTTCGTGTCAACGTTTTGGTGAAACGAACCACTAGTGTGTGTGGACATCGGGTATAGCCTAATGGTGGAATGTCTTCGGATACGGGCATCAGATTTTAAGCCGCACTCAATTTGCTCCGCTGCTGTTGATCCTCACGTTGCTTATCGCTTGCCAGTTGACCTAATTCCATGGCTTGTTGCGGAGTCAGGATGAACAGGCCGTCATCATCTCCCACCACCAAATCACCAGGATGAACACAAACGCCGCCCACGCTCACAGGGATGTTGACCTCACCGCCCAGATTGAGGGAGCGCGTGGTCAAGGCGCTGATCGACTTGGAGAATACGGGAAAGCCCAACTCCGTTACGGCTCGAACGTCGGTGACGCCGCCTGAAATCACCACACCAGAGAGCTTTTTGGTCAGTGCGGCGCGTGTACGTAGTTCGCCCCAGCAGGCTCGCTGATCGTCCCCCGGCATCTCGATAACCAGCACATCTTGCGGCTGGCTCAATAACAACGCCTGTCGGATCACGCTGCCATCCGTATTGGGAATCCGGACCGTGACGGCATTCCCCAAGACGCGTATGGGCCGGAATAGCGGTTGCAGCCCGCGCACGAAACCAAAATCGGTGAGATGCCCGATGGTGGAAGCGTTTATGTCATGATACAGATCGAGTAGCGCCGGTATGACGCCCTGAATCCTGGGTTTAACATGATGCATGGTCGACCGTTCTTGGTTACCTACGATTCAATGGACAAGTTGAGCAGTATTCCTGTGGCTCGGTAGCTTTGTAGTAATAGCAACACGTCTGGCGGACACGAATAGGCTGCGTCGAATGAGGGGTGCGCTGTTTGTGCCAGAAGAATTTTGCAAGCGGGTTCTCGACTGCGCCAAACATCTCAGGCCCGGCATCCCTGACCAAGTAAGTGAAGTCTTCCCGAATCCGGCCTTGGGCATAGGTGCAGCTGTTTTCCATCATGCGACGTTCGTAGAGCGAATACACACGAACCGCCGTGTTTTCCCATAGAACAGGAAGCGGAACTTTCGCCACGCTTGACAGGGACTGCCAAAGCCGGGACAAATTGTCGGAAAAAATGCTGACGATTATTTTGCGCCGCCATTCGGCTCGCAAGTCCATCGGCGGGAGGGTAGCCGTCAGGCTTTCAAGCGGCATACCGGATTGCCAGCGTTTGTTCGCGTAGTGATATTCCAAAAAACAATTCTCCAAAGACAAGTCTAATCCCTTGTCGTACATGCTCATGGCATACAAGCTGGGCGCTGCAGTTAAAAAAGCGATCCTCTTGCTTAGCAGCGAGGCCGTGATTCTTCTCGATGGGGAGCCAATCGCCGCTGTTAGAGAATCAAGCAGATCCGCACACTTTTGCGGAACAAGCAGGTCGATGGCGCGAATCGAATGCTCTCGATTTCGGGCGTCGCCTTTCTTCAACAGAAACTGCGAGCTCAATACTTCCCATTCCGCCTGATCGAGCGATACCACGGTCATTACTCCTAACATGCGCCTATGTCTAACCAGGAACGGCGCAGGCGCTTTTCTGCTGTTCGGCGAGCTTCTGCGTTTTTGCCGTCGGATGGCCCAGGTGCTGAAAAGGATTTTGAGTCTGGCTCTTTCCGAACGGCATGCTCCCGGGCCCGCCTGCCCGCTCTATCATCGGCTGGACCAACAACTTTAGCGGCCAACTGCAGTCATGAAACAGACGTTCTTGAAGCAGCTTGCGAGTGTCCTCGGAGAACTCCACCCGGTCGATGACCTGCTCCAGGACTTGACGTAGGGCTGACCATAGTTTTGGCTCGGCGATGCCGTATCGAATGACCAAGGCCTCAATAATGGCGCGCAGATTGACTTGAATACCCAGGGTCTGCAGATAAAACAACAGCTCATCGGGCGTCTCGTGGTACAAGGTATTCGAATGTCCTGGCTTGAGTTGGTATTCCGGATCCGCCAGGCCATGATGAATTAACCACGGGACATGCAGGCGCAAGGAATCGTGATCGCGCAGCAGCAAGCCGGATGCTTGTCCGTTGCGCCATACCAGCACGGCGTTCTGGCCATGCACTTCTGCCAGCATGCCAAGGCGGAACATACGTAAATTGATATCGATGAAGGTCTGGCAGATCTCTTTAAAAAGCATCAGCACCGAGGCTGGATCCGGCGCAAGCTGCCTATAGTGCAACCATTCATCGAAGAAGTGTCGTTCGTGGTCCGGCAGCAGGGCGCCCAGTGCCGCCATCGGAATCAGCCGGTAGTTCGGATCCTGCATCAGCGGTGCCGGATAGCTACGCACCATGGCGGACAGGTGCCTCGGCGCCTCGTCGAACAGGCTTCCATTCTCGGGCATATAGGCCCACCACTTGGTTTCATTGCAGATGAATACCCTTTGCGCCAGTATGCTGTCCAAAGCCAGAGCCTCATGCAAAAGCTTTTCGCTGCGCTGTCCATTGATCATCTTAATCGCTGGCAGATAGCGGGAAGCGCCCAGGGAATATATCCCCAAAGGCAATTTCAAGTGATGGCGGCTGTCTGTCGTTGGCGCCAGGGAGCGGACCGAAGACGTAGGTAGAAAGCTTCCTTGCTGAAAGTTCAAGAGCACGCACACACCGAACTGCAACTCGGCAGCAAGCTGTTTGGGCAGAACATGGCGCAATTGCCAAGGATGTACTGGCAATGCAATATGGCTCTGATCAATCCCGCGCTGCTGCATTTCCTGTCGCAGTGCCGCCTGCTGCGCGTTCGTCAACAAGAATTGCGCCGGCTGGGTCTGGTTCGGGTCAGCGACGCCTAAACCAAAATCAAGATATTTTGTATTGATGGCCATCCAGTTCACCTGAATATCCTGCCCGAACTCGGCCATGTACTGTTGATAATCTTGTTTCGTAAATCCTCTTTTGACCTTGGCGACCGGATGAAACGGGCGGTCCCTAAGCGAACTGCATTGTTCCAGCGTCTGAAAAAAATCTGCCTGGGTTCTGGAAAGCAGGCGTTCCATATCGACGTTATGGGCCAGTGACCAAGCTGTTTGCTGCACCGCGTCTCTGACCCATTCCAAAAATAAGGCGGCACCTTCCTTGTTCTTACCAAGCGGACTATCAGCCAAATTCGCGATTACCAGTTCCATGAAACTGACCGCATCCAGTCGAGACAGCTGCAAGGCGTTTTGACCGGATTCCAGCTTAACGGCATAAACCGGAGTGTTCCGGATTTTCTGGATGGGCTGGACAATACCGCGCACCACGGGCACCAACACACAAAAGAGCGGAGCCTTGGATATCGACCATTGCCATATCAGGCCGTGCGCCGGCAGTTCGGGAAACTGAATCTGTTCTGAAAGCCCTGCGCATGGACCGCAGAAGGCTCGCAACTGCTCAAGCGAGATCAGTTCCTGCTCTGTGCCATCGAAAAACTTTTCCACAAGCAAGCAGTCAACCAAATCCTGCAATACCAGTTCGGAGGCCTGTTGTTGAAAGCGCTCATTTGTTGTCACGTGATATTCCTTCGGAAAAAGAAATGGAGTTTAGTTTTGTCTGCAATGCCCGGAAGGCGATGCCGCGCTCATCACCCAGCACAAAGGTACAGACACCCTTGGCGCTCCAGGCTTCGTAATCGCCTTCGGCTCTGGGAATGGCGCAGTACGGTACGCCGACCTGGTCGCATGCCTGATGAATCCGCTGGAGTGCCTGCTGTACCGGTTCGGCCGCGATTTGCCAGGGGAAACCGCAGGATTGGGATAAATCCGCTGCGCCCTCCAGCACCAGGTCCACACCGGGCACCGACAGAATGTCGGCGATGCGTTCGACGCCGGCCAAGCTCTCGATCATGGGCACAACCATGATTTCATTGTTGGCCTTCGCTATATATTCAGCTAGGCCGTGCTTGCCAAACGAACCGGGACGGCCGCCGTTCAAGCTGCGCGATCCCACCGGATAGTATTTGCAGCCCGCGATAATGCGCTGCATCTCATCGGCGTTCTCCACCCTGGGCACGACGATGCCTTGTGCGCCGCCGTCCAGCGCCCGGAGAATTTCCTTGAGGCTGATGTCCGACACACGCACTAACGGCGTGAGGCCGACCGCCTCGGCCGCCCGGATCATGTTCTCCAGTGTTTCTGGGTTCACCATGACATGTTCCGTATCGATGATCACGAAATCGAAACCTGCCTCGCCGATCAGCTCGACCGCTACCGGCGACGGGATAGAACAAAACAGGCCGAACGCCGACTGCTTCCGGCGCAGTTTTTGTTTAAGCAGGTTGGGCCTTAACACGATGACAACCTGAATGCGTGCAATGGATTGGGAACCTTTTTGAATCGCGGCTCGCTGTCGCCCAGGAGCCGCCGCTTGGTCAACTCTTCGACTTGAAAGGTTTGCGCGAACACATCGAACGCTTTGAAACGTGCTTCGTGTTGCGGATGCCTCATTTGGTACTCCCGTATCACCGTCGCCGTCATGGACCAGAATTCCTTTTCCGGTAACTCGTAGTGCTGAGCGAGGAAGATCGCCAGCTCGCCCAGACAGATAAAAAAGAATGAATCGCAGGAAAAATCCCTGACGGCATCCAGATCGTCGGTGAGGATGAAGGAGTTGCGATTGATACGTGCGTGGCTGGCGGGCACCGGAACCAACTCGGGACAATGTTCCGGATACGCCAAGTGCCGTGGGGAGAAGCGCACGCCATCGTGAAAGTCCTTCAACGCGATGCGTACCGGCCAACCGTCCTTGTGGATCAGCATAATATTCTGTGCATGTGATTCCATGCCGATGCCGTGCCCAAACAGCATGTGAATGATCGGGCTTGCCGTCACGTGAAGCAGCTGTTCTGTCCACGCGCGCAAGCCGTGCTGCCGCATCCACGTATCGATCAGTGGGCGGCCATCGTCTTCCACATGGCAGAGTCCATTGAACGGCGCCGCGGATTCTCCTTGACGCAAATAGCGGTGCAGGCTTTCGCGCCAAATCGCGCCCAGCGTTCCGTACGCCTTCAACTTTCGGTTTTCCGGCATGGAGCCATAGTCGTAGCTCACCCCCAGCACCTCGCCAAGAATGACGAAATCGAGCTCTTTGGCATACGAATCCCATTCGATCAAACCTTGCAGCCAGTCCGTGACGATGGGGCCGTTCATCACGGTGTGCGCGGCCAGAATCCGGCTACTGGATGTGTTGGTGATGCTCAGCGATAGCTTGATGTAAGCCTTTTGCTTGGCGCTGTAGTTAGCCAGCGTGCGAATCGATTGTTGCGCCCGATAATTGTCCTGCCCGGCTCCCAGCCAAACGATGTCCTGTTTGACCAGTTCAGGATGAAAGAGGGGGATGATCCGCTCTTGCCACTGCCATGGATGTACCGGCATCAGCCAATAATCGTCGATATTCTTGTTTTGCTGCTGTAGAACGGAAGCAAAGCACCGGTAATCCGGATCGCCCAACTCTTGCTCAATGAATGTCCGGTAGTCGATCCTCGCCGAATGGTTCATGCGGCTGTTCATTTTATGAACAGCAATCCAATTCACCTGAAGTAGTTGTTTGAACTCCGGCCCATAGAGTCGGTTGTCGTTCAGGGTAAAACCGATGCGGGACTTGTAGCAGGGATGATAGAGATGCGCATCCATGATGTCGCCTTCCAGCTCGTCATAGCCGCGCTGCGCCGCAGGCAGCCGAATGGGCCGGGGCTGGCTTTGCGCCTGCAGGTCCTTCAACAAGGTCTGTTCCAGCTCGTTCATGAAGGCCGTCAAGTGTTCGGCATGAGGAATCTGGCGAACGATTTCGGCGAAAACGTCTTGCAAGCTGGTCGGCCTTGGCTCGCTGTCACCGGATAACCGGACTATCGGTCCTTTGTCCAGCTTTGCCAGTCCAAAGCTGTCTTTGAACCGACCCGGACAATGATATCGAACGATTTGGCCGTCGGGTGTTTTACCTTCCAATAGAAACGCACATGCGCTATTGGACGCGGCGCCGTCGAGATATTCATAAGACAGGATATTTTCGTAAATGAGCGCCTGAATCAATTGCCTGACGACACGCTGCTCCACCTCTGCATAATAATGCTTCGATTGCAGGACGTTGATCCAGCTCGCGTCTGGATCGTTTTCATCGTTTCGGATTTGGTTCCCGATTTCCTTGGCTTCCAGAATGTTCATGTTCGTACCTTTATTTAAACCTTATTTAAATTGTCAGAAGGAACCCGCCGCAGCTTGTTGCTGCTTGGCGTACTGGTCGGTCTTGGGCAGCAACAGCGCCAGTGGCAGGGTTAAAAGAATCAGCAGGCCAATGGCGACGAATATCTCGTTGATGGCGGTAACGCTTGCGCTTGCAGACGCCAAGCCGTCACTCATCAATTGCGTGCGGCGCATTTCGAAATAAATGGATACCAGCACGATCGCCACCGAGGCCGTTACCCTTCTGAGAATATTGTTCATGGCCGAGCCTTCGGTAACGAGATGCTCGGGGATGGCATTGAGGCCAGCGGTTGTGACGGGAATATAAGACAGCCCCAGACCAATGCCGCGCGCCATCATCAAGGCAAAAATCAACCATAGGGAGGAATGTTCGTTGATGAAGCCGAAGGCCATGGTCGATACGGCGCTCAATATAAGCCCCGTCGTCACCACCCCCCGGGGTCCTTTCGCATCCAGAAGCGTCCCGCCAAGACTCGCGAACGCGCTGGCGCATACCGCCGTGGCGAACAAGGCCAGACCGGTCCAGATCGCGCCATATCCCAGCACTGTCTGCATCAACAACGGCAGCAGCACAATGCTGCCGAACATACCGATCGATTGCGCGACTACCACCACCACGCTCAGGCAGTAACTGCCGATGGCAAAAATACGAAGGCTCAACAAGGGGTGCGATTTGCCCAACTCCACTCTGACAAATAGCGTGAGACACAATAGCGCCGCGATAAGCAAGGAAATATTCAATGGATCCGTGAGCGCGGCTTGGTCCGTCAGCCGGCTCAGCGTGACCAGCAAGACCCCGATTCCCAGCGTAACCAATACAAATCCTTGCCAATCGAATCTCTGCGGCGTGCGCTCCGAAGACGCGGGCAGGCAGTAAATCCCGATCATTCCTCCAATAACGCCAGTGGGAATGTTCATCACAAACAGGGCACGCCAGTCGAAGAACTGGAGTAACAAGCCGCCCACGACGGGGCCCACGGCCGGCGCGAGCATTACCGCCATGCCCCACAGGCCTGTGATCTTGCCTCGTTGATCCTTGGGGTAGACCTCGAAGATCAGCGCGAGCGACAGCGGAATCATCAGGCCGCTGGCCACGCCCTGAATACTTCTCGCGGCGATCACCCACGGCATGGACGTCGCCAGCGCGCCGATACAAGATCCCCCAATAAACAAAGCCAGTCCGGATAAATACACTGTTTTCTTGCCGAATTTATGACTTAGAAATGCAGTGGCCGGCATCGTCATGCCCATGCTGATCATGAATCCGGTGATGATCCAGCTCGCCGCCACTGCGCCTATACCGAACGCGTCCATGAATTCGGGAATGGCCGGGTTCAGCGCAGTGTTGTTGAGACTGACCGTGAGGGTTCCGAGCAGTACGGTGAAAACGATTAGCCACCGTGGGGCTAGCCTCGATGACAATGGACTCATGCTATTGCGCTTATTCCCTGTGGTGTTCTGCAAGCTTCACGCACGGCTTCCGAGAAGATTTGCGCGATACAGTCCATCTGAGTTTCCGTGACAATCAGCGGAGGCAGGAATCTGACCACGGAGGAATGTCTGCCGCCCAACTCAAGGATCAGTCCTTTCTGAAAACATTTACGCTGAATCAAGGCCGCCAGTTCCGGATTCGCCAAGGGCTGGCCCAGTGAGTCGGTCTTACCTTGCCCATGAACGACCTCGACGCCGATCATCAGCCCCAGCCCGCGTACATCGCCGATTTCGCTTACGTCATGCTTGAGCGCGATCAGCCGTTGCATCAGTTGCCGACCGCGAAGCGACGCCTGCTCCGGAATATTCTGACTCCTGATGAACTTCAGGCTCGCCAGTCCTGCCGCCATCGCCAGTTGATTTCCGCGAAAAGTGCCAGTGTGAGCGCCAGGTTTCCAGTGATCGAATTGCTTCCGGTAGACCAGCACGGACAGGGGCAGGCTGCCGCCAATCGCTTTCGACAACACAAGAATGTCCGGCACGATGCCGGCGTGTTCGAAAGCGAACAGCTTTCCCGTTCTGCCGAACCCAGTCTGTACCTCGTCGAGAATCAAGAGGATGCCGTACTCTTCGGTAATGCTGCGTATTTCACGCAGCCACTCGACTGGCGCTGGAATAGCGCCGCCTTCTCCCTGCACCGCTTCCAGTACCATGGCCGCGGGGAGTCGCACGCCGCTTTCAGGATCGCTCAGAATACTTCGTATATAGCGGGCGCTGAGTCGGTGGCATTGCTCTCCACCCACTCCGAACGGACAACGGTACGAATAGGGATACGGAAGAAAATGCACATCTGGCATCAGTCCTTGGATCTCGCCTTTTTGGTGGAGCGTTCCGCTCAGACTCATCGTGGCATGCGTTGAGCCATGATAGCCACCGTGAAAGGCGAACACCCCGCTTCGGCCGGTGACCGTCTTGGCGAGCTTGACCGCCGCTTCAACCGCATCGGCGCCCGTCGGAGCACAAAAATGAATGTGGGCGTTTCTCGAAAATTCCTCCGGCAGACTGGCAAAGAGCTCGTCGACAAACGCTTCCTTCAGCGGCGTCGTAATGTCCAGCGTATGCAATGGCACGTTTTGGTCGAGCGTGGATTTGATTGCATCGATCACCACGGGGTGATTGTGCCCCAACGCCAATGTTCCGGCGCCTGCAAGGCAATCGTAATAGGTCTTGCCATCCATGTCCGTGACATAAATGCCTTCCGCTTTTTTGATCGCCAGCGGCAAGCGTCGGGGATAGGATCGAGCGTTGGACTCGCGTGCCGCCTGACTCTCAAGAAGAGACTGGTTCTCGCTACGTTCAATGACAAGTGTTTGCAGCATGACAATTACTCCATTGCATTTGTGCGTTTTGATGGGTCCGCTTCGATAAACACCTGATGCGGGCGTGGATGACAAAGAAAGTCGGCATGCGAGATGTTGTAGCCATAGGCGCCAGCCAGCGGCAATACCAGCAGGTCACCGACCTTGGCGTCTGACAGGACAACGTTGCGGGCAAGCACATCCTTGGGCGTGCAGAGTTGACCGACGACGGTCAGCGAGCGGGTCGTCTCAGCCGGGCTCTCGCCTGTTCGACGCAGTGGAATATGAATCACCGGATGGTCGTGGGCTTGCGCTGCCGGCAACCGGAATTGATGGGTACCGCCCCGGCATACCGCGAAACCCTGACCGTGGTTTTGCTTCATATCCAGCACCTGCATCAGGTAGTAACCGCAGAACGCGGTGACAAAGCGACCAGGCTCGAAACGCACAATCGGCGGATGCTGACAGTGTTTTAGCCGTTTTCCCAAATGCCGGCACAAGCTCGGCCAGTCGAACTGCTCCGACCGCAGATAATTCACGCCCATGCCGCCGCCCACATTGAGGTAACGGACTGTTTGCTTATTTGAGGCCAGCGATTTCCAGGAAGGCCATTTATCCAGATACCAATCCAGCAATTGCTGATGGCGCTCGACCTGAAGCTGATGAGACATCGCATGAATATGGAAACCGCTCAGAACCAGGCTATCGCTTTGCTCGACCAGCGCCACCGCCTGCTCCAGTTGCTGCTCGTCGATTCCAAAGGGTGTCGGCGCACCCGCCATCGACAACTTGGTAGTGAGGTGGTCCGGCAACACCGGGTTGATGCGAATCAACACCGGTTGCCGGCGATTCAATCTCGTGGCAATCGTGTTCAAGCGGTATATCTCGCCCAGACTTTCCAGATGAATCATCTCCACCCCTTGCGTCAGCGCGTGATACAGATCCGAATCCAACTTTCCGGGGCCGGAGAAAATAAAATTGCGGTGCGTTGAGCAATTCAACACGCGCTGGATTTCACCGCCGGAAGAAATTTCGAAACCATCGACCCAAGGTGCGAGCGTTTCCAAGATTTCCGGCTCACTGTTGGCCTTGATGGCGTAGTACAGTTCAACCCCTTCCGGCAGAAACGACTTGAGCCATTGTGCGTGGCTCCGAAGCGCGTTGAGGTCATAGACGAAGGCCGATACTGGATCCGAATGCTCATCTGCCAGCGCTCTTGCCTGATCTACGACGATTGCCGGCAAGCGGTTCGTCAACCGGGGCATCATAGTGATACCTCCTTCCATGGCGAACGAAGCTGGACATAGCTGGCGAATTTGTCGGCCTCTGCTGCCAGTCTGATCTTGAAATTGGTTTTACAGGGAATGGTCCCGCCGCGAAGCAGATCGTCCAGTTCCGGTGCTGGAGACTGCAGCGCTGAGCGGATTTCCTGAAGCTCTTGATGCACCAACTGCCACATGGCCGGCGCAATCTGGGGCTGACCATGCGTCAGCGCCAAGATTGCCTCGGAAAGATTATTAACCAGCAGGCAATAGGCGATGCGGCTCCAACCCTGTGATCGTGAGTATTCCAATGCTTGTTTTACCCGTGCGGGTGTCTCCTCTGGAATCCATTGTATGCCGCGGTCGGCGGTCAGCTTCACACCTTCATAATCGCGCAGCAACAACTTGACAGCTTGTCCATTCCGGTGCACCAGCACCGTATTTTGCAAGTGCGGCTCGAACACCACCCCGTGATTGAAAAACATGCTCAATACCGGGCGTAGCAACAACGCTGCATAGCGCTGAAACCACTGCAACAGATCATCTACGGCCGGAACCCTGTCCAAGTGCCGCGCAAGAAAAGGCAGGATATTGGGTAATAGGGACAAGTCCCGACCAAACAGCGTACCAGCCATCAGGCAATCGTTCGCGCCTTCGGCCAGACAGAAATTGCGTCGCAGGATCGCGCCGGTTTGTTCCCGGAACCAAATCCTGTCATCATCGGAATGATCGGACGGGGACCAGCTGATCGCCGCCGGTTCGGCAACGGTTTGCAACCCTCCTGTGGAATCGGCATGCGCTTCGATTAAATGCTGAAGGAGGCGATCGATGATCAGGGCGCTTTCCAACTCGTACCAGGCGTTCTTGCGCACACAATTGGTGATACGTATGTTCAGCGAGCCTTTGATAAAGTAATCATGTCCCTCTACATAAAGCGTTCGCACCGAAGCGGTGGGAAACGCCCGGAAACCGGTTTCCCCCAAATCCCGAATACGACCCCCATCCAGCACGCGCTGAACCCGCCAATCCGCTCGGAAAAGCTCCGCCTGAATCGGGTGCATGCTGATGATCGCGTTTCCCGGCCGCGCGCTGGATTGATTAGCGAATCCGGTTAGCACTTGTTGCTCGGAGAGGCTGTTGGCGCCGATCCATAGTTCATCGAGCGGCACCTCGAACAAGTGCAGCCGCAATGACACACCAAACTCGGGGGAAAAATCCTCCTGTCGAAGCGACAGTGGCCACAGCCTTGCTTTCGGTGCCGCTTGCGTCGGATGCCCAAACCAGAGACATTGTTCACTGCTCAGATAATTGGCAAGCGGCTGTGTCGTCTCGTCCGCGAAATTCGCCACAATGGCTCGCTTCAGATCGCGGCTGGCGAGAATTTGTGTCAGCAGTTCCGGATTGCGCTTTTGCATCACGGCAGAGCAGCTATCCACCATGTATTCGGCCAATAAGCCCGCATCGAGGCGCTGCCAGCGTCCGCGATTACGCTTGCCGAAAACGTCCGACAAGTAGTATTGGCTGCCCAATGCATCCTGCCGGTCGACCAGCACCAGGAATCGGGTGCCATCCGGCATTTGAACCATCAACGGCATCGCCTGCCGAGACCGAACCCGACGATATAGCTGGAAAGGCAAACTCAAGGGCTCCTTGCGCCAGTCGTCGTTCAGCAGCGACAGCGGCAGTGCAAATTCCTTGATCAGACAATTGAGCAGCGAGTGACAAGCCGCCTGGTCACCAATGACCTGGGAATAGGACGCGCAGGACGGATGATGGCTCATACCGCGGCTTCTAGAACGGGATGGACAAGCGTCATACCGGCTTCAAGGCGATGCAGCGGTTTGACCGGAATGCCCAGACAAATCTTGGTCGTTTCTCTGAACAAGCCACCACCAAGTTGCGCATTCACGGCAAATTCGGATTCATCATCATGAAGGCCGTTATGAATTTCCCTTATCCGTATCCCTTTATCGGTTACTGCATATTCCACATGATGGCGGCCCAACCCGAGATCGAGCTCTGAAACCAGCGCAAGCAGTTCGTCGCAACGAGGCGGCCGCTGCATGAAAGACTGAATTAGTTTCGTGCGGTACTTGTCATCGTTGAACTGAATGTGGCTACCACAGAGGACGACAAAACCGTCCGGCGTGCCAAGGCCATCCAGTGCATACACCTCTCCCTCCTGATGTTTTTCGACGAGAGCATAGCCATCGCGTATTTCTGCCAACCGATGTTTCAGATCCGCAGGATTCCCAACGATTGATCCGCCGGTTGCTATATCGGTTTCGAGTGGCTGCACCGTAACAGGAAACACTCCGGCATCGATGTCTACCCCTGGTTCGGAACAATTCATGACCCATCGGTAACGCGGCGAGGGTTCCAGCTCAAAACGATTGCGAAGGGCAAATCTCTGATCACACAGAACGGCACTACGCCATGATGACCCGGGCAGCCTCAAATAATCCGCCATCAAGGCTGCACAGACCTGCAAGCTGGCGTCCGTAGCAATCACCCCGGAAAATTTCAGGTCCTGCACGGATAGGAGACGAGCGACAGAAAGCGGATTGAAGATGTCACACTCGAGCAATTTGCATTGGCGGTATACGGATGACTCTTTCGCCCGCAAGAGATGCTCTCTGGCACAATCCGTCAGAATAGTTATCCTTAACTTGAGATCGGTAGCCGCCGGAATGAATCCTTCTTCCAGGAATCGGGTTGGCACATGAGAGAGTAACAATAATTCCATCTAACATCTTCCTCGCGTCAATGAATTCCACGCGTCAATGAATAAACAACAATTCATACCAGTTACGGATAACCGGAACGATTCTCATTTACTATGACGAAGGAGCGTTAAAGAAATTTAGGTCCGATATTTCGTGCGCTATTGCACAGCGCACGAAATATCCAAGTTATGGGCACTTCTATAAATTCCCCAATGCCGCTACGCTTCTGCCATGCAAACGAGCCTCTTTGATCTTGAGAACCGCTACGCCAGCCTGAGTGCTGCGGGCGATCCGCTGGAGCGGCTTGATGCCGTCCTTGACTGGGAAATCTTCCGCCCCATCCTTGAGCGGATTGATCTGAAGGAGCGCAAGAACGCGGCTGGGCGCAAGCCCACCTGCCGCATTCTCATGTTCAAGCTACTCATCTTGCAGCGCCTGCACAACCTGTCCGACGAACGCCTGCAATACCAGGTCACGGATCGGCTGTCCTTCATGCGCTTCCTGGGTCTCGAACTCACCGGCGACGTGCCCGATGCCCGCACCGTCTGGGCCTTCCGCGAAGCACTCAAGGGGCACTGTCTGGTTGAGCCGCTGTTCGACCGCCTGAACCAGGCGCTGTCTGATCTTGGCGTCGAACTCAAGAGCGGGCAGATCATCGATGCCACCTTCGTTCCCGTGCCGATCCAGCGCAACGGACGCGAAGACAACGCCCTCATCAAGCAGGACGCTGTTCCGGTCGACTGGGGCAAGAGTCCCGCCAAACGGGCGCAGAAGGACATCGACGCGCGCTGGACGAAAAAAAGTGGCCAGAACCACTACGGCTACAAGAACCACATCAACGTGGACCGCGACACCAAGCTCATCGCGGCGCACGCCTGTACGCCTGCCCACATCCACGACAGCCAGACGCTCGAAGCCGTGCTGCGTCCGCAGGACGAAGGCGGCAAGGAGGTCTGGGCGGATAGCGCATACCGCTCGAACGAGCAGGAACAAAGCCTGGAAGACAGCGGGCACGAGAGCCGGATACACGAGCGCGCATACCGCAACACGCCGCTGACCGAGAAACAGGAAACGTCAAACACCGCCAAATCGCGGGTGCGCGCGCGGGTTGAGCATGTTTTTGCTGCACATGGAAAACAGTATGGGTGGCATCTTCCTCAACACCATCGGAGCGGCCCGCGCGGCGGTCGGCGTGGGGCTGATGAACCTGGCCTACAACCTCACCCGTATCGAGGTGCTGATTCGCAAGAAGGTGTTCGGCTTTGACAGGATAAGTGCGCCCGGAATACGGGGGGCGACATGAAAAACGGTCGAAATCCTGCCCCCGGCTATGTCGAGGGAGAAAAAAAGCGGACAACCCACAGAAAAAAACTCCACGAAATCCGAAAATCCGGAAAATGAAGCTCAGGGATGGAGTGCGGGGCTTCAGACCCTATTTATAGAAGTGCCCTTAAGAGAGGAGGACTGCCGTCGCAGGCTGTGTTGCGCTCATCTCCTAACTACTACTACGTATCACTGCTGTCCGGTTAAAATGTGAACAAATTCAATTGATTGTTGATAGAGATCCTGTCGGAACTGGAATCGCTGCCCGGAAAGGCTTGCTGCAAGGGCATCTTCTCGAACAAGGTGATCGACAATATCTGTAGCAAAGTGTAGAGCGAGGCGTCGATACTGAGGCGCTTCTTGACGATGGCGACGAGCACATAGACCGACACCGCGATCCAGATTTGCGTCTTGACCGCATTCTCCGACGTACCGAAGAAACGCTTGATCCGAAGATGCTGCTTGATCCACTTGAAGAACAGTTCCACCTGCCAGCGGTTCTTGTAGAGCGCGCAAATGGTGGCGGCCGGCAATGTCATCTGGTTGGTGAGGAAGACCAGCGTCTTGCCGGTCTCGGGATCCTTGAAGCGAACGCGGCGCAGATGTGCGGGATAGTCCTGCTTCGTATAGAAGCCGTGGAGTGCGATCGTCTGATTGCAAATGATGCCGGTCAAGCGATCGGTCTTCGCCGAATAGACGCGATGGAAATCCATGTTCGACTTGGTTCGCGTAACGAAGAAAGCGCCGGCCAGATGCAGGACGTGAAGCCGCCCGAAATCGACATGGGCGCGATCCATGACGTAGATGGCACCGGGTTCCGGCACCAGCAGGTCGAGGGCATGGACATCGTGCAGCTTGCCGTCAGAAACGTGGATGAAGCTCGGAATGCTGCAAGTCCAGCTCCAAGTCCTCGCTGGCATACAGCGCTCTGGCCTGACCGATCAGGCGTTGCGCGAAGTCGGCATGGATGCGCCAATCGCGCGACTCGTTGGCATCGGCCAGCGTCGAGCGCCGGATCGGCTCCCGAAAGCCCATGTGGTAGAGCTTGGCTTCCTGGGCCGACAAACACACTTCGATGTCGCGCAGGCTCTCGCGGTAGGTCAGTTGGGCGAAGGCCATGACCCGGAACTGTTCCGCGCACGTCAGCGTGCGAATACCCTTGTCGCCGCCGTAGTGCGCGACGTACCGGGCGAAAGTCGTCCATGGTAGGAAATCCATGAGTTGCGCAAACAGCGTCTTGCCAGTGTTCATGGCAGCCTCCGGGCAAAAGCCCGGAAGACTGCCCGAATTGGCAATCGCCGTTCAAATCGACACCACCCTTCATTACTCGAAAATCCGCATCAGTCATGGCTTTCAGCGATTCGACCCTTCATTTAACCGGACAGCAGTGACTACGTATGATTATGCGGAAGAATTACTACCGTCACCCCCGGACGGCGGAACAAGCCCGGTGAGCAGCCAAACACGCGCCGCCTCTTCATAAGCGGCACGATGCATAGAGTCTTGGTCCAGCCAGGCGGCCAGCGCTGCTGCCGCATTTTCATAAAGCGATCGCTCGTGCGTACGCAGCACCCAATCAACCGCTGTCTGCCAGATAGGATCGTCTTGGCGAGAATCCGTCATGTGAACAAATATGAGACCTAGGAAATCCTCATTCTAGTGTCTAATTGCATTATTATACGTAATTATGTAAGATATACCCGTCTGCATTTTCAGCAGGGGTTACCATGTCACGAATCGCGGTTGCGTTGAGTTGTGAACCAGAAGCCATGAATGAATTGAT
>JADDKJ010000016.1:0-62643 GCA_033717875.1 Gammaproteobacteria bacterium
AGATCAACATCCGCTACGTACCACGGCTCGGTAATGCCCAAGGCTGTCTCAAAAAGCTTTTCACTCATCATGGTCAGGTCACTGGCTGATCAGGGGCGCTACTATATGACTACCCACTCAAATTTCAAAAGAGGCTAAAAAACTGCGTCATTTAACTTCCCGCATTAAAGACGAGCTGGAAAAGGAAATCAAGCCGCTCCATAAAGCGGCGTAAACCCAAGGCTAATGCCTCAGCACGATCCTCTGCACCACCTGGGAATTATCCGCCGGAAACACGTAGCTGCCTACCTCGCCCCGCAAGTCGGGCGCGGCTTCCGCGATATTGGCCTTCACATAGGTTTCCAGCGCTTTCAAATCAGCGATACCGTTCATCAATCCTTCCAGCAAGTAATAGGTGATCCAGTTGGTCGCATCGCCGGTCGCCGTTGAGTTTGCGCCGATGATGTACGCCCCCGGATAGCTCTCGTTATCCACGGGTATCGTGGTGGCGCTCCTGCACGCGGAAATCAGGAAAATCATTTTCTTGCCGACCGGCTGCGGCTGTTTCTTGAATACCCGGGCAGAATTCCCGCTGTGGCTGCGCGATACCACGATATCTACGGCATCCAGATGGGCATTGATGTCATAACCTTTTTGATCTTCGGGATCGGCCTGTATCAAGACCAGAATGATGCGGCCTTTTTCAAGATGGACGCCATCTTCATTCTTGGCAAAGATACGATAGCCATGTGACCTGAAAAAACCCAGCGTTGTCTGATAATAATCCTTCCAGGCATCCTTATCGGCAAACACGACATGCACCATCAATGGCGTGCGGCCAAGTATTTCCTCGAGCGACAGACTCTCTTCAACCTTGATCCCGCTTTTCTGCGCGATGCTTGTGATTTTTGCGGCCTGCGCGGCATCATTCAGTTGCGATAACGGGTTCTTGTAGACGACGATCAGCGCGGCAAGAAGCCGCTTGTTTTTCCCCGTAGCTTGGTCATGAAGCCGCAACAAATATTCCTGAAATTCTCGCTGATACGGAAAATCCGTGGCATGAATAACGTCTTCGACAAACAAGGCCAATCTCAGCGCCAGGGTATTTATTTCCTCGGCGGACAATTCCTTGAACAACAGATCCATGATCGCCCGCAAGGAAGGCGGACTGTTCACGACACGGTGCAGCATGCTGAAATGGGCTGACTGCAAGATGAAATCTTTGTAAAACAGTCCTCTTGGATCCAGCTCATGCAGGAAGGTGTTCAGATCCTTGCCTTGGCTCCGGGCCTGTGTTTCCAGCTCCATGAAAATCATTTCCGCCAGCGCGGCGAAGTTTTCTTTGGCGAGATACGCGACATACAGGACATGCGGATCATTCTGGAAACTGCTGTCCCTTAATCTGATCCGCAAGTTCTTCTCACTGTGCTGGGTCAGGTACATTTCTCGCAGCACAGCGACCTTGTCTTCTCCGATTCGCCTCAACATGGCAATCGCCCGGTCATTGCCTTCGCCATTGGCCAGGTCGAGCAAGACATTCATCGCCGCACCATTGCCATGGGAGGCAAGAAAAGCCAATGGCCAGATCGCGTTTCTTTGTTTGAATTCTTCAGGGCTCAGCCGGGCGATTTCTTCCCTCACGCGCGGCTTGTAGGACATTTCTCCCATCAGCATGTGGTAGCTCACGGCATCGCTCGCCGCCTGATCCACCCATCGGGCAATGGATGGTTCTTCCTGAGCGCTCAGGCCATCGGCCGCCCGCAAAAGGGAAGGGGAACAGAATAGCAGCCATAGCAGGAAGCCCAAAAAGATGGACACCTTGCATGGCTTACATCGAGGGTGGAGTTTTGTGTCCATGGCGCCACCGGGATTTGGCGGGCGAAGTGCGGATCGCCTGGAGTCCGCATCCTATTTTCTTGAGATGGTGGCGCCTTGACGGTTAATCAATCCCCGGGGGCGGCGGGGCAAGCACTTCGCGCATGCCGTTGGATTGCAGTGGACCGACCACGCCGGCGCGCTCCATCTCTTCGATCAGGCGGGCGGCGCGGTTGTAGCCGATCTTGAGGCGGCGTTGTACACCGGAGATGGAGGCGCGGCGCGATTCGGTGACGATACGCAGCGCCTGGTCATAGAGCGGATCGGCTTCGCCGCCGGGCGGCAGGTCTTCGCCCCGGTAGTCTCCGCCCTCCGCGGCGTCCTCTCCTTGCAGGATTTCGTCGAGATACTGCGGCTCGCCCGCGCGCTTGAGGTGATCGACCACCTTGTGCACCTCGTGGTCGGCGACAAACGCGCCATGCACGCGCACCGGCACGCCGGTGCCGGGGGCGAGGTACAGCATGTCGCCGTGTCCCAGCAGTTGCTCAGCGCCCATCTGATCGAGGATGGTGCGCGAGTCGATCTTGGACGACACCTGGAAGGCGATGCGGGTGGGAATGTTGGCCTTGATCAAGCCGGTGATGACATCCACCGAGGGGCGCTGGGTGGCGAGAACCAGGTGTATGCCGGCGGCGCGCGCCTTCTGCGCCAGGCGGGCGATCAGTTCTTCCACCTTCTTGCCCACCACCATCATCATGTCGGCCAGCTCGTCGACCACCACAACAATGTAAGGCAACGGCGCCAACTCGGGCACCGTCATGCCTTCCATGGGCTTGAACAAGGGGTCGGTGATCGGCTGACCGGCGTCGATCGCCTCCTGCACCTTTTTGTTATACCCGCCGATATTGCGCACGCCAAGCGCCGACATCAGCCGGTAACGCTTGTCCATTTCCGCCACGCACCAGCGCAGCGCGTAGGCCGCCTCCTTCATGTCCGTCACCACTGGCGCGAGCAGATGCGGAATGCCCTCGTAGATCGACAATTCCAGCATCTTGGGATCGATCATGATCAGGCGCGCGTCCCGGGGCGTGGCGTTGTACAGCAAGCTCAGGATCATGGCGTTGACCGCCACCGATTTGCCCGAGCCGGTGGTGCCCGCCACCAGCAGATGCGGCATACGGGCGAGATCCACCACCACCGGATGGCCGGCGATGTCCTTGCCCAGCGCCAGGCTCAGTGGCGAGGTTGCGCTGTCGTATTCCTTGGAACGCAGAATCTCGGAGAGGCGCACGATTTCCCGGTGCTCGTTGGGAATCTCCAGGCCGACCACCGATTTGCCGGGAATGATTTCCACCACGCGCACGCTGATCACCGACAGCGAACGCGCCAGATCCTTGGCCAACGCGGTGATCTGACTCACCTTCACACCGGCGGCGGGCTGCAACTCGAAGCGGGTGATGACCGGCCCCGGATGCACCTCCACCACTTGGGCGTCGATGCCGAAGTCCTTCAGCTTCATTTCGACCTGGCGCGACATGGCCTCCAGCGCCTGTGGAGACATCGCCTCCTTGTGCGGCTCGGCGGGATCGAGCAGGGCCAGGGGCGGCAGTTCGGTTTCGGCCGGGTGCTCGAACATCGGGATCGATATCTGCCGCTCCTTCTCCACTCGAGGGCTGGACTCGATCTTCTTGATCACCGGCTCGATGCGCGGGGGAGGACGCTTTTCGCGCTGTGACTTGTCGGCCTCCAGGGCATCGCCACGCTCCTGACGCGCGCGGCGTCCGGCCAGATTCTCCCGGAATCTCAGCCAGGCTTGGCGTGTGTTCTCGAAGGTCTGCAAGGTCAACCGCCCCGTGGCGTCCATTAGACGAAACCACGACAGGCCGGTAAAAAGCGTTACACCGGCGAGAAACAGCGCCAGCAGGAAGAGTGTCGCGCCGACCGCACTGAACGAGTCCGTCAGCGTCTTCGACACGACATCGCCGAGGATGCCGCCCGAATCAAGTGGCAGCGCCGACACATCCCCACTGAAACGCAGCGTCGCCAGCCCACTGCCCGCCGCCATCGTCAGCACAAACCCCGCCGCGCGCAGGCCGAGATGCCGCAAGGCTTCCACGCTGTCCGCCTCACGCTCGCGGTACAGCAGCCAGCCGCCGACACCCACCATCACCGGAAACAGGTAGGCGAAATAACCGAAGACATAGAGAAACAGGTCCGAAAACCATGCACCCGCCACCCCGCCGCTGTTCTCCACCCTGTCCGTCAAGCCGGTGTGCGACCAGCCTGGGTCGGAGGGATGGTAGGTGACCAGCGATACCAGCAGGTAAATCGCTATCGCCCCCAGCACCAGCAACGCGCCCTCGCGCACGCCCCGGGTGACCTGGCCGATGAGCGGCGCCCTGTCCTGTTTTTTGCGTGTTGCCTGCGCCAAAACTTCAAACCTCTCTATTTGGGAAGCGCTGAATAATTCCATCCCGGAATTCTCAGCGCACGGAAAGCAAAAATGTGATTTTTGCTTTCCTTCATTTTCAATGGCTACCGCCATCGAAAATGGCGGCACTTCCATATGCCGCACGGAAGCGCTGATAAATCAGCGCTTCCTTTGCCAGCAGTCCAATGTGTAGCATATTATACAGTCCCTTGAGTCATTCCGTGGTATTCAAAAACATGAGCCAGACCAAACACTGCCGCCTTCTGATCCTCGGTTCCGGCCCCGCCGGCTATACCGCCGCCGTCTATGCCGCGCGCGCCAACCTCAAGCCCGTGCTCGTCACCGGCCTGCAACAGGGCGGCCAGTTGACCACCACCACCGACGTGGACAACTGGCCCGGCGACGCCCAGGGCGTGCAAGGCCCCGAGTTGATGGAGCGCATGCTCCAGCACGCCGAACGCTTCGGCACCGAGATCATCTTCGACCACATCAACCAGGCGGAGTTGCAGCAACGCCCCTTCCGCCTCACCGGCGACAGCGGCGTCTACACCTGCGACGCGCTGATCATCGCCACCGGCGCCTCGGCCATGTACCTCGGCCTACCCTCGGAAGAAGCCTACAAGGGCCGCGGCGTGTCGGGCTGCGCCACCTGCGACGGATTCTTTTACAGGAACCAGCCCGTGGCCGTGATCGGCGGCGGCAACACCGCCGTGGAAGAGGCGCTGTACCTGTCCAACATCGCCTCTCACGTCACCGTGGTGCACCGCCGCGACAAATTCAAGTCGGAAAAAATCCTCGCCGACCACCTGATGGAAAAGGTCAACGGCGGCAAGGTCAGCATCGAATGGAACAGCACCCTCGATGAAGTGCTGGGCGACGCCAAGGGCGTCAACGGCATGCGCATCAAGAGCACCGTCGACGGCGGCACCAAGGACATCCCGCTGCAAGGCGTGTTCATCGCCATCGGCCACAAACCCAACACCGAATTGTTCACCGGCCAACTGGAGATGAACGGCGGCTACCTGAAGGTCAAGAGCGGCTCCGAAGGCAACGCCACCGCCACCAGCATCCCCGGCGTGTTCGCCGCCGGCGACGTCGCCGACCACATCTACCGCCAGGCCATCACCTCGGCGGGATCGGGCTGCATGGCGGCGCTGGATGCGGAGAAGTATTTGGATGGCTTGGGGAAAGCGGGTTGATTCCAACGGTGAGCACATCAATGTTTGGAGACATCCATGATCAGAACCGTTGAAGCGATTATCGATGAACAAGGCAGGGTGCGATTGCTTGAATCCATCAGCCTTCCCGAGGCGCATCGCGCCCTGGTAACCATTCTGGATGAAGGCCCCTCCGCACCCGCCAGTGAAACCGCATTACTGAGCGAGACGGCCCTTGCCGCGGATTGGAATCGCCCGGAGGAGGACGCCGCATGGTCACACCTGCAACCGGCTCGGTAGTACTGGTTCCCTTTCCTTTCTCCGACTTGTCTCAATCAAAACTTCGCCCCGCCGTAGTCCTTGCCGATACGGCAAAGGGCGACTGGATCTTGTGCCAGGTTACCAGCAATGCCTACGCCGACCCCTTGGCGGTACCACTTGCCACCGGCGACTTCCACGAAGGAACGCTTCGGATCGTAAGTTATGCCCGCCCAGGGAAACTATTCACTGCCAATAGCGATCTCCTGATCACAGAGGTTGGCCGCTTGAAACAAGAGTCATTCCTGAAGGTCGTCAATGCCGTGATCGATTTATTGGAAGCATCAACCCGGTAAACCCTCTGGTGCGACACTTGCGCCTCGCCCTCCTCGACAATCTGGCCACCCTCCCTGCCGCCCAATGGAACACGCTGGCGGGCAACGACAACCCTTTCCTGCGCCACGAATTCCTCGTCGCACTGGAGCGCCACCACTGTGTCGGCGCCGAAGCGGGGTGGTGGCCTCAACACCTGACCGTTGAAGACAACGGCCAACTGCTCGGCGCCGTGCCGATGTACCTCAAGGACAACTCCTACGGCGAGTTCGTGTTCGACTGGGCCTGGGCCGAGGCCTATGAGCGGGCGCGATTGCGCTATTATCCGAAACTGGTCGCCGCCGTCCCCTACACTCCCGCCACCGGCCCGCGTCTGCTGGTGGGCGACGGACCGCAACGCGAAACCGTCGCCGATAGGCTGATCGAAGGCGCGCTGGATCATGCCCGTCGCCTGAACGTCTCAGGTTTGCATTGGCTATTCACCCACGAGACCGATACCCAACGCCTGGAACGGCACGGCCTGTTGCGACGCGTCGGCTGCCAATACCACTGGACGAATCAGGGCTACCGCGATTTCGACGATTTTCTCAACGCTCTTTCCGCCGAAAAACGCAAGAAAATCAAGCGCGAGCGCAGAGAGGTGAACAAGGCGGGTATGACACTGGAACTGTTGGACGGCCATCACACCAGCGAAGAACAATGGGACATCTTTCACGCCTTTTATCAATCCACCTTCGACAGAAAATGGGGCATCGCCTCGCTGACCCCCGGTTTCTTCAAGGAATTGGGCAGAACCATGCCGGACCAGACCTTGCTCATCCTCGCCCGCCACGGCGGACGGTACGTCGCAGGTGCCTTCTTCCTGCGCGGCCGCGACACCCTTTACGGCCGCCACTGGGGCTGCAATGAACACTTCCACAGCCTGCACTTCGAAGCCTGCTACTACCGTGCCATCGACTACTGCATCGAACACGGCCTGAAACGCTTCGAAGCCGGCGCCCAGGGCGAACACAAAATCAGCCGCGGTTTCCTGCCCACACCCACCTATTCCGCCCACTGGATTGTCCATCCCGGCTTCCGCAACGCCATCGAAGACTTTCTGGAGCGCGAAAAAATCGTGATGGAAAGACAGATGAGGGAGCTGGCCGGGCATTCGCCGTATAAATGCGGGGCGGATTAGAACCTGTTCTTAGCGGCAGCGCCGCGAGACCCGCTCCGCGCCCCAAAATCCACTCTCTTCATAGGTTTTTTCTGAGAACACCCTAAACCTCCACCCCTCCCCTGCCGATATATCTATCGAGAGGACACACGCAAAGCTTCGTCGGTATTTCAGACGAGGATTTTTAACACTGGACATCAGAACGCCCACGGACGAGACCGATCCACCCCCGTAACAAGGCGCGACTGTGGCCACATTATCGAAAAATCGGCTTCTTTCGCTGGGCAAGTGGTGGCTGCTGGCCGCCATCATCATACCCGCCCATGCGGCGCCGCCCTTCGCTCTGAACTGGGATACTCCGGCAACCGGACTCAACAATCAAGCGGGATTCAGGTGCAATATGGGCGTCGCGGATGCAGGCAACGGCTGCAACACAGTGCCGGCCGGATCGTTCGGCAACATCAGCGACCCTGACAAGACACCTTTTCTGCAGCAGTTCCTCACCGGTGCGGACGGAAGAACCTACTATCACATGATTATCGGCAGCGTCGATAGCAACGGCAATCCTATCGTGCCGACCGCGGCCAACGAGTCCACCATCCCTTGGGCACAGGAGGTATTCATACAACGAGGTACCAGTAACTGCGTGGCGGAAGGTTGTTCCTACAGCGGTGGAGACGAAAACGGCTTCGGCACGGACGGCGGCAATGGTTTCGATCCACTCCTGAACAATATGACCTCCGGTAGCACGGGAAACCGCTCCGGCTTTCCTACCCGCGTCATTATGAAAGAGGTGATGAACGATGGACAAATGTCGCAGACATTCCTGAAAAGCGACCTTAACGTCAAACCCAAGATCACCCAAAACATCACGACGCCCGACATGACGGCCGAATACGTGCTGGACATGAGCAACAGCAATTACAGCACCAACACCACACCGGGAGTCATGACCAACAAGGTTAATCTCACCGGCGCCAATGCCGGAATCATGGGTAATTTCGACGCCAACGGCCCCAGTGGCGATTTCATGACGGCCAACAAACAGAACTCGAACATCACAGGAGGACGCTATACCTTCGTCGAAGGCACAGGAGGCTCAAGCCAGACGTTCGGGCAGGGAACCTATTCCTATATAGGCGGAGGGGACGACTCCGTCAGCAACCTAGACTGGAACGCCTTCCGCGATGCCGCGGAAAATCCTCTCAAATACGGCACGAACCCGGCGGTGACGCGAAAGAGATCGGGAAACATCTGCAAGGGTAGCACGTCGGGTTCGATACCCCCGGGCTGCTGAGCGCGGCCGCGACTCAAAATTGCAGCACAGCCAGCCCCGGCATCCTTGAGAATTTCTCCGTATTGGCCGTCAGCACCGGAAATCCATGTCTGACCACCGTTGCCTTTTATTATCTCCGCCCATCAAATCACCCGCTCATTCCCCCCATCCACCGGCACCTGCGCCGCCGTGGTTTTGGCAAACAACGGACCGCACATTTCGGCGGCGAGTTCGGCCACGTCGCGGCTGGTGACTTCCACGCCCAGCACGTTGCGGCGCTTGTATTCCTCCACGCTCAGACCGTAGTGCGCGGCGCGCGCCTTGAGGACTTCGTCGGTCCAGATGCCGGTGTCGAACACGGCATTGGGATGCAGGGAGTTGATGCGGATGCCGTCCTTGCCCCACTCCAGGGCGGCGACGCGCGCCAGTTGATTCAGGGCGGCCTTGGCGGCCGAGTAGGCCACGGCCCCCGGCCCGGGTGCGGGGACGTTCTTGGAGCCCATGACCACGACGCGCCCGCCCCTGGGGGCGCGCTTGAGCAGCGGATGCGCCTCGCGCATCAGGATCAGATTGGCGTCGAGATTGATGCTCATGACCTTGCGCCATTCCTCTGTTGGCAGGGACTCGATGCGGCAACCCGGCGGGAAGATGCCGGCGTTGAGGATCAGCATGTCCAGGCCGCCGAAGGCGCGCACACAGGCCTCCAGCACGTCGGTGATCTGCGCCTCGTCGGTGACATCGCACACCCGGCCGAGAAAGCCGGGCCGCTTGTGCAAGGTCGAGACAGCGGGATTGATGTCCAGCCCGACCACCGCCGCACCGCGCGCGAGCAGGGCATCGACACAAGCCTTGCCGATGCCGGAGGCGGCGCCGGTGACCAGGGCGATCTCGCCGGTGAACTGCGGCGGCTTGCCACCCTTGCGCAGCTTGGCCTGCTCCAGATCCCAGTATTCCATGTCGAAGATGTCGCGGGCGGACAGCGCCCGCCAGCCGCCCAGCGCCGTTGCGCGCAGGATGACTTCGATGGTGTGCTGGTAGATATCTCTGACAATCGCGGCGTCTTTGGCGGTGCGTCCTACGCAACACAGGCCCAGCGCGGGATCGAGAATCACGCGCGGCGCGGGGTCGAGCATGGTCTTGGGTTCGCGCGCGGCGGACGCGTGTTCGTCGAAATAATGTTTGTAGGCCGCCGCATAAGAGGCGACATCGCGACCGAGCAACGGCAGGCGTTTGGTGCGGATGACATGATCGGGCGTGGCCGGGCCTTGCTGCGAAATCACCGCCACATCGTCACGGCGGGCAAAGGCCAGGCTCTGCGAACCGGCATCGACGGACAAGACCACCGGGAATCCCGCAACGTCGGAAACATCGCGGCGCAAGTGGGCGATCTCCTCGCGCTGCGGCTTGGGTGAAGCCACGGCGACCGGCGCGGGCAGTTCCCACGCGTCCTGCTCGGCGAGATAACGCTCGGCGCGCGATACGAGGTCGATCATGCGCTCATAGCAAACCCGCGCCGTCTCGCCGAAAGAAAATATGCCGTGGTTCATCAATACCATGCCGATGGTGTTCTCATGTACCTGTCGCGCGAACTCGATGGCGCATAACCGCGCCAGGTCGAAGCCCGGCATGATGTAGGGGATGATGACCACGCTATCGCCGTAAATCGCCTTGATGCGCTCCAGGCCGCCTTCGGTATTGGTGATGGTCACCACGGCATCGGCATGGGTGTGATCCACATACTTGTAGGGAAGAATGGCGTGGAGGATGGTCTCGACCGAGGGCGTGGGCGCGGAGGCGCGCGTCATGTGCGTGACCAGCTCGTTCACCATCTGCGGATCGGACAGGGTTTCGAGCCTGGCCAGCGCCAGCATGTGATTCAATCGCACCGGCGAGAATCCCGCCGCCTCGATGGTCTCCAGATCCCAGCCGCTGCCCTTCACGTATAGCAGGGTCTCGTCCTCGCCGAGGATATTTTTTTCGATGACTTTCACCGAGGTATTGCCGCCGCCATGCAACACCAGCGTCGTGTCGCGCCCCAGCAGGCGCGAGGTGTAGACGCGCAGACCCAAATCGCCTGAATATTGGCTGGCTTCCTGGTCATTCCAAAGGCTGTGCATGATTTCTCCCGAAATGCGATATTCAGATAGCTGTATTGTAAGGGAAAGACGGTGCTCGGTTGTTGTATAATTCGTATGGCATTTTTGTAAAAGCATGCCGCGCACACTCACCTACCGAGTCCCGAGAATTGAAACGCGATATCCACAGCCCCACCGGAATCGACAGCCAGCCCCTCGCCGACCGTATGCGCCCCGGCCGGCTGGAAGACTTTTCCGGCCAGCCCCATCTGCTCGGCCCCGGCAAACCGCTGCGTCTGGCGATCGAGTCCGGCCGTTTGCACTCGATGGTGTTCTGGGGGCCGCCGGGGACGGGCAAGACCACCTTGGCGCGGCTGATCGCGCAGCGCGCCGAGGCGCAGTTTCTCACCCTGTCCGCCGTGCTCGCCGGAGTAAAGGAAATCCGCGCCGCCGTGGACAAGGCCAAGCAGGCGCGCCTGGAACACGGTCAGGGGACGGTACTGTTCGTCGACGAGGTGCACCGCTTCAACAAGGCGCAGCAGGACGCCTTTCTTCCCTATGTGGAAGACGGCACTTTCGTCTTCATCGGCGCCACCACCGAGAATCCCTCCTTCGAGCTCAACAACGCGCTGCTGTCGCGGGCGCGGGTGTATGTGCTGAAAAGCCTGCAAAGCGCCGATATCCGCCGCGTCATCGACCGCGCCCTGACAGACGCGGAGCGCGGCTTGGGCAGCCGCCCGCTCGACATCGCCGAGGAACTGCGCGACCGCATCGCCGCGGCCGCCGATGGCGATGCGCGCCGCGCGCTCAATTTTCTGGAAATGGTGTCCGATCTTGCCCAGCCGGAAGATGGCCGCGAAGTCGTCACCGAAGAGTTGCTCGATGAAGTGCTGTCGGGCGGGGTGCGCCGCTTCGACAAGGGCGGCGAATATTTCTATGATCAGATCTCGGCGCTGCACAAGTCGGTGCGCGGTTCCGCCCCGGATGCGGCGCTGTACTGGCTGGCGCGCATGCTCGACGGCGGTTGCGACCCGCTCTATCTGGCGCGGCGCATCGCGCGCATGGCGAGCGAGGACATCGGCAACGCCGACCCGCGCGCCCTGCAACTGGCGCTGAACGCCTGGGATGTGCAGGAGCGGCTGGGCAGCCCCGAGGGCGAACTGGCGCTGGGGCAGGCGGTGGCATACCTGGCCTGCGCGCCCAAGAGCAACGCCGTCTATACAGCCTTCAATGCCGCCATGAACGACGCCCGCACATTCGGCACGATGGAAGTGCCGATGCACCTGCGCAACGCGCCCACCCGCCTGATGAAAGGCTTGGGCTACGGCCACGGCTACCGTTATGCGCATGATGAAACCGAGGGTTATGCGGCGGGAGAGAAATATTTTCCCGAGGAAATGGGTGAAAGACAGTATTATTATCCCGTGGCGCGCGGGCTGGAGATCAAAATCGGCGAGAAGTTGTCAGAGCTGAGGAAGCGGGACAAAAACAATCAAAAATCCTGATGCTTCCGTAGGTTCTGTTGACATTTTGGATCGTAGCGAGGGTACGCGGGGTGATCCCCGTCAAAGTGCACGGACTGGAAGGCGGCGAAGGCGTACTTGCGGTACGTTGAGGCGCCTGCAAGGAGTACGCTTTGAGGGGGATCACCCTGTGTGACCGCAGTAGATCCAAAATGTCAACAGAACCTAGGGGGCGTCGCACGCACCGCAATATCACCCAGCAGGATAAAAAAACCTTTATGAGGGCAACGCAATGAAACACGTCCGGCTTAAATTGTTGGCAAGCTGCGCAATGATTCTCATGCTTGGGGCCTGCGCCGCCCCTTTCAGAACATCGGGCGGCGTGGTGATGTTGTCCGGGCTCAAACCGGCAACCCCGGCTCCCGTCGAAACCGTGCAACTTTTTGTGACGCCGCCCAACACGTCCTATAAAAAAATCGCATTGGTCACCTCCAGCGTGCCCGTCTCCGGCAATTATGGGATCGCCCAGGCCGAAGCGGCGGCGCTGGAAGAACTGAAGAAACAGGCGGCCAGCGCCGGCGCCGACGGTGTGATCGAGATCACGCGCGAGGTGCTGTCGGGAGACACGTTGATCTCAACCTCGGGCTGGGGCGGCACACCGTTCATCGCCGCACCAATGACCGATGCCCAGTTGCTGGCGCTGCGCACGCGTCCCACGCAGCAAACCACCTCGATCACCAGCTACTACACGATCAACTTCCGCGCCCAGGCCATCAAACTCGAAAGCAGATAACCTTGAAACAGGTATTGGCGATTGCGGCAGGTGGCGCGCTGGGCTCGGCGCTGCGCTTCTGGATGTCGACCTGGGTGCATGGCATCGCCGGGCGCGGATTTCCCTATGGCACACTGACGGTGAATGTGCTCGGCTCGTTCGTGATGGGCCTGTTGTGCGTACTGCTGATCGACAAATTCAATGTCAGTCTGGAATGGCGCGCGGCGCTGCTGACCGGCGTGCTCGGCGGCTTCACCACCTTTTCCAGCTTTTCCATGGAAACCCTCACCCTGTTTGAAATGGGAGAGCCCTTCAAGGCGTCGCTGTATATCCTGCTCAGCATCGCTGTCTGTCTTGCCGCCACCTGGGTGGGCATGGTGGTCGCGCGGCAGATACCGTTATAATTCTGCCAACCGCACATAAGGAACAATAATGCTCGATCCGAAATTACTGCGCTCCCATCTCGACGAGACCGCCCGCCAATTGGCGCGGCGCGGTTTTGCGCTCGACACTGAAAAATTCGCCGCGCTCGAAAGCGAACGCAAGCGATTGCAAATGCTGACCCAGGATCTGCAAAGCGAGCGCAACAGCTCCGCCAAGGCTGTAGGCAAGGCCAAGGCCGCCGGTGAAGACATCGCGCCGCTGCTCGCCGCCGTCGCCGATTTGGGCGACCGGCTTAAAGAGGCCGAAACACAGCTTGAGAAAATCCAGGCGGGATTCGACGCCATTTTGCTCGGCATCCCGAATATTCCACATGAGAGCGTGCCCGACGGCCGCGACGAGAACGATAATCTCGAAATACGCCGCTGGGGCGAACCGCCGCGTTTCGATTTCGACGCCAAGGATCATGTCGATCTGGGCGCGGCGAACGGCCTGCTTGATTTCGAAACCGCCGCCAAGATCACGGGCAGCCGTTTCGCCGTGATGAGCGGCCCGCTCGCCCGCCTGCACCGCGCGCTGATCCAGTTCATGCTCGACCTGCACACCCAGCAGCATGGTTACACGGAAACCTATGTACCCTATCTGGTCAACGCCGACAGCCTGCGCGGCACGGGGCAACTGCCGAAATTCGAGGAAGATCTGTTCGCGCTAAAGAGCGAGCAAAATTACTACCTCATCCCCACCGCCGAGGTGCCGGTCACCAACATCGTGCGCGACACGATCATCGATGCCGACTACCTGCCGCGCAAGTACGTCTGCCACACGCCGTGCTTCCGCAGCGAGGCCGGCTCTTATGGCAAGGACACGCGCGGCATGATCCGCCAGCACCAGTTCGAGAAAGTGGAGCTGGTGCAGATCGTGCGTCCCGAGGATTCCTGGGCGGCGCATGAACAACTCACCGCGCACGCCGAAACCGTGCTGCAAAAGCTTGGCCTGCCCTACCGCGTCATGGCGCTGTGTACCGGCGACATGGGCTTCGCCTCCGCCAAGACCTACGATCTCGAGGTGTGGCTGCCCGGCCAGGGCAAATACCGCGAAATTTCCTCGTGCAGCAACTTCGCGGATTTCCAGGCGCGCCGCCTCCAGGCCCGCTGGCGCAATCCCGCCACCGGCAAGCCGGAGCTGGTGCATACGCTTAACGGCTCGGGCCTGGCGGTGGGACGCACCCTGGTGGCGATCATGGAAAACTATCAGGAAAACGATGGGCGCATTCGCGTTCCCGAAGCGCTGGGGCCTTATATGGGCGGCCTAAGGGTCATTGGATAATTCGTAGGGTGCGCCATACGCACCCTTCATTTTTATGCGGTGCGTGAAACGCACCCTACGTCAAAGAAACATGGACTTCCTGCCGGTATTTCTCAACATCAAAAATACATCCTGCCTGGTCGTCGGCGGTGGCGAGATCGCCGCGCGCAAGGTGCGGCTGTTGCTGCGCGCCGGGGCACAGGTCAGTGTGGTGTCACCGGAATTGAACGAGACGCTCGCCGAGCTGCGCGACGCCGGTAACATCCGGCACCGCGCCGCGCCGTTTCAGGACAGGGATCTCACAGGCATGGCTTTGGCGATCGCGGCGACGGATGACACGGCAATCAATCAGCGGGTTTCTGAATTGGCAAGACAACGCGGCATCCCCGTCAATGTCGTCGATCACCCCGAACTGTGCAGCTTCGTCCTGCCCTCCATCATCGACCGCTCGCCGGTCATCGCCGCCATTTCCACCGGCGGCGCGTCGCCGGTGCTGGCGCGCCTGTTACGCGCACGGCTGGAAACGCTGATACCCGCCTCCTATGGCCGGCTGGCCGACATGGCCGGGCGCTTTCGTGATCAGGTCAAGCAACGTCTGCGAAACACCGCCGAGCGCCGCCGTTTCTGGGAAAAGGTTTTTCAAGGCCCCATCGCCGAGCTGGTCTACACAGGACGCGATGACGAGGCGAGCGCCGCCCTTCAGGCCGCATTAGACAACACGGACGAAACCGCCGCACTGGCGCGCGGCGAAGTCTACCTCGTCGGCGCCGGTCCCGGCGACCCCGACCTGCTCACCTTCCGCGCCCTGCGCCTGATGCAACAGGCCGATGTCGTGCTCTATGACCGCCTCGTGACACCGGCGATACTGGATCTGGTGCGGCGCGAGGCCGAGCGCATCTATGTTGGCAAAAAGCGCGCCTTCCACACCCTGCGCCAGGAAGAAATCAATCAGGAACTGGTGCGCCTCGCCAAGCAGGGCAAGCGCGTGCTGCGCCTGAAGGGCGGCGATCCCTTCATCTTCGGCCGCGGCGGCGAAGAGATCGAAACCCTGGCCGAAGAAGGCATCCAGTTCCAGATCGTCCCCGGCATCACCGCCGCCTCCGGCTGCGCCAGCTACGCCGGCATCCCCCTCACCCATCGCGATTACGCTCAATCCGTGGTCTTCGTCACCGGTCATCTCAAAGACGGCACCATGGACCTCAACTGGGCCAATCTGACACAACCCCAGCAAACCGTGGTCATCTACATGGGTCTGACCGGCCTCGATATCTTATGCCGGGAATTGATCCACCACGGCCTGCCCGCCGCCACGCCCATCGCCCTCATCCAGCAAGGCACCACTCCGCAACAGCGCGTGCTCACCGGCACACTGGAAACCCTGCCGGGCATTGTCGCCACCACGGAGGTGCATGCCCCTACGCTGTTGATCGTCGGCGAGGTGGTCAGGCTGCATGGTAAGCTGGGGTGGTTTCAAGGAGACATAGCGTAAAAAATCGGTGATTCGTTGTCTCTCACAATAGGTGTCGCGCAGAGAATCAGCCCATGAAGTATCCCAAACATCTTTTACTGCCGTTGTTTTTTTGTGTCTATGCCACCCACGCGGCGGCACATCAGGACACGGACGTACTGCGATACCCGCCCAACACCCCACAATTCTCCGCGCTGAATATCACCGTCATCAACCCCAGCCTTCGCCCCCTGAGCGAGCCGCTGCCCGGCCGCATTGCCTACGATGAAGAGCGTATCAGCCGTGTCGACGCATCCGTCGCCGGACGCGTCACCCGCATTGGTGCCAAGCCTGGGGACGCGGTATACAGGGGGCAGACGTTGCTGGAGCTGGATATGCCGGAACTGGGCGCGGCGCTTGACGATGTCGCCAAGGCCGATGCCGAGCTGGCGCAGTATCGCGCAGCCTACGAGCGCGCCCGGATGCTTTTCGAGCGGCAGATGATTCCCCACGCCCATCTGGGTGGATTCCAGTCGGAGCTGCACAGCGCCAAGATACACCGGCACTCCGAATTGCAGTCCATCGCGCGCCGAAATCTGGATCAGGCGTTGATGGATCTAGCCAAGGCGGAAGCGGCGTCACGCCGCGCCAGGATGCGCCTCGACAATCCACCCCAGAGCAACCAATTCCCTATTTTGCACGCCCCCGTCAGCGGGATCATCACCGAGCGCAACGTTAACCCTGGCATGCAGATCCACCCTGGCCTGTCCAAGCCGCTGTTTGTAATCAGCGACCCCACCCACCTCTGGATAACCGTTGAATTAACCGAGAGCGATCCCGGCAAACTGCGCACCGGGCAATCGGTGGCCGTGAGCGTTGAAGCCCATCCTGGTCAGATCTTCATGACGAAAGTAGAGAACATTATCGAAATCACGGACTCCACCCCACGCCGCACCCGGGCGCGAGTGATACTGGACAACCCCGAAGGCCACCTGAGACCAGAGATGCTTGCGCGGGTAACGCCGCTCGATGACAGCGGTCAGCCAGTACTGATGGTGCCCACCAGCGCCTTGATAACGGAAGGAAAGCGCACCTTTGTGTTCGTGGAAACCGCCCCCGGCGAACTGCATAAAAGAACCGTGCAGCTTGGTTCACGAACGCGCGATTTCAGCGTTGTCGAAAGCGGACTGCATGCCGGAGACAGAGTCGCCATGAACGGCCGATTCAACTTGGCGACTACTTCTCGACCTTAGCAGCCATTCGCAAGTTCCCTATTAAAGGGCTTTGACCCCTCTAATTTTGCTGCTTTACTGTTTCAAATCCACCCGAAATCCCATCAACCCAGGTTTGGGATGCTCGGGGCCGGGAACCTTGATTTCAAACTTGAAACCGAGAACTTCATCACCCCGCTGCCACGTCTTGCGGTCGAAGCTTACCCAGCTCTTATATGCGTAGATGTCTTTCTTGAGGGTGACGTTGAGCGTGCTTTCAGCCTCTTGAGCAAGTGCGGAACCTTTGATCGCAGCAACTACGGGGATAGGTTTTCCCGCCGGGAAATAGAGGATGAAATCTCCGTTGGCCGGCGCATCGTTTCCAAATTCCACGACGGGAACCGTATCAAGCGTTTCCATCGTCGGTTTTTTCAGGTTCGCGCAGCCTCCCGTCACAAGCAATGCCGATGCTGCCAAGAAAACCAGAATCTTTTTCATACTCCCTCCGTTTCATCGTTGAAAATGCAGATTATCGAGCGAACCGTTCTGATGCAAACAAGCTTTTCATAACGGCATAAAAAAACCCGCCCTCCAGCAAGGAAAGGCGGGTTTCGGTCTGACCAGGATAGCGTCTGCTACTCTGCGGCGCTGGAGTTGAAGGCCTCCTCCGCCGCGTCAATCGCCTTGGCCTCCTGGGCGGCGGCCGCCGCGGCTTCCTCATCCAGACGGTACTTGCCGCGCTTGCGGCGACGTTCGCTGTGGTAGGCGAGGCCGGTACCGGCGGGGATCAGGCGGCCGACGATGACGTTTTCCTTCAAGCCGCGCAGATCGTCGGTCTTGCCGCTCACCGCCGCTTCGGTCAATACGCGGGTGGTCTCCTGGAAAGAGGCCGCGGAGATGAACGATTCGGTGGCCAGCGAGGCCTTGGTGATGCCCATCAACTGGATCTCATAGCTCGCAGGCAGCTTGCCCTCGGCCAGCACGCGCTCATTCTCGTCGAGCACCCGCGCCCGATCCATCTGCTCACCCTTGATGAACTTGGTGTCGCCGGGGCTGGTGATTTCGATCTTGCGCAACATCTGGCGCACGATGACCTCGATGTGCTTGTCGTTGATCTTCACGCCTTGCAGGCGATACACGTCCTGCACCTCGTTGACGATGTAATTGGCCAGCGGCGCGACGCCCAGCAGACGCAGGATGTCATGCGGATCCGGCGCGCCATCGACGATGACTTCGCCGCCTTCGACATGCTCGCCTTCGAATACCGTCACATGGCGCCATTTCGGAATCAACTCCTCATGCTGCTCGCCGTCCTTGCCGGTGATGACCAAGCGCCGCTTACCCTTGGTCTCCTTGCCGAAGCTGACCGTGCCGGAGGTTTCGGCGAGTATCGCCGGATCCTTGGGCTTGCGCGCCTCGAACAAATCGGCCACTCGCGGCAGACCGCCGGTGATGTCGCGGGTCTTGGTGGTTTCCTGGGGAATACGTGCGATGACATCGCCCACGCCCACTTCAGAGCCGTCTTCCAGGTTGATGATGGCGCCCGCCGGCAGGAAGTAGATCGCGGGGATCTCGGTGCCGGCCAGACGCAGCTCCTTGTCGTTGGCATCGACCAGCCGGATCATCGGACGCAGATCCTTGGCGGTTGCGCCGCGCTGCTTGGGATCGGTCACCACCATGTTGGACAGGCCCGTCACTTCGTCCACCTGCCGCTGCACCGTCACGCCTTCCTGCACGTCGGTGAACTTGATACGGCCGGCCACTTCGGTGACCACCGGGTGGGTATGGGGATCCCAGTTGGCGAGGATCTGACCGGCTTCCACGGTATCACCATCGCTGACGGTAAGCACCGCGCCGTAGGGGATCTTGTAACGCTCACGCTCGCGGCCGAACTCGTCGACGATGGTCAGCTCGCCGGAACGCGACACCGCGACGTTGTTGCCGCTGGCATGCTGCACGAGTTTGATATTGTGCAGACGCACCTTGCCCTTGGTCTTGATCTCCACGCAGTTGACGGCCGCGGAACGCGATGCCGCGCCGCCGATGTGGAAGGTACGCATGGTGAGCTGGGTGCCGGGCTCACCGATCGACTGCGCGGCGATTACGCCCACCGCCTCACCGATGTTGACGCGATGACCACGACCGAGATCGCGGCCATAGCAGGAGGCGCAAATGCCATAGCGCGTTTCGCAGGTGATCGGGGAACGCACCTTGACCTGATCGATGCTCATCTCTTCGAGCTTGTCCACCAGGCGCTCATCCAGCAGCGCGCCGGCCGGTATCGCCACCTCGGTGGCCGAACCCGGCATCATCACGTCGGCGGCCAACACGCGGCCCAAGACGCGCTCGCGCAACGGCTCCACCACGTCGCCGCCTTCGATGAGCGGCATCATGGTCAAGCCATGCACCGTGCCGCAGTCCTGCTCCGAGATCACCAGATCCTGGGCCACGTCCACCAGACGGCGGGTCAGGTAACCGGAGTTGGCGGTCTTGAGCGCGGTGTCGGCCAGACCCTTGCGCGCGCCGTGAGTCGAGATGAAGTATTGCAACACGTCCAGGCCTTCACGGAAATTCGCCGTGATGGGCGTCTCGATGATCGAGCCGTCCGGCTTGGCCATCAGGCCGCGCATGCCCGCGAGCTGGCGGATCTGCGCGGCGCTACCACGGGCGCCGGAGTCGGCCATCATGTAGATGGAGTTGAAAGAAGGCTGTTTCGCCTCCTTGCCCTGCGCATCCTTGACGATCTCCGTGCCGAGCTTGTCCATCATCGCCTTCGCCACCTGATCATTGGTGTGCGACCAGATGTCGACAACCTTGTTGTAGCGCTCGCCGTTGGTCACCAGACCCGAAACGTACTGGTTCTCGATTTCCTTCACTTCCTGCTCGGCGGCATCGATGATGTCGGCCTTCTGATCCGGCACCACCATGTCGTCCACGCCGATCGACACACCGGCGCGCGTGGCGTAGGAAAAACCGGTATACATCAGACGGTCGGCGAAAATCACCGCCTCCTTCAGGCCCAACTGGCGGTAGCACGAGTTGAGCAGGCGCGAGATCGTCTTTTTGGTCATGTTCTGGTTGACCAGTTCGAACGGCAACCCTTCAGGCAGGATGTCGAACAACAGCGCACGGCCGACGGTGGTGTCCACCAGCCGAACGGACTCGCGCTTCTCGCCATTTTCATCGATCAGCACTTCGCGGATGCGCACCTTGGCCTTGGCCTGCAAATCAGCCGCGCGGCTCTCGTAGGCGCGATGCACTTCGGCGATATCGGCGAACACCATGCCTTCGCCACGCGCATTGATGCGCTCGCGGGACATGTAATAGAGGCCAAGCACCACGTCCTGCGACGGCACGATGATGGGCTCGCCGTTGGCGGGCGACAGCACGTTGTTGGTGGACATCATCAGCGTGCGCGCTTCGAGCTGCGCTTCCAGCGACAACGGCACATGCACCGCCATCTGGTCACCGTCGAAGTCGGCGTTGAACGCGGTACAGACCAGCGGATGAAGCTGGATCGCCTTACCCTCGATCAGCACCGGCTCGAACGCCTGGATGCCAAGACGGTGCAGCGTCGGCGCACGGTTCAACATCACCGGATGCTCGCGAATCACCTCTTCCAGGATATCCCACACCTCCGGCCCTTCACGTTCGACAAGCTTTTTGGCGGCCTTGATGGTGGTCGCCAGACCGCGCCGCTCCAGCTTGCTGAAGATGAACGGCTTGAACAGTTCGAGCGCCATCTTCTTCGGCAGGCCGCACTGATGCAGCTTGAGCGTGGGACCGACCACGATCACGGAACGGCCGGAGTAATCGACGCGCTTGCCAAGCAGGTTTTGACGGAAGCGGCCCTGCTTGCCCTTGATCATGTCCGCCAGCGACTTCAGCGGCCGCTTGTTGGAACCGGTGATCGCCTTGCCGCGGCGGCCGTTGTCCAGCAGCGCATCCACGGCTTCCTGCAACATGCGCTTTTCGTTGCGCACGATGATGTCCGGCGCATTGAGATCCAGCAACCGCTTCAAACGATTGTTGCGGTTGATGACGCGGCGATACAAGTCGTTCAGATCGGAGGTGGCGAAGCGTCCGCCATCGAGCGGCACCAACGGACGCAATTCCGGCGGCAGCACCGGCAGCACGGTCATCACCATCCACTTCGGATTGTTGCCCGACTCCAGGAAGGCTTCCATCAGCTTGAGACGCTTGGTCAGCTTCTTCGATTTCGTCTCGGAGGTGGTCGCCGGAATCTCCTCGCGCAAGCGCGCCACTTCACTCTTGAGATCCATGGCGCGCAGCAGCTCGTAGATCGCCTCGGCGCCCATGCGCGCGTCGAACTCGTCGCCATATTCCTCGATGGCCTCGAGATAAGCCTCGTCGGACAGCAATTGGCCGCGCTCCAGACGCGTCATGCCAGGCTCGATCACGACAAAGGATTCGAAATAGAGCACGCGCTCGATGTCGCGCAGCGTCATGTCGAGCAACAGCCCCATGCGCGACGGCAAGGAGCGCAGGAACCAGATGTGGGCCACCGGGCTGGCCAGCTCGATGTGACCCATGCGCTCGCGGCGCACCTTGGTGAGCGTCACTTCCACGCCGCACTTCTCGCAGATCACGCCGCGATGCTTGAGGCGCTTGTACTTACCGCACAAGCATTCGTAATCCTTGATCGGTCCGAAAATCTTGGCGCAGAACAAGCCGTCACGCTCCGGCTTGAAGGTGCGGTAATTGATGGTTTCGGGCTTCTTCACCTCGCCGAAGGACCAAGCGCGGATTTTCTCGGGCGATGCCAGACCGATGCGGATGGCGTCAAACTCCTCGGACGGACCGTGCTGCTTCAACGCGTTCAGTAGTTCTCTCAATGCCGTATCTCCTGCTTAATTAAGTAGCGAGTGACAAGTAGAAAGTAGCGAGCACACGTCACGAAAAAACAAACCGTCGCTGCTCGCTACTTCTTTTTAACTCAGCCTTCCGCCAGTTCGATGTCGATACCCAGCGCCCGGATTTCCTTGGCCAGCACGTTGAAGGACTCGGGCATGGACGCCTCCATGCGGTGATCGCCGTCGACGATGTTTTTGTACATCTTGGTACGGCCGGCGACATCGTCCGACTTCACGGTCAACATTTCTTGCAGGGTATAGGCGGCGCCATAAGCCTCCAGCGCCCACACTTCCATCTCGCCGAAGCGCTGGCCACCGAACTGTGCCTTGCCGCCCAGCGGCTGCTGGGTGACCAGGCTGTACGGACCCGTGGAACGCGCATGCATCTTGTCGTCCACCAGGTGATTGAGCTTCAGCATGTACATATAGCCGACGGTCACCTGACGCTCGAAAGCATCGCCGGTGCGGCCGTCGTGGAGCGTGGTTTGCCCGCTTTGCGGCAGATCGGCCAGCGCCAGCATGGTCTTGATCTCCGCCTCGGTCGCACCATCGAATACCGGCGTTGCCATCGGCACACCGGCGACCAGGTTGCGCCCCAGCGCGATGATCTCGTCGTCGCTCAGCGAGCCGAGATCCTCCTTCTTGCCGCTGCTGTTGTAAATCTTCTCCAGGAAGGTGCGCACTTCTCCCGCCTTCTGCCGGGCTTCGAGCATGCGGCCGATCTTCAGCCCCAAGCCTTTCGCCGCCCAGCCCAGATGGGTCTCCAGCACCTGGCCGACGTTCATACGCGACGGCACGCCCAGCGGATTGAGCACGATGTCCACCGATGTGCCGTCCGCCATGTAGGGCATGTCTTCGGCAGGCACGATCATCGACACCACACCCTTGTTACCATGGCGCCCCGCCATCTTGTCGCCCGGCTGGATACGGCGCTTGACGGCCAGATACACCTTGACCATTTTGAGCACACCGGCCGCCAGCTCATCGCCCGCGGTCAGCTTGGCGCGTTTTTCTTCCAGTCTGGCATCGAAATCGACGCGCTGCTGCTTGAGCTGTTCACCGAGCTGTTCGAGCTGCTGATTGGTCTCGTCATCGCGCAACCGGATCTCGAACCACTTCTCGCGCGGCAGTTCGGCCAGATAATCCGCCGTCGCCTTGCCGCCCGCCTTCAGACCCTTCGGACCGCCTTCCGCAACCTTGTCTTGCAGCAGCTTCTCGACGCGCTGATAAATATCGTCCTCGACGATGCGGTACTGGTCATGCAAATCCTTCTTGACCCTGTCCAGCGCGGCGCGCTCGATATCCTGCGCACGCTTGTCCTTCTGCACACCATCGCGGGTAAACACCTGAACGTCGATCACCGTGCCGCTCATGCCGGAAGGCACGCGCAACGAGGTATCCTTCACGTCGGAAGCCTTCTCGCCGAAGATCGCGCGCAGCAGCTTTTCCTCCGGGGTAAGCTGGGTTTCGCCCTTGGGCGTGACCTTGCCGACCAGGATGTCGCCCGGCACCACCTCGGCGCCGATGAAGATGATGCCCGATTCGTCCAGCTTGGCCAGCGCCGACTCGCTGACATTCGGAATGTCCGCCGTGATTTCCTCGGCGCCGAGCTTGGTATCGCGCGCCACGCAGGTCAGTTCTTCGATATGGATGGTGGTGAAACGATCCTCCTGCACCACCCGCTCCGAAATCAGGATGGAGTCCTCGAAGTTGTACCCGTTCCAGGGCATGAAGGCGACCAGCACGTTCTGCCCCAGCGCCAGCTCGCCGGTATCCGTCGAAGGGCCGTCGGCCAGCACATCGCCGCGCGCCACCACATCGCCCACATTCACCAGCGAACGCTGGTTGATACAGGTGTTCTGGTTGGAGCGGACATATTTGGTCAAATTGTAAATATCGACGCCCGGCTCGCCCGCCACCGTTTCATCGTCATTGACACGCACCACGATACGGCCCGAATCGACGGCGTTGATCACACCGCCACGGCGGGCCACCACCGTCACACCGGAATCGATCGCCACCGCCCGCTCGATGCCGGTACCCACCAACGGCTTTTCGGCGCGCAGCGTCGGCACCGCCTGACGCTGCATGTTGGAGCCCATCAAGGCGCGGTTGGCGTCGTCGTGCTCAAGGAATGGAATCAACGCGGCCGCCACCGACACGGTTTGACGCGGCGAGACGTCCATATATTCGATACGATCAGGCGTCACCAAAGTGAATTCGTTCTGATGACGGCACGACACCAGATCCTCGACCAGCTTGCCGCCGGCAGCGATCTTGGCGCTCGCCTGGGCAATGACATACTGCCCTTCCTCGATGGCCGACAGGTACTCGATCTTATCGGTCACCTTGCCATCGGCCACCTTGCGATAGGGGGTCTCAAGGAAACCATACTCGTTGGTGCGGGCATAGACCGCCAGCGAGTTGATCAAGCCGATGTTCGGACCTTCCGGCGTCTCGATCGGGCAAACACGTCCGTAGTGAGTGGGATGCACGTCGCGCACTTCGAATCCGGCGCGCTCACGTGTCAAGCCACCCGGCCCCAGCGCGGAAATACGCCGCTTGTGAGTCACCTCGGAGAGCGGATTGTTCTGATCCATGAATTGCGACAACTGGCTGGAGCCGAAGAACTCCTTGATCACCGCCGATACCGGCTTGGCGTTGATCAGTTCCTGCGGCATCAGCCCTTCCGACTCGGCCAGGCTCAGGCGTTCCTTGACGGCGCGCTCGACACGCACCAATCCGGCGCGGAACTGGTTTTCCACCATTTCACCGACACTGCGGATGCGGCGGTTGCCAAGGTGATCGATGTCGTCCACGGTGCCATTTCCGTTCTTGATATCGATCAACACCTTCATGACCGCGATGATGTCGTCGTTGGCCAACACGCCGGGGCCGGTGATCTCGCTGCGGCCGACACGGCGATTGAACTTCATGCGCCCGACCGGCGACAGGTCGTAGCGATCGAGACTGAAGAACAGGTTGGTGAACAGGGCCTGCGCCGCTTCCTTGGTCGGCGGCTCACCCGGACGCATCATGCGGTAGATTTCCACCTGCGCATCCAGATCGCTACGGGTATGGTCTATACGCAGCGTATCGGAAATATACGGGCCGCGATCCAGATCGTTGGTGAACAGCACCTGGATCTGGGCCACACCGGCCTTGATCAGCTTGTTCAGCAGGTCGGACGTGATCTCGTCATTGGCGTTCGCCACCACCTCTCCCGTGCCCTGGTCGACGACATCGCGCGCCACCACCTTGCCGATCACATATTCGCGCGGCACGGCGAGCTTCTCGATACCCGCCTTCTTGATCTCATTGATATGGCGCGCCATGATGCGGCGACCCGCCTCGACGATGACCTTGCCTTTGTCATCCTTGATATCGAACGCCGCGCTTTCGCCGCGCAACCTGTCCGGCACCAGCGTCAGATAGATACCCTCGCGGTCGAAGCTGAAGGTATTGGTCTCGAAGAACAGCTCGAGCACCTGCTCGGTGTTATAACCCAGCGCACGCAGCAGCATGGTCGCCGGCAACTTGCGACGGCGATCGATACGCACGAACAGGCTGTCATTGGGATCGAATTCGAAGTCCAGCCAGGAACCGCGATAGGGAATGATCCTGGCCGAGAACAGCAGTTTCCCGGAGGAATGGGTCTTGCCCTTGTCGTGCTCGAAAAACACGCCAGGCGAACGATGCAACTGCGACACCACGACGCGCTCGGTGCCATTGATGACGAAGGTGCCGTTTTCGGTCATCAGCGGCAGTTCGCCCATGTAGACCTCCTGCTCCTTGACATCCTTGATGGCGGCGGCGCCCGCCGGGGCATCCTTGTCGTAGATCACCAGGCGCACCCGCACACGCAGCGGCGCGGCGTAGGTCATACCGCGCAATTGGCATTCCTTGACATCGAACACCGGCGAACCCAGGCGATAAGCCACATACTCCAATGCCGCATTGCCCGTATAGCTGACGATCGGAAATACCGATTTGAACGCCGCATGCAAGCCCCTGTCGGCACGATTTTCCGCGACAGCATCGAGCTGCAGGAAATCGCGGTAAGAATCCACCTGGATCGCCAGCATGTAAGGCACTTCCAAGATGCTGGGCCGCTTACCAAAATCCTTGCGGATGCGTTTTTTCTCAGTGTAAGAGTAGGGCATCAGAGTTCCTCGAGAATTCAATCACCGAACCGGGCGAAAGCCATGCAACATGGCATTCAAAAACATCGTTTAACCTAAGAACGGCCATTGGAGCCGTAGCGAGAAGGACTAAGGTGCCGAAGATGGGCGGGAACATCGCAAAATATTCCGCAGCCGTAGTCATGTGCTACGGTGAGGACAGATTTTGCGATGTTCCCGCGCAGATTCGATACGTTAGGCATTCGCAGTAGGCTCCAATGGCCGTTTTTAGGTTTAAGCAGAAAAAGGCCGGTGGCACTGGCCACCAGCCATTTTGCAATCTTGTCGCCATCACACGGGATGGCTTGTCGGGCAGACTATGTTCAATCTTTTGAGTGTCAAATCCGAATCGGGCACTAAAACCTTGTTGACTTGAAAACCCCTGCCGGGATCCTCAATTCCGCCTCAGCGATACACAAACTGGCAATTGTAGCCGATTTTTGCGCGGTTGTCTGGCTTATTGACAGGCCAGACGATAGAAAATTTTCGTTGAGGACGCCATCGTCTGGCGTCCTCAACCCGATTGTCGATTACTTCAGCTCGACCTTGGCACCGGCCTCTTCCAACTGCTTCTTCATGGAATCGGCATCGGCCTTGCTCACGCCTTCCTTCACCAAGGAAGGCACGCCTTCCACCATGTCCTTGGCTTCCTTCAGGCCCAGGCCGGTGATGGCACGGATCACCTTGATGACATTGACCTTGTTGTCGCCGAAGGCGGTCATCACGACGTTGAACTCGGTCTTTTCCTCGGCAGCCGGGGCGGCGGCGCCACCGGCAACCGGCCCGGCGGCAACAGCAACCGCAGCGGCGGAAACGCCAAACTTTTCTTCCATCGCGGAGATCAGATCAACGATCTCCAGCACCGTCATATTGCCGATGGTATTCAGAATGTCTTCTTTGCTTACAGCCATGTCATGCTCCTAAAAATTGTTGAATCGCGTTGTTTGCAACGCGAGCGAAAAATGAAAAGGAATTATCAAGCCGCCTGCTTCTGATCGCGAATCGCGGCCACCGTACGAACCATCTTGGATGTCGGCGCCGCCAGCGTGCGCACGAACTTCTCCACCGGGGCCTTCATCACAGCCATCAACTGGCTGATCGCCTGATCGCGCGTCGGCATCGTCGCCAGAGCTTCGAGATCCTTCGCGGCCAGCAGCTTGCCGCTCAGCGCGACAGCCCTGACCACCAGTTTCTCGTTGCCCTTGGCAAAATCGCGCATCAGACGGGCCGCCGCCGCGGGCTCCTCTTTGGAGAATGCCAGCACCAGCGGGCCGACGAACGAGTCCTGCATGCAGGCGAACCCCGTTCCTTCGACCGCGCGGCGCGCCAGCGTATTCTTGACGATGCGAAGATAAACGCCCGCCTTGCGCGCTTCGCTGCGCAATTTAGTCATATCTTCCGCCGTCAAGCCGCGATACTCGGCTGCGATTGCGGATTGAGCAATGCTTGCAACCCCGGCCACCTCAGCAACAATGACCTTTTTCTGTTCCAGAGTTAACAAGTGCTATCTCCTGAAATGTAAACGCCCGGCAGATTGCCGGATGTTTACTTCATTGACACAGGGCATTCCTTCTTAGTGGAATACCCTACCCTTACGGCAACCGTCGCCAGGGAAATCTTGTAGCGAAATCCTGTCTCGGGTACGCCATCTACGCAGGCCGGGCCGGCAATAATGCAAACCCAATTAAGACGAACGCCTGCGGTCTTTGACGGCCGGCGGCATGGCTGCCGCCAACCCAAAGTCAAACGCTCTCTCAGACCCCGAGAGAGGACTGATCCACGACAATCCCTGGCCCCATGGTGCTGGAGACGGAGATCTTCTTCAAATAAATGCCCTTGGCGGTGCTCGGCTTGGCCTTGCTCAGATCGGCGAGCAGCGCCTGCAAATTGCCGCGCAGCGCAGCCACATCAAAACTGACCTTGCCGATCGTGCAGTGAATGATGCCGGCCTTGTCGGTACGGTAACGCACCTGGCCACCCTTGGCGTTCTTCACCGCCGTGGTCACATCGGCCGTTACCGTGCCGACCTTGGGATTGGGCATCAAACCGCGCGGACCGAGAATCTGGCCCAACTGACCAACGACGCGCATGGCGTCGGGCGTGGCGATCACAACATCGAAATTGATATTGCCGCCCTTGACCGCTTCGGCAAGATCGTCAAAACCGACGATATCGGCACCCGCCGCCTTGGCCGCCTCGGCGTTCGCGCCCTGCGCGAACACGGCAACGCGCACCACCTTGCCGGTGCCGTTGGGCAACACGGTGGAGCCACGCACCACCTGATCGGATTTGCGAGGGTCGACGCCGAGGTTGACGCTGACATCGACGGACTCGTTGAACTTCACCTTCGAGGAGTCCTTGAGCAGCGCCAGCGCGTCATCGAGTGAATACTGCTTGCCAGGCTGCAATTTGGCCTTGATGGCCGTAAAACGTTTGGATACTTTAGCCATGTTATACCCCTTCCGTCTCGATACCCATGCTGCGCGCGCTGCCGGCGATGGTACGCACGGCGGCGTCCATGTCGGCGGCGGTCAGATCGGGCATTTTGACCTTGGCGATGTCTTCCAACTGCGCACGCGTTACCTTGCCTACCTTGTGGGTGTGCGGGGTCTTGCTGCCGCTGCTGATACCGGCCGCCTTCTTCAGCATGATCGAGGCCGGCGGGGTTTTGGTGATAAAGGTGAAGCTGCGATCGCTGTAAACAGTGATGATCACAGGGATGGGCGTACCGGCCTCCAGACTTTGGGTCTGGGCGTTGAACGCCTTACAGAATTCCATGATATTGACGCCGCGCTGACCCAAGGCCGGGCCGACGGGCGGACTGGGATTGGCCTGACCGGCCTTGACCTGCAACTTAATGTAGGCCTGAATCTTCTTTGCCATGTTTTACTCCTGATGGGTGCGAACGCCTTGCGGCTCCCCGTTAAATACTAGAGAAAAGTAAAGATACAAGCCGAAAGGATATCGCTTATATCTTGCCTCTTTCCCCTAACCTTTCTCTACCTGCCCAAACTCCAGCTCGACCGGGGTAGAACGGCCGAAAATCAACACCGCGACACGCAGGCGGTTCTTTTCGTAATTGACTTCCTCAACCACGCCATTGAAGTCGGCGAAGGGGCCTTCGATGACGCGCACCACCTCGCCAGGCTCGAACAGGATCTTGGGACGCGGCTTCTCGACGCCCTCCTGAACACGCTGGAGAATCCTGTCCGCCTCTTTGTCGGTGATGGGCGCGGGGCGATCGCTAGTGCCGCCGACAAAGCCCATCACCTTGGGGACTTCCTTCACCAGGTGCCAGGTGGTTTCATTCATTTCCATCTGCACCAGCACATAGCCGGGGAAAAATTTTCGATCACTGCGGCGCTTCTGTCCCGCGCGCATCTCGATCACTTCTTCGGTCGGCACGAGAACTTCGCCAAACTGGTCTTCACAGCCGGCGCGAACGATACGCTCTTTCAGCGAACGTACCACATGGTTTTCAAAGCCGGAATAGACGTGAACCACATACCAACGCATTGCCATCCGTTCAGCCCCCCTGGCCGGTCAGCAGACGAACCGCCCACAACAACAACATATCCAACAACCACAGAAAAATCGCCACCAACACCACCACCGCCATCACCACCAGCGTGGTCTGGAGGGTTTCCTTGCGCGTCGGCCAAACGACCTTGCGCACCTCGACCTGCGACTCGCGGACAAATCCCAACACCTTCTGTCCCGAACCGGTCTGCAATGCGATCGCCGTGGAAATGCCGAGCGCCACCAGAATGACCAGCACGCGCACCAGCATGGAATGATCGGCGTAATAGTAAAACGCGCCTATCGCGGCGCCCAGCACCAGCACCGCCAGTATCAGTTTGATTTTATCTGCCATTCCTGTTCCAGCGATGCCTATGCCACAAAGTGGCAGGCCAGGAGGGAATCGAACCCCCAACCTGCGGTTTTGGAGACCGCCGCTCTGCCAATTGAGCTACTGGCCTATATAAAACACAACCGCGCGCACCGGGAAGATTTCACTCCCCCGCTGCGCGCAACGCCTTACTCGATGACCTTCGACACCACGCCGGCACCGACGGTGCGGCCGCCTTCGCGGATGGCGAAACGCAGACCTTCATCCATCGCGATCGGCGCGATCAGGCTGACCGTGACGCGCACGTTGTCGCCCGGCATCACCATTTCCACGCCTTGCGGCAGGTCGACGGAACCGGTCACGTCGGTGGTGCGGAAGTAAAACTGCGGACGGTAGCCGTTGAAGAACGGGGTGTGACGGCCGCCCTCTTCTTTCGACAGCACGTACACTTCGGCTTCGAACTTGGTGTGCGGGGTGATGGAGCCGGGCTTGGACAGCACCTGGCCACGCTCGACGTCTTCACGCTTGGTGCCGCGCAGCAGTACGCCGACGTTGTCACCGGCACGGCCTTCGTCGAGCAGCTTGCGGAACATTTCGACGCCGGTGCAGGTGGTCTTCTGGGTGGCTTTGAGGCCGACGATTTCGACTTCTTCGCCCACCTTGACAATGCCACGCTCGACACGGCCGGTGACGACGGTGCCGCGGCCGGAGATGGAGAAGACGTCTTCGATCGGCATCAGGAACGGTTTGTCGATGGGGCGCTCGGGCACCGGGATGTAGGCGTCCATGGCTTCGACCAGCTTCTGCACGGCGGGTACGCCGATGTCGCTGCCGTCGCCTTCCAGCGCCTTGAGCGCGGAGCCGCGGATGATCGGGGTGTCGTCGCCGGGGAAGTTGTATTTGTCGAGCAGTTCGCGCACTTCCATTTCGACCAGTTCGAGCAGTTCGGGGTCGTCCACCATGTCGGCCTTGTTCAGGAATACGACGATGTAGGGCACGCCGACCTGACGGGCCAGCAGGATGTGCTCGCGGGTCTGCGGCATCGGGCCGTCGGCGGCGGAGACCACCAGGATCGCGCCGTCCATCTGCGCCGCGCCGGTGATCATGTTCTTGACGTAGTCGGCGTGGCCGGGGCAGTCGACGTGGGCGTAGTGGCGGTTGTCAGATTCGTATTCGACGTGCGCGGTGGCAATCGTGATGCCGCGTGCGCGCTCTTCCGGCGCGGAGTCGATCTGGTCATAGGCCTTGAATTCGCCGCCATGACGCTCCGCCATCACCTTGGTCAGCGCCGCCGTCAGCGTCGTCTTGCCATGATCCACGTGACCAATCGTTCCTACGTTGACGTGCGGCTTGGTACGCTCAAATTTTCCCTTGGACATCCCGCAACCCTCTCGGAAAAAATAAACAATTAAAGATTAATAACCCAAACTATGGAGCCCATAACCGGATTTGAACCGGTGACCTCTTCCTTACCAAGGAAGTGCTCTACCGACTGAGCTATATGGGCCAATAACAACAAGCTTCAAGCAGCAAGTTCCAGGCGGCGGAACACCCGCCACCTGGACAACTCACCACATTGATTTTGGAGCGGGTGATGGGAATCGAACCCACGCTATCAGCTTGGAAGGCTGAAGTTCTACCATTGAACTACACCCGCCTTCACAAAACTTTCCCACCAATCTGGTGGAGGGGGGTGGATTCGAACCACCGAAGGCAGAGCCGACAGATTTACAGTCTGTTCCCTTTGGCCGCTCGGGAACCCCTCCGCACGCGCCGTGCGCGAATAAAACACTAAGCCCGTTATTATGATTCGAGCGGTTAAACGTGTCAACCATTATCAGCGCGGACAGCAAGCCTTGAATCGCCGGCCCAAACCATCCACAATTCCGGGCATGAACGATGCCATCTCGCTCACCGCCTCGGTGTTTCAGACCTTCCTGGCGACACCGCTGGGCGCGGTCCTGACGCGCCATCATGACCGTTCGCCCGAGACCGGGCCTCTGGAATTGTTTCGCTCGGTGGCGGCGGAGGTTCCGGCCTATGGCGATTTCCTGGCTCGCCACGGCATCGAGCCGGAACAGGTACGCGATTTCGCGGATTTTCAGAAGCTACCGCTGGTCACCAAGCAGAACTATATGCGCGCCTACCCGCTGCCCACTCTGTGCCGCGACGGACGGCTGGAGAACTGCGAGATGATCGCCGTGTCGTCGGGATCGACCGGCAAGCCGATGCTCTGGCCGCGCTCGTTGCGCCATGAGCTGGATATCGCGACACGCTTCGAGCAAGTATTCAAGGACGGCTTCGATGCCGCCAACCGCTCCACCCTGGCGGTGGTCTGCTTCGCGCTCGGCACTTGGGTGGGCGGGATGTATACCGCGAATTGCTGCCGCTATCTTGCGCAAAAGGGCTACCCCATCACGCTGGTGACGCCAGGCAATAACAAGAGCGAGATTTTTCGCATCGTCGAAGAACTCGGGCCGCAGTTCGATCAAGTGGCGCTGGCGGGTTACCCGCCGTTCATCAAGGACGTGATCGACAGCGGCATGGCGCAGGGCGTCGACTGGCCGAAATATTCCGCGAAGCTGATCTTCGCCGGCGAGGTATTCAGCGAAGAATGGCGCAGCCTGGTCTGCGAGCGCATCGGCGCCAGCGATCCTTGTCACGCCACGGCCTCGCTGTACGGCACGGCGGATGCCGGCGTGCTGGGCAACGAAACCCCGCTGAGCATCGCGCTGCGGCGCTTTTTCGCCCGCAACCCGGATGCCGCGCGTGCGCTGTTCGGCGAATCGCGCCTGCCGACGCTGGTGCAATACGATCCGCTCAGCCGCTTTTTCGAGGTTCACGACGGCACGCTGGTGGTGACGGGCGACAGCGGCGTGCCACTGGTTCGCTATCATATCGCCGACAAGGGTGGCATCGTTTCTTACGATGACATGCTGGCCTTCGTCATCGCGCAAGGCGGCGAGCCGCTGGCGGAGCTTCACAACCGCGATCCGGGCGCGACGTATCGCCTACCCTTCGCCTACCTGTTCGGCCGGGCCGATTTCACCGCCTCCTATTACGGCGCCAATATCTACCCCGAAAACGTCACCGTCGGTCTGGAACAACCGGGCATCAAGGACTGGGTGAGCGGCAAATTCGTGCTGGAAATCAAGGAACAGGCCGACCGGAACAAGGCGCTCGGCGTTACGGTCGAATTGCTGCCGAACATCACCGGCACAAATGAGATGCGCGATGCCATCGCGGCTTCGATCCATCAACAATTGCTGCGCCTGAACAGCGAATTCGCGCATTACGTTCCAGCGGAACATCAACGGCCGGAAGTGACGCTGCTGCCCGCCGGCGACCCCGATTACTTTCCCCTCGGCGTCAAGCATCGATACACCAGAAAACCCTCGTAAGGAACACGCTTTGTCCAAGATCGAAAAGAAACTGCTGCATTACACCGGCAAGGCGATTGCCGATTACAACATGATCCAGACCGGCGACCGCGTCATGGTCTGCCTGTCCGGCGGCAAGGATTCCTACACGCTGCTGTCCATGCTGCGTCTGTTGCGGATGCGCTCGAACAACAAATTCGAGATTTTCGCCTTCACGCTCGATCAGGCGCAGCCGGGCTGGGATGACAGCGGCATGCGTGCCTGGCTGGAACATCACGGGATTCCCTACGAGATCTTGAGGAGAGACACCTATTCCATCGTCACCGACAAGATACCGGAGGGCAACACCTATTGCTCGCTGTGCTCACGACTGCGCCGCGGCACTATCTATAACTACGCGGAAAAACACGGCTACACCAAGATCGCGCTCGGACACCACCGCGACGATCTGATCCACAGCCTGTTGATGTCCATCCTGTATAACGGCGAAATCCGCTCCATGCCGCCCAAGCTGCTCACCGACAACCGGCGCCACATCGTGATCCGCCCGCTCGCCTATTGCCAGGAACGGGACATCATCGAATACGCGCAAGAACGGGAATTTCCCATCATCCCCTGCACGCTGTGCGGCTCGCAGGAAAACCTGGCGCGGCAACGCGTCAAGCAATTGGTGAACGATCTCGCGCGGGAAAATCCGAAAATACCGAGCAATATGCTCCATGCCCTGGGACAGGTGCAGCCCAGCCAGCTCATGGATAAACGGTTATGGAATTTCAAAAATCTGGAGACACAGCGCGAAACGGCCACCGAATCAATGGAGTTTGGCGTGGAGAAAAACGAGGGCCAGAGAATCGACTTCTTCTCTGACCCTATTCACGACCTGAGAGAGGTGGTGTGAAATTCAAAGGCTGGTGCAGATACCCGTAACCCTGTCCATGGGCGCATGGCAATCTCCAACCGGAGACGAAGCACTTGCAGGCTTCCTATTGATTTATGGAAACCGTCAATGCCAGCCGGCCGGGTAGTGGGCCAGCACATTCATACCCAACCACGTCAGGGCCAGAATAACCACAGTGACACCGATGGGAATGATTGCATCATCATTCGTATGCTCTTTCTTCATGACTCTCGCCCTCAAAAAGTTGACTGATAATGTAGGATATTAACCATTCAATTAATAAGGTTAACACGATCACCTTATACAATATAGCACTACATTTTTCAAGCCCTTTTTCCCACAAAAAGACAAGGGTATCAACACGGCCAGAATCTGCTGGTCAGCGTTTTCAGGATCAACAGCAAGGGAAAGGCAGAGGATGAGCGGAAAAGCAGGGAGGCGCGGAAAATAAAAACGGGGATCAGAGTCAGTCGGCTCTGATCCCCGCTTGAACGAGCGGTTTGGCGCTTGCCTTAATGGCCAACCGGGTAATGCGCCAGAACATTCATTCCCAACGTGATGAGCACAGTCAGAAGCGTGCCAACGTACAGCACGATCATATTGTCATTTTGGCAAGCGTCTTTGATTTTGGCGAGCATGATGCAATCTCCTCTCTCAGGTGCATTTTTTGAAACCCCACAGGACCAAAACACAATTTCCATAAAGGTTTTGGTGGAAAAACCATAGCAAAATGGTTAACTATTTTGCAAGCCTTTTTGTGAAAAAATTTTCATGGCAAATACCTTGTTTTTATTGAGGTTTTAGCCGAGAATTCCCATCCATAGAGTATGGCTATCGTCTCGCCACACCCGGCAATAGCAACTGTTGTAAGGATTCTTGCCATAACCCCGACGCTTGATACAAAATCCAACATCGAACACCCTTATTCAGAGACATACCCTTGTCCAAAATCTATAACGAATCACAGTTCGTCGCCTGGTTTCGCAGCTCATCGCCCTACATCAACGCTTTTCGCGGACGCACGTTCGTGATCGCGTTCGGTGGCGAAGCGGTGGCTGACGAACAATACGCACACCTGATTCACGACATCGCGCTACTCAACAGCCTGGGGGTGCGGCTGGTGCTGGTGCATGGCGCGCGACCGCAGATCGAGCAGCGGCTGCGGCAATCCGGCGCGGCAATTCAGTATGTGCAGGGTCTGCGCGTTACCGATGACACGGCATTGGCGGCCGTGAAGGAGGCGGTCGGCACGCTGCGCGTGGAGATCGAGGCGCTGTTGTCGATGGGGCTTGCCAATTCACCGATGGCCGGGGCGCGACTGCGCGTGGCATCGGGCAACTTCGTCACCGCCAGGCCCTTGGGCGTGCGTGACGGCATCGATTACTGCCACACCGGCGAAGTGCGCCGCGTCGACGCGGAGGCGATAAGACAGCGGCTGGATGATGGCGCGATCGTGCTGCTCTCCCCGCTCGGTTATTCGCCTACCGGAGAGGTATTCAACCTCACCGCCATCGAGGTGGCCACCGAAACGGCGGCGGCGCTCGGCGCCGACAAGCTGGTATACCTGGTGGAAACTCCCGGCCTACCCGATGCCCAGCAGCATCTGGTACGGCAACTGAGCCTGGCGGAGGCCTCGCGGTGGCTCGACGAACGGCGCACCCTCCCCGGCGAGCTGGAGCCGTATTTCCGTAACGCCGTGCAGGCGTGCGGCCGGGGCGTGCGCCGCGCCCATCTCATCGACCGTCATGTCGATGGCGCGCTGCTGCTGGAACTGTTCACCCGCGACGGCATCGGCACCCTGATCACGGCGGACATTTACGAGGGGACGCGCAAGGCGACCATTGACGACGTGGGCGGCATTCTGGAGCTGATCGCGCCGCTGGAAATGGAAGGCATCCTGGTACGCCGTTCACGCGAGCGCCTGGAAACCGAGATCGATCGCTTCACGGTGGTGGAACGCGACGGCATGATCATCGCCTGCGCTGCGCTTTATCCATTCAAGGATGAAGCGATGGCCGAACTGGCGTGTCTGGCAGTGCACCCCTCATACCGGGATGGCGGCCGCGGCGAGGCGCTACTGACATACATCGAGCGCGACGCCAAACAGCAAGGCATCCGCGATCTGTTCGCACTCACCACGCGCACCACCCACTGGTTCCAGGAGCGCGGCTTTCGCCTGTCCCAGATCGCGGACTTGCCTATCGACCGTCAGCGGTTGTACAACTATCAGCGCAAGTCCAAAGTATTGCTTAAAGAATTGTAGGACGGAATGTCATGAAAGAAATACTGATTTACGGATTCGTCGCAATAAGCTCGCTACTGTTGTGGACCTTCGTGGTACACATGATGGTGGGAGGACTGGTGAGCCAAGAAACCGAACACATGCTGATGGGAGGCGCGGTAGTGCTGTGGGCGCTCGTCATTGGCGGGATGACGTGGGATGTGTTGAGGCGGCGGCGCAAGCGGTGAGTGCCACTAATGACTGCCGCGCAGCAGTCCCCACACACTTAGATCTTCGTCTATTTCCGGCCAATGAATACCTTCCCCATCGCCCAGAAGCTCGTAATTCTCTAGTGTCACGTCACGCATGATATGTCGTATATACTGTGATAAACTCTCACCATCTTTTCCAAGACGGCGAGGTTTTTTCGATGAAACTTTACAAAGTGACACTGCTGGCTGATGAAAGGGAGGGGTTGGAGGCCATTGCGCATAAAGGCTCCCACCAGTCCCAGAAGGTGATCAATGCGCTGATTCTTTTGAACTGCGACGAGGGCGAGTTCAACGATCATCGTCCCCGTGGAGAAGATGTGGCGAATATCTTGCGGATCAGCATGCGCAAGGTCGACCGTATCAAGAAGCGCTTTGTCGAGGAGGGGCTGGACGCCGCGTTAGGGCGACAGCAGGGGCAACGCGACTACGAGCGCAAGGCCGATGGCGAGCTCGAAGCCCATCTGGTCGCCATGAGTTGCGGCGAACCCCCGAAGGGTTTCGCCCGGTGGTCGCTACGCTTGCTGGCTGATCGCGCGGTGGAACTTGAGTACATCGACAGCATTTCACACGAGACGGTTCGCCGCGTACTAAAAAAAACGAAATCAAGCCGTGGCGGAAGGTTGGCTGGGTAATCCCTCCCGAAGCCAACGCGGAGTTTGTCGCTGCGATGGAACGGGTTCTCGACGTATACCGGCGGCCTTATAACGCGGCCACCCCGGTAGTCTGCATGGACGAGACACCGCGACAACTCATCCGCGAGACGCGCACACCAATTCCGGCTTACCCCGGACAGGTGGAGCGGCACGACTACGAATATGAGCGATGCGGCGTCTGCAACGTATTCATGGCGAGCGAGCCGCTGGCCGGAACGCGGATGACCAAGGTGACGGGGCACAAGACAAAAGTGGATTGGGCGCAATTTCTTCAGGATATTGCCGAACATTACCGGGATGCGCAAAAAATTACGCTGGTGATGGACAATCTGAACACCCATAGCCCGGGTGCGCTATATCAGACGTTCCCACCTGAGCAGGCGAAGGCGTTATGGGATCGTTTTGAATTTGTCTACACGCCGAAACATGGCAGTTGGCTCAATGTTGCCGAGATCGAACTCAACGTGTTGATCGGTCAATGCCTTGATCGGCGCATCGGCAGCATGGAGGAGCTGCGCGAGGAGGTTGCCGCCTGGCAAGCGCGCCGCGACCAGATTCGCGCCAAGGTAAACTGGCAATTCACAACGGAGAATGCGCGGATCAAACTCAAACGGTTATATCCGACATTCGATGCGTGACACGACACTAGTTGGCTTTTCGTGGCGCGGGATAAGCGCGGGAACCATACCAATGGAACCGTGACTTTTCGCCCATCCACTAATGACACCACTAAATCATCGTCCGTGAACTCGACACTTTGAGCCAGAGGATGTACTTCAACTGCTAATGTGCTCATTCCAAGCCTCCAGGAATATTTCCCTGTTTTCTTCGACATGCTGCTGTAGCGCGCGCAACTCATGCGACGCAAACCGTTTTGAACTCGCCAACGCAACCGGACTCAACCAAAACTTGGCAAGAAACCGCTCTCGTTGTACATGGATGTGCGGCGGCTCTCCTTTTCGTTGCTGTAGAAATAGAAACGATATGGTCCAATCCTGAGTATGGTTGGCACATACATGGTACTCGTTCAACCCAAAATCGGCTAAATCATTTGACAACCTTCAACGCCGGCCGGCGCGGCTTTTCCGCCGAAGCTTCCGTGGGTGCGGTGGGGCCTGTCGGTGGTTCACCGCCATCCTCGCCAAACACCATACCCTGGCCGTTTTCCTTGGCGTAGACCGCCAATACCGCGTAAGGAGGCACCACGACATTCATCGGTGCGCCGCCGAAGCGGGCGCTGAAGTGAATCATGTCGTTACCCATCACGAAGCCTTGCACCGCGCGCGGCGCGACATTGAGAACGATCTTGCCGTTCTCCACGAACTGTATCGGTACGCTCACCCCGGAGATCTGCGCATTCACCAAAAGATAGGGCGTCAACCCGTTGTCCACGATCCATTCGTAAACGGCGCGGATCAGGTAGGGGCGGCTGGAAGTCATGTTCATCATCTCATCCTCCAAAACCGCGCTGCAAATCCGCCTGCAAATCCGCAACGTCCTCCAGCCCCACCGCGATACGCACCAGGCCCTCCGTGATGCCCGCCTGAGCGCGCGCTTCCGGGCTGACGCGCCCATGGGTGGTGGTCGCAGGATGGGTGATGGTGGTTTTGCTGTCGCCCAGATTGGCGGTGATGGAGATCAGCCGCACCGCGTCGATGAGCTTCCACGCTGCCTCCCGTCCGCCTTCCAGCTCGAAGGACAACACACCGCCGAACGCGGCCTGCTGGCGCGCCGCCAGGGCATGCTGCGGATGCGACGGCAAGCCGGGGTAGTTGACCCTGACGACACCGGGCTGCCGCTCCAGCCACTGTGCCAACTGCAAGGCGCTCGCGCAATGCGCCTGCATGCGCAGCCGCAAGGTTTCCAGTCCCTTGAGAAACACCCAGGCGTTGAAGGGGCTCATGCTCGGCCCGGCGGTGCGCAGAAAACCATAGATGTCACCGCCCACCAGCGCCTCGCTGCCGACGACTGCGCCGCCGATGCAACGCCCCTGGCCGTCGATATACTTGGTGGCGGAATGAATGACCAGATCTGCCCCCAGCGCCAGCGGCCGCTGCAACGCGGGCGTGCAGAAACAGTTGTCCACGGCAAGCCAGCAACCATGGCGATGCGCCACCTCGGCCAACGCCGCGATATCGGCCACTTCCATCAGCGGATTGGAAGGCGTCTCAAGAAACAGCAGACGGGTATTGGGACGGATCGCCTCCTCCCAGGCATTCACGTCGGTCAGCGGCACGAATGTGGTCTGAATGCCGAAGCGCGCCAGTATCGTACCAAACAGCAGCACCGTGGGACCGAAAATGCTGCGCGAAGCGACGATGTGATCGCCCGCCTTCAACAGCCCCATGCAGGCCGTCAGGATCGCCGCCATCCCCGAACCCGTGGCCACGCAGCGTTCGCCGCCTTCCAACGCCGCCAGACGCTGCTCGAAGGTGCGTACCGTCGGATTGGTGAAACGCGAGTAGATGTTGCCCGCCGTCGCCCCCGAAAACCGCGCCGCAGCCTCGGCGGCGCTGCCAAAAGTATAACTGGAGGTGGTAAAAATCGGCTCCGATTGCTCGCCTTCGTTGGTCCGCGCATGACCCGCGCGCACGGCGAGGGTGTCGAAACCGTAGCCGTCGAAATCGGTGTTTGACATTCCGCTCTTCCCCGTCAGGATGATCGCCCGTGGAACAAAGTTCCAGGCACAAAAAAACCCGCCATCAGCCTTCGCCAAAGCAGGTTCGCACCGCTTTAGCTGCATTTATAACGCGCCCGCAAGCTGAGTCAAATCGGCGCAAGATGGGGATAGACTAAGAAATGGCGCGGGAAAAGTCAAATCGGGCAGGGAGAGACAATGGCGGAGAGGGTGGGATTCGAACCCACGTGGGGCGATTAACCCCCATCCGATTTCGAGTCGGCGCCGTTATGGCCTCTTCGGTACCTCTCCAAAAGAGTGCGTAGGATACGCTTTCTTCGGGATCAGGACAAGCCACGATTTGTCCCGCCCCTGTCAACATCCCTGCCCCTCGTCCGCCGAATCTTCATCCAAAGACGCGGCGGCCTCAGCGCTTGATCGCTGCGCCTTGCGCCTGGCGGCGAAGAAGTCGCTGAGTATGACGCCACAGGGTTCCGACAACAGCCCGCTTTCGCAGATGACGCGGTGGTTGTGGCGATCGGACAGCAGGGTATCGAACACGCTGCCTGCGGCGCCGGTTTTGGGGTCGCGGGCGCCGAAGACGACGCGGGCGATGCGGGCGTGGATGATGGCGCCGGCACACATCACGCAGGGTTCGAGGGTGACGTAGAGCGTGGTGTCGAGCAAGCGGTAGTTGCCGAGGCGCGTCGCGGCTTGGCGCAGGGCCGCGATCTCGGCATGAGCGGTGGGATCGCATCCGGCGATGGGACGGTTCCAGCCCTCGCCGATGATCTGGTCATCCTTCACAAGCACCGCGCCGACCGGCACCTCGCCCTCTTCCGCCGCGCGCGCGGCGAGGGTGAGGGCGTGGCGCATCCATTTCAAATCGGTCTCAAGTTTCGAGTTCCGGGTTTCGAGCTCGCTTCCCTCGTCATTCGCCACTCGCCACTCGCTCCTCTTTTTCATTCCCATTCGATGGTAAATAAGCCTGAATGCGCAGAATACATCACCTCGTCCTCAGACCAAACCCACCCGGCTCAACTGTCGTCAGCTCATAACGGGTCGTTCTACCACCACCCGGTAGCGGGATGATGATTCCCTTCGCAACCAGATCGGAAAGGTCTCGACTGGCCGTTCTGTTGGGGCACTTGGTAATCGCTTCATACTTTCTGGTCGTAATCCCACCTTCAAAACCCTTGCGGCCTTCAGCGAACACCCGGGACACCATCCTGGCTTGTCGCTCATTCAGCTGGCCCCCATAGGCTTCATAAAAGCGTGTCTTTGCCAGCACAAAATCCACTTCTTCCCTGGCGATTTCCTGCGCCTGGTTCACTGTATCGGAGAAGTAATCCAGCCAACCGTTGATATCAAGGCTTCCGCGGCTCGCCTTCTCTAGTTGAAGATAATAGGATTTCTTGTCCGCCTCTATCGCCGTAGCAAGGCAGGCTGTGGTCGGATATCCGAGATACTGGGAAAGCGCGTGATCAGCAATCGCTCTGCCAACTCGCCCATTACCATCATCGAAGGGATGGATCACTTCGAACCAGAGATGAGCAATACCGGCTCTGGCAATCCCCGGTATCTTCTGATCTCCGTTCAAAGGGCTGGATTGATTGTACCAGCCAAGAAGCTTTGCCATTTCGTCAGGCACGCGGGCCGCTGGCGGTGCTTCATAGTGAACCCTTTCCCTCCCGTAAGGCCCGCTCACAATCTGCATGGGCGAAGGATCGTTGCGGTAGGCGCCACGCACAATAGACGTGTAGCGCTGTTCTGGAACAGCCATCGACTGCCATTTGCCCAGCAGTTCATGCGTCAGCGGCGCCTGCCAGTTCCTGCGAACATCCACCAGTAGCGAAGCTGCCCCGGCCGCCTTCTGGTCTGCCGTTTCGGGGAGGGTATCCGATGTGATCAGCGAAAGCAGCAAGGATCGGACCGATTCCCGATCCAGCTCCTCTCCTTCGATGGCGCTGGTTTTAATGGCCTCGGATAGCATCAAGTCTATCGTGGCGTCTTCCTGATAAGCCATCGGCAGCGCCTCAAAGCGACCCGTCAGGCGCTCTGAGTTGATACGAAATACAATATTCCGGTCTTCAAGAATTTGCTTATCGTAGCGAAAGTCAGGCCAGTCAGATTGTTGCCATATCCATCTCATGGCGTGATTATAATACTCATTCACGCCATTATCTACAGAAATATGGCGCGTATTTACATCTTAATCACGCCAATCTAATTTTCCAGGAGCAGAAGGTACCTGCCTATTCAATCACTTAAGGCAATTCCAATTGGCATAGACTCCCTGTGCTTCAAGGGGATGACGAAAAACGAATCAACCTGGCTTTCCCTGAGTCACCGACAAGCCAGCCTATTTGAGAACCTGAGTTACGACCGCACGAGTCTTACATGATGCCTGCCAGTGCCAGACATTGCCTGCCAGTTCCGGTCACTCCCACTCGATCATCAACGGCGATGTAACCATATTGTTTTACAGTGTTTTTTTGATCGCCATATTTCCTATACCCTGCAAAATACCCTGCTGAAAATTTGTTTGGTGCTGCCTGTCATTGCCAGATATTGCCAGACCAAGTCGTGTCACCCCTCATCCGTTGAACAACCAGAACATCGACAATGGCAAGGCAATGCGGCCGGGACCGAAGGACAGCAACTGGCTGCCGAGATAGACCACGAAACCGGTCGTCCGGTAATCGCGCCCCGGCCCCTCGTTCCTGAACCAATCGATATGGCGGAAGTCTTGCGCCCCGACCGTGGATGCGGCCTTCATCTCGAACAGCGCGAGGAGCTTTCCCGGCGCTTCGGCCACGATGTCGATTTCCCGCGCATCCAGTCGCCAGTGATAAAGGCGCCAGCGCTTCGACAGGAACGGCAAGGACTTTTCCAGTTCGGTGAAGACGAAGCTCTCCAGTAGATGACCCAATGCGGTGGGGTCGGCGCCCAGACCGAAGCTCCCGGAATCTTCGCCCCGCAGCGCGGTGGCGCAGCCCGTGTCCAGGAAATGCAGCTTCGGCGCCTTGATTTCCCGCTTCGCTCCCGATGACGTCCATGCCCCCAGTCGATGCACGATGCCCAGCCGGGACAGGATGTCGATATAGTCGTTCACGGTTTCCTTGCGCGCACCGAGCGCCTGGCAAAGCGTCGCCACGTTGAGCTCCTCTGCCGTGCGCGCCGCCATCTGGTCGATCAGACGCCGCAGCATGTCCGGCTTGCGGATCCTGGCAACCGGCGCCACATCCCGTTCCACGATGCTGTCGAGATAGCTGCGATAACGGTCCATGCGATCCGGATCGCTCAGGCCGCGAATCTCGGGAAATCCCCCGCGCACGATCAGGTCGATCGCCTGTGCGCGGGTCAGGGAGCCGGGTTGGGGCAATTGGTCAAGACAATCGGCCGGATGGTCGGACACGGCATCGAGCAGCGCGCAAGGCCCACTCCCTGCAATCTCGGCGGCGGAAAAAGGCCTGAGCGTCAGGGTCATCACGCGCCCGGCGAGCGAATCGTAGGCGGCTGCCGTGGTAAAGATGTCCGACGAACCCGTCAGGACATATTGCCCGGGCCGCCTGTCCGCATCAACGATCCGCTTCAAGGCAAGCGTGATTTGCGGCACCCGCTGAACCTCATCGAGCACGATGGGGCGTCCGCTGTTCTTCGATTGCTCGGAGAGGAGAAGAAGTTGTCCGTACGCGTCGGCCTCGAGGGCCGCCCGGACGGCATCGTCGTCGAGGGTGGCATAAAACGCCGTGTCGATCAGGTCGCGGACGAGGGTTGTCTTGCCCGCCTGGCGCGGGCCGACGATGTTCACGACCCGGCTTGCGCCCAATGCGCGTTCAATGCGTGCCGCCAGATGTCGCTGCAGGATTTTCATCCGCCCTCACCTACTCAAATTGGCTACTGGATATCTCGCAAAAAGGCTATCACATTGAACGCAATAAAGCTAATTGGAAGCCGGATGATGGGCGAGTAGTCTTGGAACGCCTATTCTTACTGCCTGTCTTTGCCAGTCCTTGCCCGTCGCTGCCAGGTCACTCCCACTCGACTGTAAACAAGCCTGCAAAGGCCTTTAATTTCGATGAGTTATATTTAGTCATAGCGTCGATACCATGAACAATACCATGATTAAAAAATCCTTGAGTGAATCGAGTACGAGGTGGCACCCGGAAGCCATCCCGGAAGGACCGGCGGCAAGGTCTCGTAAACGCCCCGATGCCTCATAGTGGCCTACCTGTGCTCAATCCGAACATGCAAACGCGATGAAAGCATCGCCTCGATCTCGCTCCTGACGACACAATAAGCGTCGAGAAGTTTTGCCAAATTGGTCTGATCCACTAGCCTTACCTTATTCAGATCGGCATGAAAGCGAGCGTTGTCATTGAAAAATTGGTTCGTTACAGCCACCTTGGTGAATACGACGCCCGGATGCTCGAATTTGTATTTCGCCTCCCCCGTCACGACGTCCTTGATGGCCTCCCAGCCCAGTTTCGTTCCTTCTGTTCTTGAACTCTTGCATTGGATCAGCTCACCGACGTTGACCGTCTTAGCCATCACATCGATGCCGCCATCGCCGGTACGAGGTGTTAGCGCCACGAATCTGAAACCCTGTTTCTTCCAAAGCGCCGCGATCAACGCTTCGAATTCCAGGGGATCCAACTTTACGGCATCATCGAGAGTGATCCGTTCGTCGAATACCCGGTTGTCGATCTGCACGATGTCGGCGAAATCGGAGGGACTCAGATCGCCGCAGCCGTTGAGCATATCGTCAGACAGTGAGCGTTTGCGCTCAAGCAGGCGGTCCAGCTTCACGTCAAAGGTCGTGAAATCATCTGCGCAAACCACGGGGTAGTAAACGTACACCGGCCTGGTCTGGCCGATGCGATACGCCCGGTCCGTGGCTTGATCCTCCTTGGCCGGGTTCCACGTGCGCGAGAAATGAATGACGTGGTTCGCCGCTTGAATGTTCACACCGAAGCCAACGGCGATGGGCGACAAGATAATGACACCAAAACCGTCCTGCGCCTGGAAACGCTTGATGCGTTTCTGCCGGCTGTTGTCCGCCGATGCGGAAGCCTCCATATCCCCGTTGATGATGTCGGGGCGGAAGCGGAATTCCTGTTCGATGTAGTGCGCGAGCAGGGTCTGAGTATCGTGAAACTCACAGAACACGATGGCCTTCTCGCCCTTCGTCTCGATCTGTCGCAGCGTGTTGATAAGCCAGTCGATCTTTGGATTTTTCTTCCGGTAGCTGGACAGGGGTTCGCCAGTGGAGGACTTCATCTCAGATTCGGGCGCGATACACAACTTACGAAGGAAATGAAGCAATCCGAGATGATTCTTGAAGGGGCTGCTCGTGTTGGGGTGTCCCTGCAACTTTCTCATCGGCAACCGCCATGTAGTAATCCAATTTCTCTTGGGTCATTTGGAACCGTCACCTAGTCTTTATGAACAGCTGTGTAGGAAAAGAATTTGACTCTACGTCAATCGACATTTCGGCGATTTTCACGCCTTGCACGGTCAAGTCATGCTCATCAAAATTAAAAAACTTCCCGCGATTTGAGCTTTTCGCGCGCCAGTAAGAAAGCAAGTTTGCGCATAGAGATATCGATGCGAGATGAACCGTTGACAGTGCGTATCCTATGACTCGCCTCATGAGCATTATTCTGCTCTTTGGTGTGTCGCAGGCGGAAGCGAAGCTCCACCGGAACGGGAGAACGAAGCATTGCTACAAGGCGAGTTCCCGCCAGCCGTTGCGCGGACAGCCAAGCGTCCTTGGGAAATTCAGTTCCGTTTGCATCGAAGGTGCGAGCGCCTTCGGAAGGAAATGGTAGACGAATCCGTGCGTTCGTTGTATTTCCTTCCCAAATCACCTCGATCTCGATCCACTCAGGCGGAGTAGCATCATGTGATGAACAGATTAATGCGAGGGAATCGCCGTCACGATTCAATCGCAAATCCACACCGGCGTTTTCCGCTAAACGCGCATTCACCGCGTGCCAGTGGTGCAGATGGATAGTACCGCAATTCAAACTTTTCGGTTCAAAAGAAATTCTTGCCCCTTTTGGCAGAAGCACCATGCGACTACGGTGTCGCAACTCCTGGCACTCTGTGTAAGTGACTTCCACTAGCCCAGCGGAAATATTTGGCGGCCGCCAGTTTAGAAGGTGTTCACGGATGCGGGATTCACCTGCCTCACCGTGAATCTCGCGGAGGACTGGCCTTCCGCGAAAGGCCAAATTGGGCCGAAGGAACTCCTCCCACATACGATCGCCAACCCACTGATAGCTCTCTTCGGTTGCGGTTGCCTGACCTGTTTTGATAGTCCAACGATGCCCCTTGGTATCGGAGATGGTGGCGTCGCCCTTGATCTCATAAACCTCACGATCAGGAACATCGACAAATGCCTTGAGAGAACATGAAGCACCAAGTCCCGTCGCAACCTTCCAGCCGCCAGGTATTGCAGCAAGCACCTCAACTGCCTGTACGCTGCCACCACCTTGGCGAACCAAGCGAGGTGAATTTTGGTGGGTTTGTTCGAATATCCACGGCAATTCTTCATCGAGTGGTTCACCATTGCGGAGAGGGACCGTCCAATATCGGCCATCTGTTGCGCGAAGTGTGAGCCTGTGATCCCCGACGGCAGTTTGCCCACTAAACTCACAGGGGCGACGTTCCAAACGGTATCGATCGTGCCCCGCCAGTCGTCTAGCATTTATCGACAGATGATGATCCGGCGCTTCAATAACGAACTCAACGATGCGAGAAATACTGTCAGAATCGGAAAAAGGAAAAAGAGAGCAAATATCTTGTGTGGTCAGAGTCTCCGGCAACACGATATTAGAACATATTTTCCAGATTTCATCGTTCTGTAATTCCAACGAATGTTCCACACGGAGCGCACAGCCAGGCTTCTTTTCTTGGACGTCAGCAACATCACGAATCAAATACTCGATAAGGCCCTGCACCTCATTATCTTCCACAGGGAGCGGAAATCTGTTCCGCCAACCGGGCATCTGCTGGTCAAGCTGAGCAATGGCCTCTGCGCTTCTCGTCAGGCCAGCCTCGTTCCTAAGACTAAGAACCGTGGTGATGACGTCGGTTAGAAGATCATAAATCTCTTCTTTCTGGTAACTCTTTGGCAGTTCATCCCTGAGGCTTGCTATCCAACCACGAATCTCAGTGAATCCAGCTGCTCCTCCCCGCACTAGCCCGAGCACACGGCGCAGAATTCGACCGATATTGCCTCTGGCAGTGGCAAGAAGCTGCATAGGCAATCCACCTTGGACTGCGACTGCGCCGAGGTACCGGTAGCCGGCGGTCTCGGAAATTTTCAGTTGCCATTTCTTCAAACCTCGCGCGACACAGTCGTTTCTTTGGATTGATGACCAACTACCCTGCAACGCGCCGAGGTCTGCCAAGATGGGTTCCCATGACCATTTCGAACCATCATAGCGGCAGCGCCACCATTCGGCGGCGTAAAGCACGAAGAGGGCACAAAAAATCTCATTAGAATTGGCGAGAGCGCCCAGTGTTCCAAATTTCAGGTAGCTATCAAGTTTGCTGCATAGAGTGTTTTGAAGCGTCTCGAATTGTGTTTCCGTCAACCGATAGGCGTAGAGCGGTCTTCCATCGGGCACCGGAATCCCGGAATTCGCTAGCACCTGCAGCAAGTAAGAGTGTAACGATGTTCCCTCATCGGAAGTCATATGTTCGCCGCCCAGTCATCAGCAAATTTACATCGCCCCCTATTCGCCATTCTATCCCGCCCGGAAATACCGCCGCCTTGGATCCTGCGGACTCGTTCCAATTTCTCTCACCAGACCGTGCTCCACCAGCTTGAGCAGTCGGCTCCGGGTGGCGCGTGCGGTCAAACCAATCACAGTGGCAATCTCCTGGGTCGTCAGGCCGTTGCCGGTGGCCAGGGCATCCAGAATGGCCTGGTCGGTTTTGTCGACGCTGGGAGCGCTGGTGCTGGTGGTGTAGATAGTCACGCGGAAATGGGTGCCGATTTCTTCCAGCACCGGCGGCGCCAGACCCGCATCGCGGCAAGCCGCCATCATACGCTGAATGCCGCTGCCCCACTGTTCGATCAACCCAAGTTCATGAAACACGCGGCCGATGACCCGATTGCGCAATTTGGATACGCCGTGGCGCAGGTCATCCACCGTCAGGCCAAAAGGCAACAGTCCGGGGTTTTCCACTTCCAGCCGGTCGTCGAAAACAGAAACCCGGATGGGAGCGCCATGTTGGGCATAATCCGTATGCACCACGGCGTTGACAACCGCCTCGCGCACCGCCACCGGCGGGAGATTCCAGCGTTCCTTACGATGCACGGCGCCGATCTCCATGCCGTGCAGGGCATGCTTCTGGACAAAGGCAACGGTCTCTTCCACAGCGCGCACTGGAAGACTTCTGATTTCGAGGGTATCGGTGATATGGGTCTTGTCGGTTCCGCGAAAACGGCCGGCCTGAACCCAGGCATCCGGAAAATAGCGTTCGCGTTCCTTGCCGAAAAGCAGCATGCCGCCGACCGTGGGCACCTTGCGCCCCTGGTGCCTCACCATCAACCGCAGCGTCTCCAGGTCAGCGCGTTTGAGCTTGCGCACGGGCGCGAACGACTCGGAAGCAGCTCGGAAGTCGAGCGCTTCCGAGTCGCACTCGGGCATTGCCTGCTCGTCGTAGGTTTCACCGCGGGCAAAACGCCGCGGTTCGTCGATCAATTCGCGGTCGGCACGGCGATTGGTGGAGCCGACGCGCACATAGACACCGCCATCAAGGCTGGCGCTCTTGAGGTAATGGGGACGGCCAGGGCTTGGATACACCTGTACCGCCAGGACATGGGTGCGGCGCCATGGCAATATCTCGATATCCGGAATCAGGCGTGGAAGGATGCTATCGCTGATCAGGTTCGCCAGACGTTCTTCCATGGCCAGCGGATTCGCCACACCGCGCACATGCCGTGTGGTGTCCTCCACACCAAGGAGCGGCACGCCACCCGCCGTATTGGCAAACGCCACGATGGCGCGCAATACACCCCGGGGACGAGAGATCACGCTTGAGTTCCAGCGTCTTGCCCTCGGGGCGCTTTAGCAGGTCGATCAGATCCATAGCTCGGAAGCCTACTCCGAAGAGGATGTCGCCGCCAGCCTTCAGAGCTTGACGCTATAGAAATCTGAAGACCATATGGAAGCTCACCAACCGCGACAATCGTCGTTGTATTGTTCTGCACCACAATTGGGATGCGGGACCACCAAAACCATCGCGGCGTATTTATCACGTACGGTACATTTTCATTGCCATCAACCGTTTGAGCTGTTAGTTTTTACCGTACGGTACATTTTTTAGAGGGCACGTCTATGGCGCAGGATGACATCCTTTACGGTACGGTCCAGTCCATCAAGGAACTCGGCCGCCTGGCGCGCGCCCATCGCAAGCAGCGGCGCCTGACGCTGGAGGCGGTCTCCGGGCTCGGCAACCTGAGTATGCGCTTTCTGTCGGAGTTCGAGCGGGGCAAGGAGACGGCCGAGATCGGCAAGGTCCTGAAGGCGCTGCGCGCCATGGGGCTGGAGGTCATTATCCAGCCGCGCGGGCAGACGAGGCCACGAAGTCGTACCGGCGAGACCAGCAAGGAAACCACATGAGTAACACCGACACCCTCAACCTCTGGCGCGCGGAGTCCCCATGAAAATACCGGCCGTCGGCCGTAACGATCCCTGCCCCTGCGGCAGCGGGAAGAAATTCAAGCACTGCTGCCTGGGCAAGGAGGACAACACGGCATCACGCCATGGCGCGGCAAGCGCGTCCGAGTCATTGCGCAAGGCGCTCGAAGGCCAGCAGTTCAGCTCGCTGGAAGAGGCACAGGCATTTGTCGCCCGGCATACCCAACAGCAAAACCGGCGGCTGCGGGACGAATTCCACGGTCTGTCACCCGAGCAGATGCATCGGATCCTGAACCTCCCGTTTGCATCGCCGGAACTGGTCCGCATTCCCGAAGTGCTCGATACCATCCCGACGGCGCCGATACTGAGGCTTTTCAGTCTGTTGACGGACGCCATCGGCGAGCAGGGCTTGAAAGCTACCGCCAAGGGCAACCTGCCGCGCACGTTCTGCCGCGAGGCCGCCTTGGCCTACTGGGATAAGCAGACCTACCAGGAGCGCACTCGCTTTGGCGGCATCAACCGGGAGGAGGATTTTGCCGATCTGCATGTCACTCGCCTGGTGGCGGAACTGGCGGGGCTGGTCCGCAAGTACAAGGGCCGGTTCATTCTCAGCCGCGACTGCCGCCGCTTGCTGGCCGGGGATGGGCTGGCCGCAGTTTATCCCAGGCTGTTCAGGACCTATGTCGAACAGTTCAATTGGGCGTACCGGGATGGCTATCCGGAACTGCGGTTCGTGCAGAGCGCCTTCCTGTTCACGCTCTATCTGCTCACGCGCTATGGCGATACCTGGCGGCCGCAGGTATTTTATGAAGAAGCGTTTCTGCGCGCCTTCCCGATGGTGCTGGATGAAGTGCCGCCAACGTCGCTGATTACCCCCGATGAGACGGTTCGCAGCTGTTACACCCGGCGCACGCTGGTGCATTTCGCGGGCTTTCTGGGCCTGGCCGCGGTGGAGCCGGTTTCCGACAAACTCCTGCGTCGCGAGTACCGGGTGAAGGCCCTGCCCCTGCTGGGCGAGGCCGTGCGATTTCATCTCACCGAGTAACATTTCATGGCACTTTCCGGCAGCACTCGCGGTTTGTAAAATCTGGGAAATTCGACAGGAAAGTCAACCATGCAGACTAAAACCCCCGCTACGCACAACACCGAACTGCAACTGGCGCGGGATTTCGTCCAGCACACCCGCCACAACATTTTCCTGACGGGCAAGGCCGGCACCGGCAAGACCACGTTTTTGCACAACCTCAAACACAACACACCCAAGCGCATGATCGTCACCGCGCCCACCGGCGTGGCCGCCATCAACGCGGGTGGCGTTACCCTGCATTCGTTTTTTCAACTGCCGTTTGGCCCTTATGTGCCGGGCAGTGACATGCAGCAGCGGCGCTTCAGAAAGGAAAAAGTCAATATCATCAAAGGCCTCGATCTGCTGGTGATCGATGAAATCAGCATGGTGCGCGCCGATTTGCTGGATGGTGTCGATGCGGTGTTGCGCCGCTACAAGCACCGCCACCTGCCCTTCGGTGGCGTGCAATTATTGATGATCGGCGACCTGCACCAGCTGTCGCCGGTGATCAAGGATGACGAATGGCAACTGCTCAAGCCTTATTACGATTCCTGTTATTTCTTCAGCAGCCATGCGCTGAAACAAACGGACATGATCAGCATTGAACTGAAGCATATTTACCGCCAGTCCGATGCGGATTTCATCGAGTTGCTGAACCGGGTGCGCGACAACCGGTTCGATCCCGCCACATTGCAGACCTTGAATTCGCGCTACCAACCGGATTTTCAACCCGGCGAGGACGACGACTACATCACCCTCACCACACACAACCGCAAGGCCGACCACATCAATGAACGGCAGTTACAGGCCTTGCCTGCAAAACCCTTCAGCTTCGAGGCGCGCATCGAAGGCGATTACCCGGAATACAGCTACCCGACCGCGGAAACACTGACCCTGAAAAAAGGCGCGCAGGTGATGTTCGTGCGCAACGACAGTTCCGCGGAAAAGCGCTATTTCAACGGCAAGATCGGCCGAATCACTCGCCTCGACCGGGAACGCATCATCGTGAAGTGCCCTGATGATGAGCAGGAAATTCCGGTCGAGCCGGTGAGCTGGGAAAATATCAAATACACCCTGGATGAAAAAACCAAGGAGATCACCGAAGAGGTGATCGGCCGCTTCACCCAATTGCCGTTGCGCCTGGCGTGGGCGATCACCATTCACAAAAGCCAGGGGCTGACCTTCGAGCGGGCCGTCATCGATGCGCAGGCCGCGTTTTCCCACGGCCAGGTCTATGTCGCCCTCAGTCGCTGCAAGACATTCGAAGGCATGGTACTGAGCACGCCGTTGTCGCAAAACGCCGTGAAAACCGACGCCACGGTGGCGCAATTCGTCGACAACGCCGGACGCAATCCACCGACACAGGAACAACTGACCGACGCCAGAATTCTCTACCAACAACAATTGCTGCTGGAGTGTTTCGATTTTCAGCCACTGGCGTTCAGCCTGAAAAATCTCTGCAAACAGGTGCGGGACTACGGCAACGTAGTCCATTCACCCGCCATCGAATCCGCGGATTCAGTGGAAAAACAATTCGCCGGAGAAATCAGCATCGTCGCGGATAAATTCAAACGACAGCTGCAATCATCATTTGGACTGAACACCGTGCCGGAAGAGTATCCCTATCTACAGGAACGTGTTCAAAAGGCATTCCACTACTTCACCGATAAACTGCAATCAGGATTAATCAAGTGGACTTCCAGCTTTGGTTTTGAGACCGACAACAAGGACATCAGAAAGCACATCAACAAAGCACTCGAATCCTTGCGGCATCGGCTCGCCGTCAAAACCGCCGCGCTGCAAAGCTGCCGCGAAGGTTTCGCCACCGGCGCCTACCTGAACGCCCTGGCCCATGCGGAAATCGAATTCGGTTCACAACCATCCGCTAAAAAACAAGCGGATGACGTCAGCGCCCCGGATGTTCAACATCCCCAACTCTTGCAGGCGCTGAAAGCCTGGCGCGCCAAACAGGCGGAGGAGGAACAGGTGGAACATTACCGCATCCTGCACCAACGGATCTTAATGCAGATCGCCGCGCTGTTGCCGAACACACAACATGCCCTGCTACAAATCAAGGGTGTAGGCAAAGCCACGGTGGAAAAATACGGCGCGCAAATCACCGCCATCGTCAGCGATTATTGCCGCGAACGTGCCATCGAATCACAACAGCTGCCCGCAGAACCCGTTGTTAACAGCACGGTGAAAAAAGATACCAAACACATCAGCTATGAACTGTTCCTGCAAGGCAAAGGCATACAGGAGATCGCCGACGCCCGAGGGCTGGTCAGAAGCACGATCGAGGGCCACCTCGCGCACTTTGTAGGTCTGGGCAAGCTGAACATCAACGACATCGTGTCGAAGGAAAAAATAGAGATGATCAAACAGGCGGCGGAAGAAAAAGGCCGGGAAAGCCTGAGCCTGATCAAAGAACACCTGGGGGATGCCTGTTCCTACGGCGAAATCCGGCTGGTACTGGAATCCTTACGTTAACCTGGGCGATCGATTCCCGGATTTGGTGCGAGCCCTACTCCCATTCAATTATCAACTGAACCGTGAAACCCGTATGGGCACAGGGCTCGGCTCGTTAATGCTTCAAAGATACCGTCACCGATACCGCCAACAGAATGCTTAGTGTTCATGCGGGTTTCCGGGCGATCCTGAAAAAACGACCTTTCACCCACTATCAACTACTATTGGCTCACGTGTCAATTTCCGGCAGCCTCAATTGTCATGGTTCGTCCCTTCATGTTCGTCATGATAAACGGTCATTTACTTTCAGCGTAACAAGCTCAATCTGGCCGCAAATAATCAGCGAGCGTTGCCCCCAGCAGTCATGGGCGCTGGCCCCGCAAGGTGCTCGCCAACATTGAAAGCACATCGGCAATTCGCCCCGCCGTCTCCGGTGAAGGCAATGGCACTTTGAGGCTTTGCACTCCGGTGCTTGGGTCTCGCTCGATCCATGGGTGTGCCGGGGCAGCAGGATTGCTGGCCGCCCCGAGGGCGGAAACCAACTGAGCGCCAACCTGCATCAAGGCTTGCCAAGGATCGGTGTCGTTGCGCGGTGTTACCTTTGGCGCACCCTGCCTCTCATACTCCGCGATCGCCATCTCGCCATCGCTAGCTCCTGCATCCGCTTGTTCTTCCGGTATGGGTACGAATACGGCTTCGGTCACGGTCTGGCCGCCTCCCGCTTCTTCGGCGGGTGTCATGACCTCGCCCTCACCCATGCAGCCGGTGACATTCTCCACGTCCTTCATAAAGCGATTGAGACGCGAACCGCCCAGCGATATCTCGCCCGTGCCGCCATCGAGAATTCCGGCCGACAGCGAACGCTTGAAAGCCAGCACCGAGAGCATGCCCTCCTCTATCGTGCCCTTGGCGACGAAATTGACGATCTGCACCGGTCGCTTCTGGCCCATGCGATGAATCCGGGCGATGCGCTGTTCAAGCAGCGCCGGATTCCACGGCAAATCCATGTTCACCAGGGTCGAGGCATGTTGCAGGTTGAGGCCGGTGGCGCCGGCATCGGTGGAAAGAAACACCCGGCAGTCGGGATCGTCGCGGAAGCGTTCCACCAGCGCCGGCCGCTTTTCAGAGGGCACGCCGCCGTGGAAACTGACGTAACCAATCCCGCGCGCTTCGAGGCGGCGAATCACGATGTCGTGAGTGCGCGTCCATTGGCTGAACACCACGGCCTTGGCATCTGGTTGCTCGAACAAGTCGTCGAACAATGCCGCCAGTTCATCCGCCTTGACGCCGTGGTCGCTTTCCTGGTCGAGCAGATAGGTGCTGTTGCACGACATGCGCATGTTCTGCAAGGCGCAGGTCAGCCGCCGCTGGTCCTTGTCGGAAAGGAACTTCATCTTCCGCCATCGCTGGACGATCTTGGTCACGATCTCCGCGTTTTCCTGATGGTAAGTCATCTGCAATTCAGTCATCGGCACCAGCAGATTCTGATCGGTGCGCTCTGGCAACTGCATGAGGACTTCGGATTTACGGCGGCGGATCATGATCGGCGCCAGTGTTTGGCCGATTTTTTCGAGTCCGGTGTAGCCGGTGACACGACCGCTCTCGTCCTTGACCTGATGTTCGTGCAGCAACTTCCATGTGGGCCCAAGACGGTGCTGGTCGACGAATTGAACGATGGAGATGAGTTCCTCAAGCTTGTTTTCCAGCGGCGTACCGGTAAGCACTACGGCGTAGGGACTGTCGATGCGTTTCAGGGCGCGGGCGGCTATCGTGTTCCAGTTCTTCACCCGCTGCGCCTCATCGACAATCACCAGTTCTGGTGCCCAGGCGTCGATCAAATCGAGATCAGGCTGGAGCTTTTCGTAGTTGGTAATCTTGCAGAAATCATCCAGCGAGTAGTCCTTCTGGCGCTGTGCACGTCCGCTCGCGATAACGCGCGAATCGCGCCCGGAAAAGCGTGCGATCTCGCTTTGCCACTGGTATTTGAGTGAAGTCGGACAGATCACCAGCACTTTCGAAACGCCGAAATGCCGGGCCAGGATTTCAGCGGCGGCAATGGCCTGGATGGTCTTGCCCAAACCCATTTCATCGCCAATCAACGTCCGACCGGCACGCACGGCGAACAAGGCGCCTTCTGTTTGGTAATGGTAGAGCGGCACATTGAGCAATTTCTTCAGCGATGGATCTGCGGCGCCGCGCGGAAACAGACCGTCGAGCGCAAGCGACCGGCGTTCCGCATCACGCTGCCCGGCAATGAAATCGAGCACATCGTCATAGGCGCGCAACTCGTGGCCGCTTTTTGCTACCAAGGCGATAAAGTGTTCCAGCCCATCCAGCCGCAGATTCCGTAACCGCCAGTCTCGTGCTTCGTCGAACAACAGCACTGCAGCCTTGCGCACGGCTGGCGGACAGTCCGTGCCGGCACGGAAATGCACGGTGCGCGTGCTGTCGTTGCGCAAATAGAGTTCGGAGAATGGCGGATGGTAGCCGCGCACAAAGGCCGCCTTGGCGCCGCGTTTCTTCTCCAGTATGGCAAGAACAAACTCGATGTGTTTACAGGTTCCCAGTTCGTTGGTGGCGTAATCGGGACAAGCGCAATAGTTATCACCCGGCTGCTTGCCACGAATGGCCACGCGATAGGCGCTCTTCGACTGTGGGTTGCTGACGCGGAACTCGGAAAAGAACGGCTCCTCGCCGATATTTTCCAGCCCGAAAGCCTGCTCGCGACCGAACTGACGGCGTAGCGCACGCTGCCAGTCAACCGGAGAAAGCTCCGCCGGAGCCTGAGTACGGGATAGCTTGGGTTCTCTTACGGGCTTGCTTGTCTTGGTTGTTTTGATGTTACGCGGCTTCGTTTTCATGAATGCAGACTCTCTTCAGCAAAGATTTCCCTGGGTGGTATCGATCCGATACCCCATGGTCTTGTAGCCGCGCTGGCGCTTTTCCCACATGCGTTCGAGCACCGGGTTGCCGGTATCGACATAGTCATAGATTAGCACGTCCGATTTGCTGGCGTGCTCGCGGTGCAGGCGGCCGGCATATTGCTGCAAGGTGCCTTTCCAGGAAATCGGCATCGCCAGCATCAGGGTATCGAGCGGCGGGTGATCGAAACCTTCACCGACCAGCCGGCCGGTGGCGAGCAATACGCGAGGGGCATCGCCGGGCAAGGCTTCAAGCGCTTCCAGCAAAACGGCGCGCCGCTTTCGAGACATGCGGCCATGCAAGGTAAACAGGTTTTCTATCTGACCGGTCAGTGACCTCTCCAACGTGTCAAGATGGTCGGTACGTTCGGTGAGCACGATAATGCTGCGGCCGGACCGGTAGGCGCGGAGCACATCCTCGACAATTTTCTGACTGCGTTCAGTGTTGGCGGCAAGCTGTCGGAAGACATCCTGAATACCCATGGCTGCATCCCCCGTTGGCGGCGCTACCAGAGTCCGAGAGTTGACTGTCAATGATCTTGGCGCGCCTTCCGGCCGGCTGGCTTCATGGCGGATGGGGCCGCACTGCATGAAGATGATCGGGTGCTGGCCATCGCGGCGGATCGGCGTCGCGGTGAGGCCGAGCACGTAGCGCGCCTTGGCTTTCCGCAGCAGGTGCTCGAATGACACAGCCGAAATGTGATGGCATTCGTCCACCACGATGTGACCGTATTGCTCGATCAGGTCGCTGATTTCGCCCTTGCGGGTAAGCGATTGCATGACGGCAATATCGATCTTGCCTGAGGGTTTGCGCTTTCCGGCACCGATGGCGCCGAGATCGCCCTTTTCCAGGTTCAGAAAGGTTCGTAGCCGCTCCTGCCATTGCTTGAGCAGCTCGGTACGGTGAACCAGAATCAGCGTGCTGACGCCGCGCCGCGCAATGAGTGCGGCCGCAGTCACGGTCTTGCCGAAGGCAGTGGGTGCGCAGAGGACGCCAGCATCGTGCACCATCATGGCTTTGACTGCCTTCTCCTGGTCGGAGCGAAGCTCGCCAGCGAATTCCAAGGATAGCGAGTCACCGGCAAATCGCTCATCGGTAAGCTCAAGCCCGATACCGTTTTCGTCGAGCAACTTGGTCACGGCATCCAGACAGCCACGGGGCAAGGCAATGTGGCGGGGGTAGTTTTCGGCACACCCGATAATCCGGGGAAACCCCCAAGTCGACCGGCGCATGGCCTGCGCCCTGTAGAACTCGGGATTCTGAAATGCTGCGAGCCGGATCAGGCGATTCATCAACGGTTGTGGCAACTGTGCTTTCTCGAAGTAAGCCTGATTGGCGAGCACGACGGTCAGCTTGCCGGGCAATGGGCCGGCAAGCTTTTTCGACAGCGGCTGCCGTTTCCACGGCTCGTGTTCATTCTCATCGGTGATGAATGCGACGTCCAGCGGATGGCCGCCGCCCATTGCACGCAGTATCTCGGATTCCAGGTCGGCCAGAGACATCGGGCGGACTGACGCCAGAAACGACCACTGATCGGTATGTGGCTGGAGCTTTTCATCGACGAACAAGCTGAAGCCTTTTTCGCGCGCCTCTTTCTGGAGCGGCAGCGCGATCAGATTGCCGAAACCGCCCTTGGGCATGGTGTCCTGGTTGGGAAACAGCCGGTCATACGATTCGAGTTTCAGTTGCCGGGTTTGGGCACAGGTGTGGCTGATGATGGCAGAACCGAGGCGACGCGCATCCCGTGCCGGCACGGCGGACGAAAAGAAAATCCAGGCATGGGCGCCCGCGCCGGAGCGGGAAATTTCCAAGGCGACAGGCACGCCAAGCTCGCGGCAGGAAGCGGCAAAAGCCTTGGCATCGTCGCGCCAGTCGGCCTCGTCAAAATCGACGGCGAGGAAATGGCAAGTGTCGTCGGTGAGCAGCGGATAGACACCGACGACATGCTCGCCGGCAAGGTGGTCGTAAATGACGCGATCAGCGAGCGGCAGCAGCAGACGGTTTCCGCATTCGCCGCATTTCACCAGCTGGTCCGCCACCAGCAGCTTGGCTTCGTCACCTTTTTGCGTCTTGCGGATCGTGGCCGAATAGCCCATGCGCTCCAGTTTTGCCTTGGCCGTCTGGAGATCATCACCGATAGCGATGAGCGCGGCTTCACGCTCCATGACGTGATCGGTGAAGACGACATCGATATCCACCGACAGGCGGGGCAGATCCTGCACGAAAAGATTGAGTGCGGTACCGCCCTTGAGCGCAAAGCGCGGCGATTCGAACATCACCGGCGCGACGGCGAGAAGCAGGCGGACGGTATTGATGTATTGGCGATCCATTATTTCATTTCTTCAGACTCAGGAGTTCGCCGCTGCGGGTGCGCAGCATCCAGCGGCGGTCGCTGCCCATGCGCTCACTATGCGGACGGACGATTTTCGCCCAGGGCAGTTCGAGTTCGTCCGCGAACTGACGTGCCAAGCGGATCACCTTGATCCGGTTGCAATGGGTGAGCAGGGTGTCGAGTACGTCCGCACGGGGATTGCGCAGGCCCTCGGTCAGATGTCGGGCTTCTTCCACCGATTGGTACTTGCCGACATTGCATAGCATCTCGAGCAGCGCACGCTCGGGGACGGATACCAAGGGGCCATTCGGAGTTTCGGGCAGCGGCTGTAGCCCGAAATTCGGGGGAAGGCCAGCCTTGAACAACTGCGTAGTCTGGTAGCGGCAGGGATAGTGCGCCGTCAGCCAAGCAGGAAGGCGCACGGGCTGATTGCCCCAGAGTTCGACGTGCTCACGGGCAGCAAGGTTGTGCCGAACGCCCCGCCAAGCAAGCGCCGTTTTGCTTCCGACATGGAGTCCGGGGATGCACCGTGCCAGATACGCCAAGGCCCCATCCCGGCTCGGCTGATCGCCGACGAGCAAATACACTCCGCGCGACAAATGCTGTAGCCACCCGCTTTTGGCGAGATAGGAGGCCAACTGCGGAGAGACGCCATACTTGGCCAGAGTAGATGTTTCTACTGGCTCGTCACGCGGCAAAGCCTCAAGTAGGCGACGTATTGAACTATTTGATTTAGATAAAGCCACATTATAATTATAGCAAATAATTCAATCAAATTCAAGTTATCTCGATACCGTCAGATCAAAAATGCCGAATGACGGTATCGATCTGTGCGCTTGTTGATGATTACTCAAATACCGCCACCAGAAGAATGGTGGGCCAAATTCCCCTTAAAAATCAATATCCACTTTGCTGTAGCTAATTGATTTTTTGACAGTTACCAATAGTCCTCAATAGACGTTAATAGTCCTCGTCATTCCCATTCGATTTTACCGCCTAAAAACGAGCGCTTTTGCTGGCGCGGGAGATGGACTCGGTTTGACGGGCGGCTACTCCAGCGCATCAATCGTCAACTATCCGAGCAGCCGGGGCACTTCTTTTGAAAAGTATAGACATACGTAGCGCAACTACGACTTCAGCCCCCAAATAAACTTACCTGTCGTTTGAAATAGTGATAAATATCGTAGCATGGCTACGGCTGAAAGAACCAAGCTATTGCGCCGGACTGTTACCAAATAGGATGGGCGATGCGATCGCCAGAGCACCGGCCCAGCACGCACCCCGCGTGAAGCATTTGACTTGCGTCCTTAATGTGTATAAAATTTTATACAAAGCGAAGTGATGAGCGACGAAAAAGAGATTCGCTGGGTGGGTTCCGCCTACGACGACTTGTTGGCATTCCCGGACGACCCACGTCGCTCCGCTGGTTTCCAGTTAGGTAAGGTCCAAGTTGGTTTGGACCCGGATGACTGGAAGCCGTTCGATGATGTCGGGGCCGGTACCAAGGAAATCCGCATTCGGGAGGCCAGCGGCATCTATCGGGTGATGTACGTCGCCAAGTTCGAGGAAGCCGTGTATGTCCTGCACTGCTTCCAGAAGAAAACTCAGGCAACCAGCAAGCAGGACAAAGGTATTGCCGAGGCGCGCTATCGCGCCGTGGTCAACGCGAGAAAGGCACGGAAATGAAGATCGACACCGAAATCCGCCGTGTGACGAAGCCGGGAGCGAATCTCTTCCTGGAGCTTGGCTTCGCGCCCGCCGAGGCCAAGCGCTTGCAGGCAGCCTCTCGCAAGCAGATCAAAGACACCCAATTGCTGAAGCAGCAGTTGATGGACGAGCTGTCCGCCTGGATTGCCGAGCATCACCTGAAGCAGGCCGAGGCAGCCGAGATTCTGATGGTTTCACGTCCGCGCGTGTCCGACGTGATGAACAAGAAGACGGCCAAGTTCACCATTGACACGCTGGTGGAAATGCTCAGTCGCGTCGGCAAGCCAGTCAAGCTGACCATCGGTTGACGCGCTGAACGACTGACCGCTTCCATCAATTCCCGCACCAGCGGCGGTAAGCATCAATCCATTCCACCCCCTCTGGCGGCGGATCAGGCATCGGCAGATAGCGACAATTTGGTCACGCCAGGTGAGATCGATCTTGGCCACCGTCACTGCCTGCCCAAGCACCTGGGTCGTGAATGGAAGGGAGAGATTCTCTTCGATCATGGCGAAGAACCCGCCAGCCTGCTCCGACTCGTTGTAGGCGTCGGTGGTTGCCTCCTCGATAAGTTTATCCAGGTATTCCGCGGTGAACTTCGTCGTCTTTTTCATTTTTCGCTTTCATCATCGCGAAAGCTTCTTCCAGAGACCTGCATCGGCGAGGCGCCTCGTTTTCCATGCCGGGCCATGAATTGAACCAATTTTCGGTCGACCCATCCGCGTTCGACGATCATCTCAAGCCTCAACGTTCATTGAGGGGCGCACCGCTTTTGGCGCGTTCCGCTCGAATGATGGGAGGGACTCCCTTCGGACTTAATCTGACGCGAAGCGGTTTGACAGTTGCTGCTTTCAAGCAAACTCGATCACCTCATCCAACGGCTTGCGCGGCTTCTGTGGCCAATTGCCTGGTGCTGGGTAACCAACCGTAACCAGAATTACCGGCACCTCGGTAGCGGCTAACCCGAATTCGCGCGCCACGCCAAGAGGGTCGAAGCCACTCATCGAGCCGGTGGACAGGCCCATGCCCTGGGCGGCGAACATCAGCGTCATCGCAGCCAAGGATGCGGAACGAAAGGCCTCGTCGCGCTGCAACTGCGGGTTGTCGGGGTGCGACTCCTTGGCCATGGTAACCCAACCGTCGAACACCGACTGATCCATGATGCCAGCATCGACCGAAGGCTGAAGTGCGTGGGGCAGTTGCTCATGCGCCGCCAGGGTGCCGCAGATGATGAACGTGACAGGTGCGTCCACCACCTTTTGCTGCCCATGGGCCACGGTTTTCAAACGCGCCTTGGCCTCGGGGGAGCACACTGCGATGAACTTCCAGTTCTGGAAATTGTAGGCCGACGGCGCCCGGGTGGCTAGGCGGACCAGTTCGGCGATCTCATCGTCGGACAGGTGACGGTTCGTGTCGTAATGGTTGGTCGAGGCGCGTGATTCGATGAGGGCCTTAGTGGGGTTGTGCACGGAATGTTCCTTTCAGGATGGTTTACAGGGATTCGGGAAAACAGGCGCTCGTATCGGTGTCGCTCCCGTGCGTGAGGCCGTCAACGCACGCCTTGGGGTGCCAATGTTTGACCGCGCGAGCCTGTGGCCCACTGCACCGCCAGAACGCTACCGAGCACGGTGACCAGCCCGACCAGCGACGACACTGCCACCGGCGACAGGCGCCTGATGCCTCGGAACCATAGCGCATAGGCCAGCAGGGTACCGACGATCGAGAGATAGGCGTAACCCAGTACCTGCGTAGTGCTCAATGCCGGCAGAGGCGGATCGACGATCCAGGCCACGGGCACCAGCATCAACCCGCCCGCCAGCAACTGCCACCCGGTGAAGGCCAACACAGGCATATCGGTCTGCCAGCGTCGCGCCAGATAAGTGCCCGCAGCCATGCACGCGGCACCGGTCAGAGCTGCGGCAATGCCGATCGGATCCCAGGCAGCGCCTGGAGACAGCAGCAGGGCGGCCATGCCAACGATGCCCAGTACACTGGCCCATACGGCCAGGTGGGCAGGCTGGTGCCGGTCTACCGCCCATGCCAGCCCCATGACAAGTAGCGGCTGGATCGCACCCACCACCGCCGCCAACCCGCCGGGTAGCCTGTATGCCGCTACGAACAGAAACGCCTGAAAAAAGCCAATGTTCAGCGCCGAGAGCATGGCCAGACGGCCCCACTCACGTTGTTTGGGCAAACGTCTGATGAACAGCACCAGCAACATGCCGGCCGGAAGCGTGCGCAGCAGCGCGGCCGTGAACGGTCGATCCGGCGGCAACAACTCGGTGGTGACGATGTAGGTCGAGCCCCATATGACTGGGACCAACGCGGTCGTGAGAGCGTCTACCCAGGATGATGTGATGGTCTCCTCCCCCTTCTAAATCGGCGTCGAATGCGCCACGATGGAGCTGTAACAAACCATCGAAACGAAAGGAGAGGAGACCGAGATGAAGATTACAACGATTGGGTTGGATTTGGCA
>JADDKJ010000017.1:0-61009 GCA_033717875.1 Gammaproteobacteria bacterium
CAGGCTGGCAAAGCGCGGCTCGTTGCACACGCGCAGCACCTCGTCCCGCTCCGCCTCGCTCAGGCGGTGGGCCGGCTGTGGGCGTGCCGCCGTCGGGCGGCCATCCGCCTCGATCTCGCCACCGCGCGTCCAGCGGCGGTAGGTGCGCAGGCTGATGCCCACCACTTCGCACGCCGGCTCCAGACCCGCTCCCTGGGCTCGGGCCTGCTTGATGTCCTCGATCATCGTCCGGCGCTCCGCAAGTTCGGTCATACGTCCTCGTCCTGCTGCGGGAGCGCCCGATATTTTTTTGCCAGCACCAGCAAGGCCGCCGCCTCCGCCAGCGCCTTCTCCTTGCGATGGAGCTCGCGCTCCAGCTCCTTGATGCGCCGGCGATCCGCCTTGTGCCGCTGCGCCTGGTCCGCCGCTTCCACATCGCGACGCGCATTGGCCTGCTCGCAGGCCGCACGCCAGAAGCGCACCTGCTCAACGTACAAACCCTTGCTCCGGCAGTACGCCGCCAGCCCCTCTTCATTCAGGCCGGCCGTCTCCAGCACCACCGCAAACTTGGCCGCTGAATCCCAGTCATCGGCCTTACGCTTACCACCACCCGGCATCACTGACCCCGCTTCTCTGGCTACCTTGCGCCAATTGTACAACGTCGTCTCCGTGATGCCCGTCTCCCGCGACAGCTCCGCCACCGATCGGCTCTCCGGCGGCATCATCCTCCTCAAAACAGACTGCTTCAGATCTTCCGAATACCTCGACATCTCTCGTCACTTTCCGCCCCACCGCCTTCTCTCTTGGGATCACAGAAAACAGTGACAACTATTCTGACGCGGGGGGCCTCGGTGCTGGCGGTACTGGCCATCGTGTGGTCGGTCAATCTCTTCAACTTCATGGATGGCACGGACGGTATCGCGGGCGTGGAAGCCCTTTTTGTGCTCGGCGTGGGAGGCTTGCTGTTATGGCAGGCGGGGGGGGGCCGCGCTGGCGACGCCGGTCTGGACGCTGGCGGCGGCTGTGGCCGGTTTTCTGGTCTGGAACTGGCCGCGCGCGAAAATCTTCATGGGGGATGTGGGCAGCGGTTTTCTGGGATTCCTGATCGCGGTCTTTGCGCTGGCAGGCGAGGTGTGGTTTGGTGTGCCCGCCTTGCTGTGGGTGGTCCTCTATGGCGTTTTCTGGTTCGATGCCACGGTAACTCTGCTGCGGCGCATCGCAGCGGGCGAACGCTGGTACGCCGCGCATCGTTCTCATGCCTACCAGCGTCTGCACCACAGCGGCGGCTGGAGTCATGGCAGGATATTATGGGGTGTGATAGCGCTTGATACGGTACTGGCATTGCTCGCGTTGTGGGCGAATGCTCATCGGGAGATGTTGCCGTGGGCTGTGCTGGCGGCCTTTGTCGTATTGGCGGCAGCCTATGTCATGGTGGAGCGGATCGCGCCGATGTATCCGGCGCGGCGGGGGGCGTGACAGCTTTCAACGTAGGGCGGGTTAGCGTCTTTTGCGTAACCCGCCAGGCGTGCGAAGCACGCCATCGGTTTTTTAATGAGTGTCTGGCGGCACGGCTGGCGGGTTACGACGCCGAAAAGTGCGCCTAACCCGCCCTACGTTGATTCGCTCTACGCTTAACTTGCCGGCATTGGCCAAATGAATGGTGCGCACAGCGCACCCTACATCCGCCCCCGCTTGAACTCAACGACATTCGACACATCCGCGGAGACAGGCGACTCGCCCATTTCCGGCACCAGATTCTTCAACAGCGGCAAGAGCTGCGCTTCGTCATAATCGCGGCAGGCTTGCTCCATGCCGTCGATGGTTTCGTTCAAATAAAGCCAGTCGACCTCGCGGCTGCGCGCGAGCAGGATTTTGTCGTGGCCGGTTCCGGTGAGATCTTCCTGGTCGTAAAACAGTTCCTCGTACAGCTTTTCTCCCGGACGCAAGCCGGTATAGACGATCTGGATATCCTTGCCCGGGGTCTTGCCCGACAGGCGTATCATCTGCTCGGCAAGGTAATGGATTTTGACGGGTTCACCCATGTCCAGCACGAAAATCTCTCCGCCTCGCCCCGCCGCACCGGCCTGCATGATGAGCTGGCAGGCCTCGGGGATGGTCATGAAATAGCGCGTGATGTCGGCATGGGTCACCGTCACCGGGCCGCCCGCCGCGATTTGTTTCTGAAATAAGGGTACGACGCTGCCCGCCGAGCCCAACACATTGCCGAAACGCACGGTAATGTAGCGCGTGCTCGAACGCTGATCCAGCATCTGGCAAAAGATTTCGGCGACGCGCTTGCTGGCGCCCATGACATTGGTGGGATTGACGGCCTTGTCGGTGGAGATCATGACGAAGGTGGCGCAACCATATTTGTCGGCCGCCAGCGCCAGCGTCTTGGTGCCCAGCACGTTATTGCGCACGCCCTCGCGCGACTGTGTTTGCAGCATCGGCACATGCTTGTAGGCCGCCGCATGGAAGATGATCTCGGGCCGGTGCTTGCTCAGCACGTGCTCGACCGAGGGGTTGTCGCAGATGTCGCCAAGACATGCGTGCAGCACGAGGTTCGGATAGTCGCGCCGCAATTCCATCTCGATGCTGTAGAGATTGAACTCCCCGCGCTCGAACAACACCAGGGAAGCGGGGCCGAGACGCGCGATCTGCCGGCACAGCTCGGAGCCGATCGAACCGCCGGCGCCGCTGACCAGCACGTTCCTGCCGGACAGACCTTCGCTGATCGACGGCCAGTCCAGCGATACCGGCTCGCGGCCAAGCAGGTCGTCGATGGCCACCTCGCGCAGGTCTTTCACGCTGACCATGCCCGACACCAGATCCTGCATGCGCGGCAGGATGCGGAACGGCACGCCTGCCTGTTCGCACAGTTCAACCACACGCCGCACCTGGGCGCTGTTTGCCGATGGCAAGGCAATCACGATGATGTCGACGGCCATATCATCGACGACACGCGCCACCTGGTCGATGGCGCCCAACACCGGCAGGCCGTGCACTTTGGCGCCTTTGAGCTGGGGGTTGTCATCGAGAAAGCCGGCCACCATACACTCCGTGTCGCGCCGCATGTCGCGCGCCAGCATCTCCCCCGCCCGGCCCGCCCCTAGAATCAATATGCGCTTGCACTCATGAAGTACACGGAGGTTGTTGAGACCCCGGTCCTTCCACACCCTGTACATCATGCGCGGCGCGCCGAGCAAGAAAATCAGAAACATGGGGTACAAGGCGAGCGTGCTGCGCGGCACGCCATCCAGGCGGTTGAAAAGAAACAACGCAAGACTGACCGCCAGACCGCCTACGGCGGCGGCGCGGAGAATGTTCCAGAGATCGGGAACGCTGGCGAATCGCCACAAACCACGGTAAAGACCGCTCCACCACAACACCAGCCCCTGAAACACCACCACGACCAGCATGGTCTGCAAGAAAGCGAGGCTTTCCAGCGATTCGAAGGAAAAATTATGCCTGATGAGATAAGCAAGCCCCCACGCGACGAATACCACGCTTATGTCGTGCAGGACAATGGCGATACGACGATTAATCCCACTCATGATTTTCCCTCGTCTTAGGCTGCCCCGATTCTGCGCATGAAACAATTCACGCCCACAAGATCCGCAACCCTTGTGTCATCTTTCCGTAGGGGGTTCGCTCAATCAACCTTCGATCGTCTCACCCGCCCGATCCCGCGCCTTGGTAATGAACTCGGCAAAGAATGCACCGAACACGCCCAGCATCAGCCCCAGCACGGCGGCCAAGGCCAGATAAAGCGCGGGTCTGGGTTTGACGGGTTTGACGGGCAGCGTCGGCTGGCGAAGCAGCACGGTTGGCTTGGATTGCAGTTCGGACATCGCCAGCCTCAACGCAACCTGCTGTTGCTCTATTTGCGGCAATTGCTGAAGCAGCCGCTCTTGCTCCAGCGTGAGCAAGCCCGCCAGCGCCGCGTCACTTCCCGCGGTAGTGGACATCCTGTGCCTTACCAACGACAAGATCTGCTCGATATCGTCACGCCGTTTCTGCAGCATATCCAACTGCTTTTGCTGCTCATCGCGCGCCATGGTAAACAGCTTCTGATGCTGCCGGATCACCTTGGCCATGACACCCGCAAGAAACTGCCGCGCCTCTTCCGCGCTATGAGCCTGCGCCGTGATTTCGACCCCGTTGGGCAAGGTCTTTTCCATGGTCTTCACTTCCTTGATAACCGGCAGCTTTGTCACGCCTTCGCTTTCATCCTTGACCCGGTATTCCTCCTTCAGTCGCTGCACAAGAAGCTGTGGTGCCTCCACCTGCCCCACCTGCACCTGCCCCACCTGCCCCACCTGCCCCACCTGCCCCACTCCCAGCACCGCACGGCTTTCGTAGACCGGATTGATAACGGCCATCCATAATCCCACCAGCACGAGCGCCGACAGCAGACTCGCAATAATCATCTTTCTTCTTTTGACGATTACCCGCCACAGATCGATCAGGCCGACCTCATCTTCCTGGTAATCATTTGTTATCTCATGGGTTTTCCCTGCAAGGCCCTTCGGGTCTTTACCTGTCATCACATCTCCGACGTCTTGGATGGTTTTCTTGAATTACCCTAAGGAAGCGCAGATTTATTTGCGCTTCCGCGCGGCACACGGAAGTGCCGCTATGTTCAATGGCAGCAAGCCATTGAACATGAAGGAAAGCGAAAATGACATTTTTCGCTTTACCTTACGCTGAGAATTCCAGGATGGAATTATTCAGCGTTTCCCTAAAAATAGCAGCCAAACGCCCCTCTGCCTCGCTCTGCCTACTTAAAGAGGACATGATGCAAAAGATAATTGATTGCCGGACCAAATGATAGCAAAAACATCATGATTATTGTGTATTTTCAGGCAGTCAAGCGCTCGACGCGGATGGACAATATCCACGCAGCCCTCACCGGGCGCCCCGGCCCGCTCACCGCCGCGCGAATTCAAAGGCATCGAAGTAGAAGCGTTCCTGCGGAAGTCCGCGCGCCAGGCAGGTCTGCCGGGCGGCGTTGACCATGGCGGGCGGGCCGCTGGCGTAGACATCGAAATCACCAAGAGTGGAAAAATCGGCGGCGGCGGCTTCTTGCACATAGCCGCTACGCCCTCGCCAACCCTCTTCGGGGCGCGACAACACGGGGATGTATTCCAGGTTCTTCGCCTCGCTCAACCAGCCGCGCACGTGTTGCTCCAGATAAAGATCACCGGGAACAGCGGCGCCCCGATACAGGTACATCGGCCGCCGCTCCCCCCGCATCAGGGCATCCTCGATGATGCCCTTGATGGGGGCGAACCCTGTGCCTGCGGCCAGGAAGAGGATGGGACGCGGCGAGTCCTTGCGCAACGTGAAATCGCCCAGCGGCGCCTCGATGCGCAGAATGTCTTTTTCCTTCATGCCGCTGAAGACATGGCTGGTGAATTCTCCGCCCTCGATCCGGCCAATGTGCAATTCGATGAGTCCGGCCTCGTGCGGCGCATTGGCGATGGAAAAACTGCGCCTGCGCCCGTCGCGCAGAATGATGTCGAGATATTGCCCGGCGGCGAATGGCAGGCGCTCGGTGCTGGGCAACTTGAGGTAAAGACGCATCACGCTGTCCGTCAGCCGCTCCATCTTTTCCACCCGGCACGGCAGCTTCTTCACCATGACATCCTGCGCGGCTTCGCGGCTTCGCGGTGCGATGACGAGATCGGTCAGCGGCCGGGCCTGACAGAACAGTGCCTGACCCGCGCCGATGTCCTGCTCGCTCAGGGCATAGGGCGAATAGAGGCCATAGTCGACCCGGCCTTCCAGAACCTTGCCCTTGCACGCACCACACTGGCCATTGCGGCAACCATAGGGCAGCGCCACCGCCTGGCGGATCGCCGCCGTGACGAGGTCTTCGCCTTCCACGACGGTGAAATCGCGTCCGCTGGCCGGAATATGTACTTTGAAAATCATGGCATGATATTAATATGCTATATGGGTGATCATTTTAGGGCGCTTCTATAAATTCGATCAAGGCGCGAGGGCAAGGCGAAAAGGGGCGAAAAAGCGCAGTGTACGCTCCCCGGCCCGCATTTTGAGCCACGTTTCAACGCCGCCATCGCGGCTTCAGCGAAATTTATAGAAGTGCCCTTTACCTTGGGAGACAGCAATGAATCACGCCTTCATCATCGGCTACGGCGACATTGGCCGTCGCGTGGCGGCGCTGTGGAACGCGCGCGGCGGCGTGGTGAGCGCACTGGCACGCACACCACAAAGCGCGCGGTTGCTGGCTGACAACGGGATCAGGCCGATCGACGGCGACCTCGATCAACCCGCCTCGCTACGCAATCTGCCGGTGAAAGATGCGCTGCTATTCTACTTCGCACCGCCCCCCGGAGAAGGAGACATCGACCCGCGCCTGCGCTCCACGCTTGCCGCGCTGACGCCGGAGAATCTGCCCAAGAGGATCGTTTATATCAGCACCACGGGCGTCTACGGCGATTGCCAGGGCGCATGGATCACGGAAGAAACGCCCGTCCATCCCCGCAGCGCGCGCGGCACGCGGCGGCTCGACGCCGAAAACGCCCTGCGCGACTGGCAAAACGACGCCAGCGTGCCCGTGGTGATCCTGCGCGTGCCGGGCATCTACGGCCCGGGCCGTCTTCCGGTGGACCGTATCAGGCAAGACATGCCCGTGATATGTGAAGAAGAATCTCCCTACAGCAACCGCATCCACGCCGACGACCTGTCGCGTATCTGCATCGCCGCCGCCGAACAGGGCCGCGCCGGAGAAATCTATAACGTCAGCGACGGCCACCCCACGACCATGACCGACTATTTCTACCGCATCGCCGACCTGCTCGCCCTTCCCCGCCCGCCCGCCGTCTCCATGGCCGAAGCGCGCAATCGTCTCAGCCCTGGAATGCTGTCGTTTCTGGAAGAATCAAAGCGCATCGACAACCGCAAGATGCTGCGGGAACTCGGCGTGGAATTGCTTTATCCCACGCTGGAGGAGGGGCTGGCTGCCGTGGAACCCACCTCATAAACATTGTGCAGCAAGCTCTCACGATGAGCCTCGATGCACTCGATCGCCGCCCTGGTCGTCGCCAAGCCATACTGGATAGTGAATTTGATGCCGGGCGGCATGCCTTCGCGCCGGTCGAGATCTTCCAGTATTTCGAGCGTGGCGCGGCTTTCATCGAGACGTTGTTGCAGAATTTCATCCAGACGCTGCGGCGGCAGAAGATGGGCGAAAAACATCAGCACCAGAAATTCCGAGCGGAGCTTCTCGCGCGGCGGCGTATCCAGCAGTTCAGCAACAAGTGCCGCACGGCCCGCCTCCGTAAGCGAATAGATTTTTTTATCAGGACGCTTTTCCTGCTCCTGCCGCCGGCAGGATACCTTGCCCTCCTCGGTCAATTTCTCCAGCGCCGGGTAGATCGAACCATACCCCGCACTGAAAAAATGACTGAACGCCTCCTCGAAAAGCTTCTTGATATCGTAGCCGGTCGCATCGCACAAGCTGAGCGCCCCCAGACATAGTGTTTTTGTATCCATCGATCAACCCCCGAAAATAAAACCACCCAGCCGCCTTTCGGGATGCAGCGCCAGCAAACCCGCCACACTCACGCCGACGAATACCCCGAACATCGCCCGGCGATGTTCAACGATCTTGCCAGCGCGAATGAAATACACCGCCGAGGCCAACCCGTAAAGCGTATAGATCGAGAGAAGATGTATCCAACTGAAACCCCACAAACCGCCGATTTCACGAATCCAGAACGAACTCGTCGCTGTAATCGCCATCACCAGCACCCAGACACGCCCAAAACCCCGATGCCGCGCCGTGCCTTTGCGCATCAGCAGCATCACCACGCCCAAACCCAGTGCCAGCAAGGCGCTGTAGAGGTGAATTGCTATCGAAATTGGCATACCGCCGCCCCCACTATCAAATTGATATATGATGCCTGCGGATTGCCTGAAATAGCCTCATGCCTCGGACCTCAAACAAACGCCGATGCCCTGGCTGTACGATGTTGGCTGCAACCCGAATGCCGACTCAATTTTGCTGCTATCGAACCGATAGTCGTAATCAAACTGGTACATCATTTCTTCATTTTCACGAAGCACTGGCGTGAAAACTCCGAGAAGCTTCAACATCCAGCGGGGCGCAACTTGCAACTTGTAGGGTTGTCCTGCCAACTCGCATGCCAAACGCACGAAGTCCTCTCCCGTAAGCGGTTCTTTAGTGGTGGGGAGGTGCCAAGTTTGCCCGTATGCCTCCGATGATCTTCCCAGCACAGCTACTGCATGACCGGCATCCGGGGTGAATGTGAAGGTATGCACAGTATTCGGGTTACCTATCCACTGAGGCGCTTTTCCTGCCTTGAGGCGCTGGAATACAGTGGCATGTGGAAAACTTTGTACTGCGTCTGGACCATAAAAATCAGCCGACCGGGTAATCATTGCCTGCAAATTGCCACTGCGCATTTCGTCCAGCAGCATGGTTGCTATCTTTGCACGGACTTCGCCCTTCTTGCTGACTGGGTTGAACGGTGTCTCCTCAGTCATCACGCCATCCACGCGACCATAGGCATACACGTTGTCGAAGAATACGAGGCGTGCGCCATGTTGCTTGCAAGCATCGATTACATTGCGCATTACACGAGGCCATTGGTCTTGCCAGACAGCCAAGTTGTACCGCAACCCTACCGTCAAATAGACCACTTCACTACCAGAAACAGCATTGGCGGTTGCTCGACCATCCAATAGATCAGCCACCACGGTCTCATCGCTCGAATTAACCTTACGAGGGTTGCGGCTCACCTGCCGGATGTTCGAAGAGAATGAAGCCAACGCTCGGGACAACTCACGAGCAATCGCACCATTGGCGCCAAGTATCGTATGCATTGTTTTCATAGCCTCCTTCCGTTGATTTTAGGAATCCCAGAAAAATATACCTAATAGTAATATATCAAATTGATATATTAGTCGAAAGATGGGAATGCAGCAAGGACAACATCGGCGCGATGCTGGAGACTGTCGAGCTGACTGGTTGGCGATCCCCCTTCCGCTCGAACGATAAACAGATCTTTCGCGGCATGGCTGACGCCTCTTGCAGCAATGCATTCAAATAACTAAAATGCATCCATAGAATTCATTTTATCGAGGTGATGTCATGGCAACGCTGACAGTGCGCAATCTGCCCGACGACGTGCATCGCGCGTTGCGTGTGCGGGCCGCTCAGCATGGGCATAGCACCGAGGCGGAGGTCCGCGAAATTCTGGCGAGCGCGGTCAAGCCAGAGGCGCGTGTTCGCGTGGGTGACGCCCTCGCGGCATTGGGCCGCAAGATCGGCCTGACAAACGAGAATTTCGAGGTCTTCGACCGGGTGAGAAACAAGACGCCGGCCGAGCCGCTGAGGTTTGAATGATCGTCCTCGATACCAGTGTCGTTTCCGAAGCGATGAAGCCCGAGCCTCACCCGACCATGCTGGCTTGGCTGAACGATCAAGCCGCCGAGACGCTGTACCTCTCCAGCGTGACGCTGGCCGAGCTGTTATTTGGCATCGCAGCGCTCCCGGCCGGCAAGCGCAAGGACATGCTGGCACAGACACTAGACGGCCTGATGGGATTGTTCAGGGACCGGGTGTTGCCATTTGACATTGATGCGGCTCGGCACTATGCCGAGCTGGCTGTGGCAGCCAAAACCGGCGGACGAGGATTCCCGACACCTGACGGCTACATCGCCGCGATTGCGGCCTCTCGGGGTTTCATCGTGGCATCACGCGATACCGCCCCCTACGAAGCGGCCGGTGTGTCCGTCATCAATCCATGGAAAGCGTGAGAAATACATGACGAGCACACCATGAACCTCGCCCCCCTGCGTCTGAAAAAAAACGAAGATCGCCGCCTGCGCGCCGGTCACTTATGGGTGTTCAGCAACGAAGTGGACGTGGGCAACACGCCGCTCACCGCCTTCGAACCCGGCCAGCCGGTCGAAATCCAGGACCATCGCGGCGCGGCGCTGGGTAGCGGTTATGTGAATCCGCACTCGCTGATCTGCGCCCGGCTGGTGAGCCGCGACCCCGCGCTGGCATTGAACAAGTCGCTGCTGGCGCATCGCTTCAACGTCGCACTATCGCTGCGCGAGAGGCTATTCGACAAGCCGTATTACCGGCTGGCCTTCGGCGACAGCGATGGCCTGCCCGGCCTGGTGGTGGACCGTTTTGGCGATGTGCTGGTGGCGCAGATCACCACGGCGGGAATGGAGCGCTGCAAGGACGACATCATCGCCGCACTGCAACAGGTGCTGAAGCCCGCGGCCATCGTGCTGCGCAACGACAGCGCCAGCCGCGCAGTGGAGGGATTGGAAAGCTATGTGGAGACGGCGTTCGGCACGATGCCGGAGACCGTGGAACTGGAGGAAAACGGCGTGCGCTTCGCCGCGCCCCTCCTCACCGGACAAAAGACCGGCTGGTTCTACGACCACCGCATGAACCGCGCCCGCATGCGACACTATGTACGCGGCAAGCGGGTGCTCGACGTGTTCAGCTATATCGGCGGCTGGGGCGTACAGGCCGCGGCGGCCGGAGCGAATGAGGTACTGTGCGTAGACAGTTCTGAGGCCGCCTTGCAACATGCCCACCACAACGCCACGCTCAACGGTCTGACGGAGCACGTCAAAACCTTGCAGGGCGACGTCTTCGAGGCATTGAAGTCCTTGCGCGCCGAACGCGAGAAATTCGATGTCGTGATTCTCGACCCTCCCGCCTTTATCAAACGCAAGAAAGACCTGCGCGCTGGCCTTGAAGCCTATCAGCGCCTCAACCAGCAGGCGATGCAGGTGCTCGGCAAGGATGGCATCCTGATCTCATGCTCGTGCTCGTTCCATCTGCCGCGCGCCGAGTTGTCGAACGCGATGCTCACCGCCTCGCGGCACATCGATCGCAACCTGCAAATCCTCGAACAGGGTCACCAGGGGCCGGACCATCCGGTGCATCCGGCCATCCCGGAAACCGACTATCTCAAGGCATTCATTGCACGGCTGCTGCCGACGTTATGAGGCAAGGGACGCTCCTCCCCTCCCTCTCAATGCTATACTTATCACCATGCTGACCTACCCCAACATCGACCCCATCGCCATCGACCTCGGCCCGATCAAAGTCCACTGGTATGGCCTGATGTACCTGGTGGGCTTCGCGGCGGCGTGGTGGCTGGGACGGTTGCGCGCCAGCCGGCCCGGTTCGTTGTGGAACGCCGAACAGGTCAGCGACATGGTGTTCTATGGCGCCCTCGGCGCGGTGCTCGGCGGGCGCATCGGCTACATCCTGTTTTACGACCTGCCGGTCTACCTGCACGAACCGCTGAAAATGCTGAAGATCTGGGAAGGCGGCATGTCCTTCCACGGCGGCATGATCGGCGTGCTGGTGGCGATGTGGCTGCTCGGGCGCAAAACCCACAAGACCTTCTTCCAGGTAACGGATTTTCTCGCGCCGCTGGTCCCCATCGGCCTGGGCGCGGGACGCATCGGCAATTTCATCAACGGCGAGCTGTGGGGCAAGGTCAGCGATGCGCCGTGGGCGATGGTCTTCCCCAGCCCCCAGGCCAGCGAGCTGCCGCGCCATCCTTCACAGCTCTATCAGGCCTTCCTCGAAGGCGCGGCGCTGTTCCTGATCCTGTGGTTCTTCTCCCGCAAGCCACGCCCGGCCATGGCCGTTTCCGGCATGTTCCTCACCTTTTACGGCCTGTTCCGCTTCATCGTGGAATTCGTGCGCGAGCCCGATGCGCAACTGGGCTACCTTGCCTTCGGCTGGCTGACGATGGGACAGGTGTTGTCCACGCCGATGATTCTGGGCGGCGTTGGTTTGTTGTGGTGGGCTTATGGCAAGACAGATACCACCGAAAAAACGCATAAAGCAACCAGAAAATTGGGCGGTTAAAAAGACGGAAACCGACCATGGGAAAATATGCGAAAATTCTCCACGATGTTCTTGGCGGGAGGCTGGATACAAATATCCGGTTCTCAGACCTTGCACATCTCCTGCATCGTCTTGGATTCAATGAAAGAATTCGCGGAAGTCACCACATCTTCACGAAAGACAATGTCGCAGAGATCCTCAACCTGCAACCCAAAGGGGCGATGGCAAAACCATACCAGGTAAAACAAGTGCGTAATGTCATTCTCGGGTACAAACTTGGAGTGGACGAAAATGAATAAATACGAACTGATCATATACTGGAGCGACGACGACCAAGCCTTCGTCGTTGAAGTACCCGAACTGCCGGGATGCATGGCGGATGGCGCGACTTATACCGAAGCGGTCGCCAATGCGGAAAAAGTCATCGCACACTGGATTCAGACTGCCGAAGAACTCGGCCGACCCATCCCAAGACCCCGAGGACGCCTCATGTACGCCTGAAAAAGCAGGCACGAGGAAACGGACATGAAGCAATATCACGACCTGATGCGCCATGTAAAAAAGCATGGCATCCACAAGGAAGACCGCACCGGCACCGGCACGCTGAGTGTATTCGGCCACCAGATGCGCTTTGACCTGCGCCAGGGCTTTCCGCTGGTGACGACCAAGAAGCTGCACCTGAAATCCATCATCCACGAGTTGCTGTGGTTTTTGCGCGGCGACACCAATATCCACTACCTGAAAGAAAATGGCGTGACCATCTGGGACGAGTGGGCCGATGCACACGGCAACCTCGGCCCCGTCTATGGCTACCAGTGGCGTTCCTGGCCAACACCGGACGGACGGCACATCGACCAGATCAGCCAGGTGATCGAGCAGATCAAGTCCAACCCCGATTCGCGCCGCCTCATCGTCAGCGCCTGGAACGTCGGCGAGATCGACAACATGGCCCTGCCGCCCTGTCATGCCTTCTTCCAGTTCTACGTCGCCGACGGCCGCCTTTCCTGCCAGCTTTACCAACGCAGCGCGGACATCTTCCTCGGCGTGCCGTTCAACATCGCCTCCTACGCCCTGCTCACCCTGATGGTCGCGCAGGTCACCGGCCTGCAACCCGGCGAATTCATCTGGACCGGCGGCGATTGCCACCTCTATCTGAATCACCTCGAACAGACCGAGCTGCAACTGTCACGCGAACCCTACCCCCTGCCGCAGATGAAACTCAACCCGGCCATTACCTCGATCTTCGATTTCAAATACGAGGATTTCGAACTGGTGGGGTATCAATCGCATCCGCCGATCAAGGCGCCGGTGGCGGTTTAGGCCCCATGATCATCTCCCTCATCGCCGCCATGGCCGACAACCGCGTCATCGGCATCGACAACACCCTGCCGTGGCGCCTGCCCGCCGACCTCAAGCACTTCAAAAAGATCACCCTGGGCAAACCGATACTCATGGGCCGCAAGACCTACGAATCCATCGGCAAGCCGCTGCCGGAGCGGACCAACATCATCGTCACCGCCGACCGGGACTATCAGGCGCCGGGATGCGTCGTTGTCCATTCCATCGACGAGGCCCTGGCCGCATGCGGCAACAGCGAAGAGACCATGGTGATCGGGGGCGCTTCATTTTACGAACAACTTCTGCCGCGCGCCGATCGCCTCTACCTCACCCTGATCCATGAGAATTTCGCGGGGGACGCCTGGTTTCCCGCATACGACCCCGCGCAGTGGCAGGAGATCGAACGTACCGATCACCAACCGGACGAGGCGAACCCCTACCGGTATAGCTTTGTGGTGATGAAACGATCGCCAGCTCATTGACACCTTTGAAATCCCCGTCGCGCCTTTTACTGTTACTCTTCTGTCTCGGCGCCGGCTTGCCCTGCATCGCCGCAGATTCGCACGCGGTGATATTCATGTACAACCATTTCGGCGTTGCCAAATCCCCCGCCACCAATGTCAGCCTCGCCCAGTTCGACACACAGCTCGATTACCTGGCGAACAACGATTATCAGGTGTGGCCGCTGGAACGCATCGTCGAGCATCTACGCACCTCAAAGCCTATCCCCGACAAAACGGTCGCCATCACCATCGACGATGGACATATTTCCACTTACACGCGCGCCTACCCGCGCCTGCGCAAGCGCGGTTGGCCCTTCACGGTATTCATCTACACCGACGCCATCGACCAGCGCCTGCCGGCTTACATAAACTGGGAACAGATGCGCGAGATGCGGAAGCACGGCGGCAGTTTCGCCAATCAATCGACGCGGCACGACCACTTGATCCGCAGGCGCAAGGGAGAAGACGCGACGACGTGGGAACAACGGGTGCGCGACGACATCACTCATGCCCAGCGCCGTATCGAGAAAGAACTGGGCACGGCGCCGAGGCTGTTTTCCTACCCTTATGGCGAGTACAACACCGCCTTGGCGGAAATCGTGAAAGATCTTGGTTATACGGGGATCGGGGAACAATCGGGTCCGGCGGGATCCTATTCCGACCTGCGCGCGCTGCCGCGCTACCCCATCTCCGAGGCTCACGCCAGCATCGAGGAATTCCGCACCAAGGCAGCCAGTCTGGCGTTGCCGGTAACACAAGTGGAACCGTGGGACCCGGTACTGGGCGCGGACAAACGGCCCCGCATGGTGGTAACGCTGGCGCAAAGCGACGCCAGGCTGGACAAGCTGGCGTGCTTCATCAGCGGACAGGGAGAGGCGAGGATAGAGTGGATCGACCGGGCGGCGAGGCGCTTCGCCGTGCGCGCCGCCCGGCCGCTAAACGCGGGAAACAGCCGCTACAACTGCTCGGCGCCGTCCAGCCAGCCCGGCCGCCATTACTGGTTCAGCCATTTCTGGATTCGCCACGATGCCGCCGCGCCGGCAGGGGCGTCAACTCCGTAGCATCCGCCAGCTTCAGCTCCGAACGCAGATCGACATGACGCAGCAACGTGGTCAGCCGGTTGTTGCGGATGATGGTGCGGATATCCTCCACATAATCCTGCCCGCGCTCGGAATAGGCAAGCAGGCCGGCAGCCAGGGAGATGGGGTCCAGCGACTCGGCGGTATGGCGCAGGCGATCTCGAATACTCCACAATTCGCTGTAAACGCGGCTACTGTTGATATTATCCACATAAGCGCGCACCGAGTCGCGCACCGACGGGAAGCTGCGCATCGCCAGCCGCAAACCTTCGGGACGCCCCTGTGGAATCATCCCTTTGCTTTCGTTGGCGGTGACGTGGCCGAACAGGTTGTTCCCCTCCAGGGCGAAGCGCGACATCCCCCAGCCACTCTCACTGGCGGCCTGCGCCAACGCCAGTGAAACGGGCACGACATCGAGGCGTTGCAACAATTGATCACGCACCGCCTTGCGCTCCAGTGAACCGCGGATGCGGTACCGCTTCATGCGCTCATCCAGCCAGCGGCGCTCCGCCGTACCGGCGGCGGGCAAACCATCCGCGAGCAAGCGGACAGCATAGGCACGCTCCTGACGGATGTGTTCGTTCTCCGCCAGCACGATCGGCAACAAGGAGCGTAAAAACAGGGATTTTCTGTGACGCGGGTCGGATATCCGGCTCATGTCCGCCGGAAAAGCCTCGATGGCGATGCGCGGCACGGTCTTGCCCGCCGCTGGCGGCCAAGCGTAATCGAGGGAATGGAACAGGCGCTCCATCTCGGCAACGCTCTTGACCTTCACCCTCTGCAACTCCACCCGCTCGGGCACCGCCCCCTCGGCGAGCGGAGTGGCGGTCATCAGCGAAGATGTCGCGGCTGCGTTATGCAGATTGTGCCATTGCGCCAGCCAAACCGCTGTACCCACCAGCAGGGCTGCCGTGATGATCGGGAAAATCATCACGCCGGGAAAGATATTTCGAATCGCCGGTTTCATAATAATCACCCTCAAAAAAACCCATCGTTCAAAGAGACCACCAACAGCGGGGGTCTCGCGGGCATGGGAAATACCTTCCAAAAGTCAAAACAACAACCGAATTGACTTTTTTAAGCACGACCAAAACCGCGTTATGGCCGTGCGATCCGACGCCTCGAAACCGAGGCTCTTCGGAGGTCTCCAGACTTAAACCTATGGGACATCCTTGCAGGTTTATGGGAAGGGATTATACAGGAAAGAGGGGGTGACGGGAACCTTTTTCAACAAACAACATTTAAAATCAATAACTTAAAAATAAATCACCGACAGGAATACGCCAAAAAACAAAAGGGCCAAAAGCCCCTTTTGAGATCCAACACCACAAATAAAAGTAGGGCGGGTTAGCGTTTTTTTGCGTAACCCGCCCTACATCGATTTGCTCATCGTTTGAGCAAATCGCATTGTCTTTTCGTCACGCCAGCTTGCCGTGACAATTCTTGTACTTCTGCCCGGAGCCGCACGGGCACGGTTCGTTGCGGCCGACCTTGCGCCCTTCGCGCACGAAGGGAGTGTGCTCTTCCTCGCCAGCACCGGGCTCGTCCGCCGTACCGCTCATGGCGCTGGCCTGGGCATGCTCGAAGTGCATGGGTACATGGGAGCGGCGCTGTTCTTCCACCGCTTGCACGTCCTCCTCGGCGCGCACCTGCACCTTGGACAGGATGGCGATGACCTCGCGCTTGATGTTGTCGAGCATGGTGCCGAACATCTCGAAGGCTTCGCGCTTGTATTCCTGCTTGGGGTTTTTCTGCGCGTAACCGCGCAGATGGATGCCCTGGCGCAAATGATCCATCGCCGCCAGATGGTCTTTCCAGTGCGCATCAAGCACTTGCAGCATCACGGCCTTTTCGAAATGGCGCATCACCGCGACGCCGGCCTGGGCCTCCTTGGCGGCATAGGCCCGCTCCACCTCGTCGATGATCCGTTTGCGCAGCGTTTCCTCATGGAGATCGTGATCGGCCTCCAGCCAACCGGAAATATCCAGGCGATGGCCGAATTCCGACTCCAGGGCCTCTTCGAGACCGGGTATGTCCCACTGCTCGTCAAGGCTCTCCGGCGGGATGTGCTGATCGATCATCCCGCTGAGCACGCCCGAGCGAATCGCGGCGATGGTCTGCGAGACATCCTCGGAGGCCATCAGCTCGTTGCGCTGTTCGTAGATCACCTTGCGCTGGTCGTTGGCGACATCGTCGTATTCCAGAAGCTGCTTGCGGATATCGAAATTGTGGCCTTCCACCTTGCGTTGGGCATTCTCGATCGCCTTGGTCACCCAGGGGTGCTCGATCGCCTCGCCCTCCTGCATGCCGAGCTTCTGCATGATGGCGGTCACGCGGTCGGAGGCGAAAATGCGCATCAGATTGTCTTCCAGCGACAGGTAGAAGCGGCTCGAACCCGGATCGCCCTGACGGCCGGAGCGGCCGCGCAACTGGTTGTCGATACGCCGCGACTCGTGCCGTTCAGTACCGATGATGTGTAGCCCACCCAGCGCCAGCACCTGGTCATGGCGCTGCTGCCATTCCGCGCGCAGGTCCTGCACAGCCTGCTCGCCGGGATCTTTCAGCGCGGCTATTTCGGCCTCCAGACTGCCGCCGAGCATGATGTCGGTGCCGCGACCGGCCATGTTGGTGGCAATGGTCACTGCGCCGGAACGACCGGCCTGGGCGACGATCTCCGCCTCGCGCTCATGCTGCTTGGCGTTGAGCACCTCGTGCTTGATCTTCTCCGACGTCAGCAGGCGCGACAGATATTCGGAAGTTTCGATGGAGGCGGTACCGACCAGCACCGGCTGACCGCGGCTTTGGCAGTCCTTGATATCGCTGATGATGGCGGCGAACTTTTCCTTGGCGGTGAGATAGACCAAATCGCCCATATCCTGGCGGACCATCGGCCGGTTGGTTGGGATCACCACCACTTCCAGACCGTAAATCTGCTGAAACTCATAGGCTTCGGTATCGGCGGTGCCGGTCATGCCGGAGAGTTTGTCGTAAAGGCGGAAGTAATTCTGGAAGGTGATCGAGGCCAGCGTCTGGTTTTCGTTCTGGATGGGCACTCCTTCCTTGGCCTCGACCGCCTGGTGCAAGCCATCCGACCAGCGGCGGCCCGCCATCAGGCGTCCGGTGAATTCATCGACGATGATGACCTCACCGTCCTTCACCACGTATTCGACATCGCGATGATACAGCGCGTGGGCGCGCAGGGCGGCGTTGAGGTGGTGCATCAGGCTGATGTTGGCGGCGTCGTAGAGGCTTTCTCCCTCGCGCAGCAGGCCGGCGTTGGACAGCAGCTCCTCGGCGTGGGCATGCCCTTCCTCGGTGAGATAGACCTGGCGCGCCTTCTCGTCCACGGAGTAATCGCCCGGCCCCTCCTCGACTTCCTGCTTGGTCAGCTTGGGAATGAGGACGTTGATCTTCTTGTACAGATCGGAGTTGTCGTCGGTCGGGCCGGAGATGATCAGTGGCGTGCGCGCCTCGTCGATCAGGATCGAGTCCACCTCGTCCACCACGGCGAAATACAACGGGCGCTGCACGCGGTCAGCGGTGCTAAAGGCCATGTTGTCGCGCAGATAATCGAAGCCGAATTCGTTGTTGGTGCCGTAGGTGATGTCGGCGGCATAGGCGGCGCGCTTGGCCGCCGAATCCTGGCCGGAAATGATGACTCCGGTCGTCAATCCGAGAAAGCCATACAGCCGCCCCATCCAACTGGAGTCGCGGCGTGCCAGATAATCGTTGACGGTGACCACATGCACGCCCTTGCCGGGCAGCGCGTTGAGGTAAACAGCCAGCGTTCCCACCAGCGTCTTGCCCTCGCCGGTGCGCATCTCAGCGATCTTGCCCTCATGCAGCACCATGCCGCCAATCAACTGCACATCGAAGTGGCGCATGTCGAGCACGCGCTTGCCCGCCTCGCGCACCGTGGCGAAGGCTTCGGGCAAGAGATTGTCCAGCGTCTCGCCCTTGGACAGGCGCGCGCGAAATTCATCGGTCTTGGCACGCAGCGCATCGTCGGAAAGCGCGGCGAACTGTGGCTCGAGCGCGCCGATCTTCGCCACCACGCCTTGCATGCCCTTCACCAGCCGCTCGTTGCGGCTGCCGAAAATCTTACTCAGGAATTTAGTAACCATGTGATAATAGATAGGGTGGAATTAAGAGGGCGAAGGATAGAAAATGCTCTACCCGGCGGTTAACTCGTACGTTGTTTCATCATTCTACTAATCGTATGTCCATCACGGCCCCCAAACGTCTGGCCGGACTGCTGAAAAGCGGCTCCGAATCCCTCGGCCCGCTGCTCGCTCACGTCCGCCGGCTGGAAGAGCTGAACAAGATGCTGCGGGAGCAACTCCCGCCGCCGCTGAATCAGCATTGCCAGGCAGCCAACCTCAGAGACGACATCCTGTTACTGCATGCCGACTCGCCCGCCTGGGCACTGAAACTACGCTACAGCGCGCCTGTCATGCTGGAGCGTTTGCGGCGCCAGCCGGGTCTGCAACAGTTGCGGACCATCAACGTCAAGGTCAAACCCACCGGCATCGCCGCGACGCCGACAAAAAAAACACGTCACGCGCGGATGTCGGAAGACACCGCCAAACTGCTGGACGATGTCGCCGGCGCGATCACAGACCCCACGTTACGCGCCTCGCTACTCAGACTGGCGCGGCATGGGAAGTTGCGCGCCTGATTGCGGAACCCTCACCCTGACGGCTACGCTCCCCCTCGCTACGCTCTCCCCAATGGGAGAGGGGGGATTAAATTCGCTTACCTTAAAGTTAACCCGCCTGCACCAACTGCATGAACGATATGGGGACAGGCTGGCTATCTTCAAAGGTCACCAGCTCCCAGGCGCTTTCATCGGCCAGCAAGGCGCGCAGCAGGCGGTTGTTCAGGCGGTGGCCCGATTTGTAGCCGCGAAACGCGCCGATCAGGCTATGTCCCAGCAGGTAGAGATCACCCACGGCGTCGAGGATTTTGTGCTTGACGAACTCGTCCTCGTAACGCAAACCGTCTTCGTTGAGGATGCGGTAATCGTCGACGACGACGGCGTTGTCCAGGCTGCCGCCCAAGGCCAGATTTGCCTTGCGCAGCATCTCGATGTCGCGCATGAAGCCAAAGGTGCGAGCGCGGCTCACTTCCTTGACGAAGGAGGAGGTGGAGAAATCCACCGTCACTTCCTGGCTGCGATCCTTGAAGGCGGGGTGGTCGAAATCAATGCTGAAAGACACCTTGAAGCCGTCGAAGGGATCAAAGCGAGCCCATTTATCGTCTTCTTCGACGATCACCGCTTTCTTGATGCGTATGAACCGCTTGGACGCGTTCTGTTCTTCCACGCCAGCGGACTGGATGAGAAACACGAACGGACCGGCGCTGCCATCCATGATCGGCACTTCGGCGGCGCTGAGATCGACATAGGCGTTGTCGATGCCCAGTCCCGCCAGCGCCGAGAGCAGGTGCTCCACCGTGGCGACCGATACCGCGCCGTTTTTCAGTGTGGTGGAAAGACGGGTGTCACCGACATTTTCCGGGCGCGCCGGAATGTCCACCGGCGGATCGAGATCGACCCGGCGAAATACGATGCCGGTGTCGGCCGCGGCAGGCCGCAGCGTCAGAAACACCTTCTCGCCGCTGTGCAATCCGACGCCGGTCGCCCGGATGACGTTTTTCAAAGTGCGCTGCTTCATTGCTTCAAAATAACGTGAGTCCAATGAATGGTGGCTGAACGAATCCATGGGAACCCTTTGACTCCCTGAATCCATTAATAAGCCTTGATATTATCCGTGTCATGTTATCACAGCTTTGAAATCCCGCCTAGCAACGCAGCCTCGAAAGGCAACCCTTGGACGGCGGCAGGAAGATCCGACCGCCGTTTTCAGGTTCAATCCGCCTGACGGCGCAAGAACGCCGGAATGTCCAGGTAGTCGAGATTGGCGTCGAGGTTGACGGCTTGCGCCTGGCGGCTGGCCACCGCCTGGTTGCGCATCACGGTCGGGCGGTCGAATCTGCCGTAATCGACATCGCCAAGCAGCGAGGGCGCGGCGTGCTGTTCGCCGGCATGGGCGGCATGTCCCCGGCCATGTTCGGCGCCCAAACCCTGAACGGCGTGCTGGTAAACCAGCTTGACCGGCTTCTCGGCCGCTTCTTCACGCCCACCCAGACCCGTGGCGACCACGGTGACGCGCAGCTCGTCCACCATGTCGGGGTCGATGACCGTGCCCACCACCACGGTGGCGTTCTCCGAGGCGAATTCCTTGATGATGTTGCCGACTTCTTCGAATTCCCCGATCGACATATCCATGCCGGCGGTGACGTTCACCAGGATGCCGCGCGCGCCGGACAGGTTGATGTCCTCCAGCAAGGGGCTGGCGATGGCGGCTTCGGCGGCACGGCGTGCGCGGTCGTCGCCGCTGGCCGAGCCCGAGCCCATCATGCCCATGCCCATCTCGGACATCACCGTGCGCACGTCGGCGAAATCGACGTTGATCAAGCCGGGACGGGTGATCAGTTCGGCGATGCCCTGCACCGCGCCCAGCAGCACGTTGTTCGCCGACTTGAAGGCATCGAGCAGCGACACGCCCTTGCCCAGCACCGACAACAATTTCTCGTTGGGGATGGTGATCAAGGAATCGACGTTCTGCGCCAGATCCTTGATGCCGGCCTGTGCCACCTTCATGCGCTTGGCGCCCTCAAAGGGGAACGGCTTGGTCACCACCGCCACGGTCAGGATGCCCATTTCCTTGGCGATCTGCGCCACGATCGGCGCCGCGCCGGTGCCGGTGCCGCCACCCATGCCGGCGGTGATGAACAGCATGTCGGTGCCTTCGATCAGCTCCATGATGCGTTCGCGGTCTTCGATGGCGGCCTGCTTGCCGATGTCCGGGTTGGCGCCCGCGCCCAGGCCCTTGGTGAGCGTGCCGCCGAGTTGCAGCACGGTACGCGCCGAAGCGTTTTTCAGCGCCTGCGAATCGGTGTTGGCGCAAATGAAATCGACGCCATCAATGCTTGCCCGCACCATGTGTTCGACAGCGTTGCCGCCACCGCCGCCCACGCCGATGACCTTGATGATCGCATTCTGACTGTACGCATCCATTAATTCGAACATGATTTATTCTCCTCTGATTTGAAAGTAATCCTAAAAACTGCCCTGGAACCAGCCCTTCATCCGCTCCCACATACTCTTGACCCCTTCTTTAACCTTGGCCTCGCCCGCCCGCCCGTAGCGCTGCTGATAACCGAACTGCAACAACCCCACCCCGGTCGCGTGAATCGGATTGCGCACCACGTCCACCAGGCCGGTGATGTTTTGCGGCACACCCAGGCGCACCGGCATGTGAAACACTTCTTCCGCCAGCTCGACCACGCCTTCCATCTTGGAAGTACCGCCGGTCAGCACGATGCCGGCGGCGATCAAACCCTCGTAACCGCTGCGCCGCAGCTCGGCCTGCACCAGGGTCAGCAGCTCCTCGTAACGGGGCTCGATGACCTCGGCCAGGGTCTGGCGCGCCAGACGGCGCGAAGGACGATCACCGACACCGGGCACCTCAATGGTCTCGTCGATACTCGCCAGTTGCCGCAAGGCGCAGCCATATTTGATCTTGATGTCGTCGGCGAACTGCGTCGGCGTGCGCAGCGCCACGGCGATGTCGTTGGTCACTTGATCACCGGCGATCGGAATTACCGCCGTGTGGCGTATCGCACCGTCGGTGAAGATGGCGATGTCGGTGGTGCCGCCGCCGATATCGACCAGACACACGCCCAGATCTTTTTCGTCTTCGGTCAGCACCGCATAGCTCGACGCCAGTTGTTCGAGGATCACGTCATCCAGATCCAGACCGCAGCGCCGCACGCATTTTTCGATGTTCTGCGCCGCGCTCACCGCGCCGGTGACGATATGCACCTTGGCTTCCAGACGCACGCCCGACATGCCGATCGGCTCGCGGATGCCCTCCTGGTGGTCGATGATGAATTCCTGCGGCAGGATGTGCAGGATCTTTTGATCGGCGGGAATCGCCACCGCCCGCGCCGCGTCGATGACGCGATCGACATCCGCCTGCGTCACCTCGTGATCGCGGATCGCCACGATGCCGTGCGAATTCAGGCTGCGGATGTGGCTGCCGGCGATGCCTGCGTACACCGAATGAATCTGGCAGCCCGCCATCAGCTCGGCCTCTTCCACCGCGCGCTGGATGGACTGCACGGTGGACTCGATGTTCACCACCACGCCCTTCTTCAAGCCGCGCGAGGGATGCGAACCGATGCCGATGATGTCGATGTTCCCCTCCGGCGTCACCTCGCAGACGATCGCCACCACCTTGGATGTGCCGATATCCAGCCCTACGATCAACTCTTTGTCGGACTTTTTTGACATGTAAATCTTTTTAACCCCCGGTAATTCCGCTGCCAACTCAAAGCCTCGAACGGAAGACCGGCGATTCAACGCCACGACTCCGAAATCAAAAGCTCGTTTCATACTTTCTTCCAGCGCACCGCGAAGCCATTCGGGTAACGCAAATCGACTTCTCGAATATCCGCCGCGCGTGCCGCCAGCGCCGCCGGATAAAGCCGCGTAAAGCGCTTGAGCCGCGCATCGTCGGCCGCGCGGCCCAGCACCAGCATCGCGCCGTTGTCGAGCTCGATGCGCCAGGCGCGGCGGTCATCGAGCGCCACGCGATTGATGCGCAAACCGATCGTGCGCAAGGACTGATTCATGTCGCGGTAGCGCGCCGCCACCATCGACTCGCTGCCTTGCGGGCCTTGCAGTTGCACCAGCCCGGCGGGGTAGCTGTCGGGCGAAGGGAAGAACAAGGCTCCCTGGCTGTTGACCAGCCCGCCCGTGCCCCAGCGCGCCAAGGGAACCTGTTCGACCACCGTAACCTCCAGCGTATCCGGCCAGACGCGGCGCACGGTGGCGGTGTTCACCCACGGCAAGCGCAATACGGCGGCTCTTGCCGTTTCGACATCGGCGCTGAAGAATCCGCCCGCCACATGGCCAGCCAGCGCCTGCTGAACCTGCGCCTTGCCGAGATGGCGAAACTCGCCTTCGATCTTCACCGTGGCGATCGGCAAGGTACGCGGATCGTTCAGCACCATCGCGCCCCATATCGCCAGGCCACACACCGTCAGCGCCATCGCCGACAGGGCCACGGCGCGGACATTCAGCCGCGCGCGCCAGCCGCTCCGCTCAACAGACGGCTCGATACGGCGATTAACTTTGGTGCGCTTGGTAAACATTGGTTCCTTACAACGTGGTTTCCAATATCCGCCACACCAGCTCGTCGAACTCGATGCCCGCCGCTTTCGCCGCCATAGGCACCAGGCTGTGGCTGGTCATGCCGGGGATAGTGTTCATCTCCAGAAAATAGGGATTGCCCTGACCGTCGAGGATCAGGTCGACGCGCGCCCAGCCACGGCAGCCCAACACGCGGAAGGCGCGCAGTACGGATTCGCGCAGGCGGCTTTCTTCGTCCGGCTCGAGCCCCGGACAGTAGTAGCGCGTGTCGTCGCGGAAATACTTGGCCTGGTAATCATAGAACTCGCAGGGCGTCTCGATGCGGATCGAGGGCAACACGCGATCGCCGAGCACGGGAAACTGTACCTCGCGCCCTTCGACAAACTGCTCGGCAAGCACCAGACTGTCGTATTGCGCCGCCGCGCGCCAGGCATCGAGAAGCTGCTCGGCGCGCGTGACCTTGGCGACACCGATACTGGAGCCTTCGGTCGCCGGTTTGACGAAGATCGGCAATCCTAGTTCGGCCACCACGGCGGCGGGATCGAAACCTTCTTCCAGCAGCACATAGCGCGGCGTCGGCACGCCCGCCGCCTGCCACACCAGCTTGGTGCGCCACTTGTCCATCGCCAGGGCGGAGGCCAACACGCCGCTGCCGGTGTAAGGGATGCCCATCAGTTCCAGCGCGCCCTGAATCGTGCCGTCCTCGCCATAACGACCATGCAGGATGATGAAGGCGCGATCGTAGCCACGCAGTTCCGATAATTCGCGTTCGGCGGGATCGAAGGCCACCGCATCGACGCCGCGATTGCGCAATCCGGCGAGCACCGCGCCACCGCTCATCAGCGATACTTCACGCTCGGCGGAACGCCCGCCGAGCAATACCGCGACCTTACCGAAGTCCGCCGGGTTATTGGTCTTGCTCATATTTTCACCTCTTGCTGCGGGAGTGCCTCGCCGATGATGTGCGCCTCACGGATCAATCTCACGCCGTGGTCACGCTCCACGGTATCCGCCACCTGTTGAATCAACGACTCGATCTGCGCCGCCGTGGCGCTGCCGGTGTTGACGATGAAGTTAGCGTGTTTCTCGGACACGCACGCCCCGCCGATGCACACACCCTTCAGACCGCTCGCCTCGATCAACCGCGCCGCATGATCGCCCGGCGGATTGCGGAACACCGAGCCGCAACTGGGCTGGCTGGTGGGCTGGGTGCGATTGCGCTTCTCCAGCAGTTCCTTAATGCGCGCCTGACTGGCCTGCGTGTCGCCGCTGCGCAACCTGAAATGCGCGGCGATGAACCACTCGCCGGCCGGTCCGCTGACACTGCGGTAACCGACCTGATATTCATCCGGCTGGCGCACATGGCGCACACCGCGCCGGTCGATGGTCTCGACCGATGCCACCAGCGGCCAGGTCTCGCCGCCAAACGCGCCGGCGTTCATCGCCAGCGCACCGCCCACCGTGCCGGGAATGCCGGCGAAGAACTCGATACCCACTAGCCCCGCGCGTGCGCAGTAACGCGCCACCTTGGCGCAAGGCACACCGGCTTCGGCACGCACCATCACGCCGTCGTGCGTCATCCCGCCCAGCGCGCCCGCGGTCATGATCACCGTGCCGCGAATGCCGCCGTCGCGCACCAGCAGATTGCTGCCCAAACCTACCCAGTAAAGCGGCTCGTCTTCGGACAAGCGGCTCAGGAACAGCGCCAGGTCGTCGATGTCGGCGGGCTCGTAAAACCACCGCGCCGGGCCGCCCACGCGCCAGGTGGTGTGGCGCGCCATGGGCTCGTCGTGGAGCAGCGTGCCGCGCAAGCCTTGCATTTCGAGCGGCGTCGTCACGGCACCCCTGCCTGCAACTGCGCTGGCAGTTTACCCGCCGCCGCGCCGATGTCGCCCGCGCCCAGGGTGAGCAGGATATCGCCATCGCGCAACACACCCGCAAGCGTGCCGGGCAATTCGGAGACATGTTCGACGAACACCGGATCGGCGTGGCCGCGCGCGCGGATGGCGCGGCACAGGGTGCGCCCGTCGGCGCCGGCAATCGGCGCTTCGCCGGCCGGATACACCTCCAGCAACACCAGCACATCCACCTCGGACAAGACCTTGGCGAAATCCTCGAACAGATCGCGGGTGCGCGTGTAACGGTGCGGCTGAAACGCCACCACCAGGCGGCGCTCGGGCCAGCCGGCGCGGATCGCCTGCACCACTGCGGCGACCTCGCGCGGGTGATGACCGTAATCGTCGATCATCATCACGCTGCCGGCAGGGGTGGCGATCTCGCCATAGTTCTGCAAGCGCCGTCCGACACCCTGGAATCCCGCCAGGCCGCGCAGGATGGCCTCATCGGGCACATCCACCTCATGGGCCACGGCGATCGCCGCCAGGGCATTGAGCACGTTGTGGCGTCCCGCCAGGTTCGCAGTCACCTCCAGCCAATCCGGCTGGCCGGGGCGTGACACCTTGAACCAGGTTCGCCCTTCCTGCTGACGAATGCCGGAGGCCGTGATGTCCGCGCCGCTCTCCTCGCCGATACCGTAAGTAATGACCGGCCGGGTCACTTGCGGCAGGATCTGCCGCACCACCGGGTCGTCCAGACACAACACCGCCAGACCATAGAAGGGCAAGTGGTGCAGAAACTCGACGAAGGTTTGGCGCAGACGGCCGAAATCGCCGCCGTAGGTTTCCATGTGGTCGGCGTCGATGTTGGTGACGACGGCGATCATCGGTTGCAGATACAGGAACGAGGCATCGCTCTCGTCGGCCTCGGCCACCAGGTATTGCCCCGCGCCCAGACGAGCGTTGGCGCCGGCGCTGTTGAGACGCCCGCCGATGACGAAGGTCGGGTCGAGCCCGCCCTCGGCAAGGAGGCTGGCGATCAGACTGGTAGTGGTGGTCTTGCCGTGGGTGCCCGCCACCGCGATGCCTTGACGGAAACGCATCAGCTCGGCCAGCATCTCGGCGCGCGGCACCACGGGGATACGGCGGCTTTGCGCTTCCCGCACCTCGGGGTTGTCGTCGCGCACGGCGGTGGAGGTCACCACCACATCACACTCGTCGATGGACGCGGCGCTGTGCCCCTGCACGATCTTCACTCCCAGCCCGGCGAGCCGGCGCGTGGCGGCGTTCTCGTGCATGTCCGAGCCCGAGACCCGATACCCCAGGTTGTGCAGCACCTCGGCGATGCCGCTCATGCCCGCGCCGCCGATGCCGACGAAATGGATGTGTTTGATGCGTCTCATTTCTCAAGTTCCGAGTTTCGGGTACCCATCAGGCCTGTTCCATCAGCCGCATGCACCATGCCGCCACCTCGCGCGTGGATTCCGGTTTCGCCTTGGCGCGCGCGGCGCGGGCCATCTCCAGCAGGCGTTGTCTGCCTTGGCCGGCGTCCTGACAAAAATCGGCGAGCAAAGCGCTCAACTTGTCCACGGTGAATTCCCCTTGCGGCACACGCAGCGCGGCGCCCGTATCGGACAGATACGCGGCATTGTGCGTCTGGTGATCGTCCACCGCGAACGGGTAAGGCACCAGGATCGACGCGACACCCGCGGCGGCCAACTCCGATACCGTCAGCGCCCCGGCGCGGCACAGCACCAGATCGGCCCAGGCATAGGCGGCCGCCATATCGTCGATGAACGGCTCGACCCGGCCCGTCACGCCGGCCTTTTGGTAGCACTCGCGCGCCGCGTCGATATTGCGCTTACCGGCCTGATGCCAGATTTCGGGCGGCGTCTTCTGGCGCGGCAGCCGTCTTACGGCCTCCGGCACCACTTGATTGAATACCTGCGCGCCCAGACTGCCACCCACCACCAGCAGGCGCAGCGGGCCGACACGGCCGGCCATGCGCTGTTCGGGCGGCGGCAGCGCCGCGATCGCCTCACGCACCGGATTGCCCGTGGCGATCGCGCCGCTGGACGCCGGAAAGGTGCCGGGAAAAGCCTCCAGCACCTTGCTGGCCAGCCGCGCCAGCCAACGGTTGGTCATCCCGGCGATGGCATTCTGCTCGTGGATCACCAGCGGTTTGTGCAAGAGCCGGGTGACGAGGCCGCCGGGGCCGGTGACAAACCCGCCCATCCCCAGCACCGCCATGGGACGGCGGCGCATCACGATCGCCAGCGCCTGCATCATCGCCGCAGCGAGCTTGAAGGGCGCCAGCAGCAGACTGAGCGCCCCCTTGCCGCGCAGGCCGCTGATCGACACCCATTCCATGTCGTAACCGGCACGCGGCACCACATCGGCCTCCAGACCCGCGCGTGTTCCCATCCACACCACCTCGACCCCCTGCGTGCGCAGCTCATCGGCCACCGCCAACGCCGGGAAGACATGCCCGCCGGTGCCGCCCGCCATCACCAGAATGCGCTTTACACTTCGGGTTGTGAGTTGCGCGCTCATCGAGGTTTTCCCTCGGCCAACCGCAACCCCGGACTTGCGGCCCGGAATTCGGAGCTCGGAACCCGCGTCTCATGGGCGATGCGCAGCAACAACGCCACCGCCACGCACATCACCACGATGCTGCTGCCGCCGTAACTCATCAGCGGCAGGGTCAGACCCTTGGTCGGCAACATGCCCATGTTGACGCCGATATTGATCACGGCCTGCAAGCCTATCCACAATCCCAGCCCATAGGCCAGATAGGCAGCGAAGCGGTGCCTACCCTTTTCCGCCGTCCGGCCGATGACATAGGCGCGCGCCACGATCAGCGCGAACAAGCCGATCACCGCCAGCGAGCCGAGCAAGCCCAGCTCTTCGGCCAGAACGGCGAACAGGAAATCGGTGTGCGCCTCGGGCAGATAAAACAGCTTTTGCACGCTGGCGCCCAGCCCAACGCCGAACCACTCGCCACGGCCGAAGGCGATCAACGCCTGGGTCAACTGAAAGCCAGTGTCGAAGGGATCGGCCCAGGGATCGAGAAAGCCGGTCAACCGCGCCATGCGATAAGGCGATGAGTAGATCAATCCCACCACGCCCGCCGCCACGACCGCCATCAGCACCACGAACGGCCACAGCCGCGCGCCGCCCAGAAACAGCATGCCCAGCGCCGTGGCGAACATCACCGCCGTCGCACCGAAATCCGGCTCCAGCAGCAGCAACAGACCGATCAGCACCAGCAACAGCATCGGCTTGAGAAAACCGATGATCGAAGTACGCACCTCCGCGCCGTGGCGCACCAGATAACCGGCGATATACACCACCACGAACAGCTTGACCGGCTCGGAAGCCTGCAAATTGAACAAGCCCAGCGGCAACCAGCGCTGGCTGCCGTTGATCACCTTGCCGATGCCGGGCACCAGCACCAAGGCCAGCAACACCATACCGGCCAGCAGCAGCGTGCCGCCGGCCTTTTCCCAGTGCACGAGACGAGTGCGCATCACCAGCAGCGCGGCGATCACGCCGACGATGACAAAGGCCAACTGGCGCACTGCATAGTAAAAAGGATGACCATACTGACGCTCGGCGATATTGAGCGAAGCGGAACTCACCATCACCAGACCCAGCACCAGCAGGATGAGCGCGGCGCCCAGCAGCCAGGGATCGCCCTGCGGCAGCGCGACGGCCTTCGGCGGCGCGGGCGGCCGCTGCCCGGCACGCGCCCGGGGCATCACCACGGCACGCGACCGTCCCGCGTTTTTGTCCCGCCCCCACAACTTCATGACCCGCGCAATCATGCCGTCACCTTGCGCACCGCGTCGGCAAAGACCTGCCCGCGCTCTTCATAGCCGCTGAACATGTCGAAGCTGGCGCACGCCGGCGACAGCAGCACCGCATCGCCCGGTTGCGCCAGATGGCGCGCCTGAACCACCGCGTCTTGCATATCCTTGGCATGCGTCACCGGCGCCACACCGGCCAGCGCCTGTTCGATGAGCGGCGCATCGCGGCCGATCAACACCACAGCGCGCGCCTTGTTGGCGGCGGCCTGGCGCAGCGGCGTGAAATCAGCGCCCTTGCCCAGCCCGCCGGCGATCAACACCACCTTGCCTGGCATGCCCTGCAGGGCGGCGAGCGTGGCGCCGACGTTGGTGCCCTTGGAATCGTTGTACCAGGCCACGCCATCCTTCTCGGCCACCCATTGGCTGCGGTGCGGCAGACCGGGAAATCCGCGCAGAGTTTGCAGCATCACCTCCATCGGCAAACCGGCGGCATCGCCCAGCGCCAGCGCCGCCAGGGCATTGGCGATGTTGTGCATGCCCTTGATGCGCACCTCGTCGGCGGGCATGAGCGGCTCGTCATGGCGCGCCAGCCACAGGCCGCTCATGCGCCGCATCACGCCGAAGTCCTTGTAGACCACCCCGTCATCCAGGGAGAAACGCACAGTATGCCGGCCGGCCTGAGCCATCGCCGTCACCAGCGGGTCATCGGCATTGAGCACCATTACACCATCGCCACGGAAGATGCGCTGTTTGGCGGAAGCATACTCGTCCATGCTCTGATAGCGGTCCATGTGATCGACGCTGAGGTTGAGCACCGTCGCCGCGACGGCGTTGAGCGAAAAAGTGGTTTCGAGCTGGAAGCTGGACAGTTCCAGCACGTATAGATCAGGTTCGGTGACATCGAGCAGATCCAGCGCCGGCGTGCCAAGATTGCCGCCGACGCGCACATCGCGCCCCGCCTGCCTGGCCATCTCCCCCACCAGCGTGGTGACCGTGCTCTTGCCGTTGGAACCGGTGACCGCCACCACCGGCGCCCGGGCATGACGGGCGAACAGCTCGATATCCCCCACCACCTCGACACCGCGCGCAACGGCCTGCGCAATCAAGGGTTCACGCAGCGACACGCCGGGGCTGACCACCAGCCGCTGCGCGCTGGCAGAGACGCTGGCATCGAACCCGCCAAGGAACACCGCCACATCGGGTAATTCCTGTTGCAGCGTGGACAAACCCGGAGGATTATCCCGGCTATCGGTCACCGCCAGCGGCACGCCATGCGCGGCGAGAAAGCGCGCACAGGACAGGCCGGTCTTGCCCAGACCCACAATCAGCGTCTGCGGTTTTTCCTCAGTCATCAGCGTATCTTCAACGAACTCAATCCGATCAGCACCAGAATCACCGTGATGATCCAGAACCGCACGATGACGCGCGGTTCCGGCCAGCCCTTCAGCTCATAATGGTGATGCAGCGGCGCCATACGGAAAATGCGCTGCCCGGTCAGCTTGTACGAGCCCACTTGCAGCATCACCGACAGCGCCTCCATCACGAACACGCCGCCCATGATCAGCAGCACCAGCTCCTGACGCACCACCACCGCCACCACACCCAACGCCGCGCCCAGCGCCAGGGCACCGATATCGCCCATGAACACCTGCGCCGGATAGGTGTTGAACCACAAGAAGCCCAGCCCGGCGCCAACCATCGCGCCGCAGAACACCGCCACTTCGCCCACACCAGCGACATAGGGCACACCGAGATAAGCGGCGAATTTGACATGCCCCGCGACATAGGCGAACACCGCCAACGCGCCCGCCACCAGCACGGTGGGCATGATCGCCAGGCCATCGAGGCCATCGGTGAGATTGACCGCGTTGCTGGTGCCGACGATCACGAAATAGGTGAGCAGAACGAACAGCACGCCCAGCTCTATCGATGCATGCTTGAGAAACGGAATCAGCAGATCGGTCTCGGCGGGCGTTGCGGCGTACTTGTAGATGAACACCGCGGCCGCCAGTCCCACCACCGATTGCCAGAAATATTTAGCGCGTGCCGACAAGCCCTTGGAATTACGCAGGATCAGTTTCTTGTAGTCGTCCACCCAGCCGATCACGCCAAACAGCAGCGTGACGAGCAACACCAGCCACACATAACGGTTGGCCAGGTCGCCCCACAGCAGCGTGCTCAGCGCGATCGCCACCAGGATCAGCGCGCCGCCCATGGTCGGCGTACCGGCCTTGGTCAGATGAGTCTGCGGCCCGTCGTCGCGCACGCTCTGCCCCACCTTGTACATGGTCAGCTTGCGGATCATCGCCGGACCCACCAGCAATGAAATCGCCAGCGCGGTGAGCGCGCCGAGCACCGCGCGCAGCGTCAGGTACTGGAAGACGCCGAATCCGCTATAGAACTGGGACAGATATTTGAAAAGATATAGCAGCATGCGTTAAACCTTTTTCTCCTGCACCAGCGCTTCCACCACGCGCTCCATGCGCATGAAGCGCGAGCCTTTCACCAGCACCGTGGTCTGCGCGTTCAGATCCGCGGCCAGCGCGGCGATCAACTCGTCGTGATTCGCATAATGGCCGCCGTCCGCACCAAAAGCCTGCACGGCGTCACGGCTCAGCTCGCCGGTGGCGTACAACTTGTCGATGCCGGCTTGCCGCGCGCGCTCGCCCACTTGCCGATGGAACAGCGGCGCATCATCGCCCAGCTCGCCCATGTCGCCCAGCACCAGCACCTTGCGCCCCGCCACACCGGCCAGCACGTTGATCGCCGCCAGCAGCGAGGGGGGATTGGCGTTGTAGGTATCGTCGATGACGCGCGCGCCGCAACCGGCCTTTTTGACTTGCAGACGGCCCTTCACCGCTTGCATCGCCTCCAGGCCATTCTTGACGTCCGCCAGCGTTGCGCCAGCCGCCAGCGCCGCCGCGGCGGCGGCCAAGGCGTTCATCACGTTGTGCTCGCCCATCAACGGAAACGACACGTCGATATCACCGGCGGGTGTGCGCATCTGAAACGCGGTGATGATCGCCTCGTCGCCGAGCTGGCACTGCACACTGCCGGTCAACACGCTAACATCGGCCTGCTCACGCATGCCGAAAGTCATGCAGCGCCGCCCGCCCAACAGTGAACGCCAGAAACCGGCATAGGCATCATCGGCATTCACTATGCCGACACCCTGCTCGGCCAGACCCGCATAGATGCCGCCCTTGGTACGAGCGATCTCATCGAGACTGCCGAATCCGGCCAGATGGGCCATCGCCGCGTTGGTGATCAACGCCACGGTGGGCCGCGCCAGCTCGCTCAGATAGGCGATCTCGCCGGGATGATTGGCGCCCATCTCGATCACCGCACAGCGGTGCTCGGCGCGCAGCCGCAACAGCGTGAGCGGCACACCGATATCGTTGTTGAGATTGCCCTGCGTGGCGAGCACCGGCCCGCGCCGCGCGAAAATCGCCGCCAGCATTTCCTTGGTCGTGGTCTTGCCGTTACTGCCGGTGACAGCGATCAGCGGGATGGCGAAACGGGTACGCCATGCCGCGCCCAATTGCCCCAGCGCCAGCCGGGTGTCCGCGACACGCAACAGCGGCAACGCGGTTTCAACAGGTTCGCTGACCAGCGCCGCCACCGCGCCCTTGGCGGCCGCCTCCGCGACGAAGACATGGCCGTCGAAGTGCTCGCCGCGCAAGGCGATGAACAGATCGCCCGGCTGAATCGTGCGGGTATCGGTGTTGACGGCCTGAAACAACACATCGCCGCCGATCGTCTCGGCGCCCAGCGCAGCAGCGGCTTCGGCAAGCTTCATCATTGCGCCATTTCCTTGAGCAAGTCGCAGACCTGCCTGCTGTCGCTGAACGGGCGCTTCTCGCCGCCCACGATCTGATAATCCTCATGCCCCTTGCCGGCCACCAGCACCACATCGTTTTCCTTGGCCTGCTTCACCACCCAGGCGATCGCCTGGGCACGGTCGCGCATCACCTCAACGGCCTCGCGCCGGCTCATGCCCGCCTTGATTTCCTCGATGATGAGTTGACCGTCCTCGCTGCGCGGGTTGTCATCGGTCAGCACCACCCGGTCGGCATGGCGCTCGGCCACCTCGCCCATCAGCGGCCGCTTACCACGATCACGGTCGCCGCCACAGCCGAACACCACCCACAATGTCCCCCGGCAATGCTCACGCAGGGCCTGCAAGACTTGTTGCAAGGCATCCGGCGTATGAGCGTAATCGACCACCACCAGCGGCAAACCCTGCACGCCACCGTAGCCCTCCATCCGGCCCGGCACAGGCCACAATCTATGCAGCTTGAACGGAATATCGATGAGATCGACGCCCGCCAACATCAGCGCGGCGAAGGCCGCCAGCAGATTGCCGGCGTTGAAACGGCCGAGCAGGACGCTGTGAAAGCGCAGCGCGCCCCAGGGCGAGCCGATGTGCATTTCCATGCCGTCGAGCCCCTGATGCAGCACCGTGCCGCGCACCATGTTGAGTCGCGATGGATCATAAGGACGCACCGGCTGCGCGCTCATTTCGTGCTCCGCTCCGCCGGCCAGCGTATATCCCACCGCCGCCACCCCGGCCGGCAGCGACTGCAACAGCTCCCGGCCGAAAGGATCGTCGGCATTGATCACCGCATGGCGCAGCCCCGGCATTTCGAACAGGCGCCGCTTGGCCCGTCCGTAGGACGCCATGTCGCCGTGATAGTCGAGATGATCGCGGCTGAGATTGGTGAACACCGCCGTATCGAACGCCACGCCATTGACACGCCCCTGCTCCAGCGCATGAGAGGAGACCTCCATCACCGCATGGCGCGCGCGCTCCTCCACCATCGCGGCGAGCAAGGCATGCAGCGATACCGCATCGGGCGTGGTGTGACTGCCCGCCTCGAGCTGGCCGTACAGGCCATTGCCGAGCGTGCCGATCACCCCGCATGGCCAGCCTTCACTCAGTGCCTGGGCGATGAACTGGCTGACCGAAGTCTTGCCGTTGGTGCCCGTCACCCCGATCATGAAAAGCTTCCGCGACGGGTTGCCATAAAACCGCTCGGTGATGATTCCGGCGCACTGACCCAAGCGCGCGACACCGAACAGCGGGATACCGGCGGGCGCCTCGGGCGCGGCAACCTCATCGCTCAGCTCATAAGCGACCGCCACCGCTCCGGCACGTATCGCATCGGCGATGAACGCATGACCATGCCGGGATTGCTGCCCCAGGCAAGCCAGAAACAGATCACCCGGCCGGGTCTTGCGGCTGTCGAGCGAAAGCCCCTGAATATCACGTTCGAACTCCGCGCCGATCTCGGCATAGCCCGCCAGCAATGCGCTCAATTTGCAGGTGTTCACCGTCATTACAAAACCCCTTTCCCCGACGATTTGGGTTGTGACTTCGTTTCATTCGACCGGCGCGCGTGAGACGTACTCGAAACCACCTGGGCCATCACGCCCGCCGCGTCACCTTTGTTTTGCTTGCCCGCATCCGCCTCCACCAGTTGCGTCCGCAGCGATTGCACATCATCGGGAGCCACATCGAGCAGCCGCAGCGCGCCGGCCATAACCTTACCGAACACCGGCGCGGCCACCAGGCCGCCGTAATATTCGCCGCTCTTCGGCTCGTCGATCATCACCACCATCGCCAGCCGCGGCCGACTCACCGGCGCCACGCCGGCGAAAAGCGCGAGATAGCGGTTGTCCGCATAGCCGCCGGCCTGCGACTTGTGCACCGTGCCGGTCTTGCCCGCCACCCGGTAACCCGGCACGCCCGCCGCCATGCCCGTGCCGCCTTCTCCCGTCACGGTCTCCATCATTTTCAATATTTGATCGGCGACTTCGGCCTTGACCACCTGCTCGCTCCGCGCAGACTGCGCTACGCGGGTAAAGGAAACAGGTTTGAATCTGCCGTGATCGGCCAGCACCGTGTAGGCGTGCGCAAGCTGCAACGGCGTCACCGACAGCCCATAGCCATAAGAGAGCGTGGCGCGCTCGATCTCGCCCCAGCGCTTGTAGTTCGACAGAGCGCCGGCCATTTCGCCGGGGAAATGGCTGCCGGTCGCCGCGCCGAATCCGACCCGCGAGAACATCGACCACAATTGTTCCGGCGCTATCGCCAGCGCCATCTTGGTCGCACCGACATTGCTCGATTTCTGGATCACCGTGGTCACGTCGATGACGCCGTATTTATGCACATCGCGCACCGTGTGACGCCCCACCTTGAACAAACCCGATTCGGTATCGATCAGGGTCGTGGGGCGAAACTTTCCACTTTCCAGCGCCGCCGCGGCGGTGAACGGCTTGATGGTCGAACCGGGCTCGAACACATCCGTCACCGCGCGGTTGCGGAAAAAGTCGCCACGCAGCTTGACGCGGTTGTTGGGATTGAACGAGGGCTGATTCACCATCGCCAACACCTCGCCCGTAGCGATATCGAGCATCACCAGCGAACCGGAACGCGCGCCGTTGGCCTGGATCGCCGCCTTCAATTCGCGGTAGGCGAGATACTGCAAGCGGCGGTCGATACTCAGCGCCACATCCTTGCCCGGCACCGGCTCGGTGACACCTTCGACACTCTCCACAACCCGGCCGAGGCGATCCTTGATCACACGCTTGGCGCCCGGCCTGCCACGCAGCCATTCCTCATAGGCCAGCTCCAGCCCCTCTTGACCGATGTCATCGACATTGGTGAAACCGATCACATGCGAGACCACTTCGCCTGCCGGATAATAGCGCCGGTACTCCCGTTGCAGCGACACACCGGGCACACCCAGCGCCGTCACCTGCTGCGCCAATTCGGGATTGACGGCGCGCTTGAGATAAACGAATTCGCGATCGAGACGGCCCGACAGGTGGCGCTCCAGCCCTTTCACATCGATACCCAGCAACCGCGCCAGCGCCGGCCATTGCGCGCGCGACGCCAGCAGCTCCCTGGGATTGGCCCAGACCGAATCGACTGGCGTGCTGACCGCCAGCGGCTCGCCGTTGCGGTCGGTGATCATGCCGCGATTGGCCGGAATGGCAAGTTCGCGCAAATGGCGCGCATCGCCCTGGTTCTGCAAAAATTCCTTGTCGAGCACTTGCAGGTCAAGCGCCCGCCATGCCAGCAACAACGCGACCGCGCCGAGCGCACCGAGCACCAGCACGATCCGTAGCGGTTGGGTCAACGGCGCGTCCCCTCTCATGGTTGCACGATCACCACGGCGTCGGGCGGAGGCAGCATCATGCCGAGTTTGGAGCGCGCGGCGCCTTCGATCCTGACGTGGGTCGCCCATGTGCTCTCTTCCAGTTGCAACTGTCCCCACTCGATGACCATGTCGTCCCGGCTCTTCTGCAGGGCCTGCAATTCAACAAACAGCTTGCGGCTTTCGTACTTCGCATACACCACGGCCAGCGCGGACAGCAACACAGCCGCCGCAAGCAAGCCCATCTTGAGATAACGCCTGTTCCCGCTGCCACGGGATGCGGGATGGTCATTGATCATCGCCATCAAATCCTCGAAGCCACTCTCAGCACAGCGCTGCGCGCCCGCGGATTCTCCTTGAGCTCTTCGGCCCCGGCATAAACCGCCTTGCCCACGGCGCGCAGGCGGGGCCGCAACTGCGCTTGCGTCACCGGCAAGCCCGGAGGAAATACGTCACCCCGCGCCTGATCGCGGATGAAGCGTTTGACAATGCGGTCTTCAAGAGAGTGAAAGCTGATCACCGCCAGGCGTCCGCCCGGCGCGAGCACCTCGATGGCCTGCGGTAGGCAGGACTGCAAATCCTCGAGTTCTCGATTGATGAAAATGCGGATCGCCTGAAAGCTGCGCGTGGCCGGGTGCTTGTCCTTTTCCCATGCCGGATTGGCGGCGGCGACGATAGCCGCCAGCCGCCCGGTGGTGGCGATCGGCGCCTCGCTCCGCGCCGCGACGATGGCGCGCGCAATGCGCCTCGAATAGCGCTCCTCACCATAGGTATATAAAACGGACGCGATTTCCTGCTCGGAGGCCGTGGCCAGCCATTGCGCGGCGCTGATGCCGGACTCGGGATCCATGCGCATGTCCAGTGGACCATCGCGCAGAAAGCTGAAGCCGCGTTCGGCATCGTCCAGTTGAGGCGAGGAAACACCCAGGTCGAGTAACACGCCGTCGACCTTGCCCATCCAGCCGCACGCCTGAACATATTCCTTCAGCATGGCGAATGTCCCTCGCTGTATTGAAAACCTTGCATCACCGGCGAACGCCTCGCGCGCCACGGCAACGGCCTGCGGATCCTTGTCGATCGCCAGCAGCCGCCCCTGCGGACCCAGCCGTCGCACTATCGCCCGCGCATGTCCGCCGCGGCCGAAGGTACCGTCCACATAGATGCCTTCCGGCTTGATATCGAGCGCCGCGATCGCCTCCGCCAACAGCACGGGCCGATGGAGAGGAGTTTCGGTCACCGCAGTTTCGGATGCCATTCCAGATACCCTTACAACGACAACGACTCCAGCTCGGCCGACAACCCTTCCTTGTTGCCTTCTTCATTCAGCCAGGCATCGCGGCGCGCATACCACGTCTGCTCATCCCACAGCTCGAACTTGTTGCCCTGGCCGATCAACACCACCTGTTTGTCCAGACTGGCGAATTCGCGCAACGGCGGCGGCAGCAGGATGCGGCCCGCGCTGTCCAGCTCGCAGTCGGTGGCGTGCCCCATCAGCAAGCGTTGCAGTTCGCGCGCCTGCTTGTTGAGGCTGGGCAGCTTGGCTAGCTTACGCTCGATCTCTTCCCACTCCGGCAGCGGATACACCAGCAGGCAACGATCCCAATCCACAGTGATCACCAACTGCCCGCCGCACAGATCCTGCAGGCGATCGCGATACTTGGCCGGCATCGCCATGCGCCCCTTGGTATCCAGACTAAGTGTTGCGACCCCGCGAAACATCCCGTGCGCCCTGGCAATTGCCCCACTTTGACCCACATAACCCCACTTGCCGACACTATAGGTCTCACATTCCCCACTGTCAAGAAAAAATCGCCCGTGAAATTGTGAAATTCCTGCTTTGCGGACAGTGACTTAGCGCAACAACCGGAAGGGCGAACGGAGAGGAAAATAACTGCCAAGGGAAATCAGAAGGTTGGATAGGATAGTTACAGCAGAATCTTAAGAAATGGGCTGGCGGGTTCAAAAAATAAAAAGGAGTCGGCCGGTAAGCCGGGTTCTGTCGTGGACAGCCATTCATCTGGGATGTGCGTCACCGCACACCTCAAGCAACCTACCCGGGAACAGTGCGGGCCGCACCATTGTTCCCCTATTTGGTCTTGCTCCGGGCGGGGTTTTCCCTGCCACGACTGTTACCAGCCGCGCGGTGCGCTCTTACCGCACCATTTCACCCTTACCTGCCTCTTGCGAGGCATCGGCGGTATATTTTCTGTGGCACTTTCCGTAGGCTCACGCCTCCCAGGCATTACCTGGCGCCCTGCCCTGTGGAGCCCGGACTTTCCTCCATACCCCTGCGGATACAGCGGCTGTCTGGCCGACTCCATGCTCATTATAACACTTGACGGCCATGTCATAAAATGGGACGCCAAGGTAGCGAATAGCCGACGGCGGAGCCCCCTCCCGCGCGCGAATCCCGCAGCACTTCTGTCAACTATTCGCTACCGGCCATTTCGACCGCGGCCCGATACAAAAAGTTCTTCTTCTGTCCGGTAATTTTAGCGGCCAGCGCCGCCGCCTGTTTTACCGGCAATTCATCCAGCAGAATGCGCAACACCCGTTCCGCTTCGGCATCCAACGCCTCCCCCCCGCGCGGCGCGGCGCCATGCACCATCACGACAAACTCGCCTTTGCGCTGATTGGCGTCGGCATGCAGCCACTGGCACAGGCCATCCAGGGTATCGCCATGGATGGTTTCATACAGCTTGGTCAGCTCGCGCGCCACGACGGCCTGACGATCGCCACCCAGCACCCGGGCCATGTCCTCCAGCGAGTCGAGGATGCGATGAGAGGATTCAAAAAACACCAAAGTGCGGCCATCACTGCTCAGCTCTTCAAGACGCTGGCGGCGCGCCGCCGGCTTGGCGGACAGAAAGCCCTCGAAGACAAAACGGTCCGTCGGTAGACCCGACACCGACAAGGCGGCGATCAGCGCGCTGGATCCGGGCACAGGAACCACCCTGATCCCCCGCTCGCGCGCCAGCCGCACCAGATGATAGCCAGGATCGCTCAGCAACGGCGTGCCGGCATCGCTGATCAACGCCACCGACTCGCCCGCCGCCAAGCGATCGACCAGCTCCACGCAACGCTCCCGCTCATTGTGCTCATGATAGGCGATACACGGCGCCTTGACACCGAAATGCCGCAGCAGCGGCAAGCTGTGGCGCGTATCCTCCGCGGCGATGACATCCACCTCCGACAACACCTCCACCGCGCGCGCAGACATATCGCCGAGATTGCCCAACGGCGTGGCCACCACATAAAGCACACCTTTATCGATCGACATGCTTTTCCTAATAGAGTCGGCTTCACTGCTCACACTCTACCACACACGTCTGCGCTTGTTCGCTTGCGTGGCGAGCGGATATACTCGAATGAGGTTTTATGCCGGCTTCCGTCGGAAAGATTAAGGTTGGAATGCAATATACTTTCGAGTGGGATCCTCGCAAAGCCAAGGCCAACGCCACGAAGCATAGAGTCAGTTTCGAGGAGGCCGCCGAGGTCTTCCTCGATCCCTTGCACATCGCACTCTTCGATGACGCACACAGCGCGGCAGAAGAGCGGTGGGTGACGATCGGCAAAACTAGAAACGGGAAGCTTCTGGTCGTGGCGCACACTTTCGCCGAACATGAAGATCACTCCGCCACCATCCGACTCATCTCGGCACGCGAGGCCACCTTCATACGAGCAACGGCAATACGAGGGCAACTGACGATGAAAAAAGAGTACGATTTTTCGAAAGGCACACGCGGCAAATTTTACCGCCCCGAGACCACGCTCAATCTGCCGGTCTATCTCGACGCCGATGTCCTCGATTACGTCGCCGCCAAAGCCAGGATAAAGGGCGTGGCGGTCAACGATATGGTCAACGACCTGTTGCGAAAGGATATTGCTTTGATCGAGGGGGTGAAGTGACAATCCCGATGGGCGGGGCTTCAGGAGTTAAAGATTTCCGGACTGTCTGCTCGTATGGTCACACATAAAAAAGAGGGGGCTTATGTTCAGACATATCGCATTAATTAGTATCGCTTTTTTCGGCTTCGCTGGCACGGCGGCACTGGCTGATTTCGAGGCAGGATTTAAAGCTTACCAGACCGGAGACTACGCGACTGCTTTCAAGGAGTTCTGCAGGTAGCGACTGAGGGGGGGGCGCCCGCTCACAACGCGAAATGGAACCATAGCCTTAAGTTGTTTTGGTGTAAGTGGCTGCGCATCAGGGTCGGCTCGAGCTGCGGCAGTGATGGCTTTGTCCTCAGCCGCGGTGGGCATCAGAACGGTAGGTCGTTTAGATGTTTTCGACATAGCGCTTCACCTCGCGACGATTGGCAAAGACGGATGTCAACCGTGGGCCACACTCGGCGCCGGTGAGTTTCATCGCTTTCCTACCGCCGATGGCGCAGCTTGATCCGCCCCACGAAACAACTCACACCTCTGCCATAGCGATAGCTTACAATACCTCAATGCCACAAAATCGTTTCCCGACCAGACACCTGCCCCCCCTCCTACTGGCGACGCTCACCGCCCTGTCCGGCCACGCCCTGGCCGTCGCCCCGCAGACGCCGGACACACCCCCGCCAGCGCAGACGCTTCTTGCCGAGCCGCCAGCCACTATCGCGCTGTTGCTCCCCGCCAGCGGCCCCCTGGCAAAACCCGCGGCGGCGATCCGCGATGGCTTTTTCGCCGCTCATTATCACCGTTTGAACAAACTTTATCAGCCCGTCATCCGGCTCTACGACACAGGCGCTCAACCGGCATCGATTGTCGAGGTTTACCGGCAGGCGGTAGCCGATGGCGCCGATGTTGTCGTAGGCCCACTGGACAAGGAATCGGTCAGGGCGCTGGCGCGCGAGAATAGTCTTGGCGTGCCGACACTCGCACTTAACTATGGCGATAACGAAGGGATGCTGCCCGATAATCTCGTTCAGTTCGGCCTGTCGCCGGAGGACGAAGCCAACGCGGTGGCGGAACGCGCCGTGCAGGATGGCCGGACGCAGGCCGCCGCGCTGATCCCGAAAAGCGATTGGGGCGAACGCCTGCTGAAGGCGTTCAGAACACGCCTCGAACAGCTCGGCGGCCGCATCGTCGCCGTGCAGTCCTATGATGCCGAGGGCACGGACTTCGCCACGCCCCTGCGCAATTTGCTCGCCGACAGCGACGCGCGCTCGCGCAAAATCCAGGGCAACACGCGCTATCGCCAGGACGTGGATTTTTTATTCATGGCTGCCTATCCGCGCCAGGCGCGCCAGATTCAGCCGCAGGTATCGTTCAATTACGCCAATCTGCCGGTCTATGCCACTTCGCACGTCTATAGCGGCCGGCCGGACAAGGGCGCCGACAGCGACGAGGATGGCATCGTGTTTTGCGACATGCCTTGGGTGTTCGAAGGCGCCGCCCAACCCTTGCAACAGGCCATCGTCCGCCTCTGGCCGCAATCGGTCGATCAATTCAGACGCTTGTATGCGCTGGGCATCGATGCCTATGCGTTGACACCCGCGCTCAGCCACAAACTCTCCGGTCTTACGGAACCTTTTGCCGGACAGACGGGTCTTCTGAAAATGGACGCGGCGCGGCGTATTCACCGCTCGCTGACATGCGCGCGCTTCGTCGCTGGCGAGCCGCGCGTGCTTGCTCCGGCCACGAGCCCGCCTTGACCACCGGCCATGGCAAACCGCCGGTACGCGGCGCGGAGGCCGAGGAACTGGCCTGCCGTCACCTGCAAAAGGAGGGGCTGCTCCTGGTGGAACGCAACTATCGCTGCCAGCGCGGCGAGATCGACCTGATCATGCGCGATGGCGCGAGCATGGTCTTCGTCGAGGTCCGCTACCGGCGCAGCGTCCGGTTCGGCAGCGGCGCGGAGAGCATCGACCGGCGCAAGCAGGCCAAACTCGCGGCCGCGGCATTGCATTATCTGCAATCCCACCGGAACGCCGCCAAATGCCCTGCCCGTTTTGATGTGGTATCAATTGCGCCGGACGTAAGTGGAAGCAGAATAGACTGGATCAAAAATGCGTTTGAGGCTTGATTATTCCCTGGGGTACGCCATGCGCACCACACCCTGCACACCCCATCTTTGAAGACAAGGAGCACTTCTCATGAACAAAAATCTGTTGCTGATACTCAGCGGATGCCTGACAGCCGCATTATTGCAGGGCTGCGTCGGAGCGATCGCGGCGGGTGGCGCGGCGGGGGCTTCCGCTGCCGCCGATCGGCGCACCATGGGAACGATCGTCGAAGACCAGTCGATCGAAATCAAGGCCAAACGCGCGATAAACGCGGACGGTGAACTTTCGGATCAGGCCCGCATCGGCACCACCAGTTTCAACGGCGTGCTGCTGCTCACCGGACAAGCGCCGACGGAAGAAGCACGCAAACGCGCCGCCGAGAAAGTGCAGGGCATCGAAAAAGTACAGAAGGTACACAACGAAATCGTCGTCGGCAAACCCATTTCGCTCCAGACCGCCAGCCGCGACACCTGGATCACCACCAAAGTGAAAAGCATGCTGCTCGGCGCCAAAGGCATCAGCGCCAACGACATCAAGGTCGTCACCGATAACGGCGTTGTTTATCTGATGGGTCTGGTGACACGCAGCGAAGCCGACATCGCCAGCGACATCGCCAGCCGCACCGATGGCGTGGAGCGCGTGGTGCGCATTTTCGAGTATATCGACTGACGGAAATCGCCTCGACCATGACTTCGCCGCCCTTCCAGACGCGGCTCGCCGCGATCGTCGGTGCGGAAAACGTACTCAGCGACCCCGCCGACTGCTGGCCCTATGGCTACGACAACAGCCGACGCCACGCGCTGCCGGAATGGGTCGCCTTCGCCACCACACATGAACAGGTGCGCGACATCGTGCGCCTGTGCAACCGGCATGAAGTACCGCTGGTGGCGCGCGGGCGCGGCACCGGCACCACCGGCGCCACCGTGCCCTTGCGCGGCGGCCTGGTGCTGTCGCTGGAGCGTATGGATCGCATCCTGCGCATCGACCCGAGCAACCGCGTCATAGTGGTGGAACCCGGCGTCACCAATCAGCAGGTACAGGACGCCGCGGGCAAGCACGGCTTCTTCTGGCCGCCCGATCCAACCAGCGCCGCCTTCTGTTCGGTGGGCGGCAATCTCGCCTACAACTCCGCCGGCCCCCGCGCCGTGAAATACGGCACGCCGCGCGAAAACACACTCGGCCTGCGCGCCGTGACCGGCGCGGGCGAAGAAATCCGCAGCGGCGTCTACACCACCAAGGGCGTGGTCGGATATGATTTGACGCGACTGATCATCGGCTGCGAGGGCACGCTCGCCATCATCACCGAAGCAACGCTTAAACTCACGCCGCTACCGCAAACCAAACGCACCCTGCGCGCCGTCTACAGCGACATGCGCGCCGCCGGCGCCGCCGTATCACGCATCATGGCGCAGCCGATCACGCCCTGCGCGCTGGAGTTCATCGACGGCCGGGCGATCGAGATGATCCGCGGCTATTCCAAAGCCGAACTGCCCATCGGCGCCGGCGGACTGCTGATGATCGAGGTGGACGGCTCTGACGCCGCCATGGACGACGCCGTGGCCGCCGTGAGCCGCGCCGCGCAAGGCGAAGGCTTGCTCGACATCCGCGCCGCGCGCACCGCACAGGAAGTGGAAGACCTGTGGGCGACGCGTAAAGCCCTCTCCCCCGCGCTGCGCACCATCGCCCCGAAAAAGATCAACGAAGACGTGGTGGTACCGGTCTCGCGCATGGCAGAACTCATCGAGGGACTGGAACGCCTGGCCCGCGAGTTCAACATCACCATCGTCAACTTCGGCCACGCCGGCAACGGCAACATCCACGTCAACCTGCTCATCGACCCCGACGACCCGGTGCAAATGCGCAACGCCGAACACTGCCTGGACAGGGTATTCACGCTGGTGCTGGAATTGAATGGCACACTCTCGGGAGAACACGGCGTGGGGATCGAAAAACGCGATTTCGTGAGCCGGGAAATCGATCCCGTCACGTTAAACCTGATGAAGCGCATCAAGGCACAATTCGACCCGAAGGGCATACTTAACCCGGACAAGATGTTGCCGGGGTGAAGGACCATCCGCCGCAATGCCGTTTGGTTAAACGATCGGCAAATCAATGTAGGGCGGGTTAGCGTTTTTTGCGTAACCCGCCAAGCGTGCGAAGCACACAAGCTGTTTTTTAATTAGCGCCTAACCCGCCCAACATTGAGTTGCCGATCCACGGCTTCCTGGTTAATTCCAATTTGCGTTAAAAACGACAATAATTTTGTAGGGTGCGTTCCACGCACCAATGGTAATGGTGCGTGGAACGCACCCTACAATATTTCACTTTTTATTGCGAAATGGAATAAGAACCTGCGCATATCTCGCGTGCGCGTTCACGGCGGCGGGAATTTTTCGCGTAGTGTTTCTCGCCGAACCGTTGAGTAAGTGGCCAGAGGAAGGCATACCATGGAACATCCATACTCCAGCGGCTGCCGATCCGCGGCGGCGCCTGTAAAACTTTTCTGTCCATTGCAAGGGTGACTGTTTCAACAATGACCGCCTCCCGATCATCAAGCTGCGCCAGGAGGGTCACATCTGAATCGACAATGGCAGAAAAACCAGGAAAACATGTATCCTGCGCTGGAAACCCGCCTGGCAATGGTGTAACCAGCGGGCCGCGCTTGTTTGCCATGACGACGGGTATCCCAAGCGCCTTGGCATAGCAGCGAGGACCGTGGCGCAACATATCGTTAAAGGCTGCGACACCCTTGGAGCCGACCGGGAAAGATGGGGTAGGGGTTGCCGCGGACGTAGGCTGCAATATCAGATCCACCGAAGCCGTGTGGAATTCATGGAGATACTGGTATAACAAGCCCTCATAACAAATCGCAACTCCAATGCGGCCGATGCCCGTTTCTATAATATGGTTGTCGTTACCAGCCCGATAAAAATAGGCTTCAATGGATGCCGCCGGTGCCTTGCGCACTCTGCCGGCAATCTCACCCGCTGGAGTAACAAGCACGAAGGTGTTATAAAAGTCTTCGCCTTGCGCTTCCAGAAAGCTAGTACCCACGTAAATTCCCAACTTCCTCCCCAAATCCTTAAGCCACCGAGTCGTAGTGGAGTCAAAAGGCTCCGCCGTATCCCAAATGGCTTCGGTGAGCGTATAACCACCGGGCATGAGTTCAGGCAATAACACCAGCTCCGCACCTTGGGCCACCGCCTCTTCGATAAATCTGGTGGCGCGCGCCAAGTTATGCGTCTTGTCGCCAAGCACACACTCCATTTGTACCGCTGCAACGCGAAGAGTCTTGTGCCGCGGGTCTTTCATCTCACTCATGACATCGGCTCCAATATGCGAACCACGCCCTGATTGCCATCCACCTCCAGCATATCTTCCTCGCTCACCACGCCCATCACACCAGCAATATTGACCACAGCGGGAATACCATACTCGCGGGCAACGATGGCACCGTGGGAGAGATGGCCGCCGGTCTCCATGACGATGGCGGCGGCGTTGAGAAACAGGGGCGTCCAGGCCGGATCGGTGGAGGGCGCGACCAGGACATCCCCTGATTTGAGGCGCTGCCCCTCAAGGGGCGAAGTGATGAGCCGCGTGCGTCCTGTGGCGATTCCCGCCGCGACGCCGATGCCTGTCAGTGCGTGGCCTTTTGTTCGGGACGGAATCGCGGCTTGTTGCGGCTGGTCATCGATGATGACATCGGGCGGCGACAATCGCTCCTGCTCGGCCTTCAGCGTCTTGCGTTCGGCCACCAGCTCCTTTAACGCAGCGCCATCCCATTCACCGTTGAGGACGGCGGCGATCTCCGCCATGGCGCAGTGGAAAATATCATCCCGGGCTGCGATGCAACCACGCAATGCGAGACGATTCCCCATTTCCAGGATGACCCATCGAATCGGCTCGAAAAAACGCACATAGGTGGATTTTGCCAACTCCTTGCTGGCGGCCCCTTGCGCGGCGTCTTTCACCATTTTCTTGATGACCGGCCGGGTATGCCAGGGTATTTCCTCGGAAACGGTTTGCCATGCGTGCTCTGCTGTCTGAATCTGCGTCGCCTTGAGTGTGGCGACAGATGCGGATGCCAGATTGTGCTTGATGCAATCAAGCAGGTAGCCGGGATCTTCGCGCCAGCGCGGATTGCTCAAATCCATCTCGTATACGGCGCGGTGGCCGTAGTGATCGAGATAGGACTGGAATGCACACCTGAACGGAGATGCCTCCGGCAACGCGGTGTCCCATGTTTCGGGACTGTCATCACCCTCCAAGAACCGCATCGCGGCCGCGTCGCTTCTGGCCAGTTGGGCCAGCTCAATCAGTCGATAGCCATGATCGGCGCTGGTGAGATTCGCTCTCCCCGCCAACAGGGCATTGGCAAGCCCCATGGCCCGCTCACCGGTATATTTTTCCAACACCTGGATCAGGGCGACGATGGCGCCAGACGCGGCAGTAAGCATAATGAAGGGACGATCGAATTTTTCCAGGCGATCGCACAATATATTGAACGTCGCGATCAACTCGACATCGGACTGTACGCCGAAATCGATTTTCCGGTAGTGCTCGGCGAAAGCCGTGGCTTCGGCCACCACCGTTTGCGCGTTTTTCTTGTAGTGGTTGAGCGCCTTCATGAAACGGAGCGATCGCCACAGGCGAAGGAACTTGTTCCTGACGCGACTGCTGTTGGCGGCATCGATGTGAATCAGATGCTGATGCCCGCCCAGGCTCTGGTTGGTTTTTTCCGGCGCAAAGCCGACAGCATCGAAATAAAGCCATTGCATCAACGACACATTGCAATAGAACCGCCCCTGGAACTGGCGGCCAAAGCGCAGCCCCGGTTTGAGCGCGTAGCCGAAACCATCGAAGTTCACCCGCAATATGTGGTTGATGTAATGCTCGATGATCCCGGCGCACAAACGGCTCTGCACCATGGGCACGGCGTCGCGGAAATTGCCGTTGCTCCATATTTCCTTTTGGTCCACCAGCTCGGGACAAGTGACTCTGGGAATGGCGGTGACCGGGCGCGCCTGTGTCAGGATGAACGATGCCCCATCGAAAACCCACTCGATGTCCTGATGCTGCTCGCCATTGCCCAGCGCATGAAACACCCGGTCACAGAGCCGCGCCAGTTTCTGGAGTTGCGCTTCGGTGAGGCATTGCCGGTAGGGGTCTGGTGTATCGACGAGTACGGTACCGCCACCTTCTCTCGCCACAGTCATTTTGTGCTTGCGGCCGATCTCCGTGTCGATGACAGTGTTGTGGAAACGGTCAACCCGACAATGATCGGGTTCCACGCCGCCAGAAACCACCGACTCGCCAAAGCCGAAGTTGGCATTGATCACGATCTCATCGAGAACCCCGCTGACTGGATTGCAGGAAAAAGCGACGCCCGCCGCTTCCGCATTCACCATCCTAGTAATCACTACCGCCATGGCAATATCGCTATCCGCGATTCCCATCCGGCGCCGGTAGCTGATGGCACGGGCTGACCACAGCGAGGCGTAGCAGGCCAGGATCGCATGTTCGATGCCGGTCTGGCCCTGGACATTCAGAAAACTTTCGTGAATACCGGCGAACGAAGCTGTAGCACCATCTTCCAGCGTAGCGCTGGAACGCACGGCGGCGGGCCGCTGGCGCAAGTCGTATCGAGCCAGAAACTCGCCGAGAGATGATTTGAAATCATCCGGCAAGGACGCTGCGAGGATGGCATTGCGCAATGCGTTCAGGGCATCGGCCGCGGTATCGGACAACAAATCGTCCGCTGGAATAGCCCTGACTTTTTTACTGAGCGCTTCAGTGCCGGGGCACGCCATGACCTGCCGGTATAACGCGCTGGTCAGCACGCCGCCCGAAGGAACGGAAAAACCGCAATGCCGCAACCTCGCCAAATTCCATCCCTTGCCGCCGCACCAGGCGCTGCCGCTGGAATAGGCGGCTGGCCAATCCACCAGCCAAAGGGTCATAACGATGCCTCCGGCTTCGCACCCTGCAAAAAAACCTTCAGGGTTTCATTCATAGATTTCGCCAATACGCCCGGCACGGGATTCTTGCTCCAGCCCAATACCGACATGACCAGCGCACCGCCAATGACTTTGGCCAGCTCCCCAGGGGCGACATCATGACGAAGCTCGCCGTGTTCCTGCGCCAATGTGAACAGGGCGACAAGAAAGCGGCGGCCGTAACGGTGCTGATCCAGGCTGTCCTCCCGGCCGATGCTCTTCAGGCTGGAGAATATCAGCGCCTCGGCGATCTTTTCATGGCTTTCGAACCACTCGCACAGCGCCTGGAGATAACGCTCCAGCATCGGGATGGCGGGTGCGCCATTGGCAACGGCCTCCAGCGCGGCACGCGTCTTTTCCGCGCCTTCGTCGCGGGTGAGATCGGCCAACACATCCACCTTGGTCTCGTAATACTGATAAAACGTGCCCTTGGCGACATCGGCTGCCTTGACAATCTGATCCACCGAGGTGGCTTCGAAACCCTGCCTGTCAAAAAGTTTCTTTGCCGCCTGGACGATTTTTTGCCGCGTTTGAGCGCGGCGCTGTTCCTGGCTTGCCATGTTCATCGACCCCGACAAAATATGACCGTTGTTAATTATTATACTTCGGTCATTAAGTTGTCAAAAAAAACGGCGATTGGATCCGTACGCTCCAATCGCCGTTTTCAGTTGAAAAAGCCGCAGCGCAGGCTTTTCCGCTGCCGCGTCAAAGCTCCTTGCTATGCTCCGCCAGGTACGAAGCCACGCCTTCCGTCGTTGCCTTCATGCCCGCCGCACCCTTCTTCCAACCGGCCGGGCAGACTTCGCCGTGCTCTTCGGTGAATTGCAGTGCGTCGACCATGCGCAGCGCTTCGTCGACGTTGCGCCCGAGCGGCAGGTTGTTCACCACCTGGTGCTGGACAATGCCGTTCCTGTCGATCAGAAAAGTGGCGCGCATCGCAACGCCGGCTTCGGGATGGGCAACGTCGTAGGCATTCTGAATGTCATGCTTCACATCGGCCACCAGCGGGAACCTGACGCGGCCGATACCGCCCTTGTCCACCGGTGTTTCGCGCCAGGCATGGTGGGTGAACTGCGAATCGACGGACACGCCGACGACTTCCACGCCACGGCTCTTGAACTCTTCGATGCGATGATCATGGGCGATGATCTCGGAAGGGCAGACGAAGGTGAAATCCAGGGGATAGAAGAACAGGACCACGTACTTGCCCTTCAGGTCGGACAACTTGAAGTTCTCTTTGATGCTGCCGTCGGACATGACTGCGGCAGCGGTGAAATCAGGGGCAGGGCGGCCTACCAACACGCTCATGAATATTCTCCTTGGAAATTAATTGGATCGAACCAGCAATTAAGAATTAGTCTAAATCGCATACCAACAACCTACCTTATTCCACTTTTTAACGCAACCACTTCCTTCACGCGGCAAAGTGATTCACAACCGCCGCCACAAGGCGGCAGTTATTACGGGAAAAAATTCCCACCCCTATTGACAAGCCCATTATTTGGGAATATATTCCCAACAACGTCGACCCGCCCCAGTAGGGGAAATGCTCTCGGGACCGGCAATAACACCCAGCAAACACACAGCACAGGAGAGGACATCACCATGAACACCAAAATTCTGGCCAGAGCCATCACCGCCGCCCTCGCGGTACCCGTCATCGTTGCCTGCGGCGGAGGCGGCGGAGACCCGGCTACCGGTAGTGGACCCACCACCGCCACGCGAGGCGTCAGCCAAGGACCGATCACCGGCTTCGGCAGCGTGTTCGTCAATGGCGTCGAGATCGAAATCCCGAGCGGAAGCCACATCGAAGTCGAAGGTGAACGCAAAAACGAACGGGATTTGCGCATCGGCATGGTGGTGAAGATCGAGTGGGAGAAGGATGCCAGCGGCAGACCGGCGGCGAAGAGCGTCAAATATTCCGACGATGTGCAGGGTCCACTGCGAAACATTGATCCAGCGGCCGGCACGTTCACCGTGTTGGGACAAAGCGTGATTGTGGATCGTCTGACGAAATTTGAGCTTGATGACTCAAGCACCCCCATCTCCGGCCTGACCGCCCTGAAGAATGGCGATATCGTCGAAGTCAGCGGGCTGAGGGATGCCAACGGCGCCATTCGCGCCACCCGCGTCGAAGTCAAGACAGGAACCTCCGCATCGTCGGAATTCGAACTCAAGGGTATCGTCAGTGACTTCAATGACATCACAAAAACATTCATGATCGGCGCAACCAGCGTGAGCTATGTCACCGCCAATCAAGTTCCAAATGTTGCCTGGGGTAACACCGCATGCGCGGAAGTCAAAGGATCACTGGTTGGCGACACGCTGGTGGCCGCCAAGATCAAGCTGGATGACAGTTGCTCACTGAGTGGCGGTGGGAGCATCAGCTCGGATGCGGAAGTCGAGGTCGAGGGCTATGTCAGCGGCCTTAACGGCAGCGAGTTCAAGGTCAATGGCCAGGCGGTGCGCGTGACCAGCACCACCCGCTATAGAATGGGAGACCAGCCTGCCGACGCGAGCATGATCAAGAACGATGTCCGCGTCGAAGCCGAAGGTTTCATCGGCAGCGACGGCGTGCTGGTGGCGCAGAAAGTGTCTTTCAAGCTGGGCAGCGACGATCACAGCAAGGGAGGCGATGATTCATCCAGCCCCTACAAGGAAACCAAGGGTAAGGTGAGTTTTAAAGGGAACGGCACCGTTACGATCACGAATAGCACTGGGGAGATAATAATCACCGTCAACAGCTCAACCATCCTCGAAGATGGCATCAAGCTCGATCTGAGCAATCTCAGCACAGGACAAGGCGTTGAAGTCTATTACCGCGAACAGGAAGGCAAGCGCATCGCCATCCGCATCAAGCGGGAAGATTCGGTCTTCTAAGGAGCAGCACTGCGGCGAGCCAGGGAAGGCTCGCCGCACTTTTTCAGGCGCCCTTCAGGACGATCGGCGGATGATAAATCATCTGCACGGTATTTCCATCGGGATCGAGACAATAGAAGCTGTGCGCCCCGTCGCGGTGGGTGCGCGGGGCGGTTTTCATCACCACGTCATGGGCACGCAGGAAGTCGTACCAGACATCGACCTCCTGCGCTGACTCGATGATAAAGCCGATGTGATCGAGACGCTGCGGCCCTTCGGGGCTGAATCCGGCGGGCGCGCGGTGCAACGCCAGGTTGTCGTTGCCGGAACTGAGATAGACATTGTCGGGATCGGGCCGCCACTCCACCCTCATGCCTAGCAGATCCACATAGAAATGCTCGCAGGCTTCCAGATCCTTGACGAACAGGGCGACATGGCGCATGCCGCCGGTAGGCTTGGGCTTGACCATCGCACTAACCTTCTTCGCGGATCTCGTAGTCGTGGGTGATATCGGCGGTCTTGCCGAGCATGATCGACGCCGAACAGTATTTTTCCGCCGACAGATCGATGGCGCGCTTCACTGTGGCCTCTTTCAACGCCGTGCCGGTCACGATGAAATGCACATGGATGGCGGTGAACACCTTGGGATCGGTCTGCGCCCGCGTCGCCTGAATCTCAACCACGCAATCGCTCACCTGCTCACGCGACTTTTTCAGAATCAGCATCACGTCGATCGCCGTGCACCCCCCCATGCCCAGCAGCAGCATCTCCATCGGCCGCATGCCAAGATTACGCCCGCCGATCTCCGGCGCGCCATCCAACACCAGCGCATGGCCTGTTTCCGACTCGGCGACGAACATCACGTCCTGCACCCATTTGATACGCGCTTTCATGATTTGCTCCGCAAACATTTTGCCAAGCTTATCACATGACCCTCCAAAAAACCCGGTCAGCGTCCGCTAATACTGCTGTGACTGGCAAACCATCAAGGAGATGAGTCATGGCCATAAAAAAACCCGCCAAGAGTCCGGCGATCGAACGATTCCTGACGCATTGCAACCGGCGGCGCTACCCCGCCAAGAGCGTGCTGATTTATGCCGGGGATGCCCCCGACGTACTTTATTACATCGTCGACGGCTCGGTGACGGTGCTCATCGAGGATGAAGACGGACACGAGATCGTGCTTTCCTATTTGAACGCCGGCGATTTCTTTGGTGAAATGGGCCTGTTCGACGAGCAGAAAAAGCGCAGCGCCTGGGTCCGCGCCCGCAGCCAATGCGAAGTGGCGGAGATCGGCTACACACGTTTTCGCCAGCTCGCCAAGGACGACCCGGACATCCTGTTTGAACTCGCCTCGCAAATGGCATTGCGTTTACGCCGTACCAGTGGTATGGTTGGTCGCCTGGCTTTCATGGATGTCGCGGGACGCATCGCTCGCACCCTGCTCGACCTGTGCAAGGAGCCGGACGCCATGACGCACCCGGCGGGAATGCAGATACGCATCACCCGGCAGGAGCTCGGCCGCATCGTCGGCTGCTCGCGCGAAATGGTGGGCCGCGTGCTCAAGAGCATGGAAGACCAGAGCCTGATTTCCGTCAAGGGAAAGACCATCGTGGTGCATGGAACGCGCTAGCCCGGATACTTCGCTGCCCCGGTGGAGGGATCCAGGCAATGCCGGTGGGAGGGGGTCCACGCGTCATGCCCCGATTGTATGACGCGTGGATTTTTTCCTGAAGGTGCCTTAGAAGTGGTAACCCATCCCCAGGGATACCACCGGATAGTATTTAAATTCCTTCATCGCCGCATTCAGAGTGGCCTCTTCCCGCGCCAGGTCGTCCTGAAAAGTGGGCAGTGAAGTCACCGGTCCGGTGGCGCTCAAGCTGGCCTTGGGTGCACCCTGCACCATCACCCCGATATCCAGCGCAAAACTGAGGCGATCCCCCTTCTCCACCGCATTCCCCCAGCCAAAACCAAGGTAAGGCGCCGACTTGTTGAAATCCATCACGCCGGTGAGCACCCCGACCTGGGCCCCCGTATACGTGTTGTCACCGATGGTGTAGTTTCCAGCCGGCGTAGCGGTCAGCTTCAGGGCATTCTTGTTGTACATCACCCCGCCGCTGAAGCGGAAACCGCCCGCGAACGGATGCCAGTCCAGCAGCAACTCGCCGGACTTGAGTCCCAGCCCGATATCGTAGTTGATATTGTCCTTGGTCGTGTTGTAGTCGTAGCTGAAATTATTGACTCCCAGCCTGGCGTTCCACGTCGGCGTAAATCCCGCCGTAAGCTGCGCACCCGTTCCCAACGTGCCCGCCTTGACGCTCACGCCAATTCCCTCGGCATGCGCCAGCGATGCGAATAGCGCCGCCACGGCCGCAAGCCCTGCAAATCCGATGTTCTTCATGCAAGCCCCCGTCGATAAGATTCAACATGATTCAACGGCTCTCTAACGACCGCCGTGTCTTACTTATCGACTTGGGTAGGCTATGTCTTTAACCTAAAAACCTCGGTTGGGGCCATAGCGAGAAGGTGCTGAAGATGGGCGAGAAAATCGCAAAATATTCCGCAGCCGTAGCCATGCGCTACGGTGAGGATAGATTTTGCGATTTTCTCGCGCAGATTCGGTGCATTAGGCATTCGCAGCAGCCTCCAACCGAGGTTTTTAGGTTTAACGTTTTGATTGTGCGGCAAACAGCGCTGCAAGCGCCTCACCCGGATCGGCGGCCTTCATGAAAGCTTCGCCGACCAGAAAGGCGTGGACATGATGATCGCGCATCAGCGCGACGTCTTGCGGGGCGAGAATACCGCTTTCGGTGATCACGATGCGGTCCCCGGGAATGTGCGGCAATAGGCCGAGGGTGGTTTGTAACGTGACGTTGAAGGTGCGCAGGTCGCGGTTGTTGATGCCGATCAGCGGGGTATCGAGCGACAGCGCGCGCTCCAGCTCCTCGGCATCGTGCACTTCCACCAGCACCGCCATGCCGAGGCGCTCGGCCAATTGCGCGAGTTCGCGCAGAGTGGCATCATCCAGCGCGGCGACGATGAGCAGGATGCAATCCGCGCCGATCACCCGCGCCTCGTAAACCTGATAGGGGTCGATGATGAAATCCTTGCGCAACACCGGCAAGCCGCAGGCGGCGCGCGCCTGTTGCAGATATTCCTCGCAACCATGAAAAAAATCCGCATCGGTCAGCACCGACAGACATGCCGCGCCGCCATGCTCGTAGCTCTTGGCGATCTCGGCGGGATGAAAATCCGCGCGCAGCACGCCCTTGCTCGGCGAGGCCTTCTTGATTTCGGCGATGACCGCGGGCAGTCCCCCTGCCAGCTTGGCCTTGATCGCTCCAACGAAATCACGCGGCGCGGGCACGGCCTCGACGCGCTTGCTCAACTCGAGGATCGATAACACGCCGCTGCGCTCGGCGATCTCTTCGGCTTTGCGTGCGAGGATTTTCTTGAGAATGTCGGGAGTTTGATTCAAGTTCGTGACAGCCTATGGGTAAACTCGATCAGCGCCTCCAACCTGGCCCGCGCCGCGCCGCCGGCAATCACCTCACCTGCCTTGCGCACGCCCTGCTCCAGAGTATCCGCCAGACCGGCGACGTAAATCGCCGCCCCGGCATTCAACGCCACGATGTCGCGCGCCGGGCCGGCGGTGTTGTCCAGCACTTGATGTATCATGGCGAGGCTGTGCTGCGCATCGGCGACCTTGAGGCTGGCGATGTCGGCGCGCCGCATGCCGAATTGCTCCGGCGTCACGGTATAGGTGCTGACGCGGCCTTCTTTCAGTTCGGCCACCTTGGTCGCGGCGCCGATGCTGATCTCGTCCATGCCATCCTCGGCATGCACCACCAGCACATGGCGACTACCCAGCCGCGCCAGCACCTGTGCCAGCGGCTCCAGCCAGGCATCGCTGAACACACCGAGCACCTGATTCGGCGCGCTGGCAGGGTTGGTGAGCGGCCCGAGCAGATTGAACAGCGTGCGCACGCCCATCTCGCGGCGCGGCCCGATGGCGTGCTTCATCGCACCGTGATGCGCGGGCGCGAACATGAATCCCACACCGACCTCATTGACGCAGCGCGCCACTTCCTGAGGCGTCAGGTCGAGCCGCACCCCGGCCGCTTCCAGCACATCGGCGCTGCCGGACTTGCTCGACACGGAGCGGTTGCCGTGCTTGGCGACCTTCGCACCCGCCGCAGCAGCGACGAAGGCGCTGGCGGTGGAGATGTTGAAGGTATGGGCGGCATCACCGCCCGTGCCGCAAGTATCAACCAGATGCGGACCGCCAACCTCTACCTTGGTCGCCAGCTCACGCATCACCCGCGCCGCGGCGGCGATCTCGTCCACCGTCTCGCCCTTCATGCGCAACCCGATGAGGAAACCGCCGATCTGCGCTGGCGTCGCCCCGCCGCTCATGATGAGGCGCATCACCTCTATCATTTCGCCAGAGCTCAGATCACACCGCTCGGTCACGGCGCGTATGGCGGATGGCATGTCCATTTGTCTTAACCCCTCAGCGCTCGATTTCCAAAAAATTCTTCAACAGCGCATGGCCGTGCTGAGTGAGTATGGATTCAGGATGAAACTGCACCCCCTCCACCGCGAGTTGCTTGTGGCGCACGCCCATGATCTCGTCGATACCGCCGTCCTCGCTTTGCGTCCAGGCCGTGATTTCCAGGCATTCGGGCAAACTCGCCTGTTCGATGACGAGGGAATGATAGCGCGTCGCCTCGAAAGGATTGGGCAGGCCGCGAAATACGCCGATGTCGCGATGATGAATCATCGAGGTTTTGCCGTGCATGATCTGTTTGGCGCGCACGATGCGCCCGCCAAAGACCTGGCCGATGCTCTGGTGCCCGAGACACACGCCCAGAATGGGAATCTTGCCGGCAAACGCCTCGATAGCGGCCATCGAAATACCCGCTTCGTTCGGCGTGCACGGCCCCGGCGAAATCACAATATGATCCGGCGCCAGACGCGCGATCTCCTCCACCGTGATCTGGTCATTGCGGTACACCCGCACCTCCGCCCCCAACTCGCCCAGGTATTGCACCAGGTTGTAGGTGAAGGAGTCGTAGTTGTCGATCATTAGCAGCATGCAGCCGCGTCCTCATGCTTCACATTCTTCACCGATGCGCCCCGTCCAGTCCCGCTTCCGCCATGGCCACCGCCCGGAAAATGGCGCGGCCCTTGTTCATGGTCTCTTCCCACTCCATGGCAGGCACGGAATCGGCGACGATGCCGGCGCCGGCCTGAATGTGCAGCACACCGTCCTTGATGACGGCGGTGCGGATGGCGATGGCGGTGTCCATGTTGCCGTTCCAGCCGATGTAACCCACCGCCCCGGCATAAACGCCGCGCTTGACCGGCTCCAGCTCGTCGATGACTTCCATCGCCCGCACTTTGGGCGCGCCGCTCACGGTACCGGCGGGAAACGTGGCGCGCAACACGTCGATGGCAGTCATGCCGGGTTTGAGTTGTCCGGTGACGTTGGAGACGATGTGCATCACGTGCGAATAGCGCTCGATCACCATCTTCTCGGTAACGTTGACGCTGCCGGTCTCGCTGACCCGTCCGGCGTCGTTACGCCCCAGGTCGATGAGCATCAGATGCTCGGCACGCTCCTTGGGATCAGCCAACAGCTCCCGCTCCAGGGCGCGATCCTGGGTCTCGGTCGCGCCGCGCGGCCGCGTGCCCGCGATCGGCCGCACCGTGATCAGGCCATCCTCCAGGCGCACCAGAATCTCCGGCGAAGAACCGACGACATGAAACCCGCCCAGATCCATATAAAACATGTACGGTGAAGGATTGAGGATGCGCAGGGCGCGATACAAATCGAGCGGCGGCGCCTGATAGGGAATGGACAGGCGCTGTGACAGCACCACCTGCATCACGTCGCCTTCCAGGATGTATTGCTTGACACGCTCCACAGCGGACTCGAAACCCTGCCGGGTGAAGCCCGAGACAAAATCCTCCTCGTTGACCCGGTGCGCACGCGCCAGGGCATGGTAACGCGGCGCCGCTTCGCGCAAACGCTGCACCAGGGTATCGAGGCGCTGCTGAGCCTTGTCCCACGCCTGCTCGATGGCCGGGTTGACATGAATCACGACGTACAGCTTGCCGCGCAGGTTGTCGAATACCAGCACCTCATCAGACAGCATCAGCAGAATGTCCGGCGTGCCGAGCGGATCGGGCTTTACCGTCCTGGACAGGCGCGACTCGACATAACGCACCGTGTCATAACCGAAATAGCCCACCATGCCGCCTGTAAAACGCGGCAGTCCACTCACCTCCGGCACCTTGTAGCGGGCGCGGAAATCCTCTACCCATGCCAGCGGATCGGCCGCGGCGGCGGTCTCGATCACTGCGCCGTCCTTCTCCACCGTGATGTCATGCCCCGCCACCCGCACCACCGTGCGGCACGGCAGACCGATGATGGAATAACGGCCCCACTTCTCGCCACCCTGCACCGACTCGAACAAATAGGAATACGGGCCGTTGGCCAGCTTGAGATAGGCACTAAGCGGCGTGTCGAGGTCCGCCAGCACCTCGCGCATCAGCGGGATGCGGTTGTAGCCTTCGGCGGCGAGCTTTTGGAATTGATCGTGCAGCATGGTCTTTTCTTCAGGGTGCCTGTTCCAGCAAACCCTTAATCTCAACCATCGAGTCGATCACCGCATCGGGCCGGGAATCGCGGATATCGACGCCATGGTTATATCCATAGGTCAGGCAAACGATCTGGAATCCCGCCGCACGGGCGGCCTTGACGTCGCTCATTGAATCCCCCACCATCAGGGCATGGTGCGGCTCGACGCCGAAGAAGGCGGCGGCGTGCAGCAACGGCATGGGATCGGGCTTCTTTTTCGCCACCGTATCGCCACTCACCACGATCTCGAAATAATCACGGATACCCATATCCTTGAGCAGCGGCTCGGTGAACGCGGCGGCCTTGTTGGTGACGCAGCCCAGCTTGTAACCCGCGCCTTTCATATAATCGAGCCCTTCCCGAACACCGGAATAGAGATGGCTGCGTTTGCTGGTATTGTCGGCATAAAGTTCCATGAAGACCGGCAGCGCCTTCTGATACAGCGCCTCGTCCGGCTCGCCGTCGAGCTGATTGATCAACGCACGCCGCACCAGGCGTTCCACGCCATTGCCCACCCACTTGCGCACTTGCCCCTCACCGCGCTGCGGCATAGCGAGGCGATCCATCATCGCATCCACGCAAAACGCCAGATCCGGCACGCTGTCCACCAGCGTACCGTCCAGGTCGATAAGGATCATCTCCGGTTTTTTGATCATTGCCTCAACCACTTTATCGTGCGGAACATTATTTTCCGGCTTTCGCCAACTCGGCACGCATGGCGGCGACCACGGAATCGTAACGGTGGGGATCACCGTCCTTGCCAGCGCTGAAAATGGCCGAACCGGCGACGAAGGTATCCGCACCCGCCTCGGCAATCTCGCGGATGTTGTTGACATTGACGCCGCCGTCGATCTCCAGCCGGATGGCGTAACCGCTCTCGTCGATCATCTTGCGCGCTTCGCGCAGCTTGTTCAACGTCGCGGAGATGAATTTCTGGCCGCCAAAGCCGGGGTTGACCGACATCAGCAGCACCATGTCCACCTTGTCCATCACGTATTTCAGATAATCCAGCGGCGTGGCGGGATTGAACACCAGACCGGATTTGCAGCCGCTATCGCGAATCAACGCCAACGAACGGTCGATATGCTCGCTGGCCTCGGGATGAAAGGTGATGTAGGTGGCGCCGGCCTTCGCGAAATCCGGGATGATGCGGTCCACCGGCTTCACCATCAGATGCACATCGATCGGCGCGGTAACCCCATGCTTGCGCAGGGCTTCGCACACCAGGGGACCGATAGTCAGGTTCGGCACGTAATGGTTATCCATCACATCGAAATGAACGATGTCCGCGCCTGCAGCCAGGACATTCTTGACCTCCTCCCCCAGCCGCGCGAAATCCGCCGACAAGATGGAAGGAGCTATCTTATAATCTGCCATAGACATAACCTCGTTGGACAAAAAAACGACGCAGGGCAACCGACCTGCGGCTTTTCCTGCAAACAAACGTTTTATTTTACCTGATTGACAGATTTTTTCACGCCAAAACAGCGTTCGCCCGAAGGAAAAACACAATGCCTATCGCCCTGCCACTCCACCTGCTCGCCGCCATCATCTGGGTCGGCGGCATGTTCTTCGCCTATATGGTGCTGCGCCCGGTCGCGGCAACACTGCTCGAACCTCCGCAGCGATTACCGCTCTGGTCGCAAACGTTCGCGCGGTTTTTCGTTTGGGTATGGGCGGCGGTCGTGATCTTGCCCGCAACCGGGCTGTGGATGATCGTCATGGAGTTCGGCGGCATGAAAAACACCGGCGGGCACGTGCATCTCATGCTCGCCCTGGGAATCGTAATGATCCTGCTCTTCCTGCACCTCTTCTTCGCCCCCTACCGGAGACTGAACAAAGCACTGGCGACGGCCGATTTGCCCGCGGCCGGCAAGCAACTCAACCAGATCAGGCGTTTGGTGGGAATCAATTTGATACTGGGACTGATCACGGCGATCACGGCCAGCGCGGGGCGCTTTCTGTGACGGCAGCCGAAAAGGGGGCAGGCAAAGACAGCGCCCGATACCTCAAGGAACCTCTGATTTAATCAGAGGTTCCGCGGCACATGGATGTGCCGGCGTTTTTCAATCACTTGGAGTGATTGAAAAACGGAGAAAAGCAAAAATCACATTTTTTGCTTTTCGTGCTCTGAGAATTCCAGGATGGAATTATTCAGAGCTTCCTCAAGATTGCTGATACATCGGCTTGCCGTCATTCAGATTCAACCAGCCCTTGACGATACGATAGATGACCCATATCGCATCGGCCACCAGCACCAGATAACCCACCAGTATGAGGAAGGTTATCGCGCCCACCACGGCCCATAACAAACCAAACCAGAATGTCCTGATCTGCCAGCGAAAGTGCGACTCCAGCCATGTGCCGCGCACATCGTCTATTTTGACGTAATTGATGATCACGGCAACGACCAGCGTCATCCCCACGGCAAAAGATGCCGCTTGCAAGGCATACACGACTGTCGCCAGCGTTTTGCCCGTCTTGAGTTTCTCCTCGGACGCCGTCGTGACATTCGTCTTCAGGTCTTGATCAGACATTTCCGGATTCCTTTCCCTATCGCCAATCCAAAAAAACAGGCTCTTCAGGAAGTCGTGTGGGTAAAAATTGGGGCATAGCATGACGGAAAGCTACGACGATTGCGGTATTCAGCAGTTTGAAGCGGGCTGTAAAACTGGCATGCTTTACCGATGGCTACCTCACGC
>JADDKJ010000018.1:0-59375 GCA_033717875.1 Gammaproteobacteria bacterium
GCGCTCTTGGGCGCCACCTCTGCCGCGTGATGTTTCGGATGCTTAAGCAGGGTCGCCCCTATGAAGTTAGGGAACCAACAACATCAGAAAATAATGCAAAAAATGCTTGAAAATTCCAGCGGGATGTTCAGTTCTCGCCCTGTAACATTCTACAAAATGGGTATGTTGATCCTCATGGCCAGACCCCTACGAATCGAATTCCCAGGTGCTTTATCATAATAACGTCGCGGGGCGACCGGCGCGAAGCGATCGTTGAGGATGAGGAAGACCGGCTGATGTTTTTGAAGGTGCTGGCGGAGGTGGTGGAGCGATTTAAGGAACCTCTGAATAATTCACCTTTTTCACACGACACGCTGTTCAAAATGTGAATGTAGAGGATGGAAACGTGATTTTGGCGATGATTTCTTCATCTTTTCCTCCCTTTATCCCCGGTTTTCGGGGGCCAGGGCGGATGTTGGGCGCATTAGGAAAAGGGGACGCTTCCCTTTAGAGAGGCTCGAAATAATCGCCTTTTTGTGCTGAGCTGACGCTCTCCTGAAGACCCAAAGGAATGGGTGATAGATGACCCGTCTGGCGCGTTATTTTGTTCCTGGCCATCCGCTGCATGTAATTCAGCGCGGCAACTCGGCAACTGTTTCGCACCTGCCTCAGCAAATCGGACATCGAAGCGATACGCGAGGCGACCAATAAGGCGTGGGTATTGGGCAATGACCGGTTTAGGGCTAAGATAGAAACCCTATCAGGCCGCCGCACCGCGACGTTGCCGTGTGGGCGACCGCAGTTGGAGGGGGGGGATAATCCTAAAAACCTCAGTTGGAGCCTACTGCGAATGCCTAATGCACCGAATCTGCGCGAGAAAATCGCAAAATCTATCCTCACCGTGGCGGATGGCTACGGCTGCGGAATATTTTGCGATTTTCTCGCTCATCTTCACCGCCTTAGTCATTCTCGCTACGGCTCCAACTGAGGTTTTTAGGATAATTCGAGTCCGACCCCATTTACTCGCGCCAGAACTTTCAGCCCCATCAATCCTGTAATTCCAGCGCCACCTCTTCCGCGTTCTGGTTCTTGAGGCGAAAGCCTCTCATTTCCAGTACGCCTTGGGTATTCAATGAAATGATCAGGTAAAGCGCCTCTGGATAAGCGGCCTCGGCAAGGTCGATGGCCGAAGGCAGCGCGGGGCTGGCGGGGTGGGTGTGGTAGATGGCGAACAGGTCCTCGTCGCGCTCGCGCATCTGGCGCATGGCGTCGATCTGTCCCTTGGGGTCCATGGCGAAGCGCGATTTCGGTGCGGCTGCGGTGTTTGTCACCGGGTAGCCGTGGGCCGGTACGCCTTGCCATGCGCCGATCAGGCCGCATATTTCATGGTCGGCGCCGAGCTGTGCCTGGTGCAGTAGTTGATTGACCAGCGGGCGCGGCAGTTTGACGGATGGCATGGATTGTTGGCATCGCCTAAAATAAAACCCCGCCATGAAGGCGGGGTCGGCGATAAGTTGATTTTGGTTCTTTTTTTATCGATCAGGCGGCTTGCACTACTGTCGCCTGCGGGCCTTTGGGACCTTGCTTGTCTTCGAATTTGACGGTCTGTCCCTCGGTCAAGGTTTTGAATCCATCACCGGAGATGGCGCTGTAGTGTACGAACACATCCGCACCGCCATCCTGGGGGGAGATAAAACCAAATCCTTTGGCCTCGTTGAACCACTTTACTGTACCAATACGCATTACTGTTTCCTCAAAAAAACACAATCTATTCGATAGCCAAAATGGCGGGGATTGTTCGCAAAAGCCATAAACCTTTACTTTAGCCCGCACTTCAGCGGTAGGCGCACGCTTTATGCGGCTACTTTTCGGAGCATACCACATTTTCTTGACAAGTACAGCAGGACATGACCAATAAGCAAAATTATTTGCCGGAGCGGGCCTTCCTGGAAATTTTCCTGGAAAAGTAGTAAGTTATGCGGCTGTTTCGAGGTTTTTTGAGGTTGTCGCAGGCGTTTTTATGGCGCGTAAACTGTATATCAAGACATTCGGCTGCCAGATGAACGAGTACGATTCGTCGAAAATGGCGGATGTGCTCAAGGCGTCGCACGGGCTGGAGTTGACCGCCGATCAGGAAGAGGCGGATGTGTTGCTGCTCAATACCTGTTCGGTGCGCGAGAAGGCGCAGGAAAAGGTGTTTTCGCAACTGGGCTGGTGGCGCGAATTCAAGCAGGCGCGCCCCGGCGTGGTGATCGGCGTCGGCGGCTGCGTGGCGAGCCAGGAGGGCGAGACCATCTTCAAGCGCGCGCCCTATGTGGACATCGTCTTCGGGCCGCAGACGCTGCACCGGCTGCCGGCGCTGCTGGACGAGGTGGAGAGCAAGCGCCTGCGCGCCATGGACATCACTTTCCCCGAGATCGAGAAATTCGACCGCCTGCCGCCGCCGCGCGCTGAGGGACCCACGGCGTTCGTGTCGATCATGGAAGGGTGCAGCAAATACTGCACCTTCTGCGTGGTGCCCTATACCCGCGGCGAGGAAGTCAGCCGTCCGCTGGATGACGTGCTGGCCGAAGTCAGGCAGTTGGCCCGCCAGGGCGTGCGCGAGGTGACGCTGCTCGGCCAGAACGTCAACGCCTATCGCGGACGCATGGACGACGGCTTTGATGCCGACCTCGCCCTGCTCATAAGCTATATCGCCGCCATCGATGGCATCGAACGCATCCGCTACACCACCTCGCATCCGGCGGAGTTTTCCGACAGCCTGATCGAGACTTACGGAACGGTGGCCAAGCTGGTCAATCATGTGCACCTGCCGGTACAAAGCGGCTCGGACCGTATTCTGAAACTGATGAAGCGTGGCTACACGGCGCAGGAATACAAGGCCAGGATCGCACGTCTGCATCAATTGCGGCCCGGGATCAGTCTTTCGTCGGACTTCATCGTCGGCTTTCCCGGCGAGACCGAAGAAGACTTCGAGGCCACGATGCGCCTGATCGACGAGATCGGGTTCGATCGTTCCTTCAGTTTCATCTACAGCCCGCGCCCCGGCACCCCGGCGGCCAGCCTGCCCGATGATGTGCCGCAAGCGGTCAAGCAGGCGCGGCTGGCGCGGCTCCAGGCACGCATCAATGAGCAGGCTTGGGCGATCAGCCGCGCCATGATAGGCTCGGTGCAGCGCGTCCTGGTCGAGCGCAACAATCCAGACGGCTCCATTTCCGGCTGTTGTGAGAACAACCGCGCCGTGCACTTCGCGGGTGATGCCGGCCTGATCGGCCACTTCGTCGAGGTGCGCATCACCGAGGCGCTGACGAATTCGCTGCGTGGCGAGATCGCCGGGGCTGGAGCGCTCTGCGCTTGAAAATGCCGGACCTGGATCGCACATATCCCGGATAGCCCGTTTTTGTCTTTGCGAGACCCTGACCTCTCTTGAACGATCAACCTCATTCTTCCGATTTTGTCATTGAGCCGGCGGATAACCAGCGCCTGGCCAATCTCTGCGGTCAATTCGACGAACACCTGCGGCAGATCGAGCGCCGTTTGGGCGTGGAAATCAACAACCGCGGAAACCAGTTTCGTGTGATCGGCGACGCTGTGCCGGTGCGCACCGCCGAAGAGCTGCTGAAAAGCCTCTATGCCGAGACGGCGCAGGATGCACTGACGCCCTCGCGCGTCCATCTGTTTCTGCAGGAGTCGGCGATGGACGATCTTGCCGCCGCGCCGGAGCTGGCGCCCGAGGAGGTGAAGATCCGCATCCCGCGCGGCGCGATCAAGGGGCGCGGCTTCAACCAGCAGCGCTACCTGCACAACATCGTGAGCCACGACATCAATTTTGGCATTGGTCCAGCCGGCACCGGCAAGACCTATCTGGCGGTGGCTTGCGCGGTGGCGGCGCTGGAGCAAGATCGCGTGCGGCGCCTGCTGCTGACCCGTCCGGCGGTGGAGGCGGGCGAGCGGCTCGGCTTTTTGCCGGGCGATTTGTCGCAGAAAATCGACCCCTATCTGCGCCCGCTCTACGATGCGCTGTACGAGATGTTGGGCTTCGAGCGCGTCGCCAAGCTGATCGAACGCAATGTCATCGAGATCGCGCCGCTCGCGTACATGCGCGGGCGCACGTTGAACGAGTCGTTCATCATCCTCGACGAGGCGCAGAATACCACCGTCGAGCAGATGAAGATGTTTCTCACGCGCATTGGTTTCGGCTCGGTGGCCGTGATCACCGGCGATGTCACGCAGATCGACCTGCCGCGTCCGCGTCAGTCCGGTTTGCGTCACGTCATCGACGTGCTGCGCGATGTCCAGGGCATCAGCTTCACCTTCTTTCAGACCAAGGACGTGGTGCGTCACCCGCTGGTGCAGCGCATCGTTTCCGCCTATGAATCGTTCGAAAGCAAGACGGAAGCAAGCGGCGAGGCGGAGTAGTGGCCATCGAGATAGACGTCCAGTACGGCGAGGATCTGGCGCGGCAGAGTTGTTTTTTACCGTCGGCGGAGCAGATCACCGCGTGGGCGGAAGCCGCGCTGGCCGGCCGGCGCGAGGACGGGCAGTTGACGGTGCGCATTGCCGATGAGGCCGAAGGTGCCGCGCTCAACGAAGCCTACCGTCATAAAACGGGGCCGACAAATGTGCTATCTTTTCCTGCCGGGAAGGACGATTTTCTACCCCTGCCCCTGCTGGGCGACATCGTGATCTGCGCCCCCGTGGTGGAACGCGAGGCACGCGAGCAAGGCAAGCGCGCCGAGGCGCATTGGGCGCATATGGTGATTCACGGTGTGCTGCACCTGCTAGGCTACGATCATGTCGAGGCTGACGAGGCGCAGGTCATGGAAGCGCTGGAAACCGAGATACTGGGGAGATTGGGATTTCCCGATCCTTATCAGGAAAACAAGTGAACTTTAAAAACGTCTAATATGGACACACTATGAACGAAGGCCGAACTACCAACGGTCCTGCCCAACGCTCCTGGTTCGAAAGGTTGAGCCATGTGCTGCTGGGCGAGCCACAGGACCGTGAGCAACTCATCGAGCTGTTGCGCGACGCGCAACAGCGCCACCTGCTCGACCCCGACGCCCTGGCGATGATCGAAGGCGTGCTGCAAGTATCGGAAATGCAGGTGCGTGACATCATGGTGCCGCGTTCGCAGATGGTGGTGGTGCAACGTGATGCCGCCTTGCAGGAGATCCTGCCCGTCGTCACCGAGTCCGAGCATTCACGTTTTCCGGTCATCGGCGAAAGCCGCGACGAGGTGATCGGCATCCTGCTGGCGAAAGACCTGCTGGGATATTTCGTCAACGGCCGCAAGCCGGCGTTCAATGTGCGCGACATCCTGCGACCGGCGGTATTCATCCCGGAGAGCAAGCGGCTCAACGTGCTGCTCAAGGAGTTCCGCGCCAGCCGCAATCACATGGCGATCGTGGTCGACGAATACGGCGGCGTGGCGGGTCTGGTGACCATCGAGGATGTGCTGGAGCAGATCGTCGGCGAGATCGCCGATGAGCACGATATCGACGAAGATACCTTCATCAAGAAACACAGCGAGTTCAACTATACGGTGAAGGCGCTGACGCCCATCGACGAATTCAACGACTATTTCGGCAGCGATTTCAGCGACGAGGAATTCGACACCATTGGCGGACTGGTGGTGCACGATTTCGGCCGGGTGCCACGGCGTGGCGAGACGCTGGCCATCGGCCGCTTCCGCTTCAAGGTGCTACATGCCGACAGCCGCCGCGTTCATTTGCTGCAAGTGCTGATGCGCGCGCCGGAAGAGGAGGGCGCTTTTCCCGTATCTCCATCGGAAACCTGAAGGCATCAGGTTGTTGCCGCAACACCGTAACTGATATGCCCTTTGCATCTTCCCGTTTCGCGCGATTCTCCTCGCCGTCAGGTCGCGGCTGGCGTGGCGATGCGTTGGCACTGCTGGCCGGTGCGCTGCTGCCGCTGGCCTTCGCCCCCTTCAATCTCTTTCCTCTGGCGGTCGTCAGTCCCGCCCTGCTCTTCGCCCTGTGGTTGAACGTGCCGCCGCGACGCGCCTTGTGGCGCGGCTGGCTGTTCGGGCTGGGCATGTTCGGCATCGGTGTGACCTGGATCTTCGTCAGCATCTACGAATTCGGCGGCGGCATTGGGCTGCCCATGTCGGTGTTTTTTACCGGCCTGTTCGTGCTGGTGCTGTCCTGCTTTCCCGCCCTGTTCGGTTATCTCGCTACACGCCTTTACCCTGCCGCACCGCGCATCAGGTTGCTGGTCGTTTTCCCCGCCGCCTGGACGTTCTTCGAGTGGGTGCGCGGCTGGTTCTTGACCGGTTTTCCCTGGCTCAACCTCGGCTACAGCCAGATCGACGCCCCGCTCGCCGGCCTTGCGCCCGTGGTGGGTGTCTATGGTGTGTCATGGGCGACGGCGTTCAGCGCAGGTCTGCTGCTTGCCGCCGTGTTGGACGGCGGCGGACTGTGGCAGCGGGCGCGTTATATCATCGCGCTGCTGGTGTTATGGATCACCGCCGGATTGCTCGGTATGCAGCACTGGACACAAGCTTCGGGCGCGCCGCTCAAGGCAAGTCTGATCCAGGGCAATTTCTCCCAGGATGTGAAGTGGACGCCGGAAGCGCTGGAACCCACCGTCCGCCGTTATGTGGAGCTCACCCGCAAGCATTGGGACAGCAAACTCATCATCTGGCCGGAAACCGCCATGCCGCTGTTTTATCACGAGGCCACCAGTTTCTTCGACGAACTGGCCAGGGAGGCGCGGGCCAACAACGCCGACCTGCTGCTGGGCGTGCCCTACATGAACATGCGCAGTCAGCAGTATTACAACAGCATGATGAGCCTGGGTCGCCATCAGGCGTTTTACCATAAGCATCACCTGGTGCCATTCACCGAGTATCTGCCGTTGAAAACCGCACTGGCCGGGGTGATCGACTTCCTCCAGGTGCCGATGTCGGATTTCAGCAAGGGCGCAGCGATTCAGAAACCGCTCGAAGTGGCCGGACAGAAAGCCGGTATCTCGATCTGCTACGAGGCGGTGTTCGGCGAAGAGCTGATCCGCCAGTTACCGGCGGCGACGTTACTGGTGAACGTCAGCAACGACGCCTGGTTCGGCGGCTCCATCGGCCCCCACCAGCACCTGCAAATCACCCGCATGCGCGCCCTGGAAACCGGCCGCCCCCTGCTGCGCGCCACCAACACCGGCATCACCGCCATCATCGGCCCGGACGGCCAATTCCTCGCCCGCGCCCCGCAGTTCGAGCCTCATGTGCTCACCGCGATGGTGCAGCCGATGAGTGGCGCGACGCCTTATGTGCAGGTGGGGAATGGGCCGGTGGTGGTGTTGCTGGTATTGGGATTAGTTGCCGGATTTTTTGTTGTAAGAAAAGAGTGTAGAAGTTCAGGTCTGATCTGACAGTCACCGCCAGAAACCCGGTAACTGTCAGATCAGGTCGAAACTTCTACAAAAATGGGACGTTTTTAAAAATACGCCTTAATTCCGACATTAACATGTTAATGTCGGCTTTATGCCTCATATCGCTTGACAGGCGCTTGGTCCCAGAGTATTGTGTCTTAATTCCGCCATTAATAATTTTGTGTAGGAATTAAGACGCATGAGGAAAGCGCAAAACATCACCATGCCTCCCCACCTCGCCCAAGGCCTAAAGGAAATGGGCGAGCATATCGCCCGCTTGCGCAAGGCTCGTCGCCTGCTGCAGGCGGAAGCGGCGGTGCGAGCGAACATCAGCCGCGAAACGGCTTCCCGTATCGAGAACGGCGACGCCGCCGTCGCCATTGGCCAGATCGTGCGCTACCTCGATGTCATCGTCCCCGGCGCCGAACTGGCTCGCTTGTATGAAACGCGGGATGCCGCCCTCGCCATGCTCGAAACCGCCGAGAAGCGGCAACGCGCCCGCAAGCTCTCGCCCAAGGCGATCAAGCGATATGACTTCTAGGGAGCTGGCGGTCTTCGCCTATCTGCCGGGCGAACGCACGGCGGTGCCGGCCGGCCTGCTGACCATGCAAGAGGAGGGGGCCGCCCTGCGGGGCGCCGGCTTCGTATACGGCTTGCGTTATCTGGACCGCCCCAACGCCATCGAGATCGACCCGGTGAGCCTCGGCTTGCGGAACAGAGAAGCGATGCGCGGCGTCGAGCTTCATCCGCTGGCGGGGCTCTCCCTGTTTGGCGCCATCCGCGATGCGGCGCCCGACGCCTGGGGCCGGCGCGTGATCGAGGCTCGGCGCAAAGTGCCGCTCAACAGCCTGCCCGAATCGGAATACCTGCTCGCGGCGGGCTCCAACCGGGTCGGCGCACTCGATGTCCGCACCAGTCTCGATGCCGGTGAAATGCCGGGCGAGCTCGGCGACGTGCGCAAGCTGGATTATTTTCTCGAAGCCGTCCAGCGCATCGAGGAAGGGGTGCCGGTGCCCGCCCGGCTGGAAGCCTTCTTCGACGCCGGCAGCGCGCTGGGCGGGGCGCGCCCCAAGGCGACGGTGACGGATGCGCAGGGAAAACTCTGGCTCGCGAAATTTCCGTCGCGCGCGGACGGCTATGATGTCCCGCTGGTGGAAGCGGCCACGCTCAGGCTGGCGGGTGCGGCCGGCCTCGCGATTCCAACTATCGAAGTGGTCGACCTCGGAAACGGGCAACACGTCATGCTGATCGAGCGCTTCGACCGGCAAGGCGCTGCCGCTGCGATGACCCGCAGACATTTCATCAGCGCGCTCACGCTGGTCGGCTGTCCGGAACAGGACTCGCCCAACAAGAACTATGCCGACATCGCCGACGCGCTGCGCAAACATGGCGCGGCTCATCGCATCGCCGCCGATCTGGAAGAGCTGTTCGGCCGCATGGTGTTCAACATCCTGGTCACCAACGACGACGACCACTTGCGCAACCACGGCCTGCTGTGGGAACCCGAATCACGCGGCTGGGTATTGAGCCCCCTGTACGACGTGGTGCCCCGGCCCACCCACGCTTCAGAGCGCTATCTTCACCTGGGTATCGGCCCGCAAGGACGACTGGCCACTCTCGCCAATGCCATGGGCTGGGCTGCCCGCTTCGGGCTTACCCGCGACAAGGCCAGCGCAGTCATTGATCGGGTGTGGCGCGTCGTGCGCGAGTGGAAGGGCTACTTCGAGCAATTCGGCGTACCACCCGGCGAGATCGATAAGGTGAGCAGCGCGTTCAGACATGCGCGGGAACTTGGGTTTTATAGGCCCGGATCGCCCCGCGGTTGACCTCGGTGCCGATGATGCTGGGGAGGGTGGTGTAGCCGATGAGCACGGAACGGGTGAAGTAGAGGGCAGGCGAAAGCCTGTCCTCTACTCTACCCTTGACCTTTTGTCCTTCATCCTGTCCCACAGCGCATCTATTTCCTCCGGCGTCGCCTGTTCCGGCGTGTGTCTGCCTTCTCACAGAAGAGGATACTCCCTGATCGCCGGGGTATTCGTTATTCGCCTAAGCGAGTTTTGAGTCTCGGTGTTTATGAGGAAAATATCGGCGTCCTCTATTCTGCCTTCAGGGTAGCCGACAGCCAGCAGGGTACCTCCCGGGACATACCTCCGAAGCGACACTTCGCTTATGTCAGATGGAATTGTGCCGATGGTTGTTATTGGCGTGTTGGTCAATGCATCGTAGGATTTAAGCGTTCCACCGCCAAAGCCCGAGGTCAGGTTGTAATTTTCGGCCAGAATTAATCGTATTCTTAAGGTTGCCCTCGTTGCCACGTTGCCAGAGCTTGAGAATGCGGCTCCCACCCACATAGCATTGCCGATCCTCTTTCCGCCGGTGTTGTCGTTCTTAATCGCGCCTGCGACCCGGCGCGAGTTGCCAGACAGGTGGTTATAATAAACCCAGTGGCGATCTGCGTGTCTTATCTGTAATGTTTCTTCGGATGAACCTGCAACGAGCAATTGGCTTGCGCCGCCGGTTTTTGGCACTGACTTTATGGTGGTGATTGTCTGGTTAGAGCAGGAATAAACCAGTTTATCTTCGATCGAATGCAGGTCACCGCAGACCTCCGCATCACTTTCCGAGACAAGCTGAGTCGCTGGATCGTTACCCTCGGTGGGCATTTTGTAAATGGTATTTCCGTCTATGAAGAAGATATTGCTGCCGTCACGCCCCGACGACCGTATAGTCAATCCCGGTGAGAAGGTATGCCGTGAAGGAGACAAGCGGCCAGTTTCAGGATTATATACCCGCAGCTTATCATCAATGCGCAAAAATACCGCGGTGGTTCCGCCGAAGATAAAAAGTGAGGGGCCTGTGGTGAAAGTTGCCTTCATGGAGGGGTTGGCGAAATTCGCGTCGTAGCTGTTGAGGTTGTTGCCGTCAGTCGCCAGCCAGCCCTCTATGGCGCCAGTTTGTGAGTCATTAATGGATGTGATCCGCTGTATGCTTCCGAGATTGAAGGGCGCGTCGCTGGCGCTCATTCCGACCCTGACCATTTTAGAGATGTCGTCAGAGGTGAAGCACGAGCCATCCGGTCCCGGCAATGAATAAAAGAAGACGGCATTGTTGTGGTTGGCGAAATCTTCGTTTGTTGTGGTGTGGCATAGCAGATTGGCCGTCGTTTCGTTTGAAAGCTGCACAGGTGACAGAGTGCTTCCTTTCAGCGCATTGATCTTCCAGAGCTTGCCGTCCTTTGCATAGATGAGGGTGCGAGGGTGAAAGCTTGACGTGATTTGCGTCGCGGCGTCGTATGTTCCATGGTAAGCGAAGGTCGCTTCGGAGGCGGCGGATGTTTCTACGGGTATTATAGGGTGGGCAGGGTCGGCGGGGTCTACAGCGCTGATAACACCCCCGGCGCTTGAGTCTTGGTAGAAAAGGTATGTCGCTGTTGGCCCGGCAGAGCCACTCGCTGGGTTGTCGGGGTTATCTCCACCCCCGCAGGCGACCAGGCTCGCAGACAAGATGCCAGTCACTATTGATGATTTAACCCGCGCCCATGTATTTTTCATGGTTACCCCTGATGATTACCTGTTATTGTGTGAATGAATTTCGCATGGAAAACATTTGAATTTATAGCATGACTTTGAAGCGGGGGAGAAGGGAAAAGATTTTGGCGATTTCTGGCCGCACGCAAATTTCTCGGCCATCTTCAGCATCTTATTCCAATTTGCGTTAAAAACGACAATAATTTTGTAGGGTGCGTTCCACGCACCAATGGTAATGGTGCGTGGAACGCACCCTACAATATTTCACTTTTTATTGCGAAATGGAATTAGCCATTCTCGCTACGGTTCCAGCCGAGGTTTTTAGGATAATCGCTTCATATAGTGAAGCGATTACGGCGATGAATCGCTTCATTGACAAAGCGCCCGTTACGCCTTTTCCTCTTCCTTCGCCCTGTCCCACAACGCATCCATTTCCTCCAGCGTCGCCTGCTCCGGTGTGCGGCCGCTTTCGGCGAGCAGGGTTTCGATGCGGCGGAAGCGGCGTTCGAATTTGGTGTTGGCGCGGCGCACGGCGGATTCGGCGTCGATGCCGGCGTGGCGGGCGAGGTTGACGGCGACGAACAATAGATCGCCGATCTCGTCTTCCATGCGTTCGATAGGCGCGCCTTGGGCGATTTCGGCGTGGATTTCCGCGGTTTCCTCTTCGATTTTGTTCATCACCTGACGGATGTCCGGCCAGTCGAAGCCGACGCGCGCGGCGCGGTTTTGCAGCTTGGCGGCGCGGGTCAGTGCGGGGAGGGCGTGTGTCACGCCATCGAGGATGCTCGGCGGGCGCTGTTCTTCCCGGGCGCGCATGGCGCGTTCGGCGGCTTTGTGTTCCTCCCAGGCCCTGGACTGATCGGTGGCGGAGGCGATCTTCGCTTCGCCGAACACATGCGGATGGCGGCGGATGAGCTTGTCGCTGATTGCCGCAACGATGTCATTGAAATCGAACTGCCCGGCCTCGCGTGCGATCTGGGCGTAGAACACCACTTGAAACAACAAGTCGCCCAGTTCGCTGCGCAGCTCGCCGGTGTCGCCGCGCGCAATCGCATCAGCCACCTCGTAAGCTTCTTCGAGGGTGTGAGGCACGAGGCTATTGAAGGTTTGTTCGCGGTCCCACGGGCAGCCAGCGACGGGGTCGCGCAGCCGTGCCATGATGGCGAGAAGGTGGTCGATGTTGATCATGGTTTAGTTGATCTTCGTCAAAGTCGATAGCCGGGTCAATCTGTTATTATCCAAAAAAGATGTTCCACGAGGAGATGCCGTGTCCCCACTCCGCAAGAGGCTGTTGCTTGTTGCGATTGTAGCCGCGATTGCGGTTGCCGCGATATTTTATTATCGCCAAAGCCAGCAGATCGAAGTCGAGACCATGGTCGTCAAGCGTGGCGATCTGGTGATCACCGTCACTCCCACCGAGACCGGTACGGTGGATACCGATGCCACGGCGCTGGTGAAGGCGGAGATCGCGGCGCAGATAAAGGAGGTGGCGGTCGCGGAAGGGGATGTGGTCAAGGCGGGCGATCTGCTGATGCGTCTGGACGCGGACGATGTGCAGGCGAAGGTGACGCTGGCACGCGCCAATCTGGAGGCGGCCGGCGCGCGCCTGGCCTCGGCGCGCATCGCCTTGCCGATGGAAAAGGCGCGTACCGCCGCCGCGGTGGCGCAGGCTCGGGCTCGCTTCGAGGATGCGAAGCAAAAATACGACAAAAGGAAGCAGCTTTACGAGCGGCGCCTGATCCCGCTCGGCGAGATGGAATCGAGCGCGGCCGATCTTGACGCCGCCCGCGCGGCACTCGATCAGGCGCAAGCCAATCTCGAACAAGTGCCTGTCCAGGAGCGCCAGGTGAAAGTGGCGCAGGCCGATGTCGAGCAGCAGGCGGCGCAGTTGCGGGTGGCTCAGTTGAATCTGGATCGCGCCACCATCCGCGCGCCGGTCGGCGGCACGGTGATGGAGGTGCCGGTCAAGGCGGGGGAGCTGGTGCAGCCCGGCACGCCTGTGGCGCGTATCACGCGCATGGAAGGGCTGTATATCAAGGCGCTGGTGGACGAGGTGGACCTGAGCCGCTTGGTGTTGGGGCAGCCGGCCGAGATCACCTTCGATACCCTGCCGGACAAGAAATTCGCCGCTACGCTCTTTGAAATCTCCCCCGGCGTCTCCGTGGAAAAACTCAAGAGCCGTAATGTCACGGTGAAGCTCAAGCTCACCGCGCCGCCGGCTTTCCTGCGTCCCGGCATGTCGGCCGACGTGGAAGTCATCGTCGACAGGGTGAAGGATGTGCCTTATGTCCCGGCGCAGACGGTGATGTCCAGAGACAAGGAGCAATTCGTCTATGTGCTGGAGGACGGGCGGATCGCCAAGCGTGTGATCGAGGCCGGACGGTCGAACTGGGACTACATCGAGATCCGCAAGGGGTTGCGCGAAGGTGAGCAGGTCATCACCTCGCTGGATGTGGAAGGGCTCAAGCCCGATGTGCGGGCGCGGCGTAAAGAATGATGGATGCCTCCGCGCCGCTCATCCAGTTGGAGAGCGTGACCAAGGTCTACACGACTGGCGCGATCCGTTACGAAGTGTTGAAAGAGATCAATCTCACGGTGCGGCGTGGCGAATACATTGCGCTGACTGGCGCTTCGGGTTCGGGCAAATCCACGCTGCTCAACATCCTCGGCTGTCTCGACGTGCCGACCGCCGGGCATTATCGCATCGAGGGCGAGGAGGTGTCGCGCAAAACCGATCTGGAGCTGGCGCGTATCCGCAATCGCCTGTTCGGTTTTGTGTTCCAGTCGTTTAATCTGCTCAGCCGCTACACCGCCGAGGAGAATGTCGCCTTGCCGATGACCTATGGCGGACTGGGGCGCCGCGAGCGACTGGAGAAAGCCAGGAGACTGCTGACCCGCGTCGGTCTCGGCGATTTCACCCGACACTATCCCACCGAGCTGTCCGGCGGCATGCAGCAGCGCGTGGCCATCGCCCGCGCGCTGGCCAACGATCCGGCGGTGCTGTTCGCCGACGAGCCGACGGGGAATCTCGACAGCAAGACCGGCATGGAGATCATCACCCTGTTCGGCCAGCTCAGCGCCGAGGGCGCCACGCTCATCGTCGTGACGCACGATCCGCGCGTGGCGAGCCATGCGCGGCGGGTGCTGTCGCTGTCCGACGGGCGCATCATCAAGGACGAGCAAAACACAGTGGTCGAATCCACATGACCCCCTTCGAATATCTGCGCATCGCTTTCGATGCCCTCGCCGCCAACAAGATCCGCGCCGCGCTGACCATGCTTGGCGTGATCATCGGCGTCGCCTCGGTCATCATGCTGGTGGCGATTGGCGAGGGCGCGCGGACCTACATCCGCACCGAGCTGATGGGGATCGGCACCAATCTGCTGATCATCGTGCCCGGCAAGACCGAAACAACCGGCATGGGACGCATGCCGTCAGGGATACAAAAACTCACCTTGGGCGACATGCGCGCGCTGGAAAAGCGCGCCACGCTGATTCCCGCCATGACGGCGGTGGTGGTGAGCAATGCGCCGGTGAAGTACGGCAACCGCATGCGCAACGTGGAGATCATCGGTGTCGACCAGAACTTCGAGACGGTGCGCAACCTGCACGTCGAAATCGGCTCCTTCGTCACCAAGGCGGATGTCGATGCGCGTCGGCGCGTGGCGGTGATCGGACGCACGGTGCGCGCCGAATTGTTCGGCGAGGCCAATCCGCTGGGGCGCATGGTCAAGATCGGCGAGACCAAATTCCGCGTCATTGGCATCATGGAGAAGAAAGGCGTCACGCTGGGCATGGACATCGACGATCACGTCTTCATCCCGGTGGAAACCGCGCAGGAAATCTTCGACCAGGAGGGGCTGACCAACATCATCACCCAGGTGGTCAACGAAAAGGAAATCGAGCGCGCCAAAGAACAAATTCGCGCGGTGCTGATGGAGCGTCACGCGGGTGAGGAAGACTTCACCATGATCAGCCAGCAGGCGATGCTGTCCACCATGCAAACCATATTGACCACATTCACCTATGTGCTGGGCGGCATCGCCAGCATCTCGCTGCTGGTCGGCGGCATCGGCATCATGAACATCATGCTCGTCTCGGTGCGCGAGCGCACGCGCGAGATCGGTCTGCGCAAAGCGATCGGCGCCTCGCAGCGCGATATCCTGCTGCAATTCGTCATCGAATCCGTAACGCTCTCCGTGGCCGGCGGCGTGATCGGCATCGCCTTCGGTGCGGGCGTGGCCTACGGCGTAAAGGCCGCCTTTCCGGCCATTCCGGTGGATGTCAGCGCCTGGTCGGTGCTGACCGCGTTCAGTTTCGCCTTCATGGTCGGCGCGTTCTTCGGCATCTACCCGGCGATGAAGGCTTCGCGGCTCAATCCCATCGAGGCTTTGCGCTATGAATAGAAGAAGGATGCCATGGACGCCTGGCTGAAGGCGAATATGCACGATGTGTTGATCGGCATCGAGATCGTGTGGGTAGGCGGTTTCCTGGCCGTTTTCGTCATCCATTTCCTGATTTGGCGTGTGATCAGAAAGAGGAAGGGGGCGCAGAAAATAAAGCCGCCAGCGGAGAAGGAAGGTGATCGCCGGTAACGCTGTTACCCGGCCGAACTCAATACCGCGATCATTTTCCGCAATGCCTGACCACGATGACTGAGCCGGTTTTTCACGTCGGCGGGCAGCTCGGCGGCGGAGCGGTTGCGCCTTGGGACGAGGAAGATCGGGTCGTAGCCAAAGCCGCTCGTTCCCTGCGGCGCGGTTAGCAGGTCGCCTTCCCAGGTGCCCTGGCAGATGACCGGCGTGGGATCGGAGGCGTGAGCCATGTAGACCATCACGCATTGAAAGCGCGCCGTGCGCTGTTCCGCCGGCACCTCGGCAAGAACGGTCAGCAGTTTTTCCAGGTTGTCCTGATCCGTGGCCCCGGGGCCGGCATAGCGTGCCGAATAAATGCCCGGCGCGCCATTGAGCGCATCGACTTCCAGCCCGGAATCGTCGGCGATGGCGGGCAAGCCGGTGTGTTCCGCCGCGTTGCGTGCCTTGAGGATGGCGTTTTCGACGAAGCTCAAGCCGGTTTCTTCGATCTCCGGCACGCCGAAGGCCGACTGTGGCAATACCTCGATGCCATGCCCGGCGAGCATTTCGCCGATTTCCCGCGCCTTGCCTGCGTTATTGCTGGCCAGAATGATGCGTCTCATCATCAGACTTTCAGTGCCGCCTGCTGTTTCTTGATCAGTTCCGCGATGCCGCCCTTGGCCAGCTCGAGCATCGCCATCAGCTCGTCCATGCGGAAGGCGTGTCCTTCCGCCGTGCCCTGGATTTCCACGAAAGCCCCGGCGTCGTTCATCACCACGTTCATATCGGTTTCGGCTTCGCAATCTTCCTTGTAATCGAGATCGAGCACCGGCAGCCCTTCGTAGATGCCGACCGACACCGAGGCGATGAAGCCGTGAATGGGGTTGCTCTTGATGATACCCTGTTTGCGCAGATGGCTGACGGCATCGACCAGGGCCACATAGCCGCCGGTGATCGACGCGGTGCGCGTGCCGCCGTCGGCCTGGATGACGTCGCAGTCGATGGTGATGTTGCGCTCACCCAGCGCCTCCATGTTCACCACGGCGCGCAGCGAGCGGCCGATGAGACGCTGGATTTCCATGGTGCGCCCGCCCTGCCTGCCCTGCGCCGCCTCGCGCCCCATGCGTTGGCCGGTGGAGCGCGGCAACATGCCGTACTCGGCGGTCACCCAGCCCTTGCCGGTGCCCTTCAGGAATTTCGGTACCTTGTCCTCGACAGTGGCGGTGCAGATCACCTTGGTATCGCCAAACTCCACCAGCACCGAACCTTCGGCATGCTTGGTGTAGTGACGGGAAAGTTTGATGGAACGGAGTTCGTCCTGGGCTCGGCCGCTGGGGCGCATAAGTCATCTTCCGGAATATGAAAAAGAAGGATTATATCCTTTGTTCGGAGAGTGATTCAGGGATTTTGCGATTCTTCGCCGAAAAAGCGCATGACGCGCGGAGGCGAGAAAGCGCTTTGTATGAGCGCGGATGCTGCGGAAAAAAAGACGCTGATCGGGATGAAAATGGCGTCCCCAAGGGGATTCGAACCCCTGTTACCGCCGTGAAAGGGCGATGTCCTAGGCCGGCTAGACGATGGGGACGTATTGTGATTCAACAAAGACAGAAAGTTGGTCTGTCGAATGTTGGTGGAGCCAGCCGGGATCGAACCGGCGACCTCTTGCATGCCATGCAAGCGCTCTCCCAGCTGAGCTATGGCCCCGCAAAATAAGACGCGCACTTTACGGCACGCGAGGGGCGGCTGTCAAGGTGTCTGGCGGAAAATCCAGATCTCCCGTCCCGGCCGGGGCAAGATATTTTCTGATATATTATGGTTTTGTTTATCATAATTCCAAAGCCAACCGATTTTTTTCAGATCTCCCTCCATGGAAACACCGAAACTCCCAATGAGCGGCGAGCAAGCCGCCTCCTGTTCGTTCGCCGATCACGTCAAGACCCTGGCGACGCAATACCCCATGCCACATCACTGGTTGACGCAGCTCATGTACACCCTCACCCGCTGCCGCAAGGCGTGGTGGAAAAACTGGCAGATGCGCTGGTTCATCGAGAAATACCAGGTGGACATGAGCATCGCGCTGGAGAGCAATCCGCTCGCCTATCCCGATTTCAACACCTTCTTCACCCGCGCGCTCAAGCCGGAGGCGCGGCCGGTGGTCGGCGGCGCCGGTGAAATCGCCTGTCCGGTCGATGGCGCGGTCAGCCAGGCGGGCGACATCGTCGACGGGCGCATCTTCCAGGCCAAGGGGCGCGACTACAGCCTGGAAACCCTGCTCGGTGGATCAAAGGAACGGGCCGCGCTGTTCGCGGGCGGGCGCTTTGCCACGATCTATCTCTCTCCGCGCGACTATCACCGCATCCACATGCCGCTGACCGGGCGCCTGCGGGAGATGGCCTATGTGCCGGGCCGGCTGTTCAGCGTCAACCCGCGCACCACGCGCTGCGTGCCCGGCCTGTTCGCGCGCAACGAGCGGCTGGTGACCATTTTCGACACCGAGGCCGGACCAATGGCGCTGATTCTGGTGGGAGCGATGTTCGTGGCCGGCATCGAGACGGTTTGGGCGGGGCTGGTCAATCCTCATCCCAGCACCATGCCGCGCGATTGGGATTACCGCGATGCCAACATCACGCTGGAACGCGGTGCGGAGATGGGGCGATTCAACATGGGCTCCACAGTGATCGTGCTGTTCGGCAAGGATCGCGGCGATCTTGATCGCGCCATTCAGCCGGGTGCGCCGGTCAGGATGGGGGAATTGCTGGGAAGGGTTGATCCATTGTAGCTATTTTGCCGGAGGTACGAATGGATATTCGTCTGGCCATTACAGAAACCGAGATAAAAGCCTGCTTCCCCGCATTTCATGAGCTGAGGCCGCATCTTTCGGAAAAAGACTTCATGGCGCAGGTTCAGCGCCAAATGAATAATCACGGTTACACTCTCGTCTATGTTGCCGCGCAAGAGCAGGTCGTTGCGGCGGCTGGTTATCGCATAGCGGAGTTCCTGGCGTGGGGGCGCACGTTCTATGTGGATGACCTCATCACGCTGAGCGCTGCCCGCAGGCAAGGATATGGCGGAAAGCTTCTGGACTGGCTTATGGAAAAGGCAAAGGAGCTTTCCTGCGACCAGTTCCACCTTGATTCAGGCGTGCATAGGCATGATGCGCATCGCCTCTACCTGGGTCGGAAACTGCACATCAGTTCGCACCATTTTTCCAAGGCTCTGGGCAATGAAAATGCGTAATATCGCGAGCGACCGCGTAATGAATCGCCCCTGAAAAACCCATTGTCAGGCGCTCCTAAGAGTAGATCCCTTCTTTTTTGATCATTTCCCACACGCCGTCCGGCAACAGATAGCGCGCGCTTTTGCCCGCCTTTGCCAGGGCGCGGATATGTGTTGCGGAGATATCCAGTTGCGTGACTTCCTTGAGCAAGATATGGCCCGCCGGGCGTAAGCGCAGCAGGGAGGCGTCGTCCGCGCGATGCCCGGCAAGCAGCGCGGCAACGTCACCCTGCGCGGGTGGCGGCGAACCGGGGCGGTGCATGACGATGAGATGGGCGAGCTGGATGAGTTCGCGCCAGCGGTGCCAGGTGTGCAGACCCGCGAAGGCGTCCATACCCAGCAGCAGGCACAGCGGCGTGCTGCCCAGTTCGGTGCGCAGCGAGGTGAGTGTGTCGACAGTGTAGGAAGGGCCGGGACGGCGCAGCTCGCGGTCGTCGGCCTTCAATCCCGATTCGCCCCGGATCGCCGCCTCCAGCATAGCCAGCCGTTGCGCGGCTGACGCGACCGGCGCGGCGCGATGCGGCGGAACGTGGCAGGGCATGAGCCGTATCTCATCCAGGGCCAGATCCTGAAGCACTTCCAGCACCGGGCGTAAATGGCCGAAGTGGACAGGGTCGAAAGTGCCGCCGAAGATTCCGATCATGGAGTAGTGACAAGCGGTAAGTTTGGGCATCACCTTCGGAGTCTAGTGGCTCAGCAAGGCAGCCTTCAGATTTGCCTGCACCGGCTTCTCCCCGATCCAGACTTTCAGTAGCGTTGGACCGATGTCGGGGCCGGGCAGAGTGTCTTTTACTTGATCGTTGTGCGCAACCCTCACCCCGCCGTCCATGCCGAAATCGAGAACTATCCGATCGTTCTCACGGGGTTGAATGCGAAGAAATATGGCATCAAGCTTCGCCATACCTGGGCCGATCGCCGCTCTCTGCGCATCATTCGTATTGTCGTTGATCGCATCATGCAAAGCATCGAGCATGCTCTTTGAATCAACGGTGCGCCTCATCACCAGGAGCAGCCGTCGAGGTTTGGCCTGATTGATGACGGCCTCAGCGGTTTTCGCCCTGGAGGTGAGGTACAAGGCCGCAACATAGACGTCCAGCAGCCCGAACTTTTTACGAGTCCCCGCCCCGTTCAGGACGAGCTCCGTTCCATCCACGGAGATACGCTCGTCCAGCTTCACACCGGATATGTCGAGGGCGCTGGCGCTGCTGGAGGCGGTGAGGAAGGCCAGGATGATGAGCAGGTTTTTCATTTGTTTGTTTCCTTGTTATTCGCTACGACCCCCTTAAGTCAGACAGGCTCCTAGACCCAAGCAGTCAACTGATGATAGGGGTGTGGACCCTTCCTTTTTTGTAACTTGTAACCCACTCCCTACCTCCTCACATGCCCCTCCCCCAACACAATAAACTTCTGGCTGGTCAGCCCTTCCAGCCCCACCGGGCCGCGCACGTGCAGTTTGTCGTTGCTGATGCCGATCTCGGCGCCCAGGCCATACTCGAAGCCGTCGGCGAGGCGGGTGGAGGCGTTGACCATCACCGAGCCGGAGTCCACTTCGCGCAGGAAGCGGCGGGCGCGGGTGAAGTCTTCGGTGACGATGGAGTCGGTGTGGGCTGAGCTGTAGGTCTGGATGTGGTCGATGGCTTCGTCGAGCCCCGCCACGACGCGGATCGAGAGGATCGGCGCCAGGTATTCGGTGCGCCAGTCTTCTTCGGTGGCGGCCTTGATGCCGGGCAGGATGTCGCGGGTACGGGCGCAACCGCGCAGTTCCACGTCCGCTTCCTGATACTTGCGTCCCAGCTCGGGCAGGATGCGTTCGGCGATGCCGTCGGCGACCAGCAGTGTCTCCATGGTGTTGCAGGTGCCGTAGCGCTGGGTCTTGGCGTTGTAGGCGACCTTGATCGCCTTGTCGAAGTCGGCCTTGTCGTCGATGTAGACGTGGCAGATGCCGTCGAGGTGTTTGATCACCGGCACCGTGGCTTCGGCGCTGATGCGCTCGATCAAGCCCTTGCCGCCGCGCGGTACGATCACGTCCACGTATTCCTTCATGCGGATCAGCTCGCCGACCGCCGCTCGGTCGGTGGTTTCGATCACCTGCACGCCATCGGCGGACAGGCCGGCGCGGGTCAGGCCGGTCTGGATGCAGGCCGCGATGGCCTTGTTGGAGTGAATTGCCTCCGAGCCGCCGCGCAGAATGGCGGCGTTGCCCGATTTCAGGCACAGCCCGGCGGAATCGGCGGTGACGTTGGGGCGCGATTCGTAGATGATGCCGATGACGCCCAGCGGCACGCGCATCTTGCCCACCTGAATGCCGGAGGGCTGGTATTTGAGATCGGTGATTTCGCCGACCGGATCGGCCAACGCGGCGATCTGGCGCAGTCCTTCGGCCATCAGCGCGATGCGCGATTCGTTAAGCGTCAGGCGGTCAAGCATCGCCGCATCCAGGCCGTTGTTCCGGCCCGCTTGCAGATCCTTTTCGTTGGCCGCGATCAGCGCGTTAGTGTTCTCTTCCAGCGCCTGCGCCATGGCCAGCAGCGCGGTGTTCTTGGCGCCCGTCTCCGCCCGGCTGAGCAGGCGTGCGGCGGCTTTGGCGCGCCGTCCGATATCTTGCATGTAATCGTTGATGTTCATGGTCTCATCCCCTCGTGTTCGCCCGAAAACTGGAGCCATAACGTGTTCCGGCCATCATTAACGCCAATTCTAACAGCTCATCCCAGACATTGCCCGGCGTCGCACCCTTGATGATGCGGTCGATCTGGCTGGCGTGCCGCAGCAGGGTCTGCCATGTCGATGTCTTGTGGCGTTGCAGTCCTTGCCTGACCAGCGGCTTGCGTGCGTCCCAGACGCGGTGTGTCGCCATCGCCTGATCCACGGTCGCGCCTGTTCGCACCTCATACGCCATGGTCGCAAGGGAACGAATCTCGCGTGCCAGCGCCCACAGCACCAGCACTGGATCGATACCCTCGCCGTGCAGGCCGCCGAGGATGCGCGCGGCGCGCGGGGTGTCGCCGCGCAGCGCGGTGTCGACCAGGTCATAGACATCGAATCGGCTGCTGTCGACCACCGCCTCGCTCACCGTGGCGGTGTCGATAGCGCCAGGGCCGTGCAGCAGAAACAGTTTTTCGATCTCCTGGGCACAAGCGAGCAGATTGCCTTCCACCCGTTCCGCCAGCAGGGCCGCAGCGTCGGCGCTGGGCTGCATGCCCTTGCCGCGCATGCGCTGGGCGATCCAGCCGGGAAGCTGTTTGAGATCGACCGGCCAGACCTGGATGACGGCGCCCGCCTTTTCCAGTGCGCTGGCCCACTTGCTCGCCAGCGCCGCCTTGTCGAGCTTGCCGGTGATCACCAGCAACACGGCATCATCGGCGGGGCGGCTGGCGTATTCGACGAGCGCCTTGCTGCCTGCATCGCCCGGTTTGCCACCCGGCATGCGCAGCTCCACGATGCGCCGCTCGCTGAACAGCGACAGGCTGTTGGCGCTGGCGAGCAGGGTGTTCCAGTCAAAGCCGGTCTCGACGTGCATCACCTCGCGCCCGCTGTAGCCCAGTTCGCGGGCGTGGGCGCGAATCGCGTCGCAGGTCTCGCCTGCTTGCAGCGGCTCGTCGCCGCAGACCAGATAAATGGGCATCAGGCTCTTGGTGAGGTGGGGTTTGATCTGGTCGGGGCGAAGCCTCATTCGAAATATCCCGCGGTTTGCCGCGGGCTCCTTGAGCAATGGGGTTTCCAGAGGGGAGCAACGCAGCGCTCCCCTTTGGTCGCCCGTGAGGATACATGCCTCGCGGGCGATCTAACTTGGCTTCTTGATCACGCTCAGCCGCCGCAAGATGTTCTGAATCACATCGCGCCGCATGTCGCGGTAGAGCAGATCTTCCTCCGCGCCCTTGGCCAGCGCCTCGCCCGCGCTGAACGAGACGGCGCGCTCCATTCCGACTGTTTGAGCGGGCGACAGTTCCTGGCCGTCGCGCCCCTTCACGTCGAAGGTGACGCCATAGCGCAGCTCGTATTCCTGCACCGTGCCGCCGCCGGATACCGATAGTACGCGCCGGCCTTTTTCTTCATCCAGCACGTTCAACACGGCGTCGGCGTCTTCCTGTTTGGCGGCGATTTTCACGCCGGCGCTTTCCAGGGCGCGGCGCAATTCGCCGAGCAATACAGGGCTGGCGGTGGCGCCGCCCTGGACGTAGGTGATGGGCATCGACAGCGCCACAGCGGCGCTGCCGCGCAAGCGGAAGCCGCAGCCTTCGAGCGCCAGCAGTGTAAAAGTGGCAAGAAGCAGCAGGGCCAGGGATCGCTGTGTTTTGGTTTTCATAATTATTGGGTAGTGCGGAGTATCTGATTGCGCGCTCAGCGATTGTCGTCCGATGCGCTATAATATGCGGTCAGCGGGCAGGAATGCGCAATATGGCTGGAGAAATCCGAAGGTCAAATACTTGACTGAATCACTAGGGCTATTATAATAGTTTAGTAAATCAGTCGGGAATATTGACTCAGTGCCCCGATTCGGCAAAAGTTATTGTAACATAAAGCAGTTTTGCATTTTGTGTTTGCGCGTTCCGCCGCGCATGGATAGAGACAGACCATGAGCACTCCCCTGGAAGCATTGATTAACCGGCCCTACGAGTACGGTTTCGTCACGGATATCGAGTCCGATGTCGTGCCCAAGGGTTTGAGTGAGGATGTCATTCGTCTGATCTCGAAAAAAAAGAACGAGCCGGAGTGGCTGCTGGAGTTTCGTCTCAGCGCCTACCGGCAGTGGCTAACGATGGCCGAGCCCGCCTGGGCCAATGTCTCGCACCCCAAGATCGACTTTCAGAACATCAGCTATTATTCCGCCCCCAAGCCGAAAAAGAAGCTGGCGAGCCTGGACGAAGTCGACCCGGAACTGCTGCGCACCTTCGAGAAGCTGGGCGTGCCGGTGCATGAGCAGAAGATGCTGGCTAATGTCGCGGTGGACGTGATTTTCGACAGCGTCTCGGTGACCACCACCTTCAAGGAAAAGCTGGCCAAGGAAGGGGTTATCTTTTGCTCGTTCTCCGAGGCGGTGCAGCATCATCCCGAGCTGGTGAAGAAATATCTGGGCACGGTGGTGCCGTCAACGGACAATTTCTATGCGGCGCTCAACTCCGCCGTGTTCACCGACGGGTCGTTCTGCTATATCCCGAAGAACACCGTCTGCCCGATGGAGCTCAGCACCTATTTCCGCATCAACACCGAGGAGTCGGGCCAGTTCGAGCGCACCCTCATCATCGCCGAGGAAAGCAGCTACGTCAGCTATCTGGAAGGATGCACTGCGCCGCGTTTCGACACTAACCAGTTGCATGCCGCGGTGGTGGAGCTGGTGGCGCTGGACAATGCCGAGATCAAGTATTCCACGGTGCAGAACTGGTACGCCGGCGACGAGAACGGCGTGGGTGGCATCTACAATTTCGTCACCAAGCGCGGCCTGTGCAAGGGTGCCAATTCCAAGATCTCCTGGACGCAGGTGGAGACCGGTTCGGCGATCACCTGGAAATATCCGGGTTGCGTGCTGCTCGGTGACAACTCGATCGGCGAATTCTATTCGGTGGCGTTGACCAACCATCATCAGCAGGCCGATACCGGCACCAAGATGATCCATGTCGGCAGGAACACGCGCAGCCGCATCGTCAGCAAGGGCATCTCCGCCGGCTATTCCAACAACAGTTATCGTGGTCTGGTCAAGATCGGCGCCAAGGCCGAGGGCGCGCGCAATTATTCGCAGTGCGACTCGATGCTGATCGGCGCGGCGTGCGGCGCCAACACCTTTCCCTATATCGAGGTGCTGAACAGCACCGCCAAGGTGGAGCACGAGGCGTCCACCTCGCGCATCGGTGAGGATCAAATGTTTTATTTCGCAAGCCGCGGCATTGGTTCGGAAGAAGCGGTCTCCATGATCATCAACGGCTTCTGCAAGGAGGTGTTCAATCATCTGCCGATGGAGTTCGCCGTGGAGGCCACCAAGCTGCTCGGACTTAAACTTGAAGGAAGCGTTGGGTGATCAGCAGTAACAGCAGAGTAATTCTGGAGGTGCGCGATCTGTGCGCTTCCATCGGCGGAATCGAGATTCTCAAGGGCGTCAATCTCACGGTGCGCAGCGGTGAAGTGCATGCCATCATGGGGCCGAACGGCTCGGGCAAGAGCACCTTCTCCAAAGTGCTGGCCGGCCACCCTGGCTACACCGTGACCCGTGGTGAAGTGATCTACAACGGCAAGAATCTGCTCGATCTGCCCGCCGAAGAGCGGGCGCGCGAGGGCGTGTTCCTGGCGTTTCAGTATCCGATCGAGATCCCCGGCGTCAGCAACAGTTCCTTTCTGCGCCTTGCCTACAACACCATGCAGGCTCACCGTGGCGGCGAAGAGCTCGATCCGCTCGAGTTCGACGACTTCATCCGCGAGAAGTGCAAGCTCGTCGAAATGGATCCGGGTTTTCTCGACCGCAGCGTCAACGAGGGCTTCTCCGGCGGCGAAAAGAAGCGCAACGAGATCTTGCAGATGGCGGTGCTGGAGCCGAAGCTGTCGATCCTTGACGAGACCGACTCGGGGCTGGACATCGACGCGCTGCGCATCGTGGCGGGCGGCGTGAACAAGCTGATGACGCCGGACAACGCCGTGATCATGGTGACCCACTACCAGCGTCTGCTCAATTACATTACCCCGGATTTCGTGCATGTCATGCGCAGCGGCCGCATCCTCAAGACCGGCGGCAGGGAGCTGGCGCTCGAACTCGAGGCGCGCGGCTACGACTGGGTTCGCGCGGAAGCGGCCGCATAAGCATGAGCGCGGTCATGCAAAATATCGAATTCCAGGATGCCTGGTTGACCGGGCTGCTGCCGCAAACAACCGGGCTCGCCGGGCCGCCGTGGCTGGATGTGCTGCGCCTCGAAGCGGCCGATCGCGTCAACGCGCTGCACTTTCCGACCATGCGTGACGAGGACTGGCGCTTCAGCGATTTTTCGCTGCTGCGCAAGACGGTGTTTGCGACGGTCGAGGGCGCGGCATCAGGCTTGACCGCGGCCGACATCGAGCACTTCGTGTTGCCGGAGGCTGTCGCTAGCCGCCTGGTGTTCGTCGACGGTGTCTATGCCCCGCAGCTCTCATCGACTGCCGCTCTGCCGCAGGGTGTGATCGCCGGCAATTTGATGCAGGAGCTGACCGCGCATGACGGCGCTGTTCGTACCCATCTCGCGCGGCAGGCTCATTTCCAGAGCGACGTTTTTGCCGCGCTCAATACCAGCCATATCCGCGACGGCGCGCTGGTGTTGATCGCCAAGGATACCGTCTGCCCTGCGCCGATCCATCTGCTGTTCATCGCCACGGGCGGGGACGCGCCACAGGCAATCTATCCGCGTTGCCTGATCGTTGCCGGCCCGGGCAGCAACTGTACCTTGGTTGAAGATTATGTGGCGCTGGGGCCAGGCAGCTATTGCACCGCCGCTGTCACCGAGATCACCGTGGAAGAGAACGCCTCGGTGCAACACACCCGTTTGCAGCGCGAGGCGCGCAGTGCGTTTCACATCGGTTACGGCGCGGTGGTGCTGAAGCGCGACAGCGTCTATCGCGCCAACAGCCTCACCTTCGGCGCGCGTTTGTCGCGTCATGATCTGCGCGTGGTGCAGAATGGCGAGGGTGCGCGCTGCACGCTCAATGGTCTGGCGCTGATGGCCGGACGGCAACTGGCCGACACGCATACCGTCATCGATCACGCCGTGCCCAATGGCAAGAGCGAGCAACTGCACAAGTGCATCGTCGATGACGGCGCGCATGCCGTGTTCAACGGCAAGATCTTCGTCCGCAAGGACGCGCAGCACACCGATGCCGCGCAACAGAGCCGCAACCTGCTGTTGTCGAGCAAGGGCCGCGTCGATGCCAAGCCGCAACTCGAGATCTTCGCCGATGACGTGAAATGCGCGCACGGCGCCACCGTCAGCCAGCTCGAGGCCGATGAGATGTTTTACCTCAACAGCCGCGGTCTGGATGCCAATGCCGCGCGCGATTTGCTGATCTATGCCTTTGCCGAGGACATCATCGACAGAATCCCTGTCGCCTCGCTCAAGCGGCGGCTCAGCGAGGAGTTGTCGTCACGGATCCTGGAGCACGCATGAGCAACGCGCCCTTGATGAAAAGCGAGAAAGACGTATCCGGCGGCCTGGACGTCGCCCGCGTGCGTGCGGATTTTCCGATACTTCAGCGCAGCGTTCACGACAGGCCATTGGTGTATCTCGACAATGCCGCCAGCAGCCAGATGCCGCGGCAGGTCATCGACCGCCTGGTGTACTATCAGACTCATGAGCACGCCAATGTGCATCGCGGCGTGCACACCCTGAGCCAGCTCGCCAGCACCGCGTTTGAAGACGCGCGCCGCACGGCGCAGCGTTTCCTTGGCGCGCGCGAGGAGCGCGAGATCGTCTTCGTGCGCGGCGCGACCGAGGCCATCAACCTGGTGATGAATAGCTATGGCCGCGCGTTCATCAAGGAAGGTGACGAGATCATCCTTTCCGCGATGGAGCATCATGCCAACATCGTTCCGTGGCAGATGCTGTGCCAGGAAAAAGGCGCCAGACTGCGCGTCATCCCGATGGACGACGCGGGAGAGCTGCTGCTCGATGAATACGAAAAACTGTTCAATGCGCGCACCCGCTTCGTTGCGCTCAGCCATGTTTCCAATGCCTTGGGCACGGTCAACCCGGTGCGCGAGATGGTCGCCACCGCCCATGCGCACGGCGTTCCGGTGCTGCTCGACGGGGCGCAGGCCGCGCCGCATATCCCCGTCGACGTGCAGGCGCTGGACTGCGATTTTTATGTCTTCTCCGGCCACAAGCTGTGCGGCCCGACCGGCGCGGGCGTGCTGTATGGCAAGGCCGATCTGCTCGAAAGGATGCCACCCTGGCAGGGCGGTGGCGACATGATCTTGAATGTCACTTTCGAGCGCACCACATATAACGAGTTGCCCTACAAGTTCGAGGCCGGCACGCCGGCCATCGCGCCGGTGATCGGCTTGGGTGCGGCCATCGATTATCTCACGGGTATCGGCCTGGAGCGGATCGCGGCGCACGAGCACGCGCTGCTGGCTTATGCCACCGAAGCGGTGCGTGACATCGAGGGCTTGCGCATCATCGGTACGGCGCGGCACAAGGCGGCAGTGTTGTCGTTCACGCTCGGGGACATCCATCCCCACGACATCGGCACGATCCTCGATCAGCAGGGTATCGCCGTGCGCGCCGGCCACCACTGCGCCCAGCCGGTGATGCAGCGCTTCGGCGTGCCGGCCACGGCGCGCGCCTCGTTCGCCTTCTACAACACCTTCGAAGAAATCGACGCCTTGGTGAAAGGCATACATGAAGTGCGGAAGGTGTTCGCCTGATGGTTGATCCACGCGCGCTATATCAGGAAGTGATCCTGGATCACAACAAGAAGCCGCGCAACTACGGTGTGCTGGAAGATGCCAACCGCAAGGCGGAAGGCCACAACCCGGTGTGCGGCGACCACATCACGGTGTATCTGCACGTCGAAGGCGGGCAGGTGCAGGGCGTCAGCTTCGAAGGCCACAGTTGCGCGATCTGCAAGGCTTCGGCCTCGATGATGACCACCCAGGTGAAAGGCAAAAGCGTCGCGGAGGCCGAAACGCTGGTGCAAGAGTTCCGCGACATGATAACCGGCAAGCTCGACATCGGGAATCAGCCCCATCACTTGGGCCGTCTCACGGTGTTTTCCGGTGTGCGCGAGCTGCCGTCGCGAGTGAAGTGCGCCGTGTTGCCGTGGCACACCCTGCATGCGGCATTCGCCGCGCAGGAGAGTGTCTCCACGGAAAAGGAGTTTTGACGGATTGTCCGGGTTACGCCCTGCGGGCCGACCCAGCTTACGTGTTACGTGTGAATCATGCCCAAGATCGCAGATATCGAAAAAACTCCGAACCCCAATGCCATGCGGTTCGTACTCAAGGAGCCGCTCACCCAGGGTGTGGCGCGTTCGTTTGAGAACGCCGAGCAAGCGGCGGGTGATCCATTGGCCGCGGCGCTGTTCGCCGTGCCGCATGTGACCAATGTGTTTTATGTGGATCGCTGGCTGACCGTGACGCAGGATGGCGAGGCCTATTGGGACAAGCTGTTGCTGTTGCTCGCCCCGCCAATCCGCGCCGCTGCGGCGGCCACGCCGGTATCGGCTGGCGAAGCTGAAGAGGCGACGCCGCGAAAAACACGGGTTGCGCCAGAGGACGAAGAACGCCTGGCGCAGATCAACGCCGTGCTCGACGAGCGCGTGCGGCCGGCGTTGCTCAGCGATGGCGGCGGACTGGAGATATTGGAATTCGCCGACAACAAGCTGGTCATCCGCTATCAGGGCGCGTGCGGCACCTGCCCCAGCTCCCTGAGCGGTACGCTCATGGCCATCGAGAGCGTCATCCGCTCCGTTGACCCTGATGTCGAAGTGATCGCGGTGTAACATGTCCGATTGGGTGACGGTTGCGAAGGCGGGTGAAATCGCCCCTGGCGCATGCAAGGTCGTCGATGTCGATGGCGTGCTGATCGCCACGTTCAACATCGACGGCGAGTATCATGCCATCGAGGATGTTTGCACCCATGACGGTGGATTGCTGACGGGTGGCAAGATCGAGGACGGCGTGATCGTCTGCCCGCGCCACGGCGCGCGTTTCTGCATCAAGACCGGCGAGGCCCTGACCGCCCCCGCCTACGAACCCACTGCCACATTTCCGGTGCGGGTGGCGGGAGATGAAATCCAGGTGCGGGACGACCGCTGGGATTGAACCTAAAAACGGCAATAGGTTCCAATTGCCTGAACCTGCTTCAGCGCTTCTTTGACGCCTGCCGCGCCTTCGCCTTGCGTTTTGCCTCTTCGATTTGCTGCGGTGTCATGATATTGCCGAGATACTCCACGATCGGCTTGGCCGCCTCGACATGGCTGGCCGCGGCAAGGCTCAGCCAGGCGTAGGCCTCGACGTTGTCGAGGGGCACGCCTTTGCCCAGTGTATATAACCTGCCCAGCCGGTACTGGGCGTCGGCGACGCCTTGAGCGGCGGCTTTCTGATACAACCTGGCGGCTTCGCTATAGTCCTGCGTCGTGCTTTCGCCCTTCTCGTGCCGCAATCCCTCTTTATAGTGCGCGGTGGCGTCTCCAGAAACGATGGGTTTGCTCGCGGGTTCAGCGGCGGCTTGGTGAGAGGGGGACGGTGGAGGCGCATCGACCGTCTTGGGTGCCGGTGCTGTCGGTGGCGGCGGGGTTTTCGCGCTCGGCAAGGTGGCGGGTGTTTGCTTTTGCTCGATAGCGCTGGTTTTCGGCGCAACATCTTTCGCGGCCGTAGGGTTGTGGAAGGGCGGCGCGGGCTTGCCGCTGGATTTGTCGGCAGAGTTTGCCGCCTTGGCTTGCGGCGTAACGATCTTTTCCTGGGCAGGCTGGGCTGCGTTGCCGGTGTTGGCATTCATGGCGAGCGTCTTGGCGGGTTGAACAGGTTGGACCTGTTCCGCGGCTTTGTTCGGTGCCTTTACGACGGCAGGGGGTGTTGGCGCGGTGGTTGGTTTTTCCGGCGGAACTGCTGCTGGTGGCGTCTGGTGAGTGTCCGGTGCGGATGCGATTTTCTCAGGGTGGTCGTTTGCGGGAGAAATGGCTCTGCTTGAGACGATGCCTTGTTCCCCGGCGGGTGCCGTTCCCTTTTGTGGCGGCGTGGTAGTTGCGGCCGGTGCATCTTGTGTGCTGTTTTGGACGACGGCGGTGCCGGACAAGGAGTTGGACGCCAAGGGCGCGATCTCTACATTGTCATTCCGGCCTGGCAACAAGAATGCCAGAAAGCCGCCTACCAGCGCGATGCCCAATACGGCCGTGGCGATCCTTACCCTGGTTGGCCCTGACGGCATCTCGCTGGTATAGGGCGGTGGCATCGTTTCCGAGGGCTTTGCAGCGTTCTGGACGGTGTCATTGCGCTGGGGAACGGGTTTTTCGGGAGCGCTGGGCCGGCTCGCAGGCTGCTCCGGTGCTGGCGAAGCCGCTGGGGGCGGTTCTGGCGGAGCGGCCGGAGGTGTTGGCGTTACGGGAGCGTGCCTGGTCTGGACTGCATCGTGGTGATTGTGGTGTAGGCCCAGACTGAGATCGTAAGCCGCTCTTTTCTTCGTATTGGAAAGGATGCTGTAAGCGTAGTTGATAGCCTTGAGGATTTCCTCGGAATGCGGGTCGCCCCGGTTTTTGTCGGGATGATGGCGCTGTACCAGGCTTTTATAGGCCGTCCTGATGGATTCCGCGGAAGCATCGGGGCTGATCCCGAAGATGTCGTAAAGCGTTTTTTTCATTGTTCAGCAATGCGCCGTTGCACTCGTTAGCGCAGCAAATCTTGCGTGACTACCGAGGAAGGCGCGGCGTTAGCTCTCTCTCACGATACGGTGAATCAAGGTTTATTATGGTGCCGGCGAGAGGAATCGAACCCCCGACCCACTGATTACAAATCAGTAATTACCAAAAAACTTTGCGACATTTTTTAGCCGCCCTCAGCGTGTAGTCCCCTCAACAGGAGGCTGCATGTCTGTCAAGGTCACCATTGTATCCACCAAAGGCGGGGTCGGCAAGACAACGCTGACTGCCAATCTCGGCGGCCTGCTCGCCGACCTGGGTCAAAAAGTGCTGCTCATCGATGCCGATGTGCAGCCCTCACTTTCCAGTTACTACCCCCTCGCAGTGCGCGCGCCGCACGGTCTCTCCACGCTTATCACCCGCACCGTCACCGAGGGGGTGATCTGTTCAACCGCCATCGACCGTCTGGACCTGGTGGTGTCGGACGATCCCGAAGGGGAACTGCAGAACTGGATTCTGCGCACCCCCGATGGCCGAGTGCGCCTCAAGCATATCCTTACTGCACTCGATGCGCATTACGACATCATCCTGATAGATACCCAAGGCGCTGTCGGGCCGCTTCAGGATGCGGCGGTGCTCGCCGCCGACATGCTGCTGTCCCCCATCCCCTCCGAAATCCTGCCCGCACGCGAGTTTACCCGTGGCACGCTGGAAATGCTGGATCGCCTGCGCCCGATGGCACACTGGGGTGCCCCGGTCGCGCCGCTACGGGGCCTGATCTACCGCCAGGGGCGCACCGCGGACGCCCGGCGCATCGTCCAGGAGCTGCGCGGACTCACCTTCGCCCCCTCGCGCGGCGCCATCACTATCATTGACACCACGGTGCCCGATACGGTGGCCTACCGCGAGGCCGCCACGCACCATCAGCCAGTGCACCGGTGGGAACCCCGTCGTGACGGTCCGACCCCAAGTGCAAAAGACACCATGCTGGCGCTCGTCCATGAGCTGTTTCCCCATCTGGCCCATCTTTCTTTGCCAGCAAAGCAAATTAGCAGCGTCATTAACTTGGCTTAAGAAGGAAAAATGCGATGAAAAAACCACGTTCAATAGTGATGCGGGTACCCATCGACCGGATCAAACCGTATGACGGCAATATCTGGCTGGAGAGCGATCCCGAATATAACGATCTTGCCAGCCTCATCGCAACCTATGGGCAGGAGGGCGAGCTGCCCATCACCCGCCGTCCGGACGAGGCGCATTACATGATCGCCAAGGGCGGCAACACCCGGCTGGAGATCATGCAAGAACTCTGGCAAGCGGGCGATGCGCGCTTCCAGGCGTTCAACTGCCGGTTCTATCCGTGGACCTGCGAAAGCGATGTGCTGGCGGCCCACATTGCCGAGAATGAAGTGCGCGGCGACAACGCTCAGGGGAAAATACGATGAAAAAATCACTTTCGGACGATCAATTACGTTCCAGTTTACTGGTCGGTAATTTTGGACGCAGCACAGAATTACCCCCACCCGGTGACCCTATAACGGTCATGACGATGCCTGGGGTCGCCATCGACCGGATCAAACCTTATGACGGCAATATCCGGCTGGCGCGCAATCCCAAGTACGACGATATATATCACCGCATTGTAACTCTGGGGCAGGAGGGCGAGCTGCCCATCACCCGCCGTCCGGGTGAGGCGCATTTCATGATCGCCAAGGGCGGCAACACCCGGCTGGAGATTATGCACGGGCTATGGCAAGCAGGCGATGCGCGTTTCCAGGTGATCAACTGCCGGTTCTATCCCTGGACCAGCGAAAGCGACGTGCTGGCGGCCCACATTGCCGAGAATGAAGTGCGCGGCGACAACACCTTCATCGAGAAAGCGCTCGCGCTGCAGACGTTGCGCCAGCGTCTTGAAGATGAGACGGGGGAGACGCTGGGGTTGCGGGAGTTCGTGCGGCGCCTCGCCGATCCGGAGTTCGGGATCGGGCTGAACATCTCCAAGTCCCAGATGCACCGCCTGCACTACGCCGCGCAGTATCTCTACCCCCTGCTTCCCGAGGCACTGCGCGCTGGGATGGGGTCGCGCCCGGTCGAGGCCATCCAGAAGATAGAGAGCCTGTACCGCGATTATTGGAGAAAGCGTGGACCCGCAGGTACCTCTCCCGAGGCGCAGACTGCCGAGTTTGATGTCCTGTTTGGCGAAGTGCTGTCTGCGCAGGACGGCCCGGATTTCGTGATAGACGCAGTACGTCCCGCGTTGGACGATAGCCTGTCCAGCGTGTTGGATCGGCCCTTACGCAGTATCCAGGCCGAGATCGCGGCACTGGGCGCAGGTATTGAGCTGGGCGCCGATACCCCGCCCGACACCGATGATGAGGTGACGCCCCCGCCCGGACAACCGCACCGTCCGGGGTCATTCTCCCAGCCACCCGGGCTCCCTCTTTCCCAACGTGGGACAGATAAGACACCTGCGGTACCTGACACGCCAGGGATTAAATCACGCCCACCTGCCGTACCGCCTGAGCCGGGTGCCGGTGCCGGTACTGGACAGGACGATTACACCGGTCCCATGGATGTGCGTTCCTTGCGCAACCGCAGCTACGTTCTGGCCCTTCGGTTGGCCCAGCGCCACGGCCTGGCCGAGTGCATCACCAGTCATCCAAAGATGGGACTGGGATACCGGGTCGATCTACCGGAGCAGATTTTAAATGAGAACGACCCGGCCCATTGGATCTGGTGGCTGTTAGTCAGTTATTCCGAACAGATGATCATCGCAGGCAACAAAACCCGGCTGCCGCCGGACCACCGGCTGGGCGCGCTTGCGCTGGCAAACCGCTGGGATGATATCTATGCGGTGGTGGGCAGACCCCGATGGATCCACCTGCCCTTCGCTTTTTTAAGTAACCCGCAGGTGCGGGACGCCGATTTCGACGATGTGATGTTGTTGATCCAAAACACGCGCCGACTCAGGAGCCAGCAGAGTGATTCATCTTTATGGGATTAGTTTTCTAACCAACACCGGGGAGAAAGTTTATGCACACCGATAGCTACACACATTTGATCATCGCCAAGATTCTGAAACTCTATACCAGGGGCGGATTCAATGAAGTAAAAGAATCAGGCATACGGGGGTTAACCAAGGTGCATCTTGATCGTCTGGCCAGTATGACGGTCACGCAACTCGACCAATTTTGCGAGGTTCCTGTTGATCAGGTCACGCGTATTGTTTTCTCTGAAGAGCGTCTGGATATCGTGTTAAAGCTGTGGGACGCACGCCAGCAGGATCAGGCCAATCAGGAGAACCTGATTCGATGGGGGGCATCGCTGCCGCTCATGGAGGAGGAATTTGGCATGAGCGGCGCGGAATATGCGGCGCTGCGACGGAAATTGAATATCGATACCAATGGCCGCCCGCCGAAACTTTCGGAAGAAGATGAACTGCGTGTCCTGCGCCTGTGGCAGGAGCATAAGTCGCTGCCGAGCCGTCAACGCTGGCTGGCACTGGGGCAAGCGGGTATTCCCCTTAATTCGGCGTGGACAGTCATTCAGCAAGCGCGTTCCGGGGAGGCATTCGGTGACGATAGTGATTTACGGCCTGCCGGGTCAGCCAAGAAATGACTTTGCACGCCCCATCGGTCTTACCCGTGAGTGTTTCCGAGGGGTTATACCATGATTAAGCCATCGGAGGCGCAAGGACTCAAGCAGATGATTGAGCGCGCCATGGAACAGTATCGTCTGCAATCTGGAACAGCGGCGGATGACCTGCCACCCTCGGATCTCGTGCTCTACCTCGGCAACCCCTACAGCGCGCATCCCAATATTCTCGTCACGCACCCTGTCCTTGAGCCAGTGGATAAAACCACATGGATGGTGCTCAAAATACAGCTACAAGAGCAGCGATCGAGCATCATGCGCTTCGATTATATGGCGACGGCGAGACAAGTCAACGTAAAGTCTAAAAATACGCTGGCGCGTGCGATGGCCATCTTGCGGCTAATGCGCTGGATGCTTTTCTATAAAATCGACAAGGGCCGTAATGATAAAGGGCAGTTTCTGGGACAGCACACCGCCTTCCTGTTGTTTGATGAACCCTTGACCCTGGCAGATACCCTGACCCTTGATCCAGGGTATCTCGAATTCCTGCAACAATCGACCGATCATAGCCACCGCCAGGTGCGTCGTGTGGCCAGCCAGATATTGAAATCCCTGAGGGATGAAATGGAGACGGAGCGTGATCCCCTCGCCCCCCAGGAAACCCTGCCACGCATTCAGGCGCGTCTGGCGGCGCATCAATACATCAATCAAACAACCTCTATAATGCCGCCTCTCGACGACGATGAGAACGCGTTTTTTTGTGTATCAACGACCGATCTGCGTGAAATCGATACTCGGCGGGAACACCAATTCCACCGCAGTCAAAATTTGACTGCGGTGGACGGTGCACGTAGTAGTAGTGGTAGTAGTATTTATATAAAAAAAACTACTACCACTACCCCCAACCCCCTTCTCCTTCACAAAGCGGATTCAGAAGCGGAGCGAAGGGGCGTTCCCCCGACACAGGAAAAACCGACAGACGTGCTGCCTGCCAACCGGCCACTGGTGTTTCCACCCGAGCTGCCGGGACATGAGCAGGGACGCAAAGTGGCGGAAACCCTGCTCGCACCCGTGGCGCCCGAGTCCCGACAAATGCTGATCGATGAGCTGGCCGGGTGTATTCGTCAAGGGGCACGTAACGGTAACCCCATCAAGTACCCGTTCAAACTTCTCTCGGCGCTGTGCCGTGAATTAGCGCAAGGCACATTTTTCCCCCGGCTGGGAATGGCCATTCGTGCCGAGCGTGAAAAACGCCCAGTGAGAACCGATAACCTGACCCAAACAGCGCCATACCCGAAACCTACGAAGGGTGCTAAGGGCGCTGTTCCGCAGAACTGGCGGGAAGAAATGGAGAAGGCAGGCATGTTGAAGAAAAAGTTATGAGACGTGGCCCAATGCACGCGTGGGACACCCAGGGATGTGGGCCAACCAATGGGAAACTGTCCCACTGTGGGACACCCAGGGATGTGGGCCAACCAATGGGAAACTGTCCCACTGTGGGACACCCAGGGATGTGGGCCAACCAATGGGAAGGTGCTTTTTTATTGAACCAGGAGAAAAAAGATGGCTGAACCAGTGATATACCGAACCCTTACTGATGGGCCTGGAACATTGCACGGAGGCGCCTCGTTAATCTTGCATACACGCCAAGCGCTGGATCTGGTCAAAGGGTCAAATGAAAACACGACGCGGGGTATCCCGAAGGTCACGGGGCTCATACAGTTTTCACGAAAACTCAGGGTGGTGTTGCAAGCCGCCGCCGCCGATGACCCGACGGCGGATTGGATGTTGATTCGGATCGAGGAGGCCTTGGGCAAGGCGCGGGACCATATCATCAAAGTAGTGGAGCAGGTGGAGCAACTACTGAGCTCCAGGCGCAATGTGGTGGTTACCCTGCGGCAATCGTCAGCCCCGGTGAAGGTGGATTTTTCGTTCGGCCTGGGATCGCCCTACATCTACCAACTGGTCTATGTGCTGGAGGATTTTGACCGGTGTACGGCGGCACTGTTGACGGCAAAACATGTCGCGCTCATGAATGCGGAAGCGGCATCAAACAGCATCAGAGATTGCAAGCATTACATTCGCCGGGTGCTGGAGCTGCCATCACAATGGTCGTATCAGTCGGTAAGCCGTGAGGATATCCGGCAAAACAATCAGCGGGCGATTCGTGCGATGAAATGGTTGGCAGAGGTGCCGCAAGAGGTGTTGGAGGGTACTCGGCGGGCGGCGTTTGCGCCAAGAATTATTACTGTGGCAGCCGCTGGAGCCAGCGAACAGGAGACTGCCACAGTAACTATGGATGAACCGGATGACGATGTGTTCCCTGTGGGAATAGAAGAACGTAAAGTAGATAAACCGACCTACCGGGAAAGTAGATAAACGCATCAACCCTTTAAAGGGCCCTTTAAAGGGTAAGGGCAAGTACGGTTACTTGCAGATTGCGACGATGCCCTCGTCGAACATGACCGGCACACGACACGCGGGAGAAATGATGGCAACACTTGAAGAGATGGCGGCACGACTCTGGAAAGCGAACCCGAATAACGAGCCGATGTATTTGACCATGATTGCGAAGACCCTGTGGCCGGACGCAACGTGGCTGAACAAGCGCCAGCACAACCACAACGGGGGCGCGAGAACAGGAGCCAGTGTGGCGGGAGCATTTGCCGGGCGGATGGAACGCAAAGGGTTGTTGAGACGGCACATCACTGATGGGCCACGCGCATATGTGCTGGTGCTGCCCAATAGAGGATATGGAACGGAAGGCGCGCGTGGCTGATATTCCGCGAAGCCGTAGCAAAGTGCGGCAACGCATTCGGGAGTTGGATGCGGAGAAGGTGGAGCTTGTTAATCGTATGGAGGTTCTGGCACGGGAATTCCAGCAGGCCTTCCGCCGTCCCTGGCCGGCGCATCCGGTGGTGCAACGAGTAGCGGGTGGTCATGTGTATGTGAGGTGGCGGTTACAGGGACGCAACGGCAAACAGAATTATGTCGATCTGGCATGTGGGGCTGGACAGACGCTGCTTTCGACTCTGGATCTGCCCACACGGAGTATCTATGTGCGCTATGGGCAAGAGATGCTGAATTTGAATTTGGCCCACGCCCTGCGCCAAAGCGAGTGGGTACGGCTGCGGCAGTATTTGGCTGACTGTGTCGTATTGGAGGAATATATCAATGACAAAAGCTAGAGAAAGCTTGCTTGTTTCGTGGGCGGTGTGGGTGATGGATAAGATGGTGTTTGGGCGGAGTTGCGCCCTCAAAACCCTGTTCACACATCCCAATATCGGGATACATGAATGGGCGTGGAAACATCGACGGGAACTGCGACGGGCATACCAACTGAACCTATTAATGTCTGCGCCTGGCACGACAACTCCGACTTACGACACTTGGATTGTAGAGCGGTATACCACCCTGGGGCGGATCGCGCTCCATCTTCCGCGCGATCCTGGCTGACGACACTGAAAAACACATCAGGAACCAAAACAGGGTTTTCGATGGACTCCGAATGAAAAATGCGGTTATCTGTTATCCGTGGATTGATTTATCTACCACGCAGTTTTCGACCAGACCGAATGATTCACGTGACGGATCGATTACCACAAACTTTTCGAGGAGTGACATATGAGCGGATTTTTTGTTGGAGAGGGCAATGTTGGCAATGCACCGATGCTACGTTACAACGTCGTCAATGGTGAACAGCGCGCCGTGCTCAATATGAGCGTCCATTTCGACCACCGGGTCCCGGATGAGGGTGGCGGCTACAAGGACGAGGGCGGATTCTGGATGGCGGTAAGCTACTGGGGCAAACGGGCTGAGCATGTCGCCAAGCTGCTCAAGAAAGGCGCCAGGGTCAGTGTGCAGGGCGAACAATACCGTGAAGTGTGGGCGGATAAGGAAACGGGAGAAGAGAAGTCCAGAATGAAGATCAATGCCAGCTTTGTCGGCATCGATCCCTTGTGCGTGGAGTCGATCACATTTAGGAAGCGGAGCGAGTCCGATGAGCAACCGCAAGCCCTGGGTGCGCAACCCATATCACCCGAGGAAGACGCGCCGTTTGATGATGTTGGATGAGTAGCGGTTAGGACGGCATGGAGATAAACATGAAAATTGATCAAGTGAGGGTAGGCGTGAAGTGCACATACTTCCCGCCTAAGGAGAATGTGGACGATAACCGGCATTTTCCAGTCGTGGTTGAAGCTGTGGGAAATCGCGTGCGCGCGCGTGTTTTCATGGCTGGCGCAGAAGATGGGGTGATTCGCAATGTGAGCGCGAAACGGCTAGAGGTTCAATACGAGCTGCTGTGAGAATGCGGTGAGGTGTGCCTGGATATCTCCGACTGGGCCAATCAGGATGCTGCGATAAATGAGTAACGTGCTGTCGTGGTAGGTCAGAGGCGGCAGATCATTCGGAGCGACTACCTGGCGATGAAAGAGTGGGGCCCGACAATATCCGATACGTGCCCATGGCGTTGAAGGTGCGTGGGAACGTGCTGTCAAAACGCTGGTGAAAGAAAAACGCTGGCCCGTGACATCCATTCCTGTGCTTTTAGCTCGGAGACCGGAGATTGCGCAGCGCGGCGCAGGAGAAAGAAATGCACGATTTTGAATCGAGAGTGGATTGGTACGACGCACTTGTAGCCATTGCGAAACGGCACGATAACAAGTCTGCCGTGAGAGATTTCGACGGTTGGACAGATAACTGGGAAAACATTACGCCGGAGGAGTCTTACTATGAAGAATTCCCGGAGCACAAGGAGGGGGCACTTGTGCCCTTCAGAGTATGACGATGAACCATGCCGTTGAAATGCACCCAAGCGGCCTGCTGGTCGATCTCATCGATCCAAAGCCGGAACATATCTCTATTGAAGATATCGCCTGGTCGCTGTCGCGCACCGCGCGCTTCAATGGGTCCACCGGCGGTGAGTTTGTCTATTCGGTGGCACAGCACTCGGTGTGGGTGTCCATGGCCATACAGCACTTCTGGGGCCGTGATGCATCTTTTGCGTTGAAAGCACTTTTACACGATGCGCATGAAGCCTATACCGGCGACATCGTTACACCGATGAAGCGGATCGGCAGTCTGCATGAGGCCATCGCGGAAATCGAGGGTCGGCTGCAGAGGACGATCCACATTGCTTTGGACGTGCCCCGTCCGGGTGAAGGCGAAGCGTATCTCATCAAGCAGGCCGATACGCTGGCCTCGATCGTCGAAGCCCATCACCTCGTGCCGTCGCGCGGAGCGCATTGGGAGATTCCCCCGTCGGAGGTGCCCAGGATCATCCTTGACACGTTCAACACGCCCTTGCCACCAATGCATGCTTATGAGCAGTTCATGGAGGTGTACTGCGATCTGGTGGCGGGCAGGCCATTGGAGGCGCTGTGCGCGTGAAGCTCAAGGCCGGCCCAGTGACCGTAAATCCACGTGGCTACATTCAATCTCAATGCAATACAAGGAGAGCTTGGTGATGAAAAAAAATGTTGGATTCGGAATGATAGTTGGCACAATCATGGTGGTGTGTGCGGCTTCGGCGGTGGCTGGTGATGAAGAGACTGCGTTTATTAGGACGCTGAGCGAGGTCTCTCCTACTACCAGCGAGGCGATGATGAGCTTGGCCGCCGCCTATACCACCAAGTGTGGTCTGGCGCCGAGTGTGGCTCAGATGCGGTCGATGGCGGAGACGGATCCCGGCTTTGCGAAAGCGCTTGCGCTTCTGGCAGTAAGAGCAGTAAGAATGGACCAGATGAGGAAAGATGGACCTATCGCTTCCATTCCTCGCTTCGACTTTACCGAGTACATGCAAACAGTGGCTGGTGTGATGTGCAGGTAAGAGAATTATAAGGAAATTCTTTGTGGCAATAATCCCCCGAGATCTGGTCGACATCGTTCCTGTATCACCGCCACAGGTTTATCTGCGACTGCGCGAGCTGCTGTCCGATCCTGGTACGACAACAGAGGATATGGCGCGGGTTATTGCCGTAGATCCAGCGCTGACGGGTCGGCTTCTAAAGCTGGTCAATAGCGCTTTTTATGGCCTTGCGCTACCTGTTGAGACCGTATCGCGCGCCATTACCGTGGTCGGAACACAACAACTCGCGCATTTGGTACTGGTGACAGAGGCGGTAAGCGCGTTCAATGGCATCACGACGGCATTGATGGATATGGATCGCTTTTGGCGGCACAGTGTTTACGTGGGAGTTGTTGCGAGAATTCTGGCCCAGCAGGGAAGAGCAAATAACGCAGAGATGTATTTCACGGCAGGACTGTTGCACGATATCGGTAGTTTGATGATTTACCACGGCATACCCGACCTGGCGCAGGAAGCGCTTTACCTCAGCCGGAAATCGAATCTCCCGCTGCATGTGGCGGAGCAGCAAGTGATGGACTTCGATCATGCCGCCGTCGGCGCAGAATTGATGCGGGCATGGCATCTGCCTACCCCCGTGACGTGCGCTGTCGAGTATCATCACGCGGCTGATAGAAAATATGCCCGCGATGAATACAAGGCGGTGGGTATCGTGCATTTGGCGGATGCATTGTCCAGTATTGCCGGGGCGACGAGGACGTCCGAAACGGGAACGGGGCTGGTTTCTCAGCCCTACCACGGTGCCTGGGCGATGGCGGGTCTTTCAATGGAATTGGCGTTGAAAGACGTTGTGGATAATGCGGATGCGCAATTTGAAGAGGCGTTGAGCTTTCTTGATTTTACACGTTAAGGAGAGCGGCATGAACACCATGAAACGTTATGCACTGCTTGGTTTGAGTGCCATTCTTGCGTCGTGCGGCGGTGGTGGGGGTACGGCGCCAGCACCACCGCCGCCCAATCCTAGCAGCAGCAACCCGCCCGCGCTCCATATTGTCAAGATCGGCGAGGGAGGGCGCTTTCTGCGAACGGCGGCTAATGCCCAGGGCAATGTGATCGCCGTATGGCGCAAGTTTAGTGACGATCCCATTCAAGTGACCCAATCGGAAATTTGGGCGGCTGTGTATCACCCAATGACGGGATGGGGTTCTGCCCAGAAGGTGCAATCCTTGGCTATCCCTTATAACGTGGAAGTGGCTATGGACAATCACGGCGATGCTGTGGTGGTTTGGCAGGAGGATCTTGTCAATCCGATAGCCACCGTGCTCAAGACAGCGGCATATGTCACGGGTGTCTGGCAGTCGCCCCAGGTGCTCGATCAAAACGCGGCGTGCGCGTATCCAAATGCCGATCCTTCCGGGGTGACGGTGGTGTACATGACGTGGTGCGTGGCCGATGAGGTGCGCAGCAGCAGTTATCGGAGGGGTAGTGGCTGGAGTGTGCCGACGCGTGTGCCGCTGGCGTTGCCGGGGGAGGCCGCGCCAAACCACTGGCAAGTGAAGTCCGGTATCGACTCTAGCGGTGTGGTGCAGGTGATTGCCTCGACGCCATATGATCTGCGCACAGTGCGTGGCGTGGCGGGTGCGTGGGGGCCAGTGAGCGTCGTGCAGTCATTCAGCACCCTCGCTGGCCGTAATCCTTATCTGGCGGTGGGGGTTAACGGTCACGCGGTCACGGCCTGGGTAGAGCCAGTGGCGACGGGCTCGCAAGTCTGGGTGGCGTACTATGACGGCGCGATCTGGCTGCCACCAGTTTTATTGGAAGACTCAACAGTAGTTCATCTGGATGAGATACAGGTGAAAGTAGGCAGTGATGGTGCGGCGGTACTGGTGTGGGGAAGCACGCATGCGGGCCGTTACCGGGGCGGGGCGTGGGACACAGCCGTCCTCGCTGTCAGCGCCCCGCCCTATCTGGCGATGAATGCCAATGGCGATGTGCGGGTGGTGTGGGCGGAGGGCGCGGGGGAAGTCTGGTCCAGGTACTTTAGCGGCGCGCAACCCTGGAGCGCCCCGGCGCAGTTGACAGATCCGCGCACAAGCAATCCCTTGGTTGAACTTGCCCCCGATGGTAAGCCCATGCTGATATGGGCTGATGAGAACGGTGTGTGGTCCATGGTCACGCCTTGATTCACTGATGACGCACGATCAACAAGGATAAGTTGGTATTTCGTTGCGAAGGCATTGACAATGGCCAGCGCCAATGTTATAACGGCCTCGTTTTTTCAGTAAAAATGTTTTCACCCGTGACGACTTCGGTAAAGTCGTGCCCAGTGCCTATACCCGCTCTTTGCGAGCGCGTTGGATCGTGAAAACGGCACAACAGCGGTAACGCTGTCGATCTGTCTCTTCATCCTGCTGAACTTGTCATACAGGTTCGGTTTTTTCAATCCACCCATCCGGGGAATCACATTCCCGGGATCGGGATCTGTGCTTTCTCCCCGGTTTTTAAACCCTCAAGGAGAAAGTATCATGACCAATAGCAATCAAACCAACCAGGATCAGAAGTATTTCGATCTGCACGTCTCGGGTATTGGTTATCTCTACCGTGCCCGTGAAGTACAAGTTAAACGCGGTCAATCGTTTCTTGCAGTTGAAGTGTCTGCATTACACGGTGAGGCTGAGGATGTTAACTATACCCGATTTGACTGTCGTGTTTCCGGAAAGGATGCACAAGATGTTATTCGTCTTCTGATGCCGGAAATCCAGGCCAAGAAGAAGGTGTTGGTGTCCTTCAAGCTTGGCGATCTTTATCCCGAAACCTTTGTCTACGACAAAGGTGAGAAGGTAGGTCAGACAGGCGTCAGTCTCAAGGCGCGGTTGCTGAAAATCCATTGGGCCAAGGTCGACGGTAAGCATGTGTTGCCAGTTGCATCCGATGCTCCCGCCCCGGGTGCTCAAGATGCGGCAGCCGACGAGCCTCTTGCGGGCGAGTTCCTTCCTGCTCAAACAGCCGCGAGAAGCAATCTTGATGGGTTGATTTAGTATGTTCATACCGCTGGGAATCTTCGGATTCCCAGCTTCTCTTTCATCATTATCAATGTCATCAACATCAACCCGCACGGGGCGGATTCCCCACTGTGGGAGTTGTCCGCGCCTTGTTTTTTTGTAAGGAGGCATCATGAGCGATACATTAACGAAACCACCTGTGGACACAAAGCATGTGTGCTTCACGGTGGAGCTGACCGAAGATCAGGCCCTGGCTTACGCGCAGTTCCTCAAGCGAGTCTGCTTTTCAGATTACATGGATCACGCAGTAGACAAGGATGAAGCCTACCAGATGATGTACGCCGGAGAAAGAATTCGGGAAGGTCTTGCATCGGCTGGGTTTTCGCCCCGGTAATCAGGTCAAACATTTTCAATTCACCCACGAGGGGCAGGCCGCCCTTCAGGGATTGGTCTGCCCCTCGTTTATTTCAAACGCAGAAGGAGCAGACCATGGAGAAAGAAACGATCAAAAATTTCATTCACTGGCTCGAGAGTGCCACGGAGGAAGAAATCATGAGCCGTATCGAAGAGGTGCGGGCGGCGCATAAGAAGATCAGTAGCAGGGAAGCGCGCGCGGATCTTAATCTCGCGCTTCGCCTGATTGATGAGGAGTTGCTGACGAGGATGGATCTTCGCCGTCGTGAGTTATCAAGGTAAGACGACCCTGGGGCTTGAGACGCTGAAGAATTTCATGTGTGCTGCCTGTCGTGGAAGTGGGGCGAAATACCTCTATCAGCAGTTGCTGCTCCAGCTTCTCACGGCCACCGTCAATGATTATAAAAGCCATGGCTATTATCTCTATTAGCAGGAAGATGATAACCAATATTAGCATATCCCTTTTATCAACCCCAACGGGCGTATTTTCCCCGTTGGGGAAAGGTGCGTCCTGTTGGTTTTCTCTTAACCCAAGGAGACTAACGATGAGCGCACTTGAATTTACTTTGGCCAAAGCGATAGTGCGATGGCATGACCGACACCATGGCGCAGATACACCGATTGAAATGCTGCGATATGGTAAGGATAGACGAACATGGCAGGCTGTCATCATTGTGCCCAGTGCCAAGCGGATTGGGTGGTGGCAGTTGTCGTTTTTCGATGCGTATGGTTTCTACGGTGATTCACAGCATCCGTCGAAGCTGGATGCCATCGAGGAGGCGATGCTGGATAAGTATTATATTTTGAGTCACGGCCGTCTTGACCAGGCCATGCGGAGTCGCCTCTGGCAATCGGGCATTTGCCCGCCACATTACGCCAGAGCATTAAAATCACATACAAGGGTGGCGTGAGATTGGCCATTCATCAGGGGAAGGTCGATGGGTCGCAGTGGTTTGACCCAGAGGCCTTCCTTCATTGCCCCTAAGGTGAAAAGAGGGGTGCTGAAGGAAGGCCTTTGGGCTTTCACTTTCAATCTGCCGGCCGCCTGCCGTCGGGAAATGGCAGCGCCCCTTTGTGCGGCACAGGTAGTGCGTGTCGCGCCTTTGCAGGTGTATGGCCCGAGATCCCAAAGGCGGGCCAGGCAGGGAAAAACGCAGTGGCTTTTACGGCGAGCCAAGCATCATTTCCGTGCAATGGATTAGCCGGCCAGGATTGGCTGTTAGAGTAATGCCGAGCAGTCCGTGAAGAAACGGGCGCGGCAATCATCATACATTTCTGTACTTTTCAAATGATGGGACGCCTCCTTTTCAAGGGGGTTTCTCCGAGAGGTTTGGTGTCATGCAGGCCGCTGGGAGAAACCGATTGACAGCAAAAATATAAAAGGCTAGATTCAAAGCGTTGTAGCCGTGACGACTTCGGTAAAGTCGTGCCCAGTGCCTATACCCGCTCATGATGAGCGCGTTGGACCGTGAAAATGGCACAGCAGCGGTAACGCTGCCGGTCTTGCAGTCGATGATTGGATCGTGACGCCCTGCGAAGCCACATTGATCCACATCGATTGCCCATTCTGCTACGGTATCCAGTCCGTGGCTGCAACATTGCGCTGAACTGTGACGCCCTGCGAAGATGTCCCCAGTGACGTGTAATGTTGTTCAATGCGCGGGAGCCTGATTTTTCAGGTTCCCGTCTTTATGTTTTTGCCCACCGGGGAGCGTGCTCCCCATCCGGGCGCACCTCCTCGATTTCAATAATCCAACGAAGGAGGTGCTTATGATCAAGCTCAGCGGTCTGCTGACCATCAAATCCATTAACGGCCGTAACGGCCCTTTCAGTATCGGCCGGCTCGTCACCGAGCTGGGTGAATTCACTGTCAAGGACACGCTGTTGGAACAGTACGACCCCGGCAAATACGAAGGGGACTTTGGGATCTCCCGAATCTATCCTTACTCGTATGCTGCTGCAGGGGGTGTCCGTGTCGAGATTCGGGCGTGCATCGAAACTGTTGCCCTGGCAGGTATTGAAAAACTCACGGCGGAGGAAGAGAACACTCCAGCAATGGAACCCGATCCGCTTGATGAAACACCTCTGGTTGCGGGGGTTCGCTCGATAATTTCAGACACGCCTGGAAAGACAGAGGTCGACTCTTCTCAGGAGTGTGAATCATCGGGTGATGATGGTCACGCCGTGTTAGGTCTTGAGTTGTTTGGGGACGCGTGGCCATTAGGAAGCAGGGTCAAGCTCGATCCCACCGTGGACAGGGCGTTATTCTGTGCACAGCGGGATTTGTTGAAATCTTTCGGCTATCGTTTTCAGGCGGTTGGACAAGTTTGGATCAATGGGGCAGCTGCAGCTAATGAAGAGCACTCTGCAGCGGCTTAGCATTGTTTTAATAAAAGTATTCGTCTATCTATATCACCAACCTGCCCGGGGCACACTGCCCCGAAGGGTGGCGTGCCCCGGACTTTTTTCGAGAAAAGGAGCATGCCATGAGTTTAATGTCGATTCCCGAAGCGCCTGGGCTGTTCGCCGACGCCGTTGTTACAGACCAATCTTATCTGGTGTTTCTCTCCCTTTGGGGGCGTGACACCGCCATCCAAGAGTTTTTGGCCCGCCTGAGCGTGCCTGTAAAAGAAGGCGGGATGGATTCCTTCTGGCTTGAAGCAGAAGATACCACCTATGTGCAGGTCGGCGGCACCGACCGGCTCCAAAAAGACACGGGACGGATGCCGAAGACCAACATCTTCGGCGATGTTGTTCATCTCTGGTTGTACGACCGCTTGGCATTTTCTCCAGACTACGCTAATCGTCGCGCCTTGTTGTTTTATCGGCCCGGCGAAGAGCAGACCGCAAATACGTCGGAACGGCTGTGGGCCTTGGTTAAAGAGACCTGTCATCTACCGCTTCTTGACCATTGGCGTGAGACGGTGCTGGAGGGGATGACGACTGAAGGTTGGATCAAACGGCTGGAGGGTATTGGGCTAAGCGCCATCCAGATCAGCTTGCCAGAATCGGAGGTGCAGGAGGTGGTGCAGGGCTGGGTCTGCCAAGGTCTACTGACGGTGGATACGACCCCATTCCCCCTTGTTCAGGGAGCCGATGGGTCAGATCATCCGTTTGCGGATGCGCGGATCATCAGTGTCTACACGCGGGCAGAGGCCATTGACGACGGGGTGCTGATCAATGTCAGCAAGATGGCGGCCGAGGCTGGATTCCGTTGCGCCGTGGCGCTCACACAAGGCGTCTATGCCGAGTGTGTGGCCTGGAGCGAGGAAGACAGCCTGCGACAGACATACCAGGATGAGCCGCAGCGGCTGTGGGATGTCGTGTGGATGGCAACCAATGCGGCGCGTTCCGCCAAACCCGGCGAGACACGCACGCCGTTTCAACTGTACTGCGTCCCGCGTGATGGGAAAAGCCACAAACCCAAGTTGACCACCTTGCATCTGCACGCTGGGTCTGGCGATGACGGTGAAATGGTGATAACGATCATGCTGACGCACGAAGACTAAACCAATGATGTTTGTGCCCCTCTTACGAGGGGCCTTTTCTGAGGATCTAGCCGAGGTCTTCAGAAAAGTTCAGGTGTTGTTCCCGTGGCGACTTCGGTAAAGTCGTGCCCAGTGCCTATACCCGCTCATCACGAGCGCGTTGGATCGTGAAAACGGCACAACAGCGGTAACGCTGTCGATCTGTCTCTTCAAATCCGCCGACCCTGCCAAGGGCCGGTTTTTTTAATCCACCTGCCTCCGGGGAATCACATTCCCGGGATCGGGATCTGTGCTTTCTCCCCGGTTTTTTCAATCGAAGGAGAAAGTACGATGACTGCATTTATTTTCATAGTGTTGATATTGACGTGCTGGTTGGTATGGCGCCGTTACCGGAAGGTGTATACCCAATGGAAGTGCCGTCGAGACTGCATCAGTCACATCGAGGCTGGGGTAAGGCAGCATGCCAAAGCCCGTCAACTGGCATGGATGAAAGCATGGGATGAAGCAGATCAACAGGCTGTCGCATCCCGCGAGGTCTACGCGGATTTGTCCAGGCCGCGTTCACATCGAATCAGGCCAGATGGGACCGCCTGATGGAACTTTGGAAGATTCATAAATACTGTGAACGTGCGGATCTGGATGAGCTGCTGGAACGCGAGGCCAAGCTGGTCGCGTTGCTCCAGCAAGGCCGGCTTAAAGATACCAACGCATTAAAGGCATTGGAACTTATTCAGGAGTATATCGAGCTGAAAAAGTTATTTCAGGACTGATCCCAGCCAGGCAACCCCGCAAGGGCGTTGTCCAGTTCGGGGTTGGTGCCCCGCGCCGTGGATGCCAGGAATTGCATTTCCAATGCAAAGCTGGCATCCACGGCGGCCTGAAATTGCTGCGGGGTTGTGATCTGACGGGCACTGTACCCGGCGCGCGCAAACCGTTCGCCGTACCGTTCGATGGCGGTCTGGGTCAGCCGGATTTTTCCCGTGGCAGGATCCTGGATATACACATGCATGGACGTTGTGTTGTTCATAGAAAGATGGCGTTAATTTGACATAAAACTATATTGCTCGCAAGTGCATTACTTGCGTATCACCCTGCCGGGGAAGGCATTCCCGGCAACGGGTTCCTTCCGCGTGTCGGGTCTCAAACTAAAGAGGAGACATCACATGGGCTGGACCTGTTCTCACAAATCGTCTGATCAATCCGTCGTGGACTTTCTGCGCGAGCATTTTGATTGCGACAACGATTCGGCGCAATGGAAAGTACTCGATGGCGCCGTCGTTAAGTTTCACACGGCATATCTGGCTGTTGAAATGATTCCCAAGGACAGCGGTGTACCTTACGTGTTCGGCCTGGTCGTTTTATTGAAGTACGACCACCGGTCCTACCACAACTTCTGTTGGAAGGATATTGATGAAGGGATGTGGCCGTGCGACACGGAATGCCCGGAACGCATATTACGGCGGCTGACACCGCTCGATGCCCCGGCCTTTCCCGGATCACCGGCGAGCAAGAAAAACGCCGCGCAATGGCGGGAGGCATGCTGGGCGCGGATTCATGCCCGCAAGCAGCGTCCGCCGCTCAAAAAAGGCGTGCGGTTGAAACACGCCGCTGGCATTCGTTTTAGCAATGGACTGACGCTGCATGAGTTCGTGGTGCTTGATCCGCGCTCAACGGTCGTGACGACGCTTGATGGCGGTTTGTATCGACTGTCGCGCACGATCATCACGTCGTGCGAGGTGATGGCAGCGTAGTCAATCCACTTCAACCAACCACCCGCCAGGGGATTCACTTCTCCTGCCGGGAGTGGTGCGTCACCTGACGGGTTTATTTATTCAATCCGAAGGAGACAATAACCATGGCTTTAATGTTCCAGCGCCTTGCGCGCAATTTTATTAAAAACGGGTATTATCCGACCGATTCGGAAACCACCCAGCGTATCTTGAACGCATTGGCTCCTGCCAAGGCGGGCGGGATGCACATCATCGATCCATGCTGTGGCGAGGGTATTGCACTTGCCGAGTGCAAGCATCACCTTGGACCGGCATCGGAGGCCTTCGGCGTGGAGTATGACGCCGAGCGGGCCTGGCATGCAAAGTCTGTCATGGACCGCTGTATCCACGGCGATTTTCAGGACTGCATCATCGGCAAACGGCAATTCGGACTGTTGTGGCTCAATCCGCCATACGGCGATCTGGTGTCCGATAAGGCGGATACCGGCGAGCGCGGCGGCAAGGGCCGCAAGCGGCTGGAGAAGCTGTTCTATCAGCTTGCCATGCCCGCATTGCAGTTTGGCGGGGTGATGGTGTTCATCATCCCCCGTTACAGCCTGGACGCCGAACTGTCCGTGTGGATTGCCCGGCATTTCGACCGTGTACGGGTGTACGCGGCGCCGGAGCAGCAATTCAAACAGATCGTCGTGCTGGGTGTGCGCAAGCGTACCGGCGCGGCCAGCGTTGCCGATGCAACAGAGGCCATGACCCGCAAGCATCTCGATACGGTGAAGGGTGACGGGATGCTGGAGGAGTTGCCGGAGGAGTGGCTCGACGATCCGTATGCCGTCCCGGCGGCGCCACAAGGTGACGCGGTCTTCGCTTACACGCGGATGGATGCCGCGCAGTTGGCGGACGAGTGTCGCCGTTACCGGTGCCTGTGGGATCAGTTCGACTTGAAGTTCGGGCGCATGTCGACCCAGCATCGGCGCCCGTTGCGGGCGCCGTCGGACTGGCACCTGGCCTTGCTGCTCGCGGCCGGCCAGGTCTCAGGTGCGGTGACCTCCAGCGATGGCAGGACGTTCGTTATCAAGGGGGATACCTTCAAGGAGAAATCCGTGAAGTCGGAGATGCAGGAGCGGGAGGGTGGCACCTTTTCCGAGGTGCGTATCCACACCGACAAGTTCGTGCCTGTGATACGGGCCCTGGATTTCACACCGGGACCGGATTACGGGCGGGTCGTGACGATACGCTGAAAAGATTGTTTTCAATTGCAACCCCATCGGGAAGGACACCCCCGATGGGGGTTCTTCCGTCGATGGGTTTTCTAACCCAACGATAGAAGCATACACATGAGCAAAGTAATTACGGGCGATGAGCTGCCGGAAATTTACATTGTGAGCTACGATCTGGCCTACCAGCATCGCGTCAATAAAGGAGGTACACGATGACACAAACACTGCTTGAATGGCTAGGTTGTATGACCGGTTTGCTGGGGGCTATGTTGTTGGCGCTCAATAACCGTTATTCAGGGTATGGCTTCGTGGCATTTCTGGCGTCCAATGTGTGCTGGGTGATGTACGGCATGCTGGGTGGGGCCTGGGGCCTGGGGGCTGGTAGTCATGCAGTTGGGATTCACGGCTACCAGCCTGCTTGGACTTTACCGCTGGTTCCCAGGGGTGCGACGGTCTAACACATGAAAAGTTTTTAACAACACTCGTCCCCGCGTAAGCGGGGGCCTTTTTCCCAAGCCCCCACATAGATGGAGGTTTTGGAAAAAGCAGTAGAGCGCAATGGTTTTTACCCGTGACGACTTCGGTTAAGTCGTGCCCAGTGCCTATACCCGCTCTTTGCGAGCGCGTTGGATCGTGAAAACGGCACAACAGCGGTAACGCTGTCGATCTGTCTCTTCAAATCTTCCGAACTTTCTAAGGTTCGGTTTTTTCAATCCACCTACCTCCGGGGAATCACATTCCCCATGGTGGGGTCTGTGCTTTCTCCCCGGTTTTTTAATCTTTAAAGGAGAAAACATGAAAAGTATGATGAGCAAAACCTATCGCGTCGTATGGGAAATAGATATCGACGCAGACACCCCGCTGGAGGCCGCGAAAGAGGCCGTAAGCATTCAATACGACAAAGGCAGTGAAGCCACCTGTTTTTATGTGGTGTATTCGCCAGAGGGACATGTCAGCACCTATTCAGATAGGGTGTTGGGTCATTGCACCGACCATGTGCGGCTGTATAGCGTCGACACCGCTGAAGAGGATGATGATGCAGTAATCATTCTGAAGTAGGAACTTTTTATCACTTTCATTTACCGGCAGGGGCAATCCATGGCCCCCTCCGGGGCCATGGATTGCCCCTTAGTTTTTCAACCACAAAAGGAGCTGATCCATGAGTGAAAACACAATACATGTAACAGAAACCAATCCGTCGTCATCACTGACGGCAATTCACATACCGGAAGACGTGTCGTTAACGGGGTTCGTGAAAGCGAACGCGCTGGATGACTGGGGGGCGGCCCGCGTTGGGCGTCTTTTACAATCAACAACGCCTGGCTTGTCGAGCTTCAGAAGGTTGCCACCCTCGTGCGAGATAATAAGCTCGCTCTCGCGGAAGTGGAGGACGGCGCTGTGTGGGACAACGAAGATGAACATCGTATTCGTGGTAATCGACTGGTCATCACGGATGACTGCTTTTGGTTTTCGGCGTACCCCAAGCATGCCAGTTACGATGTGGAAACCGCCGAGATCGGTTTCAGCAGTCTTGTCAAAGCCGTTACCGATGCGGTGACAGATGGCCGGAATGCGATCTTCTTCGATCTGGACGATCAGGAAACCGAAGAAATCAAGGCGCTCAACGAGGAGTCAGCCGAGGCAAGCTGATGTGATGTAGCAATTTATTTTTATCCACCCTGCAGGGGCAAATCATTCCCCTGTAGGGGCGTGGCTTGCCCCTTGTTTTTTCAACTACAAGAGGAGCACACCATGAATTCTGTTGCAGAAACCGTATTGGATGATATCAATCATCTCGATGTTGTCACCGAGGGCGAACTCGTCGCCCCAGGTGCCAACATTATTCCACTCTCGCAGTTCGTCGCCGATTTCGGCGAGGGTCTGCTGGCGGCCGTCAGCCGCCAAAACCCGCCCGTCTACGACGGGTGCCCCGATTCCCGCCGTGAGGCGGTGATGATGGGGATCAAACGCAAGCCGTTCCCGGCCCAGCAGGATGTTGTGCAGGCGGTCACGCGGTTGCTGATCGACCACGGCGCGCCCGCCGCGGTCATCAACGCCGAGATGGGCACCGGAAAGACCATGATGGCCATCTGTACCGCCGCCGTCATGCATACCGAGGGCTACAAACGCACGCTGGTGATCTCCCCGCCCCACCTGGTCTACAAGTGGCGGCGCGAGATTCTGGAAACCGTGCCTGGGGCCCGGGTGTGGGTGCTCAACGGCCCCGACACGCTGCGCAAGCTGTTGCAGCTGCGGGCCATGCTCGATGTATCCGCGCCGCGCGAAGGACAGGAGTTCTTCGTGCTGGGACGGGTGCGGATGCGCATGGGCTTCCACTGGCGTCCGGCGGTGACGGTACGCAAGCTCCATCGCCGCCAACATACTGAAGAAGGTAACGAGACGTCTCAGTCGTTCGTGCGAACCGTGAAGCTGGCGGCTTGCCCACGTTGCGGTGTGGTACTGACCGATGCGGAGGGTAACCCGCTGACGCCCGAAGGCTATCATGCCCATGCGGGTGACAGCCGCACGGCCTGCCAGAAATGCGGTGAGCGGTTGTGGACCCTGATGCGCCCCGGTGAGGTCAAGGACCGGGCGGCCCAGGTGGTTGATGCGCTGTGCCAGATCCCCACCATCGGCCCCAAGACGGCGCAACGGCTGGTGCAATGCTTCGGCGCCGACATGCTGTCGGGGATGCTCGTTGATAACGTCTATGAGTTCGTCAATCTCATGGATGAGAACGGTGATCTGGTGTTCTCCGATCGTAAAGCCCAGCGTATTGAACGGGCTTTGGGTGCCACGGAGTTCGCCTTCGGTCAGGGCGGCTATCAACCCACGGAATTCATCAAGCGCTACTTGCCGGATGGCTATTTTGATCTACTGGTAGTGGATGAAGGCCATGAGTATAAGAACGAGGGATCGGCGCAGGGCCAGGCGATGGGCGTGCTGGCCGCCAAGAGCCGCAAGGTGCTGCTGCTGACGGGCACCTTGATGGGCGGCTATGCCGACGATCTCTTTTATCTCCTGTGGCGCATCATGCCACGGGAAATGATCGAGGACGGCTACACCCGCACCCGCAACAACAGCCTGGGCACTGCGGCGACGGGGTTCCTGCGCGAGCACGGCATCCTCATCGACATCTACAAGGAAGTGGAAGAGGGCAGCCACAAGACGGCACGCGGCACGCGCATGACGGTGCATACCAAGAAGGGGCCGGGGTTCGGACCCAAGGGGATTGCCCGCCATGTGCTGCCGTACACCGCGTTCCTCAAGCTCAAGCAGATCGGCGGCAACATCCTGCCGCCCTACGAGGAGCATTTCGTGGAGGTGGGCATGGCGCCCGACCAGGCCAGTCGTTACGAGGGACTGGAGCGGGGCCTGAAGGAGGAGTTGCGGCAGGCCTTGCGTCGTGGTGACAAGAGCCTGCTGGGTGTGGTGCTCAACGTGCTGCTGGCATGGCCTGATTGCTGTTTCCGCGAGGAAGTTGTGAAACATCCGCGCTCCAGGACGTTGCTCGCCTTTGTTCCCACGGTGTTCGGGGAAAGCGAGGCCAGCCCCAAAGAGGAGCGGCTACTGGCGATCTGCCGGGCGGAGAAGGCGCGCGGGCGGCGCGTGTTGGTATACACCACCTACACCGGCACCCGTGACACCGCCAGCCGCCTCAAGGCGATTCTGGAGGCGGCTGGCTTCAAGGCAGCAGTGCTGCGGGCGTCGGTGGACACAAGCAAGCGGGAGGACTGGATCATGGATCAGGTGGATCGAGGGGTTGAGGTGTTAATCACCAATCCCGAACTGGTGAAGACCGGCCTTGATCTGCTGGAGTTTCCCACCATCGTGTTCATGCAGAGCGGCTACAACGTCTACACGCTTCAGCAGGCGGCCCGGCGCTCCTGGCGCATTGGACAGAAGCAACCGGTGGACGTGTACTTTCTGGGCTATGCGGGGACAGCGCAGATTGCGTGTCTGACGCTCATGGCCAGGAAGATCGCGGTGAGCCAGTCCACGTCAGGCGATATGCCCGACACCGGCCTCGATGTCCTGAACCAGGACGGTGACAGCATCGAGGTGGCCCTGGCCAAGCAGTTGGTGGCATAAAGCAAAGAAGTGTTTCCCCGGCTCCGCGCTTGCGGGCCGGGGTTTTTCAACCATGTCCGGCAACGGACAACTTCAAAACCTTCGCGGGATACACGCCATCCCTGTACGGGATGACGTGTATCCCGCGTTATTCAAGGAGCTCACATGGCACACATAGTCACACTGCGCATTCTTGTTGATGAACCTGATGAGGCGCGGGTTTACGACGGCATCAATGAGATGCTGCGAGCAGCACAGGCGCCGGTTGACCCGGAAACAGATGATTCCTCGTGGATCGTCGATTGGTCGATCGGTACTTGCGTAAAAATCAGCGAAGAGCTTAATGACAGTATTTGCAACGACACCTATGTCGAGGGAGAAGCATTCGTGAATCTCATCTAATCAAGAGTGTAGATAACCGGTCGCAATTTACCGGCGGGAATTTTTGCCGCCGGTTTTTTTAGGAAATCATATGTGGAAGTTCACACTTGATTTGACATGATTATACAGCGCTATTTCAGCGCATAAAGCAGTGCATTTCGTTCCTGCGGCGGCATAGTTTCGAGTCTCTCTTTCCATCGTTCGATTCGCCGACGAATACGTTCCCGTTCCCTGAACGAATCCCCGATAAACCGGTAATCATGGAGCTTCTCTGGCTCAGGATAGTTCATCCAGAGCGACTCAGTGGCGTTGTCTCCCGAGCGTGTACGCGTTACAAATGACATGTGCCGCCAATCCTTTAAATACTCGGTGTATAGCTCTGACCAATACCCGGAAATCATAACGCTACAAGGCAAATTGATGAGGAGTTGCAGCAGTTCGATGTGTTGTTCCTCTGTGTATTCATACTTGTAGATTGCTCGATTCGAACGACGTGTAGAGGGAAGGTAGGGCGGGTCTGCGTAAATAAATTCATCACCTTTGAAAGGGTAATTAGCCAGATACACGACGGCGTTCGCGCAAATCACTTGTGCGCAGGCCAGGTCGTTCCAGGCTTCCACAGTTGCGGGGTCGATATCCAGGCCAATATTGATCTCCGCCGGTCTTTTGTATCGCATTAATGCACCACCACCCAAGTGGGATTCGATATAAACCCGGTGAGGAGGGATCTGGTTAATGAGGCGTTGATAAACGCCGCTGGCGCCTTTTCCGCCTGGGTATTGCATGGTGTTTATTTCTCGCGGCGTTTAAGGTCAATGAGTCCTGGATGACCTAGAAAAATTACTTTCTGGCGAGGTATGCGCAGGACATCTTCGTCTGATATTCTGTTTGCTGTGCGGCGATGTTCGCCGTTTGGGCCCACAATCTCCAGTTCTCTTGCTTGTGCCAGTAGATTGGCAACTTCTTTTATATGTTCCATTGTGGCTGGCGCGGTGTTAGCGACTAGACGGTAGAGTTCACCAAATTGTATGCCATCGGAGAATTGATGGATGAATTCCGGGAGTTCTGCGATCACACCTTCCAATGTCCGTGTTTTTGCGGTTTCGTCGAATGAATGCTCAGTCCCGCCAAAAAGATCAGCCAAGCCGGTAACCTGTTCGTCTTTCGTTGGGTCGTAGCCGAACATTCGAATACCCGATCCGCCGTAATGAGCGAAATGGTTCTTCAAGCGCCAGTGTAACTGGGTCATGACATCCCGTGCGCGAGGATGGTTGGACAGGTGAACCAGCCAGAAAGAGCGGTTGGCTTCCTTGGACACAATGAAGAAGGGTGTGTAATGTCGCGCACCGCTCAATGACTTGATGGAGCGATGCAGTGCAAGTTGGACTAAATGGCGCCAGTGCAGGGTATCAAGTTTTGCTTCCAGCAAAGCATTGATATCCAGATCGACCCCAATACGTTGGAGTGTCTTGAGATATTCGGGGGTATTGGACATGTAATCAATTAGCCAGTCCGTGGCAAAAGTCAGGATGATTTCTGCATTTGGGAGATCTGAAAAAATGGCCCGGATATCGCCAAATGGGACTTCGCCGTATCCGTACTGGTCTAAAAGGAAAATGCAGCGGCGTTTTCGCCCGGTATCTGCGATGTGTTTTATGACTGTTTTGAGGAGTTCCGTGAATTCACCGCGCAGCGAAAAGATGTCTTGGCCGAGGCGTGAACCGAGCCCCTGTTCTGACAGGTACCAGTTGAGGTATTCGTGATTGGATTTCTTTTTCTCGATGAAAAAGTATTCGGCCTGTAGCTCAAATGGGAGGCGGATACCTTCCGCTTGGCGCTTAATGTTTACCGCCGCAGCAGCGGCTTTAGCGGCGTTTATTAACCGCAAAGGTGATCCAGGATAAAGGCTGTTATCTTGAGGATTGCTGTAGACGCCGCCGCCAGCGAAGCCATCGATCAAGGTCAGCCGGAAAACAGGGATTCTCGGATTGGAATTTAGAACCTGTATGTAATGGGTCAGATATTCTTCGTAGACGCGGTGTTTGGCCAAGCTGTGAAGCTCGATTTTCGGCGGCTTCTCTCCAAGGCGCCAGTCATATTCACTCTTTGCCAAGCGTGTTCTCCTTGGTGCGCTGATTAAGCGCTTACGGGCCTAATACCTCAACGGCATTTCATCCCAGGTACGTCCATTGAAGGTGCGTCCATTTGCCTTTTTGGCCCGCCGTCTACCATCAGCGCCCCACCCACCCCATTGTTTGAAGAAGAAGGCTGTGCCCGAACGCAGGCATTGACGATGAATGTTGTCCACCCATTCAGCCTTCATGGGCCTGGCTTTGGGTCCTGATTCTCCACCCACGATCATCCAGTGGATGCCGGCAAGATTGATCTCGCCAAGGTCTTCAAGCAAGGGTTCGGCTGAAATGAAACGCACTGTGGAATCCACAGCGCGAAGATCATCGATTCTTGGGATTCCATATTTCTGGTCTTCCACCGAAACCCCTAACCATACGTTGCTGGGCACTGCACGCCCTGAAAAATAGTCATGCATGCGTGCTGACCGTTTGGTCAGAATTTGGTAGGTGTGGTGCGGAGTTTTTTTGATTACCGAAAATACACGATCGAGAAACCGGTTTGGTATCTCCTCATGAAATAGATCAGACATGGAGTTCACGAAATAGATCGTTGGTTTTCGTCGGTGTAACGGCTGTTCCAATCGATCATTCATTAACGACAATTCAAAGCCGTTGTCGTAGCCTGGCGTGCCCATGGCTTGCAGTCGTCGCGCCATGGTTTCCGCGTAACAGTGTTTGCATCCTGGGGAGACCTTGGTGCAGCCCGTCGTAGGGTTCCAGGTTTGTTCAGTCCATTCGATGCGTGACGATGTGGCCATGGCCAGCGTCCTCCCGTTGCATGGTAGTCATTTAGCCTTAGTATCGCCATAGATGACGATGCTGTCAAGCAGCATGGCACGAGAATCAGAAATTCCGGATGCGCCTGTGTCAGGATGATAATTTCAGAGCAGTGTCAACTGCCCGCCACTCATCACAATCACTTCGTCATCGTTGTTACCGAAGAGATGCAGGAGGCGGCCGTCCACGGCCACCAACTCATGCAGGTATGCCTGCCCAGGGCGGTCCAATTCTTCGCATGTCAGACTCCAGGTTTCGCGCCCCATCTCCAGATGCGGTCCGGTGACTGCGATTACCCGGTAGGGGCCTGTGCCGTAGTTGGTGCGGACAATCGATCCGGGACCGGCCAACTGCGGGACCATCGGCTGCCCGTCTGGCGTCTGGCGGAATGCCATGTCTGGATCCAGCTCGAAACCAACCTCAACCTGGTAAGCCGTGTGTGCGCGCCAATCTGACATGCGTTATGCCTCGATCCATGTCGCACGAAATGCGCCTCGCGCATTTGGTTTGGCATCTGCGATGACGGTTCGTTCTTCTTCGAAATCTCGCATGTACCGTTTCCAGCAGTGCGCAGGTTTCGAATTTAGGATAGGATCGTCGGCATCAACCTCTTTTCGCAGAGACGCCATGAACTCATCTGAATCAACATGACCCTTCACCATATAATAGGCCGCGCCGTCGTCACCGTAAAAATAATGAAATTCCATCATACCCCTCCTGGCTATCTGTCTATCTTATGCGGCGCGCTCATACCCGCGCTGCCGCCTGCGGCGCGCGATTTCGGTGACTCGCGCGCACGCCTCTTCTCGGGAGGCATACACTTCAGCCTCCATACCGCCACGCCGCGATCCTTTTCCTCCCCAGATGCGCACGACTTGCCATTCACCCCACAGGCCTTGTTGCACATGGGCTTCGTAATACCGAGAGGATGTCTCCCAGCGCGATGCGCGCCATTGCTCTGTCGTGTAGGGGTTCATTTTAAGATCCCGGCGTCACGAGCCTTCCAGTAGACCTCTTCGAGTAGTACGACGGTTTCAGATAGCGTCGCGCCCAACTCTTCTGCTAACGACGAGAGCCGCATGTGAGCATGATAATCGAGATCAATGCGCACTTTGGTCTTGGGGGTTTTGTAGTCCCTGGCCCGCTTTCGCGCTGCAAGCACGGCCCCTTTCAATTTCCTAAAAATATCAAATTGCAAATAATCATCACACCATGCTTGTAAAAGCTCGGGTGTATCGGCGCGGCGGAAGGCCATATAGCCACCCGCCTTGCTGACATCGCCACGCTCCATGGCGTTTTCGAGATACTTTTTCGCGGCAGCGAAGTCCATCTTGGTGATTTGGTATGCAGGTCGTCCGGCCATGATGAACCCAGGTTGTTTACGTTACCCCGTGATGTAATTGTAATAAACATTACCCCGTAATGCAAGCCGGGAGCGGGGGTTTTATCTTCATCCGCGCTATCACGCGAATCCCGGTGACAAGCAGTGGTTTTTTTTTCAGCAACAGGAAGCCTGTGAGACCGGAAAGTTCAAAAGACAATCCAAGTCTAGCCAAATTAAGTAGCCAAAAAGCGCTTAGCCAATTAGTGTCGTTTTCAGAAGACGACCGCACCATCTGACTGGATGTAACGCCTGGTGTGCATACGGCTCCTGACAGCCCAATATCAGGAGTCGTCTGCACCAATCTCGACTATGCTCAATACTCGTGTGCACC
>JADDKJ010000019.1:0-58886 GCA_033717875.1 Gammaproteobacteria bacterium
CGGGTTACGCGCCGGATCTCAACCCAGATGAGCTGGTGTGGAGCCATGCCAAGCGCACGGGGGTGGCCAGGAGGCCGTTGCAAAAAGGCGAGCAGTTGGAGGAACGCGTGCACGAACAATTGCAAGCCATCGCGGACAATCCGAAAATGGTGCGCTCGTTTTTCAAGCATCCTTCTGTAGCCTATATTTCTGACTTATGAGTAATCAGAGGTTCCTATAGGTGTGGCGTGCGCCGCGCGCACGAAATTCGACCGGCTCGCGATACAGCATTTAAGCGTTGGCGCGATACAGCCGCATCAACAATTCCGCCTCGCCCCGCACCAGGCCGGAGGCGGACATCAGCTCTTCAACATTCGCGCCTTTCTGCGCCAGCTTGATGGCGTGCCGGTATGACTGTGTGGCGGGATCACGCAAATCCAGTTGATCCTGCCGTTCGGCAAGACGGCGTAACTGTTGCTCAACGCGCGCCACATGATCCCCCACCCCCACCGCGCCGGCGCACAGCACCCGCAAATCATTTTGCAGCGTCTGCAACTCGGCGTTGCGCTGCCTGTCGTGCGCGCTGAGGCGTCGAACTTTCAGCCATACTGGAATATTCATGAGCACGAACAAGCCCAGCACGATACCCATCACCACCATTGTCATATCGCTGTTCATGGCAGATCTTCCTCAGGCATAATCGTCGATATGCGGCTTCGCATCATCATCTCCGCCTGGTTGATCGGGGAAAGACCGATCTTCCTTGGATCGTCCCGGGGAACGATCAGGTGGCTGCTTTTTCGGCTCCACCTTATCGGCTGGCCGTATCGGCCACACCGGATATAAAGGATGATTCACATCGCCTACCTTGGCCACACGCCATTCCCCTGAACGATCACATAAGAGACATATCTTTCCATTCTTCATCGCTCAACAACTTGTTGAGATCGATAAGAATGAGCAATTGGTTATCGCGATTGGAAACTCCCTGGATGTAACGCGAACTTTCCTCATTACCCACATTGGGCGCGGATTCTATTTCAGATGACCGCAAATAGACCACCTCGGCCACACTATCGACAAGCATACCGATGACGTTTTCCATGACTTCGATAATGACGATACGCGATGCATCCTCCAGATCTTTCGTCCTCAAGCCGAAACGCTTGCGGGTATCAACGACGGTGACCACATTGCCGCGCAAGTTGATGATGCCCAGCACATAGTCGGGGGACCCTGGCACCGGAACAATTTCATTGACCCGCAAAACCTCCTGGACTTGCAATACATTCACCCCATACATCTCGCCGTCCAGGTAGAAAGTCACCCACTGGGATATGGCATCATTTTCCAACTGTGCCGTTTGTCTCATTAAGTATTTTCCTCGTCCGAAGGTCGAAAGGTTTTCTGACACGTGAATGATTAGCATGATTCATGCCTGAGAAACCGGGTTTAACATCACACCAGCGAATCGGGAGAAAATGCTTGCACATCAATCAATGCGCACATAGGATCGTTCATGAATCCCGCCAGCCATGAGCGACGCTGGCGATCCGACCGCCAGCGCACCTGATGCGGCTCCGTCGTAACGATCTTTACAATGTCATGACAGGGAAATCCCCAGGACGCGCCCCCTGCCAGCACGATGTTTTTTGGCGCACCCGCGCTGAAGGAACTCCTCGGCAAGTGACGATTTTCAGTCGCCATGAAGTATGCGATGTCGATAATTTTGACGCTGCTTCCCCGGTAGGGCATCAATCCCAGCAACCACTTCTCTCCACCTGGAAACCCGGTGATTGTTTCCGGCGCCGCCACAATACCGTTGAGCTCCGATAATGGTACCGCCAGGGTAAGTTCATTCACCCTGAAAAGCAGGGTCTTGAAAGGGCAAACCGCCCAAGCCGGCCGCGCACCCTGCTCTTCAGCGGATTGAGGTTCTCCGGCGACAACGAGGCGTTCCGCATCGCCATCGGCATTTTTATCCGGCATGACCGGCTCTGCGAGCGGCAAAATGGCTTGCCTGTCCTCCGCACTGACAACCTCGGGCTCATAGTCGGGCACGCACTGCAACAATGCGTCGAGATAGACAGTCAGCGCCGTTTCCTGCTCCAGCACCGCCCTGGACGCTTTCGGTCTTTCATGCAACCTCATGAGGCGGCCGCCCTGACGTGAGATGTTATCTGTCCCGTTTTCTGTGACTGCGCCGACATATCCAGGCGATCGAGCAAGGCACCATAAGCCAGTGTGCCTCGTGCATCCGGCGACATCATCGGCAGAGGCATTCCCGCCCGGCTTGCTTCGCGGAATTGCGTATCGACCGGAATGAATGTCTCGGACAAAATAGCAGGGTAACGCTCCTGCAAAAATTGCAGACTTTGCTGAGAGGCGCGGGTGCGGCGATCATACATGGTAGGCAATATCGTGAAGGGAATAGGTATCTTCATGGAGCGCGTCACCATATTCAAGGTATGCATCATACGTTCCAACCCCTTCAAGGCGAGAAACTCGGTCTGCACGGGAACAATGAGGTGATCACATGCGGCAAGCGCGTTCACCATCAAAACGCCGAGCATGGGCGGACAATCCACCAGCACATGGTCAAAGCGTGAGGAAATACGCGCAAACGTCCGCTTCAATATCAACCCCATGCCATCCTGGGTACCGAGCTGACGATCGAGGGTTGCCATGGCCGTGGAAGCGGGAAGAATATATAAATTTTCAAATTTTGTTCTCTTTATGACCGAGGCAAGCATGACGTTGGGATTGTGGAACAAGGTATAAACGCTGTCTTCGATGGTATCGGGGTCATATCCAGAGTATGTCGTCAGAGAACCATGCGGATCCATATCGACGAGTAGAGTGGAATTCCCACGCATCGCCAAAAGACCGGCGAGCGTCATCGCTGTGGTGGTTTTCCCCACCCCGCCCTTCTGGTTCGCCACCGCCCATACTTTCATATTCGACGTTACCTTGATCCGATCGCTCGATGCCTAACGAATAAACCGATGATTACATCACAGGTTCACTGTTTTTTCTCTTGGGAATGAGATGCAGTCGTAGCGTTTGTGACCATCTCGGAAGATCCCGCCCCGCCTTCATCCTTTTTCTGTTTTTCCAGGCTATTCATTTGAGAATAAACCCTTTCAATTTCATAATTATTCAAAATGACAATGACAACCTTCCTGTTTCTGTTCCTTCCATCTTCCGTCGTATTATCATCGAAGGGTTTGTATTCCCCATATCCCACCGCCGCCATTCTCTCGGGACTGACGCCATTGTCCATGAAGAGATGAACGACGCTTGACGATCTTGCGGAAGACAATTCCCAATTGGATGGGAACACGACGGTATTGATCGGTTTGTTGTCCGTGAATCCCTCGACCCTCACGGGATTGGGAAAATCACGAAGTATTTGAGCTATCTCGGACAACGCAGGCTTTGCTTCTTCCTGGAGGTGAGCGCTGCCGCTTGGAAAAAGAATATTGGTGTTTATCTCCACCTCTAGCCACAATTTACTTTTCTTTACAGAAACCAGTCCCTTCGCAATCAAACCCGCCATCGCCTGCTCTATCTTGCTGGCCATTTTGTTCAGCGATTTACCATCAGAGTTTTCCCCCTTCTCCACCATGGGGACCGGAATTTTTGGTGTAATAACCGCACTTTTCGTCTTATCTTCCGAGGATTTGGAATCCTTGCCAATCTGGATGGGTTCCACACTTTTTGGAGATGCCTTGAAAGCCGAGATCAAGGAATCCGACAGAACGCGATATTTACCTTCGTTGACAGAGGATATGGCATACATCACCACGAAAAACGCGAACAGCAAGGTGATAAAGTCAGCATACGAAACCAGCCACCGTTCGTGATTCTCGTGTTCCTCGTGTTTTTTTTTGCGCGCCATAGATACTAATGCAGATAACCATGCAGCTTGGTTTCTATGTTTCTCGGGTTTTCCCCCTCGGCAATGGAAATGATTCCTTCGATGATCATTTCCCTGAACTGGGCATGATCGTGCACCAATGATTTGAGCTTGTTGGCCATCGGTAACATGAACAGGTTAGCCAAGCCCACGCCATAGATGGTCGCCACAAACGCGGTGGCAATACCGGATCCGAGCTTACTTGGGTCGGCCAGGTTCTGCATCACGTGAATCAAGCCCATGACCGCACCGATAATTCCTATGGTCGGAGAATAACCGCCCATCCCCTCGAATACCTTGGCGGCCTGGGTATCGGTGTGCTCTTTGGTCGAGAGTTCCACCTCAAGAATACTCCTGATAGCCTCTGGCTCACTGCCGTCGACCAGCAGTTGCAGCCCTTTTTTGGCGAAGGCATCCGTCTCGGCCTCGATCAATGGCTCAAGACCGAGCAATCCCTCCTTTCTGGCAACGTTGCTCCATCCTATGATCTTTTCCACCACTTCCTTCTGCCCCAATTTCGGCGGCATGAGCACCCACATCGCCATCTTCAGGGATCTCATGAATATCACCATGGGCGTCTGTATCAGAATGGCGCCGACGGTACCGCCGAACACGATGATAAACGCCGTCAACAGGAGCAGCGATGAAATATGTCCGCCCTCCAGGGCATTGCCCCCCAGTATCGCGCCAAAGGCGAGAGCAATACCGGCAAGGGTTAAAATATCCACTCAACAACCCCCGCTCGCAAGACTGGCACCGATGTCCGGCAGGGACAAAATCCTGTCCGCCAGACCCGCCTCGGCCACCGCCATAGGCATGCCATAAACCACACAGCTCCGCTCATCCTGAGCCCAGATAGTCGAACCACCCTGCTTGAGCAGACGGGCTCCTTCACGTCCATCCGCACCCATACCCGTCAGGATGACTCCCAAAACCTGGCCAGAAAAATGTTTGGCCACCGATGCGAATGTCACATCGACACACGGCTTGTAATTTTGTCCCGGCTCGCTGTCCTGGACGCGCACTCGCGCACGCGCTCCCTGGCGGTCAAGCACCATCTGCTTTCCACCAGGCGCCAACAATGCCACTCCCGGCAGAAGACTGTCGCCATCTTGAGCTTCCTTCACGGTTATTGAGCATAGCTTGTCGAGACGCTGGGCAAATGCGGGGGTAAATGTGGCGGGCATGTGTTGAACCAGCAGCAGAGGAACAGGAAAATCCGCAGGCAATCTGGTCAACACTTGTTGCAAGGCAATCGGCCCTCCGGTTGATGTCCCGATCACCACCAGCTTATAAGGGAAAGTGCGCGGCATACCTGAAACGGCACCAGGCATGGATTTATTTTCAACGCTCTTAACCCCTTCCTTATCCCTTGATCCGAGCAGCATCGGAGGCTGAAGCCTGGCTGCCTGAGATGATGTCGCCCCGCGCGCGCCTATCGCTCTGATACGGGCGCATAACACCCGGTTGGCTTCCTCGCGATCAAGGGATAGGTCTTCGAACTTCTTGGGCAAGAAATCCACCGCCCCCGCGTCCAGGGCGTCGAGCGTGGCCTGTGCACCCTCGGTGGTCAGCGATGAAAACATCAGCACCGGCGTTGGATATGACGCCATGATCCGCCGCACGGCGGTAATACCGTCCATGATCGGCATTTCGATATCCATCGTCACGACATCCGGCTTGAGTTGAGCGACTTTTTCAACGGCTTCGGCGCCGTTGGCGGCACTCCCTATAACCTGAATATGGCTATCCTGACTGAGGATCTCTGTAACCCGCCTCCTGAAAAAACCGGAATCGTCAACCACCAATACGCGAATCGTCATCGACATCCCCCGCCCGCCAGCGCGACCTTAGTCATATTATTGTGTTTCCCTAAAAATCATGGATCAGTACGCGTGCGCCTCCATCAACCCAGGGAAATCAAGAATCAGCGCGATACGCCCATTCCCGGTGATGGTGGCGCCGGCCAGCCCCTTCGTGCCGTGAAGCAAAGCCCCCAATGGCTTGATGACGACCTCCTCCTGGCCAATAAGTTGTTCGACCACGCAGGCGATGCGTTGCGTACCCACATTGACCACAACCACATAACCGCCTGTGTTGCCGTTGTATAAATCTTCTCCACAAGCAAGCCATTCCTTCAGATAAAACATCGGCAGCGCCTTGTTCCGAACCGTCACAACCAATTGGCCATCCACCGTATTGGTTCGCGCCTCGCTCATATCGAATATTTCATTAACGTTAACCAGAGGCATGGCGAAAATCTGCTTGCCAAGCTTCACCATCAAGGTAGGCATGATCGCCAGCGTCAAGGGAACCTTGATGGTAAAAAGACTCCCCTTGCCTAATTGCGATTCTATTTCGACAGCGCCATTCAACTGGGCGATGCGTGTCTTGACGACGTCCATGCCGACCCCGCGCCCGGAAATATCGGAAATCTGTGTTTTTGTTGAAAAGCCGGGCATGAATATCAAGTTATAACAAGCCCTGTCGTCGAGGCGTGCCGCCGCTTCTTCGTCCAGTATCCCTTTTTCCACCGCCTTGCGCCGCAGCACGTCCGGATCCATTCCGGCACCATCGTCCTGTATCGATAAGAGGATATGATCGCCTTCCTGACGCGCTGAAAGAATCACCGTTCCGGCGCGCGGCTTGCCCGCCACAGCTCTTTTATCCGGAATTTCTATACCGTGATCCACGGAATTTCTCACCAGATGTACGAGCGGATCGGCAAGCGCTTCCACCAGATTTTTATCGAGATCAGTTTCCTCGCCATGCAATTCCAGGTTAACTTCCTTATTCAAACTGCGCGCCAGATCCCTGACCACGCGCGGAAAGCGGCTAAAAACCTTCTTTATCGGCTGCATGCGCGTCTTCATCACCGCATTCTGAAGATCGGATGTCACCAGATCGAGATTGCCTACCGCCTGCGATATCTCTTCATCCGCAATCGCGGATTTGAGCGTTGCCAGCCTGTTTCTTACCAGAACAAGCTCACCCACCAGATTCATGATATCGTCCAGGCGCTTGGTGTCGACCCTTACGGTTGTATCAGACTGAGCCTGCACCGTATCTTTCGGTTGAGATTGCGTGGCATCCTTGGCCTGGCTCTGCGGCGTTTCACGCCCTGAAGAAACAGGATCAGCTCTATGGACGGGGGCCTCAACCTGATCGGCTTTGTCGTTCTTTGTTTCCGCCACTCGATCCGATTGAGGGGATACCTTTTGGCTGGATGGCTTACCCTGCAATTGATCGATCAATGCCTCGAATTCTTCATCAGTGATAGTATCCGAAGACGCATTGGCTTTATCCGGGGCCTGCCCGGAAACAGTATTCCCGGCGGGGACGCCGGCATGCGTTCCCTTTCCATGCAGTTGGTCAAGAAGCGCTTCGAACTCATCATCCGTAATGTCTCCATCACTGGATGAACCCGCCTCCTGACCAGGCAAGGCAGATGAATCGTCTTCTTTCTCGGCCGCGATAGCCGGCGCTTCGCAAACTACTTCTTCCGGTACCTGCCGTGCCGCTTCTGAATCAACATCCTCATTCTGCGGCAGTGCGAATGCACCGAGCTTCTCCAGCAAGGCGGGATCCGCATGGGGAGGTTCTTCTCCCGCGCGAACGTGACCCATCATATCCTTGACGATATCCAGTGCCGTCAAGACGGTATCCATCAGGGACGCATCAACCTTCCTTTTGCCCTGGCGCAGGACATTGAACACGTCTTCGGCGCGATGACACACCTCGACCAGCGGCGTCAGCCCCAGAAAACCGGCTCCTCCTTTAACGGTATGGAATCCACGGAAAACGGCATTCAGAAGATCAACATCGTCCGATCTTCGCTCCAGCTCGACGAGCTGCTCACTCAGCGCCTCGACAATCTCACCGGCCTCGACGAGAAAATCCTGTAAAATATCGTCGTCAGTATTGATAGCCATTCGAGAAGACCTCAGAACCCAAGACTTGAAAGCAGATCATCAACCTGATCCTGGCCATTGACGCGATCCTTATGACTCTCGCAGCCTGGGATACGAGGGCCATCGCATGCTATTTCATTTTCACTTTCCGATGGATCAGTTTTCAGCCGGCTTCCGGTAATACGAATAAGCTCCACCAGGCTGGACTCCATTTCCTGAACCAGGGATATCACTTTCCTGATAATCTGCCCGGTAAGATCCTGAAAATCCTGCGCCATCAATATTTCCGAGAGATTTTCATGCATTTGCCCAGCGTTACCCGATGTCCATGACATGAATTCATCTATTTCCTTGCTCAGTGCTCTGAATTCCTCAACGGGCATCTGACGTTGACGGAATCGCTCCCACTTCGAATTCAGCTCATCGGAACGGTTCTTCAACTCTTCCGAAAGAGGAATCGCCTTTTCCACGGCGTTCAAGGTTCTGTTGGCAGACTGCTCTGTCATGACAATGACGTAATTCAAGCGCTCCTTCGCGTCGGGTATTTCATTCCTTGTCAGGACATGCAGACGGGAATCAACCTGGAATCCATTAATGGTTTCATGGAGCTGGCGCGTCAGCTTTCCTATCTCTTGGAAAAGCGACGACTCTCGGAGATTCATAATTTCATCAAGAATAGTTTCCGCTTCACCGGTATTTCCAGATTCCAGGTTTTTCACCAACGCCAGGGCCTTGGCCAGGTACTCGTCTTTGTTATCTTTTGTGCTCATTGCGCAGGTACCTTACTCCATATACGCCATGAAAAATTCCGTCTTTGAGTTATCTACAAAAAACTATTAGATAACTCACTTGATTGTGTCGATACGCTCGAATATTTTGTCTATCTTTTCCTTCAGAGTGGCGGCCGTGAAAGGCTTGACGACATAACCATTAACTCCGGCCTGAGCCGCCTCCACAATCTGCTCCCGCTTTGCCTCGGCGGTTACCATCAACACGGGAAGCTTTGCCAGTTTTTGGTCGGCGCGAACCGCTTTAAGAAGGTCTATGCCTTGCATTCCAGGCATATTCCAGTCGGTGATCAGAAAATCGAAATCACCGTTCTGAAGCATGGGAAGAGCGGTTTTACCATCATCAGCTTCACTGGTATTATTGAATCCCAGATCGCGCATCAAATTCTTGATGATTCTTCTCATTGTGGAAAAGTCGTCCACAATCAGAATTTTCATATTCTTGTCCAAGAAATCCTCCTCACTCCCTTCAAGGAGAAGAAAAAAATAAAAGAATCAAACATTCTATTTCCACTGACTCAACCGGGATTGAAGTCGTATCAATGCCTGGCTATGAATCTGACTCACTCGCGATTCACTGACGCCAAGAACAGCGCCTATTTCACGAAGATTGAGCTCTTCATCGTAATAAAGCGCCATCACCAAACGTTCTCTCTCTGGCAAGCCGGAAATGGCCTCGGCAAGATTCTTCTTGAAATCTTCCCTTTGAAGACCTTCCAGAATTCCCGGCGACTTATCGGCGAACTGAGCCGCGGTGGCCTCGTCATCCATGCCAAGATCATCGAAACTCATCACCAGATAACCGTTCGCGTCCTGTAACATCTGGTGGTATTCCTCAACGGTCATTTGCAACACCTCCGCCACTTCGTTGTCGCGCGCGTCGCGTCCCTTGCTGTTTTCTATTATCCGCACCGCTTCGGCCACCTTTCTGGCTTTGCGATGAACGGAGCGCGGCGCCCAGTCGTTTTTCCTTATCTCATCCAGCATGGCGCCACGAATACGAATGCCCGCATAGGTCTCGAAACTCGCGCCCTGCGTCACGTCATAATTGCGAGACGCCTCAAGCAAACCGATCATCCCCGCCTGGATCAGGTCATCCGCCTGAACGCAGGGTGGCAAACGGCTCATCAGATGATAGGCAATCCGCTTCACTAACGGCGCGTGTTTGGTGATGACGTCCTCTCTATCGGGCGATTTTTCGTTGTTGTACATTGCGAGTCCGTTCATGACTAGGCCGCCCTATATATCTGTGTTGACTGAATAAGACGTTCGACAAAAAACTCAAGGTGACCCGCCGCCGTTGTCACCATAGGCCAATTATCGGCCTTCTGCGCCAATTTCTTGAATGCCAATGACGACTTGCTGCGCGGATAAGCCTCCACCACCGGGCGCTGCTTCTGAATCGCCTTGCGCAGATATTCGTCATAGGGAATGGCGCCCAGTAAATCCAGCGTGGCGTCCAAATACCGGTCCACAACCTTAACCATCTTGTTGTACACTTCTCGGCCCTCCTGAAGACTTTGAACCATGTTCACCAAAATGCGGAATCTGTGTATGCCATAATCGCGGTTAAGCAGCTTGATCAGGGCATAGGCGTCGGTCAACGATGCGGGCTCGTCACAGATCACAACGATGACTTCCTGGGACGCCCGGCTGAAACTGACAACGCTCTCGGAAATCCCCGCGGCGGTATCAATCAGCAACACATCGAGATGGTGGCTCAGCTCGCTGAAAGCGCGGATGATGCCGGCATGTTGCGCAGCGCTGAGTTCCGCCATGCTCTTGAGCCCGGAGGATGCCGGAATGATGGACAAGCCGTTCGCCGCCGGCATGATGATCTCTTCCAGCGCGCGATCGCCGTTAATGACGTGGGAGAGATTGTATGAAGGGTGCAACCCGAGCATCACATCGACATTCGCCAAGCCCATGTCGGCATCCATCAGCAATACCGACTTTCCTTCATTGGCCATGGCCATGCCGAGATTCACGGAAACATTGGTTTTACCCACGCCTCCCTTGCCACTGGTGACCGCGATCACTCTCACCGGCCGGGAACTGGTCAACCGTCGCAATCCAGATGCCTGATCCCCCATCGATTCGCGGTACACTTCAGACATGAGCATGAGCAGCCACCTTCCGTACAGATAACATCAACGATTCGTTTTCGAGCATCAGAGCGGACTGCTGCATGATGGCCACACTGCGGCTAACCAGGGTATGCGCCCTGGCGTTATGAAGATCTTCCGGGACACGTTGACCATCGCTGACATAGGCGATGGGCAATTTATTTTGAATGGCGGTGCTTAACGCGCTACCGAGACTCGTGGCCTCGTCGATCTTGGTGATAATGCAACCCTCCAGGCTTGCCCCATGAAATACACTGGCGATTTCTTCGAGACCGGAAAGGCGGGTGGTGGCGGAAAGCACCAGATAGGTCTTGACGGGAGGGATGGAACCCCTTGAGTTGAGCATCGAAAACTGCGTGGACAACCGTCCATCCCGCTGTCCCATGCCGGCGGTATCTATCAAGATGAGGCGGCGGTCGGCCATATCTTCCAGTACCGCCTGTAATTCCTCGCGGTCACCCGCGATGCGCACCGGAATATTGAGTATTCTTCCATAAGACCGCAAATGCTCATGCGCGCCAATCCGGTAATTGTCGGTGGTTACCAGCGCCACATGCCGTGAACCATGCCGTAACGCATAGCGTGCGGCGAGTTTGGCGATCGTTGTGGTTTTGCCGACGCCGGTGGGGCCGATCAGCGCCACAACCCCGCCTTGGTTGAGAATATCGTCGCCGGTGACCTCCACCCGGTGAGCGAGTATTCCCAAGGCGCGCCGCCATAGCACGTCGATATCCGGCTTTTGCGCGACGTTCAAAGGAATGTCGTCCACGATTTCCCGGCACAATGTGGCGCTCAAACCAAGTTTCATGAGCCGGTGGTGCAACTCAGCCTGTTGCGGATGACGTCGAACCAGATCACCCCACGCCAATCCTGATAGCTGATTCTCCAGCAGTCCGCGCAAAAACTGGAGTTCCTTCTTCATCTCGCTCAGCGCTTCATGATGGGAGTCCATGGCCATCGCCATGGCATCTTCCGCAGGCGGTCTCTTTTGTTGGGTTTGCTTCTGCGAGGAATATCCAGCGGACGAGAAAAATTGATCGGGAGCGTTTTCGTTATCATCAACATCACTAAAGGTATGCGAGAAACCCTCTTCGTCAATGCTTGACTGGCTCTCTTTTAGAGATGGCCGACCAGCCACGGTTATGTTTTTCGCCAATGCTTCATAAGATTCCCCTCCGCTTTCAGACACAGCGATGTCATTGATGGAGGTTTCGTCGTAATCGACAGCGGCAACAATCTCAACGCCACGGCTCGTCGAACGGTTCGATAAAATCACCGCATCGGGTCCCAATTCATCACGGACTTGGCGTATCGCCTGGCGTATGTCAGGGGCGGAAAAGCGTTTCATTTTCATTCCGCATACCTTTTGGTTGATCTTTTTTCATGGGACTTCCAACTTCCTGGTGCTTATTTGCCTACGCTGGCGATGATCCTGATCTGTTTGTTGTCCGGTATTTCGTTGTAGGACAATACGTGCAAGCCCGGAATCGAATGTTTCACCAGCCGCGCCAGCGGTAACCGCAAGGGCATGGACACCAGCAATATCGCAGCCTGCCCTGCCATTTCCTGGCGCTGTGCGCTTTGCGCCAGCGCCGCGTGCATCCTTTCCGCCAGCCCCGGTTCGAGCCCTATGCCTGCCGAACCAGACGCCTGAAGGGAGTTTTGCAATATCTGTTCCAAATCGGGATCCAGTGTGATCACCTGTATTTCGCTCGCCATACCGTTGATTTGTTGAACAATTAATCTTCCAAGCGCAACACGGACCGCGGCGGTCAGCATGGCGGGATCCTGACTTTTCGGCGCCTGCGATGCCAATGTTTCGGCAATCGTCCTGATGTCGCGGATGGAGATGTGCTCTTCGAGAAGATTCTGCAAAACCTTCAACACGCCGCCTAAAGACAAGGTATTCGGCACCAGATCTTCCACCAGTTTGGGCGCCGCCTTGGCGAGATTGTTGAGCAACTGCTGAACCTCCTCACGGCCCAGCAATTCATGCGCATGACTCTGCAATATCTGACTGAGATGAGTGGCCACCACGGTTCCCGCATCGACCACGGTATAGCCCAGCGTCTGGGCATGATCGCGCTGAGCAGGCTCGATCCACACCGCCTCAAGACCAAAGGCCGGGTCTTTTCCGGGCAAACCATGCACGACTCCAAACACCTGCCCCGGGTTGATTGCAAGATCACGATCGGGATATATCTCGGCCTCGCCGACGGTCGCCCCCAGCAACGTGATGCGATAGGCATTGGGCGCGAGATCGAGATTGTCGCGGATATGCACAGGCGGCATGAGGAATCCCAGCTCTTGAGTCAATTTCTTGCGCACGCCCTTGATGCGCCCCATCAGTTGGCCACCCTGATTTTTATCTACCATCGGAATCAAGCGATAACCGACTTCCAGACCAACAGGATCGACAGGAACCACATCATCCCAGCTCAAATCGCGCGTTTCCGGCAAAAGCTCGGCGGCCTTTTCGGCGACCACGGGACGCGCTTCGATGGATTGCTTGCGTTGCGCAATCATATACGCCATCGCCGCGGACGCCGCCGCCAAGGTCAGAAATGCCGCATTGGGCATGCCGGGAACCAATCCTATCGCACCTATCACGCCCGCCGTCACCGCCAATGCGCGGGGACTGCCAAACAATTGCGCCAGGATTTGCTTGCCCATATCCTGGGCGCTTGAAACGCGCGTCACCATGATGGCGGCGGCGACGGACAGTAACAGCGCCGGAATCTGCGCCACCAATCCATCGCCTATGGTCAGCAGCGTGTAGTTGTGCAGTGCCTCGCCAAAAGCCATGTCGTGTTGCAACACGCCGATGACGAAACCGCCGATGATATTGATGAACAAAACCAGGATGCCGGCGATGGCGTCGCCGCGCACGAATTTGCTGGCGCCATCCATCGAGCCGTAGAAATCGGCCTCCTGAACGACTTCCGCACGGCGCGCTTTTGCCTCTTCCTGGGTAATCAGTCCGGCATTGAGATCCGCGTCGATAGCCATCTGCTTTCCTGGCATGGCATCGAGAGTGAAACGCGCGCTGACTTCAGAAATACGTCCCGCGCCTTTGGTGACGACGACAAAATTGATGATGACCAAAATCGCGAACACCACCAGGCCGACGGCATAATTACCGCCCACCACGAATTCACCGAAGGACTCGATGACATGGCCCGCCGCCGCCGTACCGGTGTGCCCTTCCATCAATATGACGCGCGTCGAGGCGATATTGAGCGCCAAACGCAGCAAGGTCGCCAGCAGCAATACTGTGGGAAATGCCGCGAAATCGAGGGGTTTGTGCACATACACACCGCTCAGCAACACAATCAACGACAGCGCGATGCTGAAGGTGAAGAACACGTCAAGCAGCAATGGCGGCAGAGGCACCACCATCATCGCCAGCAACATCATGAGAAACAGTGGAATACCCAGGCCGCGGCGGCCAAAATCGCGGAGCGCTTCCAGAAGGGTCGGATTCATTTTTTCTCTGGCAACATCTTATTTTCTATACTCATCCGGTATTGGCAATTCCGCCATCTCCACAGGTTCATCGCTATACTGCGCGTCATAATATTGACGACTCTTGAGCTGATAAACATAGGCCAGCACCTGCGCCACGGCTAAATAAAGCCCTGCGGGAATCGCATGATTCACTTCCGTACTGTAATGCAGCGCTCGTGCCAAGGGCGGAGCGGCCATGATGGGAATACGGTACTGAGCGGCAACACCCCGGATTTGCAAGGCGATCAGATCGGTGCCTTTGGCGATGACCACCGGCGCGGCCATCCTGTTCTTGTCGTAACGCAAGGCAACCGCGTAGTGAGTGGGGTTGGTGACGATCACATCGGCCTTCGGAATCTCGGCCATCATGCGACGGCGCGCCATTTCGCGCTGCTGACTGCGTATGCGGCTCTTTATTTCGGGACTGCCATCCGTCTCCTTGAACTCTTCCTTGATTTCATGGCGTGTCATTTTCAATTGCCGGGCGTGATTCCAAAGTTGAAAAGGCACGTCAACCGCCGCGATCAAAACCATCGTCGCGCTCAACGCCAGAAAGACCCACCCCAGCAAATGGGCCACATGACTCAACGCATTCGGCAGGGGCTCGGCGCCCAGGCCGATGAAGACATCGGCCATATTCCACAAAACCAGCACCGCCGCCGCGCACAGCACGCTAAATTTCGCCAGCGCTTTGAACATCTCTATCATTCCGTGCGGACCAAAGATCCGCTTCAGGCCTGACAGCGGGTTGAGTTTCTCCCACTTGAATCCGATGGCCTCGGCACTGAACGACCATCCTCCTATCGCCAGCGGGGCAAGAATGGCAACCACCATCATGAGCACGAAAAATGGAGCAAGCATGAGAAGGGCGTCCGCCGTGGACTGTTCGAGCAACTTCAGCATGGCGCCCGGACTGAATATGTCTTCGCGGCTGATCTGGAAACCATGGCGCATGGTATCGAGCATCCCCGATGCCATGCGCCCGCCCAGAACGAGTATCCCGCCCGCCGCCGCAAGCATCATCGTCGTACTGGTAAAATCCAGGGAACGGGGGATTTGTCCTTTTTCGCGCGCCTCTTGCAGGCGCTTGGGAGTCGCCTGTTCGGTGCGTTCCTGCGCGGAATCCTGTTGCGCCATGCGCTATCGCCCTCCAGCCACAAGCTGCTGCATCATGGTGAAGGCATCGCTCATGATATGGCTGAGCTGCGGCAGAATCACCGGCAGGGTCACCAGCATGACAACAACGCCGATGCCCAGCGTGACGGGAAAACCGACGGCAAAAATGTTCAATTGCGGCGAGGCGCGCGTCATCACACCGAACGCGATGTTCACGACCAACAAAGCGGTCACGGCAGGCAAGGAAACGAGCACCGCCCCGGCGAACACCTGCCCCCCCCACAGCACCAAACTCCACAGGCTGTCCATCCCCAACCCCTTGGGACCGACAGGCAATGTGCGGAAACTGTCGGCGATGACCTCGATCAGCACCAGATGGCCATTCATGGCAAGAAACAACAAAGTCACCATGATCTGATAAAACTGACCGACGACCGGAACCTGCACGCCATTCTGCGGATCGACCATCGCGGCAAATCCCAGACCCATCGTTTGACCGATCAGTTGTCCCGCCAGCACAAATGCCGCGAATACCAGGCGCAAGGCGAAGCCTATCGCCATACCAATCATCACCTGATGGACAATAATCAATACGCCGACTGAGCTTATGGGGTCTACCTGGGGGACTTGCGGCAGGACAGGCGCAATAACAAGGGTCAATGCCACCGCGATGCCGACGCGGATTCGTACCGGCACATTCTGCGCGCCGAACACCGGCGCCACGCCCACCATGGCCGCGATGCGGAACAAGGGCCACAGATACATGCCGATCCAGGAACTGATTTCCGCACTGGTAAATTGCATGTATTGAGATCTTTATCAGATTAACGAATCGGCACCGTATCCATGCCGCGCCATGCCGACCGAAACTACCCAATAAGCATGGGAATGTTCTCGATAAGGCGCCGCATGTAATCAACAAATATGTTCAACATCCACGGACCCGCCAGAACTATCGTCAGCAAGGTGATGAGCAGTTTCGGAACAAAACTCAGAGTGACTTCGTTGATCTGGGTGGCGGCTTGGAAAATGCTCACCAGCAAGCCGATCGCAAGCGCCGGGAGCAACAGGACGAACAACAATAGCGCCGCGACAGTCAATGCCTCGCGGCCGATGTCGATGACGGATTCAGGTGTCATGGTTAGCCCCTAGCTAAAACTCGCCGCCAGCGTGCCTATGATCAAAGACCAGCCATCCACCAGAACGAACAACATGATTTTGAATGGCAGCGAAATCACCATGGGAGACAGCATCATCATACCCATCGACATCAATACACTGGATACCACTATGTCGATAATCAAAAAAGGTATGAATATCAGAAAACCGATCTGAAAGGCCGTTTTCAGTTCGCTGGTGACGAATGCGGGAACGAGAAGCGAGAACGGCACCGCCTCTGGCGATTCGATACCATCCTTTCCCGATATTCTGGTGAATAATTCAAGATCGCTTTCGCGCGTCTGCTTCAGCATGAAATCCATGAATGGACTCTTCGCATTATTGATCGCCTCGCTGGCGGGTATCTTTTCTTCCATGTAAGGCTGCAAAGCCTCCTGATTGACCTTGTCAAACACCGGAGACATGATGAAGAACGTCAGGAACAGTGCCAGACCGATCAATGTCTGGTTCGTCGGCGTGGCGCCCGTTCCGAGCGCCTGCCGCAGGATGGCCAGCACGATAATGATGCGCGTAAAGGAAGTCATCATAAGCAAAGCCGCCGGCAACATCGACAGCAGCGTCATGAACAGCAAGGTTTGAATGCTTACGGTATAGGTCTGAGAGCCGCCGGCGCCTGGCGTCACCGTAGCCACATCCAATCCGGGCGCGGCCAGCGCCGCCTGTAGCGGCAGGAACATGAGCAAGGTTATAAAAATCGCGCGTTTCATGAGGACATGCGCTGCTTGACTGCCAAACTCAATTTCGTGGCGAAAGTCTTCATATCCACCGCGGAAACTTTTCCGTTCTTGTTGTCTGCCCTTGGCGCGCCAGTTGTTGCCGATAGCGGAGAAGAGAGCGGCACAGGCATTTCCAGAACGTGCAGCGTCTGAACGCGCCCCGGCGCAACACCTATCAACACTTGCTCTTCCCCCACCTGCATCAAGATAACGCGTTCCCTGGGGCCAACAGACAAGCCGCTGAGCACTTTCAACGAGCCATCGGTGGATGATTTCAGCTTCCCATAACGCCGCAGCATCCATGCCATGCCGCCGATGATAAGCAATACCAGCGCCAATCCCAGCGTCACCTGCAACAAACTTCCCGCGGAAACGCCCGATGCGGCGGGAACCGCCGTGGATGTCCCTGCTTTTTCCAGGGCATGTCCCAAGGATGGAAGAAACAGCATTCCTGAAACGGCGAGATTGCTCAAGCGGGTGTAAAGAGATATCGCTTTCATCACTTCAGCTTCTTCACCCGCTCCGAGGGGCTTATCACATCGGTCAGGCGTATGCCAAATTTTTCATTGACCACTACGACTTCACCGTGAGCGATAAGCGTTCCGTTGACCAATACATCCAACGGCTCTCCAGCCAAGCGGTCAAGCTCAACCACAGACCCTTGATTAAGCTGTAGCAGATGGCGAATACTGATCAAGGTCCGGCCTATTTCCATCGAGAGCGTCACAGGAACATCCAGAATCACATCCAGATTGACATCTCCCGCAAGCTCTGTAACCGGGCTCTCCTTTTGAAACTCCTGAAATTGCGCGGGAGAATAAGCCGCGGCGTTTCCCTTCGCGCCTTCATCCACCCCCTTCCCGGACGCCGGCTCGGACGCCTCCTGCTCGGCGAGGGCCGCGGCCCACTCGTCTTCAACGCTCGAAGAAGACGACATCAACTCATTATCAATCACCGGATTTCTCCTTTATTCTGTCCATGCCTGGTCAAGAAGATGCTCTTTTAATGGGCGCTGTAACCTTGACTGAGTTTCGCCCATCCGAAACACCGAACACTCCTCGAAACACAGGCACATCCTCGGCAATCAAAGTAACCGTATCCTGTGCTTCGAAAGGGATGACATCCCCGGGCTTCATTTTCATCAAATCGCGCAATGTGATATCCACTTCCGCGAGCACACTGCTGATATTGACCTTGGCCTCTTTTATTTCATCGCGCAAAGACATCAGCCATCGCTCATCCACATCGGAACGATCGCTTTGCACACCGGCATCGAGCGCCTCGCGAATGGGTTCGATCATCGAATAAGGCATCGTCACATGGAGATCTCCGCCGCCGCCATCGAGCTCGATATGAAATGTCGTCACCACAACAACTTCGGTGGGACTGACGATATTCGCGAACTGGGGATTGACTTCCGATTGCACATATTCAAAATCGACCGGCATCACCGGTGTCCAGGCATCCTTTAGATCCTTGAATACCTGCTGCAGCATCATTTGTATGACACGCATCTCGGTTGGAGTGAACTCGCGCCCCTCGATTCTGGTATAGAACCGTCCGTCTCCGCCGAAAAAATTATCCACGACGATGAACACCAGTTTCGGATCGAAAACGAACAATGCCGTTCCGCGCAACGGATTGATGCGAACGAGATTCAGATTGGCGGGGACAAAAAGGCTATGAACATATTCCGCGAACTTGAGCATCTGAACGCCATTGACTGAAATCTCCGGCGTCCGGCGCAACATATTGAAAAGGCTTCCCCTGAAATGGCGCGCGAATCTCTCGTTGATCATTTCCAGGGTCGGTAGGCGCCCTCTGACGATACGGTCCTGGCTTGAAAAATTGTAGTTGCGCGCGGTTCCGTCGGCTATAAACTCGCCGCCGCCTGTTTCAACGTCGCCGCTATCGACGCCGTGCAGAAGCGCGTCTATTTCATCTTGAGAAAGAATGTCTGTAACGGCCATGGTTCACTGCATCACGAAACTTGTGAAATAGACATCCTCCACTCCCGGAGAACCCGTCTGTTTTTTGAGTATTTTCTGTATCTCCTTCAACGTTTCCGCGCGAATTCTCTCTTTCCCCTCGACGGTGCTGACGCTTTCCACCGTCTGGTTGCTTAACAGCATGATGAGATTGTTTCTGATCACCGGGGTATGAGTCTTCACAGATTCGATGGCCAGCGGATCGCGCGCCATGACTTCGATGGTCACTTGCAGGAATCGCATCTCGGATTCATCCTTGAAATTGACGACAAAGGCCGGATCGAATGCGTAGTACACCGGAGGCGCCTTGGGCTGTTCAGACTTGGCTTTATCATGGCCTTTGCCCTTTTCTCCGCCATGTCCATTCCCCAGAAAAAAGAAAGCAGCCCCGCTACCGCCGCCAATCAGCACCAGCACGCCGGCAAGGATGAGAAGCTTTTTCATCAGGGAAGATTTTTTCTTGCCTACTTTTTCTTCAGCACCCTCTTCTTTATCCAGCTTCTCGACCGCCATGCCTTGTTCCTTCTGCTTTGCCAAAACGCCCGAGACCGACGAAGCAAGCACCATGCCACACTTATAATCAATAAAATATCAATGAGTTACAAACAAGGAACAGCATGATGACAGCAAATTGACTAGAGGAAGGGGACGTGTGCTGCCGAAATTATGGCGGGCCGTTGCATGCAATACGCAGTGGCCACACGAGAAGTCATCCCGTCAGCGAGGGAGTTTATTTGTTACAATAACGCCCATATCAAGACTAAAGCCCTATTTTTTTCCGAAAACAGTATTTTTTCGATTCCTTTCAATGCTCCTCAACCCAAGCAAGACCCGCGTCATCGCCGGCATGTCCGGCGGCGTCGATTCCTCAGTCAGCGCCCTCCTCCTCAAACAGCAGGGCTACGATGTCAGCGGCCTGTTCATGAAGAATTGGGAAGAAAAAGATCCCGATGGCAACTGCCCTGCCGCCATCGACGCGCGGGACGCGCTGGGGGTATGCGACCGGCTGGGCATCGGCCTGGACGCGGTGAATTTTGCGAAAGAGTATTGGGGCCGGGTGTTCCAGCATTTTCTCGACGAATACAGCCATGGACGCACGCCCAACCCGGACATCCTCTGCAACAAGGAAATCAAGTTCAAAGCCTTCCTCGACTATGCCCTGACCCAGGGCGCCGACTTCATCGCCACCGGTCACTATGCTCGGGTAGCACGGCGGGATGGACTGTACCGCCTGCTCAAGGGACGTGACGCCAACAAGGATCAGAGCTATTTCCTCTATACCCTGGGCCAGCGGCAATTATCGAAAACGCTCTTCCCCGTCGGGGAACTCGCCAAACCGGAGGTACGCCGCATCGCCACCGAAGCCGGCTTCGCCAACCATGCGAAAAAGGACAGCACGGGCATCTGCTTCATCGGCGAGCGCGATTTCAGGGATTTCCTGTCGCGCTATCTGCCCGCCCAACCGGGCGAGATGCGCACGCCCGAGGGCGAGCTTATCGGGCGTCACGATGGCCTCATGTATTACACTCTCGGGCAGCGCCAGGGGCTGGGAATCGGCGGCCGGCAAGGCGACAGCGGCGAGCCCTGGTTTGTCGCCGGCAAGGAACTGGCCAGCAATACTTTGATCGTGGTGCAGGGCCACGACCACCCGCTGCTCTACAACCAGTATCTGGTGGCGGGCAATCTGCACTGGACAAGCGGAACACAACCCGACCTGCCGCTGCGCTGCACGGCGAAAACCCGTTACCGCCAGCCCGATCAAGCCTGCACCATCACGGCATTGGACAACGGTACTTGCCGCGTCACCTTCGATCAGCCGCAATGGGCGGTGACGCCGGGACAATCCGTTGTGTTTTATTCGGGCGAGGAATGCCTGGGCGGAGGCATCATCGAACACACCGGCGATGCCGCCAACACAACATCGCTTATGCACAATACAACATCACGCTACGCATCATGAGCCATACCAGCGAAGACCGAACCCTTGCCCTGGCCGGCGTTTTTCAGGCCGCCCACCTCGTACAGGAAATCGCCCGCAAGGGCGCCGCGGACAGCCGCGATTTCGAGATCACCATCGCCAGCCTGTTCATCACCAACCCGCCCAGCACCGCCGCCGTCTATGGTGGCGTGCGCGGCGTCAACACCGGCCTCAAGTGGCTGCGCATTCAACTTGGCGCCGACAACAGCCAGCCGCGCGACCTCGAACTCACCCGCTATACCGTCGCCATCCTTTACCTTGAACGCCAGTTGGCGAAACGCCCGGCCATGCTGCAACAAATCGCCGATGGCATCGAAAAGGCGCGCACCCAATCCGAGCACTTTTCGCAAACCCACAGCAACGTCATCGCCAGTCTCGCCGGGTTGTATAGCGACACCATCAGCAATCTCAATCCCCGCATCATCGTCAGCGGTGAACAAGGCTATCTCTCCAACCCCGACAACGCCAACAAAGTCCGCGCCCTGCTGCTCGCCGCCATCCGCTCCGCCGTGCTATGGCGCCAGTGCGGCGGCAGCCGGCTACAGCTCATGTTCGGCAGAAGCAAGATGGCGCGGGAGGCGGGGGAGTTGTTGGGGGAGGCGTGACGGGAAAGGACCGTTAATTTGTGAGGTGAAAGTATGGCAACCGTGCGCAAAACCATCACCCTGACCGACCAGCAGGACAACTGGATCAAGGCCCAGATCGCCGCCGGGCACTACACCAACGACAGCGAATATATCCGCGACCTTATTCGCCGCGAGCAGGAGCGCAGCGCCGAAATCGAAACCATCCTCCAGGCGTTGATTGAAGGCGAGCAGAGCGGCGAGCCGGAGCCGTTCGATTTCGATGCCTTCAAACGGCGTAAACTGGCCGAGCATGGCTGAGTATCGCCTCAGCCGGGCGACACAGCGCGGCCTCAACAGCGTTTAATGTTAGCCAGGACACTTGCCAGACAAACCCATTCGAGATTACCTACCATGACGGACGCCGACTGCTCGAATCGGTAACCCAACTGGAACGCGGCGAGGGCAAAGAACGGGCGCTTTCCGAATGGGCGATCAAGGGCAAACTGACCCCGCGCTGCGCTGATCGCGAGGCCGGCAATACCTTCGCTATGGTGCCGAACGTGGCCCAGCAGAAGCCCCGCCTTGACCACCGCCCCCAGGTACTCCCTGTGTCTGATTAGGCGGAAATGGGGAGAAATAATAGTCATCGCCCAGAATCTTTACCTTGGGCCAGCTACTACAGCCGATTAAACACGTCATGGTAGCCGCAATGATGACGATATGTGAAATTGTGCGGTACATTATTCCCATTTTGAACAAGATGTCTTTAGAACTGGTAACCAAGCTGGAACCATAGTGCAGTCCGGCCACTTTCCGCAATGGCCGGTGTAAGCCCCAACACAAGCCCCGACCGCCCTATACCACTCAAAAAATAGGAATACACCAACCCCGCGCCGTAAGCACCTCGAACATCGTCTTTACCAGGATCGACAGAGCGTTTGGTGGTAACCTGCCCCAGGTAAAGACCGACTCCATGTTTACTGGATTTATCAGAAAATAGATCCGTTCTGACCCAACCTGCTCCAGCACCCCACGCCCCGTCACCACCACCACCGGTCCCGCCAACGCGCCCAAGGGAGAGAAATTTTAGATCCTTTGAGCTAACTAACCCTACATTCACACCAATACCGCTATAGGGCGCCCCGATTCCCAACCCAAATGTCAGTCGATCATCCGCCTGCACGATCGCAGACATTCCTGGCAATACAAACAGTATCGTAAATAATGTTGTTCGCTTCATGGCCTTTTATCCGCCTTCACTTAATCCAACACATTTGAAATCCTCACCGCCATTGGAATTTTCGTCATTATCCCACGCTTTTCTTCAAGAAGGGCATAAGGACTCTCTATTATCAAGGCCCATAACCGCTCCCGCTGCTGCAATATATGTACATTAGCCCGAACAACAGATTGCGGCTCCACGATGAAAAACATCGGCTTTACCCCAGTATCGGTATCACCATCCATAGCGGCGATTTGCACATCACCTGAAAAAAGCAGGAGGGCATGTGTCAGGGATTGCTCCAACATATTTCCCACGGCAACCGAAAGCAGGGCACGACTACCCCCATCCTTATCAGGCGGCACATTGGAAGTAGGACTCACAAAGCGAATTTCTGCATCGATATTGCCACGTCGCGGCGTGTGTTCCAGATTTTCCAGTAATGTATATGCTGGAAATTCGTTTCGTCCGACCAATAGATTCATCCGATGCGCCAGTACTGCGAAATCACCTCCTCTCCCAGTAGGCTTATCGCCCACATACCGAATAGCCGCAAAAACAAGGTCATGGGCACCCGCACCGAGATGTGAAACGCCGATCATGTATGTTTTGCAGCTATTTGAGTCAATCTTCAAAGGATGAGAGGTTCCGGCCACGCCGCCCAGCTCAAACACATGCTGTCGATAGTCGGCAAGGATAATCAGCCGATAGCTCAGCATTTCCCCGGTCTGGTTACAGAGAAGAAATCTGGCCGCGAACATGTCCCCGGTTTGCAGGCGACAAGTAAGTTGCAGAGCACCGCACAAAGCCGGATCACCGGCCATAGCAATCAAGACACCGCGCTCTCCACTCTGTAGAAAGGCGTCGACCGTTTTCTGATCAAACTCGAAAGGCTTGCCCATACCGGACGGCGCGCTCGCCAGACATACCCCGTACACGCCTATCAACACGAATGACACAACGATCAAAAACCAGCTCTTGCACTGCGGAAGTTTCCTTCCCAGCGCAAAAGCATGGTCACGATTGTAATTATACATTCGTCAACAACCGGAACGACCTTGAGTGAACCAGGTCACACCATTCTTGAATGCCTCGTGATGGGCATCGGCACCGCACATCGCTTGAGCCAACCCGAAACTGCCTGTTTTAGTGTCTGATCCATCAACAAAGCTGGCATTGTAGGCTGTACGATTGACTTCCGGAGCAATGTCAGTACCTCTGGCGATGGCATAAATCTTGATACGATCAACAATCAGCGCGGGCCTGCCACATGCATTGGGATCGGTATAGGACCCATAAAAGGTATTTGTTGAGGCGTATAGCTCATTTCTCATGTACAACCCTGAGATGCCGCGCCATTTCCATTGATGGGATCCGGTAACCCACCAACCGGCGCACGTCGCCAGAGTGGATACGAAGCTTGGATCAGCCCCACGAGGAACCGGTACCGAAGGCGGAACTCCGTCGCCCTTTACTGAGGATGAGCTTTCCCCACCGCCAGAACCTGATGATTCGCCACGCACCACGGGAATCCCACGACCTGCGACTGCTGCTCCCTGAGAAACTAAATCCTTCGACGAAACCGGGGTTTGCGCAATAGCACCCTCCGCAATCAACATCAATCCGCCGATTGCAAGCAAGTAGAGACTGGAGATTAGGGGAAGACGAGGTTCACAATCAGATTTGAAGCGAGAACTACTACCGAGATACCGAGATACCGAGATACCGAGATACCGAGATACCGAGATACCGAAGAATAATGCAGATTCTTTCATAAAAACCTCCAATGTTTATTATGCGAATAACCACAACGCCTACGGACGAACAATTTCTATCATTCCCAAAGAAAGTATGTCAACATATTTTTTATTAAAATTTTATATTATTGATTTTTAATAAAAAAAATATAAATTACTTATTTATTACGGCCATCCTGCACTGGATTAATATAACGATTCATTTTATATGAATTTTCTCATTACTTTCCGCTTCAGCAAGTAGCCTGGGTTGAGCGTTGTTTGCGAAACCCGGGGCAGCAGGCGCCTTCATTCCCCGAATCTCCCGTGATTGATTTCATCGGCCATACCCCAACCCAAGGGATAAACCCCGCGTTGTACAAAGCGGTGAAACGAGGAGTATGGCCAGTCGGCGGCACAAGATACATGGCCGTGTTTGACGGGGTTGTAATGGATATAGTCGATATGCCGCGCCATGTCCCGTTCGTCGCGCAGCGTATGTTCCCAATAACGGCGTTGCCACAGGCCGCGTTCGCGTTTGGCGATACGCCCCGCAGTGCGGCGTTCACCGGCTGGAATGCGCCGCGAGAAGCGTGATTTTATTTCACGCCATCGTAAAGCATAGTCCGCATCGCCCGGCGGCAATGTCCAGATGCAATGCAAATGCTCGGGCAAGACCACAATAGCGTCGATTTCAAAGGGACGTTCCGCCCGTACCGATACAAACGCAGCACGCAACTCGTCGATGCGTTCGATCAACAACTGCGATGCGCGATCCAACAGCGTCACCGTGAAAAAATAACTTCCTCCAGGGATGAAGTTGCGGCGATAGGCGACCATTACAGCGGCAATCCAAATTCATGGGAACAATTCGAATCGATTATCCCGGGTTTCGCAAAAACGCTCAACCTAGGCTACTTGCTACTTGCTGAACAGTATTGCCCCTAATACAGCAAATACCTTCCCCTCACCCCCCGAAACTCCTCAAGCATATCCTGCCACCCCAGGGCGATGGCGTCCACGTCCTGATTGTTTCTGATCGCTTCTATCACCCATCGCGCGCCGATGTTGGCGAGGGTTTTGTCGAGCTGGAAGTCGTTGGGATAAAGGCGGTAAAGCGCGCTGGCAATCTCTACGCCTAAAATGCCGGCATCAAGGGCCTGGCGGTCGGTGAGCACGATCTGCACGCCGTGACAAACTTCGCCCTGATAGCGATTGGCGCCGGGGCGAAAGTCGACCGGCATGAAGCGCACGCCCTGGATTTTGCGTTTGTTGAGATAGCCGGCCAGCTCCTTGGCGTTGATCCAGGGTGCGCCCAGCAATTCGAATGGGGTATCGGTGCCGCGGCCAACGCTGATGTTCGCGCCTTCGATCATCGCCACGCCGGGATATAGCGTCGCCTGAGCGAGGGTACGCAGATTCGGCGAGGGATTGATCCACTGCAAGCTAGTCTCGTCGTACCAGTCACCGCGCTGATAGCCGCGCATCTTGATCACTTGCAGTTTTACGCCCAGCCGGTTTTCGGCATTGAACATCTGCGCGAGTTCGCCGACGGTCATGCCGTGGCGCAGGGGCAAGGGGAAATAGCCAGTGAAGGATTTGAGTTCCGGCTCCAGCACCGGCCCCTGCACCATGGAAGCCGTGATGGGATTGGGCCGGTCGAGGACATAAAAGGCGATGCCCCTGCGCGCCGCCGCTTCCATCGCATAGGCCATGGTGGTGATGTAGGTGTAGAAGCGCGCGCCGACATCCTGGATGTCGAACACCAGCGCGTCGAGATTTTCGAGCATCTGATCCGTGGGGCGTTGCGTTTCGCCATACAGACTGAATACCGGAAGACCGGTCACCGTATCGGCACTCGATGTGACTTTTTCGTCGAGATTGCCGTACAAGCCGTGCTCGGGGCTGAAGATCGCCGCCAGCTTCACCCCCGGCGCCCGATAGAGCACATCGATGGTGCGCCGCCCCGCGCTATCGACACCGGAATGATTGGTTATCAAGCCCACGCGCATGCCAGCCAGCGGCGCGAACTGCTGCGCCGCCAGAACGTCGATACCGGTTTCCGCCTTGCCGTTACGCGCGCCCTGGCGGAGGTTTCTGATCAACTCATAATAGCCGGTCAACGAACGGCGGCTGGCGAGCACCTGCTCCGCCGACAGCGGCCCGAGCGCTGCGGCCACTGTGGTAGCGACCTTGTTTTGCAGCGCCACTGAAGTGCCCTTGCCGTCGGGATGCACCCTGTTGGTGAGAACGATGACATAGCTTCTGGACACCGGATCGATCCACATCGATGTGCCGGTGAATCCGGTATGGCCATAGGACCCGAGAGGAAACAGATCACCGCGATTCGAGGCAAACGGCGAGTCGATGTCCCAACCGAAGCCGCGCATGGCCTGCTTGCCGGGCGGCGTCTGGGGCAGCGTCATTTTCTCGACCGAAAGCGGACTCAGTATCCGCGCGCCATTCATGCCGCCTCCATCGAGCAACATCTGTGCGAAAACCGACAGGTCGCCGGCGGTGGAAAACAGCCCCGCATGCCCGGCCACGCCGCCCATCCGGTAGGCGGCAGTGTCATGCACTTCGCCCCAGCGCAACACACCCTGACGAAATTCGGTGGGTGCGATGCGCGGCTTGAGATCCGGCGCGGGCTTGAACATAGTGTCACGCATGCCCAGCGGAGCGAAGATGTTTTGCACGCAATACACATCCAGCGGCACACCGGAAACACGCCGCACCAGCTCACCGAGCGCGATGAAATTGATGTCGCTATAGATGAAACCCGCGCCAGGAGGAAGCATCGGCCGCTCGACTTCGACCCGCTTGACGGCCGCGTCATAGCCCGACCAGTCCTTGCTCACATCCAGCACCGCGCGCAACCCCGAATAATGCGTGAGGGCGTGGCGTACCGTGATGTTTTCCTTGCCATTGGCCTTGAATTCCGGCCAATACTTCGCGATGGGATCATCCAGACGCAACCGGCCCTGTTCGACAAGCTGCATCACGGCGGTGGCCGTTGCGACAGGCTTGGTCAAGGAGGCGATGTCAAAGATCGTGCCCTCGGCCATCGGCAACGTTTCCGGCTTGAGCATGCGGTTGCCGAAGGCGCGGCGGTACGCCACCTTCCCCTGATGACCGATGACAATGACCGCGCCGGGGAGATTGCTGGCCTGGATTTCCTGCTCGACGACACCCGCGATCGACTCCAGATCGGCCTCGCGCAAATCCTGCGCAGGATCGGGAGACGTTTGGGCGAATGCGGCTGTCGCCAGCAACAATGCCGGAATCACGCTGGCAAACCGCTTCAGCGGATTTTTAGAGACACCCCTCAACATGATCGCTCTTAGCAATGAGAGGAAAACCGGAATCCGGCAGATCCACAAGCAATCTGCCGGATAGATAAGACGTTATCTTATAATGCCGCGCGAGGATTTCGCCACAAAATCGGCCATGATGCTGATTTCGGGACAACCGGCCGCCATTTCGCTGAGGCGTTCGAGCGCTTGATCGAGGGTGAGGTTGGAACGGTAAAGCACCTTGTACGCGCGGCGCAGGTTTTCGATGGTTTCGGTGCTGAAACCGCGCCGCTTCAGGCCCTCGGTGTTGAGACCATGCGGCACGCCGCGGTAATCCGACACCATGAGGTAGGGCGGCACGTCCTTGGTGATACCAGTATTGAACGCGGTAAAGGAATGCGCGCCCAGACGGCAGAACTGGTGTACCAGAGTGAACCCGCCGAGAATGACATGGTCTTCCAGCGTCACATGACCCGCCAGCGACGCATTGTTGGACATGATGATGTGATTGCCCAGCATGCAGTCGTGGGCGATGTGCACATAGGCCATGATCCAGTTGTCATCGCCAAGGCGCGTCAGGCCGCCACCCTGCACCGTACCGCGGTTGATGGTGACATATTCACGGATGGCATTGCCATCGCCGATCTCCAGCCGCGTATCCTCGCCCTGGTATTTTTTATCCTGGGGCGCATCGCCGATCGAAGCGAACTGGTAGATCTTGTTGTCACGGCCAATACGCGTCGGGCCGTTGACCACGACGTGCGGACCGATCCAGGTATCCTCGCCGATCTCGACACCGGCGCCGATCACCGAATAGGGGCCGACGCTGACGCCAGCGGCCAGCCGCGCGTCAGGATGAATTATCGCGCTTGGGGCAATCAATGCACTGCTCAAGGCTCGAGTTCCCTTTCCGCGCACATGATTTCCGCCGTGGCAACCACATTGCCATCCACCTTGGCGGTCGCGTTGAACTTCCAGACCGTTCTTATCACGCGCAGCACTTCGACTTCGAGGATGAGCTGATCACCGGGCACGACCGGCTGCTTGAAACGCGCATTGTCTATGCCGGCGAAGAAATAAAGGGATTTATCGGTGGGGCGGGTGTTGGTGCTGATAAACGCCAGAATGCCCGTCGCCTGCGCCATGGCCTCGATGATCAGCACGCCGGGCATGACAGGCCGTTGCGGAAAGTGGCCCTGGAAAAACGGCTCGTTGAAGGTCACATTCTTCAGCGCCACCAGCGATTCGCCGGGAACATAGCTGAGCACCCGGTCAACCAACATGAAAGGATAGCGATGAGGAAGGTACCTGAGCACCTCGCGGATATCTAATTGTTCCAAGATTTTTATCCTTTATCTCAAGAGATGACGCGTCGCCTCAGATCATATCAACGGTCGAGCATTTTCACCACAGATGCATGGCTATTTTTCGCTCTTTTCCTGCTCGCGCTTCAACCGCTCTTCCAATGCTTTCAGGCGGCGCGCCATATCGTCCAACTGCCGAAACCGCACGGTATTCTTGTGCCATCGCTGGTTGGTATCCGCCGGAATCCCGGACGAATACAAGCCAGGCTGGCGAATGGATTTGGTGACAAACGACATGCCGGTGATATGCACATCGTCGGCGATTTCCAGATGCCCGCTGATGCCGACCCCGCCGCCAATGGTACACCGCTTGCCGATATGGGTGCTACCGGCAATGCCGACGCAACCGGCGATAGCGGTGTGGGCGCCGATGCGCACGTTATGAGCCACCTGGATCTGGTTGTCGAGTTTGACGCCATCTTCGATAACGGTATCCTCCAGCGCCCCCCGGTCGATGGTGGTATTGGCGCCGATCTCCACATCGTCGCCGATGGACACACTGCCCAGTTGCGGCACCTTGAGCCATACGCCATGATCACCGGCAAGACCGAATCCGTCGCCGCCGATCACCGCGCCCGGATGAATCAAGGCATGCCGGCCGATGCGTACGCCATGACAGACGGTGACGTTGGGGAAAATACGACTGCCTTCACCAATCACCGCATCCTTGCCGATGAAGCAACCAGGACCGATGCTGACATGCGCGGCGATCTCCGCCCCCGCTTCGATCACACAATGCGCCCCGATCGAGGCGCTGTCGTGCACCCGGCTATCCGCACTGACACAAGCGGATACATGGACGCCGGCTTCGGGCAAGGCGCGATCGGCATACAGCAGCGTGGCGGCGCGCGCGTAGGCGGCATAGGGATTGGCGGCCACCACCGCCGCGGTGGCGCACTCATTTAAATCGTTCGCGGCAAGGATCACCGCACCGGCCTGTGTCGAGGCCAGATACTTGCGATAACGCGGATTGGCGAGAAAGGTGATGTCCGTGGGACCGGCGCTCTGGAGTGTCGCCACCCCGCTGATCAGGTGGCTTGCATCGCCATAAAGCGTGCCGCCGACATGGCGCACGATTTCTCCCAGAGCAATGCCATTTGCCGCCGCCACCCGCTTACCTGCCGCCTGATCTATTTTTTCGCCTTGGTCGCCTTGTCTTTCATGCGCTGCAAGACTTTTTCCGTGAGATCTATCTTGGGATTCACGTAGGCCACACCCTCAGCCAGAATCAGATCGTAACTTTCTTCCTTGCCAACGGTCTGTATGGCGTCGAGCAGGGTTTGCTGCAACTTGTTCAGCTCCTCGTTACGGCGAATATTCAGGTCACCGTTCAGCTCATCCTGGGCACGGGCAAAGTCACGCTTGCGCACCAAAAGATCCTTTTCCGCCTTGGCCCGCTCGCCCTCGCTCATGGTCACTCCATCCTTGGCCAGCTTCTCTTCCAGTTGCTTGATTTCCTTGAACTCGCTTTGCAGCTTGTTCCTGCGCCCGGAAAATTCCTGTTCCAGCCGCCCGCCCGCCGCTTCTTTCTGGGGTGCTTTTTCCAACACCTCGGTGGCATTGACAACCCCGATCTTCAGCTCAGCGGCCGCCCCTGCCGACAAGGACAAACCAAACACCACACCCAAAGCAGCATATGCGATCTTTCTCAAGACACGTGACTCCTAACTTTTAGAAACCCTAAAAAAACGTCCCCAGCGCGAACTGGAACGACTCTGTGTAATCGCCTTCCTTTTTATTCAGCGGTCTGGCGAGGTTGAATGTCAACGGCCCCATCGGCGACAGCCAAATGGCCGACAATCCCGCCGAATAACGCAAATCCCCGCTGTTGATCTGATTGACGCTGGGAAAGACGCTGCCGGCATCGAAGAAGGCGCTCAAGCGGAAAGATTTGCTCTCTTCCATGAATGGCACGGGGAAGATCAGCTCGGCGCTGCCCACCAGCTTCACCGCGCCGCCTATGGCCCTGGCATTTTCCTTTCTGCCCAGGGTGTTCGCCCTGAAGCCGCGCACGGAATAGGCACCGCCCGCGTAATAACGTTCCCAGAACGGCAGCTCCTCGGTGCCTCCATACCCGGCGCCGTATCCCACGTCGCCATTCAGCAGCAAGGTCAAACCCTTGGTGATGGGACGGAACCATTGGGTACGGGACGATAGCTTATAAAACTGCAAGCCCATGCCGGGCACCGCCACCTCCGCGGACAAGCTTTGCAACATGCCGGCGTCGGCGAAGATGGCGCGGTTGCGGGTATCATGCGACCAGCCGCCGGACAGTTTGATTATATCAAAAGTGTCCCCGTTTGCATCGATAAAACCGCGATAGCTCGGGGGCGTGAAACTGGTCGGCTTTATCCGGGTGTGCTCATAGTCAAGACTCAAGCGAGCGGTGTTGTGCTCGGTGAGCGGAAAACCGAAATTCACCCCGCCGCCGAATACGTCCGAAGTGAAACTGCCGATATTCAAGCGCGTGGCGTTGGTCTGGCGGAAAAAGCCCCGAAACCCGCGGCTCACGCCGTCCGACGTATAGTAAGGGTCGGTATAGGAAACGCTGTAAATGGTATTGATGCGGCTAGTGTTCACCTCGGCGCTGATGCGCTTGCCGCTGCCGAGAAAATTGTCCTGGGAGATGCTGGCGCTCAGCAACAGCCCTTGAACCTGTGAAAAACCCACCGCCGCGGTGAAACTGCCCAGGGTTCTCTCGGTGACATTGACATTGACGTCAACCTGATCGGCGGAACCGGGAACCGCGGGCGTTTCGATATTGATGTCCTGAAAGAATCCCAGCCGTTGCAGGCGGATTCTGGAACGATTGATCTTGTCGGTCGCCAGTATCGCACCCTCCATCTGGCGCATCTCGCGACGGATGACTTCGTCACGGGTTCTGGCATTGCCGGCAACGTTGATGCGCCGCACATAGACGCGCTTGCCGGGATCGACCATGAACGTCACCGAAACCTGCCTGTTTTCCTTGTCGATATCCGGCGCGGGATTGACATTGGCGAAGGCGTAGCCGTCCGACCCCAGGCGCTCGGCGATGGCGGCCGAAGCCTCGGTGATGGCTTTGCGCGAAAATGTTTCGCCCGCCTTGGCATTGATCAACTTGCGCAGATCTTCTTCGGCAACGATCAGATCGCCCGCCAGCTTGATGTCCTTGATGGTGTATTTTTCGCCCTCAGTGACGTTGACGGTGATGTAGACATCGCGCTTGTCGGGCGTGATCGTCACCTGGGTGGAGTCGATGGCGAAGTTGATGTAGCCGCGATCGAGATAGTAGGAACGCAAGGTTTCCAGATCGGCGGACAATTTCTGCTTGGAGTATTGATCCGAGCTGGTGAAGAAGGAAAACATCGTCGGCGTGGTGAGCTGCAATTGCTTCAGCAGTTCCTTGTCGTTGAACGCCTTGTTGCCGACGATAGCGATCTGGCGAATCTTGGCGGCCTTGCCCTCGTCGATCTCGATGGCGACATCGACGCGGTTGCGCTCCAGCGAAGTCACTTTCGGCTTGATTTTCACGCCGTATTTGCCCTGACTGAAATATTGCCGTTGCAACTCCCGCTCCACCTTGTCGAGCAGGGAACGATCGAATACCCGGCCTTCCGCGAGGCCAAGTTGCTTCATCGCCTTGGTCAGGTCCTCGGTCTTGATATCCTTGTTGCCGCTGAACTTGATGCCGGAAATCGAGGGGCGCTCCTTGACCGTGATGACCAGCGCGTCGCCGTCACGGCTGAACCGCACGTCATCGAAAAAACCCGTCTTGAACAGCGCCCGGATCGCCTCCGCCGAACGCGCATCATCGAGGGTATCACCGGCGTTGAGCGGCAAATAGTTAAAGAGTGTGCCCGGCGAGGTGCGCTGCAAACCCTCCAGACGAATATCCTTGATGACAAACGGCTCAAATGCCCACGCCTGCGATGCCAGCAACAAGGCCGGTAGTAAGCCCAGCAGCAATGACGTCCGTGCTCTTCTTGTCGGAGCTTTCATTACAAAATAGTCCTTATGGCGAACCAAACAACCGCGCCAAGTCATTATAAAAGGCGAAAATCATCAGCGTGCCGAGGATGGCGATACCCACCCTCTGCCCGAGCGCTTGCGCCTCTTCCGACACCGGGCTGCCCTTGATCCATTCGATCAGATAATACATGAGATGCCCGCCATCCAGAATCGGGATGGGCAGCAGGTTCAACACCCCCAGGCTGATACTGACAATGGCCAGAAAGCCCAGAAACGACACCAGCCCGACACTCGCCGAATAACCGGCATACTGCGCGATGCTGATCGGGCCGCTGAGATTGCTCACGGAAAGCATGCCAGTCACCATCTTGACCAGCATGCGCAGCGTCAGCAACGACATATCCCAGGTTTTCTCCACGGCGCGCATTACCGCCTCGCCCGGCGAATAGCGCAATACCGCGCGCAGCTCCTCGGGCAATTCGCCTTCCGGCATCTTGACCGCCGCGCCGATACGACCCACCGTCCCTTCCTTGGCCGCCACGGCGACAGGCCGCAGCTCCAGCGAAAGGCGCTGTCCCTGACGCTCGATGTCGAGCCGGATGACCTTGCCAGCGCGCGGCTGGACATACTTGACCCACTCTTCCCAATCCTTGATCGGCTGACCGTCGGCGGCGACTATTGTATCACCCGCCGCCAGACCTGCGCGCTTCGCGGCGCCTTCCGGCTCCAGGTGGCCGATCACCGGCGGAATAAGCGGGCGATGAGGCCGTATCCCGATGCTGCTCAACAGGTTGCCCTGATCCAGATCGCTGCCGGTGATCGTGCCCAGATCCAGTGTCCGCGTAACCTCACGCTGGCCGGCGTCCTTCACCCGCACTTCCACGGCCTGCTGATCCAGCGCCTTGTCCAGCAGGGCGAACATCACCCCTTCCCAGGTCACGGTCTGCTTGCCATTCACCGCGACAATCACATCCCCCGGCTGAAAGCCGTCTTTCTGCGCAATCGACTGGGGAACGACCTCGCCCACGATCGGCTTGATACCGCCAATGCCGATCATGAACACCGCCCAATAGGCGAGGATGGCCAACAGGAAATTGAACAGTGGACCGGCGAAAACGATCGCGAAACGGCTGCCCAGCGGCTTGCGATTGAACGCGAAAGAAAGCTCATGCGGCGCGACCGGCGCCTCGCGCTCGTCGAGCATCTTGACGTAACCGCCGAGCGGGATGGCGGCGATCACATACTCTGTGCCATCCTTGCCGCGCCGGCTCCACAAGGGCTTGCCAAAACCCACCGAAAAACGCAGCACTTTCACGCCCAGCTTGCGCGCCACCCAGAAATGGCCGAACTCGTGGACTGTGATCAATACCCCAAGCGCGACGATGAAAAAAAAGACCGAAGAGAGCACCGTACCCATTACTGGCACCGCCCCGCCGCCGCCTCGCGGGCCCTGGCATCGTCGGCAAGAATGATCTCCAGGGTCGTGGCGTCCTGCGCCGTCACGTCAGACAAAACGGTTTCGATAACTTTGGGAATGGACGTGAAGGGGAGTTGCCCGGCCAGAAAAGCGGCCACAGCAACTTCGTTGGCGGCGTTGAGGATGGCGGTGGCCGTCCCCCCCGCCTCCATCGCCTCATAGGCCAACCGCAGACAGGGGAAGCGGCTCATGTCCGGCCTCTCGAAATCGAGGCGAGCGACGTCGAACAGACTCAGCGGCGCGACACCGGACGAGATGCGCTCAGGCCAGGCCAGGGCATAGGCGATGGGCGTGCGCATGTCGGGACTGCCGAGCTGGGCGAGAATGGAGCCATCCTGATACTCGACCATCGAGTGGATCACGCTCTGCGGATGCAGTACAACCTGAATTTTATCCGGCGCGGCGTTGAACAGCCAGCAAGCCTCGATCACCTCCAGCCCCTTGTTCATCATGGTGGCGGAGTCGACCGAGATCTTGCGTCCCATCACCCAGTTGGGATGTGCGCACGCCTGGTCGGGTGTAACGTGCTGGAGCTCGGACAGAGGAATGGTACGAAACGGCCCGCCCGAGGCGGTGAGCAGAATGCGCCGCACGCCCACGGCATCGAGACTGAACGATTGGGAAGGCAAACACTGGAAAATGGCGTTGTGTTCGCTGTCCACCGGCAGCAGCTCGGCGTTGTTGCGGCGCACCTCGTCCATGAAAATCCGCCCTGCCATCACCAGCGCTTCCTTGTTGGCCAGCATCACACGCTTGCCGGCGCGCGCTGCCGCCAGTGTTGGCAGCAAACCCGCCGCGCCGACAATGGCCGCCATCACATAATCGACCTGCGGCAGGGCGGCGACCTTTTCCAGGCCTTCCATCCCCGCCAACACCTGGATGTCCGGCGCGGTGATGCGCAAGCGCTCAAGCAGGCGCTGCGCCGCCTGCTCGTCCGCCATCACGGCATATTCCGGCCGGTGCGCCAGACATTGTTCATGGAGACGCTCGACATCGGCATTCGCGGTCAGGGCGACGACACGATAGCGATCGGCATGACGCGCCAGCACGTCCAGCGTGCTGGCGCCGATCGAACCGGTTGCACCGAGCACGGTAACGCCGATCAAGCCAGAACTCACGGCACCAATGTCCCCAGAAACAGCAATCCGCCAACGAATACCGGCGCCGCCGCGGTGAGGCTGTCTATCCTGTCCAGCACACCGCCATGCCCCGGCAACAGCGTACCGCTGTCCTTCACACCGGCGCGGCGTTTGAACATACTTTCCAGCAGGTCCCCGGCGATCGACAACGCCACCGTGATCACGCACAAGGACATGAACGCGGGCTGCAATTGCACATTGATCTCCAGCAGCCTGCCGCCCACCACACCCATGCCCAACCCCACTACCAGCGCGGCCCACACGCCTTCCCAGGTTTTGCCGGGGCTGACATTCGGCGCCAGTTTGTGCTTGCCGAACATCCTGCCGGCAAAATAGGCGCCCGTGTCCGCCAGCCAGACGAGCACCATGAGGAACAACACATAGCGCGGGCCGTACGTTTCCGTGCCATGTAACACCACCAGCGCCATCCAGGCCGGCGCCAGCACCAGCGCGCCGCAGATACCGCTCATGGCAACGCTGGGGGGACCCGAAACCGGGCGGGTATTGAACCGCCACACCCAGGCCAGAGCAATCAGCCACCATGCCGCGCCGATAGTGATACCCACCAGCAACCCGCCGGGCAGGAAACCCGCCCCGACCAGCAAGGGCGCCACCAGCATGAGATACATGGCGCGATCGGTGGAATCCCCGAGCCCCATCAAACCCGCCCACTCCCAAAACCCCAGCGCGACAAACACGCCCAGCAGCAAAGCGAAGGCGCTATTGGGCAGCTTGAAGATCGCAAGAACAATCAGCGGAATCAGAACGGCGGCGGTCAATATGCGTTGTTTGAGCACCTTGCTTGTTTACCCCGCCTCTCTCTGCTGTTCTTCTTCCACCTGATCCCCGGTGCGCCCAAAACGCCGCTGACGCCTGGCGAAGGAGTCGAGGGCGTCCTTGAAAGCCTGCTCGCCGAAATCCGGCCACAGCGTTTCGGTAAAATAGAATTCGGTATAGGCGAGCTGCCAGAGCAAGAAATTACTGATGCGCTCTTCGCCGCCGGTGCGGATGAACAGGTCGGGTTCGGGCAAGCCATGCAAGGACATATGCTGCGCCAACAGGTCTTCCGTGATCTGCGCCGGCTGCAATTCCCCCGCCGCCACTTTCCGCGCCACGGCCTGCGTCGCCTGTGTGATGTCCCAGCGACCGCCGTAATTGGCCGCCACTACCACGGTCAAACCGGTATTGGCGACGGTAAGGGCTTCGGCCTCGGCGATCCTGTCCTGCAATTTTTGCGAAAACGCGCCGCGTTCGCCGATCACCTTCAATCGCACATTGCCTTCGTGCAGCCGCAGGCTCTCGCGCTCCAGAGCGATCATGAAAAGATCCATCAGCAACCCCACTTCCGACTTGGGGCGCCGCCAGTTTTCAGTGCTGAACGCGAACAGCGTCAGCGCCTCGACACCGCGCTTGGCGCAGGCGCGAACCACATCGCGCACCGCCTCCACGCCCGCCTTATGCCCGGCAATGCGCGGCAAAAAGCGTTTCTTGGCCCAGCGGCCGTTGCCATCCATGATAATCGCCACATGGCGTGGCAGAGAGGTTTTCGAGTTGCTGTTATCGGTCATATCGGATGCTTGGATGCCAGCAATGAAGAATGCGACGAGGAAAGCGGGATTTGAAACACCTGAAAACGCCGGGACACTGATACCCAGCCGTCCCCGCCGTCAAATCTCCATCAAATCCGCCTCTTTGGCGGCCAGCGCCTTGTCCACTTCGGCGATATACTTGTCGGTCAACTTCTGGATGTCGTCCTGTGCCCTGCGCTCCTCGTCCTCGGAGATTTCCTTTTTCTTGAGCATTTCCTTCAACTCGGCGTTGGCATCGCGGCGGATGTTACGGATGGCGACCTTGCCCGCCTCGCCTTCGGCGCGCACCACTTTTGTCATGTCGCGGCGGCGCTCCTCGGTCAACGGCGGCAGGGGCACGCGGATCACGGTGCCGGAGGTGACCGGATTGAGCCCAAGATTGGAGGTCAGGATCGCCTTCTCGATGACGGGAACCATGTTCTTGTCCCACGGCGTCACTGTCAGGGTACGGGCATCGGCGGCCGACACGCTGGCGGCCTGGGCCAAGGGCACCTCGTTGCCGTAAAAGAGCACCATGACATGATCCAACAAGCTGGGATGAGCGCGGCCGGTGCGTATCTTGGTCAACTCATCCTTCAGCGCATCGATACTTTTCGCCATCCGGGCGGTGGCATTTTTCTTGATGTTCTCGATCATTTGGCATCTCCTCCGACAAGCGTACCTTCATCTTCGCCCATGACAATGCGGCGCAACGCGCCGGGTTTGTGCATATCGAACACCCGCAACGGCATCTTGTGATCGCGGCACAAGATGATGGCGGTGAGGTCCATCACCATCAGCTTGCGCTCCAGCACCTCGTCATAACCGAGACGCTCGTAACGCACCGCATCCGGGTACTTCAGCGGATCGGCGGAGTAGACGCCATCCACCTTGGTCGCTTTCAGCAAAAGCTGCGCGCCGATTTCAATGGCGCGCAGGCTGGCCGCGGAATCGGTGGTGAAAAAGGGATTGCCGGTACCGGCGGCGAAAATCACCACCCGCCCCTTTTCCAGATGGCGAACGGCGCGGCGACGGATATAGTCCTCGCAGATCTGGTTGATCTTGATCGCTGACATGACGCGAGTGAAAATGCCCTGGTGTTCCAAGGCATCCTGCATGGCCAAAGCGTTCATCACCGTCGCCAGCATCCCCATCTGGTCGCCCGTCACCCGGTCCATACCGGCCTCGGAGAGGCCCGCGCCACGGAACAAGTTGCCGCCGCCGACCACAATACCGACCTGCACACCGGCTTCGACCAGCTCGCGCACCTCGGTGGCGACACGGTTGATCACGGCGGGGCTGATGCCGAATTCGCCATCGCCCATCAAGGCCTCGCCGCTGAGTTTCAGCAGGATGCGCTGGAAGGCCGGCTTGGGACTGTCTCCTGTCACCCGTCAGGCTCCGCGCACTTGCGCCATCACCTCGGCGGCGAAGTCTTCCTGCTTCTTCTCGATACCCTCGCCCACTTCGAAGCGCACAAAGCGCACCGCCTTGGCCTTGGCATCCTGCAACAACTTCTCCACCGTGACATCGGGATTCTTGACGAACGGCTGGCCCAGCAAGGTGATTTCGGCGAGATACTTTTGCACGCGGCCGCTGATCATCTTTTCGACGATATTGGCGGGCTTGCCGCTCTCCAGCGCCTGGGCGCGGAAGATTTCCTTCTCCTTTTCGACCAGGTCGGCGGAAACTTCCTCGGCCGATACGCACACCGGCTTGCTGGCGGCAATGTGCATGGCGATATCCTTGGCGAGTGCGGCATCGCCGCCTTGCAGCTCGACCAGCACCCCGATGCGGCTGCCGTGCAAGTAGGCGCCGACCACACCGGCGCTTGCCGTCATCGTCGCCACGCGGCGCACGGAGATGTTTTCACCGATCTTGGCCACCATTTCCTGGCGCCCGGTATTGATGGTTTTGCCATCGCCCGCTTGCAGCGGCATCTCCATCAGCGCATCCAGATCGGCGGGCTTGCCCGCCAGTGCCTGCTGCACCACCTGATTGGCAAAGGCGGTGAAATCATCACCCTTGGCGACAAAATCAGTTTCGCAATTGACTTCCACAATCGCGCCCTGCCTTGCGTCACTGCTCAGACGCGCCACCACGCAACCTTCGGCGGCAACGCGGCTGGCCTTCTTGTCCGCTTTGGCCAGACCCGCCTTGCGCATCAGTTCGACGGCGGCCTCGATATCACCGCCGACTTCCACCAATGCCTTTTTGCACTCCATCATTCCGGAGCCGGTACGTTCGCGCAGCTCTTTCACCAGCGCGGCTGTAATTTCCATGATTCGTCCTCGAAATACGTTTGATAAGATGATCGAAATCGAGCAGCGAGGCGCCTGACCCTGGATCCTCGCCGCTCGTTATCAGAGCTTCCTCAATACTTACTCGCCGCCTTCCGCAGCCTCGGTCTTCTCAGCCGCTTTCCTGGCGGGCTTCTTCACCGCGGTCTTAGCGGGCTTTTTCGCCGGCCTGGCGGCCTTGCCTACTTCGTCCACCTCGACGAACTCATCGGCCGCGCCCGCCTGCATCAGGGTGGCGCGCGCTTCGATCACCGCATCGGCGGCGGCACGCGCATAGAGCTGAATGGCGCGAATGGAGTCATCGTTGCCGGGGACGGGGTAATCGATACCGCTGGGGTCGTTATTGGTATCGACAATGCCGACCACCGGAATCCCCAGCCTGACCGCCTCGCTGATCGCATTCCTTTCATAGCCGGTATCAATGACGAACAGGGCGTCGGGAATGCCCTTCATATCCTTGATACCGCCAAGGCTTCCTTGCAGCTTTTCCAGCTCGCGCGTCAGCCCCAGGGCCTCTTTCTTGTTGAAGCGGTTGATACTGCCGTCCTGCATCATGGCTTCCAGCTCTTTGAGGCGCTTGACCGATTGCTTGATGGTTTTGAAATTGGTCAGCATGCCGCCCAGCCAGCGCTTGTCGACATAGGGCATGCCACAGCGAGCAGCCTCTTCCTTGACGACATCCTGCGCGGCGCGCTTGGTGCCGACGAACAGGATCGTACCCTTGCGGGCGGCCAGGCTGCTCATGAAATTCACCGCGTCGTTGAACAGCGGCAGGGTTTTTTCCAGATTGATGATGTGAATCTTGTTGCGGTCGCCGAAAATGAACGACGCCATCTTGGGATGCCAGTAACGGGTCTGATGACCAAAGTGAACGCCCGCTTCCAGCATTTGACGCATGGAAATATTAGCCATGATTAAAACTCCAGATTGTAAGGGTTGGGCCTCCACACACCCCATATACCAACCCGCGCGGCCTATTCGAGAGACCAGCGCGAGCACCCTGATATACGTGCCGGTGCATGTGTGAGATTTATACCGGCCAGAATCGCGGACAACCCGCTTTTCATAACCAGCCGCGCTTTATACCATAAAAACGCTTGCCACCTCAATCAATGCCAGAGAAAACCGTCCCCATCGAAATGGGCGGAAAAGACCAACGGCAATGGGCCTCGATAATACCCACAAAAATACTAACACATTGACAATAAAAGATTAATATAACGATTGCCCCGTTATTTATCCCGCACATTCAATTCTCTGGCTCCCGCTTGAACCGAACACGAAACACGGCGTCACACGAACACGGCGTCCGTCAGAACACGCGTCAGCACCACGCGGGGTCACACCACGCGGGGTCAGGCCTTACATTTGACATTATTCACCCCCCCCAATCCTTTTTCCCACCTGCTTTACCGCTCGGCTTACTGTAGCGTAACTGACTCCAAAATGCTCGCCCACTTGAGCCAGAGTGTAGTGGCCGCTCAAATAAGCCTGAGCCATGCTTTGGTTTCGCGTTTTATAGCGTTCGGCAAAGAAAGCTAATGGTTTGACGGGAGCCTGCTTTTGTTTTTTGGGTATGTCTGTGAGCGATTGCTCTGGGTCAAGCTTGCATTGCATGTCGTTCACGAAGTTATCATCACCCAAATAAATCTGGTTCTTCAGTTGTTGCCATGGGGAAGGCTGCCCTTTGCCTTGTTGAACGAAGTCGCGATAACGTTGCTGTGCGACCTTTTTGATTTTGGAAAACCCGGCGAGCACCCAGTCTGTCGTCAAACAGGCCTCTCTTTCATCATATCCGGCAGTTGCCCGATAACTGCTCCACCGCCACTCTTTGGCGCTGCGCACCATGTGTGCGCGCACCGGGTTCAAGGCAATGTAGCGCGCCAATTCCAGCAGGTAGGAATCCTTTTGAACCAAAATTGCCTTGAATCGGCCTTGAAATACGTGGCCTACTCGATGATGCTGGCGATTAAAGTATTGGGTGTAGGCGCCGTTGAGGAGTTTCATTCCCTTGGACAAGGTTGGCGAATTGGTTTCAATCAATAAATGATAATGATTGTCCATCAGGCAATAGGCATGGCAATACCAGTCGTAACGATCAACCGTGTGGTGCAGCAAGGACAAAAACCGCTGGCGGTCGGTATCATCAACATAGATATCCTCCCGGGCATTGCCGCGTGCTGTTACATGATAAAGCGCCCCAGCAAATTCAATGCGCAAAGGTCTTGCCATCACAGCATCCTATGAGATCACGGTAATGTAGCGTAAGACGATATGGGAAGAATGTCAAATGTAAGGCCTGACCCCTCTCTGTTCCTCGTGACCCCTCTCTGTTCCTCGAATCCATTATCCCGGGTTTCGCAACAACGCTCAACCCAGGCTACTTGCTGTTACATGATAAAGCGCCCCAGCAAATTCAATGCGCAAAGGTCTTGCCATCACAGCATCCTATGAGATCACGGTAATGTAGCGTAAGACGATACGGGAAGAATGTCAAATGTAAGGCCTGACCCCGCTCTGTGCTTTCGCCCTGTGTGACCCCGCCCTGTGGGTTATCGGGCCTGAAGACAGTTTTCCGGCTTGCCGTTATATCTCCAACTGATCACCGTACCCGTATCTTTCGCAACTACGAAGATATATTTGCATTTCACTTCCTCACTCCAGTAGTACCTAGATTCGAAAGAGTACTCCAACACGCCAGGACGTACTTCCCGCACATCCCGTACTACATCTAGTTTATTCGGCCCAATGAAGTCATTGATATTAGCTTGTTCAGAAACACTTTTATCTCCTTGGGCCTTAAATCTTTTCATCGCCTCACTATGATCCGTTGCGCAAGCTGAGACTGCAACTAAAAGCGGAAGGCATGACGCCGCGAATTTGTTCGCCATTTTAAGTCACCCAACTATTGCCGCCCAACACTCAGATTCACTGCCATAGGGCCATCCAATAGCGCAGGAAACGCTATAACCACGGCGGCGGGAATCGTCACGCCCTTAAGCCACTGCGTGTCACCCAAGCCTGGATAATAGCGATTTGCAATATTATTAAACCAATCATCCAGATGCGAAACCGCCTGTCCGCCTGGCAATGCATTGATGGTTCTACCCCCTATCCCACCTTGGCAAAGAAAGCACCTTCCTTCTACATTGAAACCAGAAACATCCATGCCCTGCGGCCCTGCAGGGTAGACTCTGGGGTCATACGTCGTATGGTTCGGGTCAGATTTCCCCGGTAATGGATCAGCCTTGTACCCCACCATGGCGCTATACCCCCAACTCATCAACCCCGTTCCCATGGAAATCCGGAATCCCTGCCCAAATCTTCCGCCCATCAACTCTGACGACACCCCGCCCGCAAAAGAATTCGCCGCCACTCGCTGCAAATTCCAAGTATTACCGTAATAACCCCCGATCCCGCCAAATATCCCTCCCGATAGGCCGCCGCGCATCGACGCGTTGAAGTCGCCCCCGGTCATGACATAGGTGCTCGAAAAACCGCCCGCCGCGCCGCCCACGATGTTGGAAGCCACCCACATGCCATTGACAAAGGCAGGACCGCCTGTGGTCAGTGCCGCCGTACTGGTGCCGGCAATGGCGCTACTGAACAGAGATTGGGTTACCCATGGACCCAGGTACCAACCTACCATGGCGGCGATGGCGGTCCGCCCCACCGGGTTCTGCCAGACACTCTTCCAAGTGTCCTCGACCACATCCTTTGCGTTATTGAGCGTGATGTTCTTCCAAAACTTCTTATACCCGCTCGGGTCAGTATACTTCAGCGGATTATTGTTGACATAGCTATAGCGGTTAAGGTCTTGCAGGTTGGCCGGGTTCTGGATGTAGGGGTCGGCCTGGGTGAAGCGGGCGAGATTCGGGTCGTAGAGGCGGCCGTTCATGTGGATCAGGCCCAGGCTGTCGAGGTGTTCGTGGCCGGTGTAGCCGTGGTGGGTGGTGGCGGCGCCGAGGTTGGCGGCGTCCTGGCCGTTGGGCTGGCGGCGTTTGCCGAAGGCGTCGTAGCTGAGGCGTTCGACGACTTTGCCGGTTTCGTCGGTGATGGTGTCGATGGAGCCGAGGTGATCTTTGTGCAGGTAGCGCACCTGGTTCACTTGCGGGACGGGGCCGCCGACGGTGTAGAGGGCGATGGGGGTGTTGCCGGCGTAGATGTAGTGCCGGTGCTCGATCTGGCCGCTCCAGTAGCCGGTCATTTCGTAGTGGATGCCGCTGTCCCAGCGCGGGTTGACGTAGACGGTGGTGTCATAGGTGACCGAAGGGAAGCCGGTGCTCCGCCGGGCTTGGCGGGTGCGCTGGCGGTCGGGACCGTAGCTAAATTCGAGCCGGGTGCTGCCTTGGGCGACGCTCATCGGCAGGTTGAAGCTGGTGTAGTCGACATAGTAGCGGCCATTGCCGCCGGTCATGTTGCCGTTGGCGTCATAGGTATAGGTGGCGTTGATCGCGCCCGCCGTGGCGGTGACGGTGTGGGGTTTGGCGCCGTAGGTGTAAGTGCCGACATCGGATTTGCTGGTGATGTTGCCGATGCTGTCGTAGGCGTAGGTTTTGGGCGCGGGGCCGCTGACGCTGGTCAAGCGGTTGAGGGCGTCGTAGGTGAAGGTTTCGGTGACGCCGTTGATGGCGTCGGCGCGGCGGGTGAGGTTGCCGAGGAGGTCGTAGGTGTAGCCGAGGCTCTGCACGGTGGCGCCGGTGTTGATGGCCTGGAGGGCGCCGTTGGCGGGGTGCCAGGTGCGGACGGTGGAGAGGCCGTTGCCGAGGATTTCGGCGGTGAGGCGGCCGGCGGCGTCCCGGGCGTTGGCTTTCCAGTAGCTTTGGCCGGTGGCGGCGTTTTTGACCTCGCTGAGATGGCCTTGCGCGGTGTAGGCGTTGTGGACGGTGAAGCGGTTGCCGTTGACGGCGGGATAGGCGATGGCGCCGACGCGGCCGAGGGCGTCGTAGCCGGTATCGAGGTCGAAAGGGGCGGCGCCGCTGTTGTCGATGACGGTGGAGACGCGCACCGGGCGGCTCAGGGCGTCGTAGACGGTGGTCTGCTTGTAGCCGCCGGGGCCGGTGAGCTGGGCGAGTTTGCCTTTGCCCTGGGCGGCGGTGTCATACGTCCATTGGCTGACGCCTTCGGGCTCGGTGCGTTTGACGAGGCGGCCGAGCAGGTCGTATTCCATGGTCACGGTCTGGGCCTTGGCGTCCATCTGCGAGGTGAGCTCGCCGAGGACATTGTATTTGTATTCCCAGTAACCCATGTCCGGGTCGGTCATGCTGCGCTTGCGGCCGCGGATGTCGTAGGTGAGGGTGGCGATGTTGGATTTGGGGTCGACGGTCTGGATGAGGTTGCCGAAGGGGTCGTAGCTGTAGCGGGTGAGGCTGCCCAGTGCGTCGCTGACCTGGAGGAGCTGGCCCTGGCTGTTCTTGACGCGGGTGGTGGTTTGGTTGAGGGGGTTGGTGACGGCGGTGGTCAGGCCCTGGTAAGTGGTGCGGGTGACCCCACCGTCGGGGGCGGTCTCGGTGACGGGGCGGCCGAGCAGGTCGTAGGACATCACGCCCCAGTAGGCGACGCCACCTGCGAAGTAGGGCTGGGAGGCGTATTGCAGGCGGCCGAGGCTATCGTATTGGGTGTCTTTGTAGACGGTCTGGCCGGTGAAGCCGAGGGTATGGCTGCGCACTTCGCGGCCGAGGAGGTCGTAATAGGTGGTGACCGGGGCGCTGCCGCTGGATTGGGCGGTGGCCAGGGTGCGGGCGTTCGACGGGCAGGCGGCAGAGGGGCACCAGCCGAAACTCCAGGTGGTGCTGGTGCCGTCGGCGCGGTTTTCCCGTACCTTGCGGCCAAAGCCGTCGTAGGCCCAGGTGGTGGTGAGGCCGTTGGGGCCGGTGAGGCTGACGGGTGCGCCGAAACGCGCGTCCAGCGTCTGCACTTCGGTGTGGCCCAGGGCGTTGGTGGTGCGGATGCGGGGCCAGGGATCGCCAGGGCTGGTGAGGTAGTCGGTGGCGGTGGCGCGCGCGACGATGCCGGCGCCGCTGACGGTGACGCGGTTGCGGTGGCCGTGGGCGTCGTAGCCGTAGTCGGTGGTGAGGGTGAAGACGGTGTTCGGCTCGATAACCTCGCGGGTGAGCCGTCCGGCGCTGTCATAGCCGAACGTGGAGGCGCGCGTCTGGAACTGGCCGTTGGGCAGGGCGCGGGTGACCTGGGCCTGGGTCAACTGGCCGAGCAGCCAGGTGTTGGTATCGTTGTTGTAGGTGTTGGCGGTGGATGTGCGGTGGCCGTCGCTGGCGGTGAACGTGACGGCGGTGGCGTTGCCCAACAGGTCGTAGCTGCTGGTGGTGGCTGCCGTTGGCAGGGCCGCGCCGTTGAGTTCCCAGGCGGATTCGGTGCTGCTCGCAACATAGGGGAAATAGCGCCCGCCGCCGAGATTGTGCGCCGTCCAGGTGTTGACGGTGCGGCGCAGCAGGCTGTTGTTGGGCTGCTGGACGTCGACCTGCTGCGGCAGGCCAGTATAAGGGTAGTTTTGATGGTAATAGCTGGTGGTCTTGATGCCGTCCGGCCCGGTGGCCGTGACGCTGCGGAAGCCCAAGAAACCGCGGCCGGTCTTTTGCACACTGGCGTCGGTATAGCTGTAGGAAGAAGCATTCATCCCGCCGATGCCGTTGCTGGCACTGTGCGAGGAGACGAGGTACCTCGGGTGGACATCCAGCACCAGGGCGGTGGTGGTGCCTCCCGGCGTGTAGACGGAGGGATCGGTGAGGGGTTTGTAGGTGATGGTGGTTTGGGCGCCGAGGGCGGGGGTGAGGGAGGTGAGGAGGTCGGGGAAGGTACCATTGGATAGGTAAGCGAGCAAATTGCCGGCGGAATCACGCGCCACCAGGTCACCCTTGCCATCGCCGTTCACATCCATCTGAAAATATCGCTGCCCATCATTCCAGCCCCCGTTATCGGTAAAGCCGGTGGCGGTGATCCCCGCTTGACTAAATGTAGCGCCATTAGATAGGTAAGCGAGCAAATTGCCGGCGGAATCACGCGCCACCAGGTCACCCTTGCCATCGCCGTTCACATCCATCTGAAAATATCGCTGCCCGCTGTTCCAGCCCCCGTTGTCGGTAAAGCCGGTGGCGGTGATCCCCGCTTGGCTGAACGTGGCGCCATTAGATAGGTAAGCGAGCAAATTGCCGGCGGAATCACGCGCCACCAGGTCACCCTTGCCATCGCCGTTCACATCCATCTGAAAATATCGCTGCCCATCATTCCAGCCCCCGTTATCGGTAAGGCCGGTGGCGGTGATGCCGGCGCGTTCAAAAACACTTCCCCCACCTGCCCACCCTAACACCGTCGTCCCCAAACACACCCCATCCCCCCCACACTCCTGAACCCCCACCACCCGCGACCTCCCCGTCGCCGCGCTGGCGTCGTAGGTCAACCGATACTCCCGCACCACCCCCGTCCCCAACCAAGCCTGCACCCGATTCAGCCGCACCGCCGTCTGCGTCTTCACCCCGCCGACATAAGCCGTCTCGACATCCGAGCGCCCTTCATAACCAAACACCACCGCCCGGTTGGCGGCCAAGCCCGTGCTGGCGTTGGCGGTGTAGTCGATGCGCTGAGGATAGTGTTCGCCATTAGCGGCGTTCTTGTTGTAGCTGACGGTGAGGTAGTTGCCGGATCTGTCCTGCACCTGGTTCATGGCCCAACTGATAACGGCGCCGGTGGAACCCTGCTGGCGGGCGTTGTCGGTGGCGCCGTAGTCGATGATCTGGCCGGCTTTGGTCCAGGCGCGGTAGCCGCCGTTATAGGGGGCAATGCGGGTGTAGGTTTCGATCTCGGTGCGGTATTCGCTGGCGCTCCAGTAGCTGCTGCCGTTGAGGGGGACGAGGCGTTGGCCGTCGAGGCAAAGGCGGTCGTTGGCGTCGAGGTTGACGCCGCCTTTGTAGCCGTCCTGGTCGATAGTGGCGGCGCAGCGGTGGATGGCGGACAGGCCCGCGAGATTCCAGCCCATGCCGGCCAGGCCGTTGCCGCCCTGGCTGTTGTAGGCGAGCGCGAGGGCGGGTTGCATGCCGTTGACGCCGGGCGGGAGGGTCAGCGGGATAGTGTAGGTGGCGGCGCCGGTGGGGCCGACGGCGAAGCTGCCGGCGGTGGCGCCGACGTTGCTGGTGGCGGATGAGGCCGCCAGCGGGAAGATGAAGAGCGAAAACACTGAAAACGCGCCCAGCGCGCGCACGATGGTTGTTGTTCTGCTGAACATGTTTTTACCCCCCGGCCTCAGCCCGGTGCTCTTTCGCGTGGGGAAAGATCCGGGTTATGGTTTTGTTTGGTGGTTGTTGGTTGTTTTTGGGCACCCTCACCCCTCCGCCCTCACCCCGGCCCTCTCCCGCTTGCGGGAGAGGGGGAGCTGGAGAGCTGGAGAGCTGGAGAGCTGGAGAGCTGGAGAGCTGGAGAGCTGGAGAGGGAGAGCTTTCACTGCGCCCGCAGGGGATAAAAAAACATGGGGCGAAATGTTTGTCAAGAAATTTTTATCCGGGGGGCAGAAGAAAACCGCCCCCTGCCCCGTCAACCCGCCTTCACCTCCGGCTCGCCCAAACCGTATTTCTTGATCCGGTCAATTTCGTCCCGCAGCCGCGCCGCCTCTTCGAACTCCAGGTCGCGGGCGTGTTTGTACATCTGCTGTTCGAGTTTTTTGATCTTTTGCATCAGCTTCTGTGGCGACAGGGCGGCGTATTCGATGACTTCTTCGGCGACCTTGGCGTATTGCCTGGGTGTGACGAGTCCGTCCGCATGGGCGCCTTCCATGATGTCGGCGACGGCCTTTTCCACGCCGCGCGGGGTGATGCCGTGCGCGGTGTTGTGGGCGATCTGCTTGTTGCGGCGGCGCTCGGTTTCGTCGAGGGCGCGTTGCATCGAGCCGGTGATTCTATCGGCATACAGTATCGCCCTGCCGTGCAGATTGCGCGCGGCGCGGCCGATGGTCTGGATCAGGGAGCGCTCGGAACGCAGAAAACCTTCCTTGTCGGCATCGAGGATGGCGACCAGCGACACTTCGGGAATATCCAACCCCTCGCGCAGCAGATTGATGCCCACCAGCGCATCGAACTTGCCCAGACGCAGGTCGCGGATGATTTCGACGCGCTCGACGGTGTCGATATCGGAGTGCAGATAGCGCACCCGCACGCCATGATCGGCGAAGTAGTCGGTCAGGTCTTCGGCCATGCGCTTGGTGAGCGTGGTCACCAGCACACGCTGGTTGAGCTCGGCGCGCTTTTTGACTTCCGACAGCAGATCGTCGACTTGCGTGGCGACGGGGCGGATCTCCACCTCCGGGTCCACCAGGCCGGTGGGGCGTACCACCTGCTCGACCACCGCGCCGGAATGCTGCATCTCGTAAGTACCGGGCGTCGCCGAGACAAAAATGGCCTGGGGAGCGAGGCGTTCGAACTCCTCGAAACGCAACGGGCGGTTGTCGAGCGCCGAGGGCAGGCGGAAACCGTATTCCACCAGCGTCTCCTTGCGTGAACGGTCGCCCTTGTACATCGCGCCGAGCTGCGGGATGGTGACGTGGCTTTCGTCGATCACCAGCAGCGCGCCAGTGGGCAGATAGTCGAACAAGGTGGGCGGCGGCTCGCCGGCCTTGCGGCCGGACAGATAGCGCGAGTAGTTTTCGATGCCGGAGCAGTAGCCCAGCTCCATGATCATTTCGATGTCGAAGCGCGTGCGCTGCTCCAGGCGCTGCGCCTCGACCAGTTTGTTCGCGCTGTAAAGATGCTCCAGCCGTTCGCGCAACTCCTCCTTGATGTGCTCGATGGCGTCGAGCAGGGTCTGGCGCGGCGTCACGTAATGGCTCTTGGGGAAGATGGTCACCCTGGGGGTGCGGCGCAGGATTTCGCCGGTGAGCGGGTCGAACCAGGCGAGCGATTCGATCTCGTCGTCGAACAGCTCGACGCGCACCGCTTCGCGGTCGGACTCCGCCGGAAAAATGTCGATCACTTCGCCGCGCACGCGGTAGGTGGCGCGGTGCAGCTCCATGTCGTTGCGTGTGTATTGCAACTCGGCGAGACGGCGCAGCATGTCGCGCTGATTGATGGTGTCGCCGCGCACCAGGTGCAGCACCATGCTGTGATACGACTCGGGATCACCCAGGCCGTAGATCGCCGACACTGTGGCGACGATGATGCTGTCGCGCCGCTCGAGCAGCGCCTTGGTGGCCGACAAGCGCATCTGCTCGATGTGCTCGTTGATCGAGGAGTCCTTTTCGATATAGGTGTCCGAGGCCGGCACATAGGCCTCGGGCTGATAATAATCGTAATAGGAGACGAAATACTCCACCGCGTTGTCCGGGAAGAATTCGCGCATTTCGCCATAGAGCTGGGCGGCCAGGGTCTTGTTGGGGGCCAGGATGATCGCCGGCCGCTGCACGGCCTGGATGACGTTGGCGATGGTGAAGGTTTTGCCGGAGCCGGTCACTCCGAGCAGGGTCTGGTGCGCCAAGCCGGATTGCAGCCCGTCGACCAGGGCGTGGATCGCGCCCGGCTGGTCGCCGGCGGGCTGCATGGGGACGGAAATGCGGAAAGTTTTGCTCATGGGGATTTTGGTCAAGGCGCTATTCAAGTATCATTACGGGCTGCGATTTTGATCATTTCGGGGCTATATTGGCTTGAACATACAACTTTCCGACCGCGTCCAGCGCATCAAACCCTCGCCGACCCTGGCCGTCACCGCGCGCGCGGCGCAATTGAAGGCGGCGGGGCGCGACATTATCGGCCTGGGGGCCGGCGAACCCGATTTCGACACGCCGGAACACATCAAGCAGGCGGCCATCCAGGCGATTCACAACGGCTTCACCAAATACACCGCCGTCGATGGTATTCCCGGCCTGAAAAAAGCCATTATAGCCAAATTCGCCCGCGACAACGGCCTGAGCTACGCGCCGAACCAGATCCTGGTATCGTGCGGCGGCAAGCAGAGCTTCTACAACCTGGCCCAGGCGCTGCTCAATCCCGGCGACGAGGTGATCATCCCCGCGCCCTACTGGGTATCCTACCCGGACATGGTGCTGCTCGCCGATGGCCGGCCGGTGATCGTCTACGCCGGCATCGAACAAGGCTTCAAGATCACTCCCGAGCAACTGCGCGCCGCCATCACGCCCAAGACCCGGCTATTCGTCATCAACAGCCCCTCCAACCCCACCGGCGTGGCCTACACCCGCGCCGAACTGGAAGCGCTGGGCGCCGTGCTGCGCGATCATTCGCAGGTGCTGATCGCCAATGACGACATGTACGAGCACATCCTGTGGAGCGAGGAGCCGTTCTGCAACATCCTCAACGCCTGCCCGGACCTCTACGACCGCACCATCGCGCTCAATGGCGTGTCCAAAGCCTACTCCATGACCGGCTGGCGCATCGGCTACGCAGCAGGCCCCGTGGCGCTCATCGAAGCCATGACCAACGTCCAGTCGCAAAGCACCTCCAACCCCGCCTCGATTTCGCAGGTGGCGGCACAGGCCGCGCTGGAAGGCGACCAGTCATGCATCCAGACCATGCTCGCCGCCTTCAAGGAACGCCACGATTTCGTGGTAGCCGAACTCAACACGATCAATGGGGTCAAGTGCCTGCCCTCGCAAGGGGCGTTTTACGCCTTCGCGCACATGCAGGGGGCGATTGACGCGACGGGCGTGGCTGACGACGTGGCGCTGGGGGAATATCTGATCAACGAAACCGGCGTGGCCCTCGTGCCCGGTTCCGCCTTCGGCGCGCCGGGCTACATGCGCCTGTCCTTCGCCACGCATATGGACAATCTGCGTGAAGCGTTGCGGAGGTTGAAGGAACTGCTGAACAAGCCTTGATTCGTCCCCTCCCCTCCCCCCTGGGAGAGGGTTTAGGGTGAGGGCGCGACCATCACCAGGCGTGCGTCTTGACGTCGCCGCGCTGACGCCGCGCGTAATCTTCCAGTTGCCGTTCGGCGGCATCGAAAGTGTCGCGCACCGCCACATAGGCATCTTCATGGGCGTGATGCTCATCCGCCTTGCGGCTCGCCACGATTTCATCCTGCGGTACGGTCAGATCCACTCGCACATGATAGAGATTGCCCTTGTGATGATGCTGGTGATGCAACTCGACCATGACACGGCAGCTCATGATCCTGTCGTAAAACTCATCCAGCTTGGCCGCCCTCTCACGGATATAGGCTTCCAACTGCTCCGACGGCGACATATTGCGGAAAGTGACTTGCAGCGGTAGTTGCATGATCTGCTCCTTGGCTTGTCTTGTAAAAATGCAGTAAATGTAGGATGGGTTAGCGTTTTTTGCGTAACCCACCGAGCGTGCTAGAGTTTCGGCCGCCCCTCCTCCGCAAACCCCCGTTCATGCCGCTGCTGGCAGGGATAGCAGCGCTGGGCGGCGGGATAGGCGGACAGCCGTTCATATCCTACTTCCCCGTCACAATCGGCGCAGACACCGTAGACACCGGTGGCGATGCGTTGCAGTGCCTCCTCGACATCGCGGATTGCGTTGACGTGACGGTCGATCAGCGCAATATCCACGTCTGACAGCAGGTCGGCGACAGACTCTTCGCCGACGTCATGGACGGCGGTCGCCAGATCGAGGTAATGCTGCTCGTCCGAGCGCAGCAGTTCCTGGCGGATTTGCTCCCGCAACTCGGCATGGCGCGCGCGCAATCGTTTACGGATGTCCGCGATTTGTTGTTCAGATAAAGAGTTCATATTACTTCTCCTCGCGCGCCATTTCGACATTCCCATACCTTGCAGCCTGCTTCCCTTTGACACAACTATACCCACGAAGCAAATGCAAAAGAAAGCCAATTGAGCGGCTTGTTTGATATAGATCAAATTTGGAAGATCTTGATTGGGCATCCCCTGGCGGGTGTATAATGGCGTTTTCCGGGAATGGCGCTTTCCATACAGAAAGCGCGCCAGGGATGGGAGAACGTCAAAAAAAGACTCTCATCACGGGGAAGAAAATGAAACGCAACAAACCTTCATTTCCGGCCCTCCGCCGCCGGATGTCCGCCTTTACGCTAACGGAAACTCTGGTTGTTCTGGCGATCGTAGCCATTATTGTGATGATCGCCACGCCGTCGCTGCAAAACCTTCTCCTGGACAACCGCATGGCGACGCGCGTCAATGACTTCATGACGCATCTCCATCTGGCGCGTAGCGAGGCTATTCACCGGCATCAGCGGGTCGTGCTTTGCCCCAGCGCCGATCAGGCGAGCTGTGCTCCCGGCTCGCACTGGCATGCGGGATGGATAATCTTCGTCGATAGCAACGCAAACAGAACACACGAGAGCGGCGAGGAGATACTGCGGCTGGAAACCGCGCAGTATCAAGGTTTCAAAATCACCTCGGGCAACCATCAACCTGTCGTCTTCCAACCGGAAGGCGGCGCGGGTGGCACCAATGATACCTTCATCTTCTGCGACACGCGCGGCGCCGCCAAGGCCAGGGCCATCGTCCTGTCGAACACGGGCCGCGCCCGCATTGCGGATAAAAAGCCGGGAGGAAAAGCTTTGGTTTGCGTCTGAAATGAACTGCTATGCCGTTTTCCTTATCGCCTGTCCTTGCTGCTGCGGTTGCGCGCCCAGAAAATCCAGCAACCGTTCCTTGTTTTTCATGGCGTCCTGATAGCCCAACTCGATCAGCTCGCGGCAATAACTCTTGTCGAACAGCAGGTAGCTCACCAGATTCGATCCGCTGCGGTTGATGGCGCCGATGCCACGCAGCAGGAAACGCACCGGGCGCGGCATGTGATGGGCGTGACGTTCCGCTATTTTCGCCAGATCCTGGCTGGGCGAGACCGCCATGACATCGACCGGCCGCAACGCGACGCCGGCCTCCGCCAGATAATGCGCCGGGATCATCCTGAGCACGTTGTTGACGCGCTGTAATCTTTCCAGGTCGACCTCCAGGCTGTCGAGAAAAATGCTGTTCAGCACATGGCCTGCGATCTGCGCCAACGAGGGATAATCGTGGCTCTTGACACGCGGCGGCTGTTCCTCGGACTCCTGGCGCACACCAATCACCAGGATGCGATCGGCGCCCAGGTGCAGCGCCGGGCTGAGCGGCGCGACCTGACGCATGGAGCCGTCGCCAAAATACTCGCGATTGACCTTCACCGCGGAAAAGACGAAGGGGATGGCGCTGGACGCCATCAGGTGATCAATAGTGATCTCTGTCGCGCTCCCGACCCGCCGCGCCCGCTTCCATGGGGTCAGCGAGTCCGTCCCCTGAAAAAAGGTCACCGATTGTCCCGTGGTATAGCCGGAAGCGGTAACGCTAAAGGCATGCAATGCCCCGTCGGTTATGGAATCCTGGATCTTTTCGCACGGCAGATAGCGGCTGAGCAGATCGTACAGCGGCGCGCGATCGAGCAGGGAACGCGGGTTGCGTTTACCCAATCCGCCTGACAGCAAGGACGAGATCCAGTGTACGCCGCTGCGCAGGATACCGATGGCATCGGCCCGATAGACCTGGTTGACCTGGAAATTGTTCCAGATCAAGGCCAGCCGCCGCACTCCTTCCTGGAAGCGTGTCGCATGGATCGCCAAAGCCGCGCCGTTGATGGCGCCCGCCGAGGTGCCGCAAATGATGGGAAAGGGATTGTCCGATTTCTCAGGCAACAGCTCGGCGATCGCCTTGAGCACACCCACCTGGTAAGCCGCACGCGCGCCGCCGCCGGACATGATCAAGGCTAACTTGGGACGATTCGATAGGGCTTGCTTCGCTTCATTAGCCATACCTGATATATCGGCCAGGAAACGGTTTTTTGGAGAAAAAGATAGTGGCACTGGCACTTTGGGATGGCGATAGGATTCCTCCTGAATTATGGCTCCTCCAATAACAATAACCCGAGCGCCAGCGACACCTCAAAAACCAAACAATCCTTTCAGTTTCTTGACTGGATCTAGCGGGCTTTGTTCGGCCGGCTGTTCCGGTTTCTGCTCGGAATCCGGCTTTTCGCTAGAACGGATAGAATCGGCGTCTTTCGTTTCCGCCAGCATGAGCATGCCAGTGGATTTGATGCGCACTTTGGCAGTCCAGATCGGGTTCCAGGAGGGAGGCGCATCCTTTGGTTTGGGTGGATGGGTAAGGTTCAACTCTTCTCCATATGCGATGAATTGCAGCATCGCGCCTTCTGCATCCTTGAAAATACCTTTCGGTATGGCGCACTGCGTTGTTCGTGGGCTCATTATGACCTTTTCGCCGATCAGGCGGCGCACGTAGCTGCCGGGAAGATAATCCATCAACCCCCAGCCCATTTCCTGAACTTCGCTGGATGACCAAAAGATGGTCTCCCCGGTTTTTTCGTTTTTCGCCTGGGCCATGACGAAGTAGCCGATCGCGGCAGAAATGGGGTGCCATTCGAATTTAATACTGTCAACCGTCCCACCTTGGCTGGACAATACAACGGGGTCCATGAAGTCTTGCTGTTTTCCGAGAGCAAAGCGAATGTCAGGACTGTAGTTTCCGTGGATGAAGTGGTCGCCTTGCAAAGAACTGTCGCGCGGCACTTCCTTGTGATCCTTCTCGTTGGGCCAGACGGCTGTCTTGGCGCCAAAGCGCTGCATGCCTTGATCGGAAGGAGTCCTTCCCGTCATCGCCTTGCCAAAGGCTTCCAAGGACATCTTCTCGGTATCGAGGATCTTCGGCTGACCTGCGGGCACCGTCTCACTGCATCCCCAATAAATGAGCATGCGCGCTTTGGGTTTTTCCATCGGGCCAGGAGTGGCGTCTTCCCTCTCTGTGCTCGGTCCGCGATCGACGCGGGGCAGGACCAGTGGCAGGGTGTCCCCCATTTTCTGCCCCGGAGGGATGTCATGGCTGGCTTGGGGATCGGCAGGCAATTTTTGCGGGGAAAACAGATACAAGTTGAGCGTGCGCTGCGGCCCGCCCGCTGCAGGCCCCTGCATGCGGCCAAGCAGTCCTCCCATCAATCCGCCACCCATAGCGGTGTCCTGCGGCATGCCCGGTATAGTCATATTGCTGGTTGCGATGTCCATCCAGTACCGGGCAGGCGGGTTTTTATCCTCCGCGAGGGCCAAGCCGTAACCCAGAAATGTGGCACACACGGCCATCAATGAACGTTTCAGCTTTATGTTGCGCATAATTCCAACCTCCTCTTTAACCCTTTGGATTCCAGAGATATCAAGGAAGCCCTGACACATCAGAGGTTCCTTGAATCCCGATTCTTTCTCATCACCCATTTGCGCGCTTCCTCCAATATCAGCATCCCCAACGCAAACGGGATAACGAACAGCCAGACTTCAACGGCAATCGGCGCGGTGCCGAAGATGAGGTTGCCCCACGAGGTATAGTCGATCAGCAGGATCAGCACGACCTCGGTGACGATGCCCCACAGCATCAGCTTGTTATAGAAAAACCCACGGGAAAACACCGAATCCCGCTCGCTGCGGCACAGGAATACATTCACCACCTGCATCACGATGATGGCGCTGAGGCACGCGGTGGTGGCCTGGAGATAGAGCGGGTCGTCGTGCGGCAGCATCTGGCCGTATTGCCAACCCGCACCGTACAGCACGAAGAAAAACGCGGCCATGGCCGCAATGGCCTCCATGACGCCCAGGAATAGATAGGCGCGCGTCAGCAGCGGCCAGTTCAGCAGACGCTCACGACGGGGGCGCGGCGGACGCTGCATGACACGGGGATCGGGCTTTTCCACACCCAGCCCCAGCGCGGGCAACATGTCCGTACCCAGGTCCACGGCGAGGATCTGAATGATGGTGAGCGGCAGCGGGATCTTGAACAGCGCGAAGGCAAGATAAGGAACCAGTTCCGGGATGTTGGAGGTGAGGATGTAGGTGAGAAACTTGCGGATATTGTCGAACACCGCCCGCCCCTCCTCGATGGCGGCGACGATGCTGGCGAAGTTGTCGTCCATCAACACCATGTCGGCGGCTTCTCTGGCCACGTCGGTGCCCGCGATTCCCATGGCGATGCCGATGTCGGCTTTCTTCAGGGCGGGCGCGTCATTCACCCCATCGCCGGTCGCCGCGACGATCTCGTTTTTGCGCTTCAAGGCGCTGACGATACGCATTTTCTGGTCGGCGCCGACGCGGGCGAAAAGAATCTCCGGGGCATCCAGCGCCAACTGGAGCTGGGTGTTGGAAAGGCGCCGCAACTGGTCGCCGGTGATGATGACGGGGCTGGCCGATTGCACCAGGCCGATCTCTCGGGCGATGGCCTGGGCGGTGTGCGGGTGATCGCCGGTGACCATGATGACCTTGATGCCCGCCTCCTGGCACTTCTGGATGGCGGCGGGTACCTCGGGGCGCGGCGGGTCTTCCAAACCCACCAGGCCGCTCAATATCAGATCCTGCTCCAGGCGATCCCTGTCATATCCTGCGGCGACGGCGCGCCAGGCAAAGGCCAGCACCCGCAAGCCGCGTTCCGCCATTTCCTCCTGGGCACGCAAAACCTGCTCTTTCAGCTCGGACGTGAGCGGCTGGATCTGTGTTCCCGTCTGAATCTGACGGCACAGCGGCAGCAGCTTTTCCAGCGCCCCCTTGCCGTGGAGAATCAGCCCGCGGGATGTTTGATGCAACACGGACATGCGCTTGCGTTCGGCATCGAACGGCACTTCGTCTATTCGGGGAGCTGTCACGCCCTCCGGCATCACGCGTTGCGCCATCTGCACCAGCGCCACTTCCATGGGGTCACCGAGCCATTCTATTTTCCCGTTCTTTTCGGTCTGCTTCAGGTTGTGACAGAGCAGCGCCCCTTCGAAAAAAGCGTGATGGGCCTCCTGCAAGGTGGATAGATCGGCCAGCGCGGAGTCGTCGTAAAACCGTCCCGATAAAAACAGCCGCTTCACCGTCATGCGGTTCTGGGTGAGCGTGCCGGTCTTGTCGGTACAAATCACCGTCGCCGCCCCCAGTGCCTCCACCGCCGGCAGATGGCGAATCAGCGCGTTTCTTTTCGCCATGCGCTGCGAGCCCATCGCCAGCGCCAGGGTGACCGTAGGCAACAGCCCCTCGGGAACATTGGCCACGATGATGCCGATGGCGAAAATAAAGTTTTCCCAGAACGACAGCGCCAGCATCTGCCCAATCAGGAAAAAGATCAGCCCCAGCCCGGCCGCCAGAACCGCCACCACCCGGCTGAGGTGAATGATCTCTTTCTGCAGGGGGGACAGCACTTCACCCGTCGTCTGAGTGAGGTGGGCGATCTTGCCGAACTCGGTGTGCATGCCGGTGGCGAACACCAACGCGCGGGCCTCGCCTGAGACCATCGACGTCCCGGCCAGGAGAATATTCTTGCTGTGTATCAACTCTTCCTCGGCGCCGGGATTCACCTCCCTCGCCAGCGGCACCGATTCCCCGGTGACCGTGGCGTTGTTCACCCGTACGCCGAAGGTTTCGATCAGGCGGCAGTCGGCGGGGATGTCGTCGCCCTCCTCCAGCAGGATCACATCGCCCGGCACCAGCGCGTGCGCCGGCATCTCCAGCACCCTGCCCTCGCGCACCACCTTCACCTGATGAGGAAGAAGCTTCTCCAGCGCAGCGATGGCCTGTTCCGCCCGGTATTCCTGCCAGAAGGAAAACAACCCGTTCACCAGAATCACACCCAGGATGGCGAAGCCCAGCGTCGCCATGCCCTTGCCGGGGTCGCTGAACTCGGCAACAAAGGCCAGCACAGCGGCGAACCAAAGAATCAGCGCGAAGAAGTGGGTAAATCCCTTCAGAAAACGCAACCACAGCGGTTCGCGCCGCACCTGCTCGACGCGATTGGGGCCGAACTCCATCAACCGGCGCTGCGCCTCTCTCACGGCCAGCCCATCGCGGCCGCTGTGCAGGCTGTGCAGGGCTTCATCGACGGTGAGATGGTGGATTTTCATGAGCGTGTCATCTTATTCCATCAACATTTCGCAGGATGCGCCATCACACCTTTTCTTTGGCGCATGGAACGTATTTTACATTGGGTCTTCAGGAAATCGTGTGGGTCATTTTGCACGAAATTCATATAGCCGGGAGCATGCAAGTGAGAATTTTGAGTCTCAGATATTCCTCATCTCTGATCCCGTATGCCCGGCGCTGGATGACGCGA
>JADDKJ010000020.1:0-56765 GCA_033717875.1 Gammaproteobacteria bacterium
GCATGCGCTCCCTTCTGCCCATTCTCTGGTCTGATGACGCATTCGCATCCGCGCGCGAGTTGTGGGAAGATGCGCAATCGTTCGGGTTGCGCTTTGGCTGGGCGCAATCCAGCCGCGATGCGAACGGCGTCGGAGGAATGTTGACGCTGGCGCGGTCGGATGACCCGCTATCAGCAGGAGAAATGCGAGACAAAGGCCTCAGGCTGATCTGGCTGACACAGATGGCGCATCTCGGCATGTCGCGGTGCTTGACAGCGAGATTGGTGCCCGAGATCGAGGTTACATTGTCAAGCCGCGAAGTGGAGGTGTTGCGGTGGACGGCGGAAGGCAAAACTTCAAGCGAGGTTTCCGAAATTCTCGGAATCTCGGAACGCACCGTCAATTTCCACATCAACAGCACGCTCACCAAATTGAATGCCTCCAACAAAACCGCGGCGGCGATCCGGGCGGCGATGCTGGGGATGCTTTATTGATTCCATTTCTAAATCAATAACGGAGCTTTAGGGTGTATCCCACGCACCAATGATTATGGTGCGTGGGACGCACCCTACATAATTATTTCTGTTACATCGCCTCTTGGCGGCACATAGGGCACGCACACCGTGCCCGTGGTGCGCAAGACACATCGGCTGTTGTAAAATCTTCCGCATGCAGCCACGCCACCAACTTCTCCGCATCCTCGCCGATGGCCGCTTTCATTCGGGCGAGGTGCTGGGAAAAGCGCTGGGCCTGAGCCGTAGCGCGATCTGGAAACACCTGCAATCCCTCGCCGAATGGGGCATCGCACCGCACAGCGTGCCGGGCAAGGGCTATCGCCTGCCCCACCCCCTGGAATTGCTCGACAGCGATACCATCCTTGGTCACATGAGCGAGGCCGCTCGCGCCCTGGTGCCCGCCCTGGAAATTCATCACGACATCGACTCCACCAACCGTCACCTGATGCAGAAAGGCAGGATGGGCGCGGTGTCCGGGCAGGCGTGCCTGGCGGAGAGGCAACACGCTGGACGCGGCCGGCGTGGCCGGCCATGGGTTTCGCCGTTTGGCGCCAACATCTACCTTTCCCTGTCGTGGCGGTTTGCGGCGGGTCCCGAGTCGCTGTCGGGGCTGACGCTGGCGACAGGCGTCGCCGTGGTTCGCGCATTGACGGACACCGGACTGGAAGGCGCGGGGCTGAAATGGCCGAATGATGTGCTATGGCAAGGGCACAAGCTGGCGGGAATATTACTGGAGATGACCGGCGAGATGTCCGGCGCCTGCCATGTGGTCGCGGGCATCGGCCTGAACGTGCGCATGCCGCGCCACCTGGCCACCGGGATAGATCAGCCATGGGTGGATGTGGAAACCGTGCTGGGCAAGCCGGTGTCGCGCAATCAACTGGCCGGGCGGTTGTTGCAGCATCTCGTGACCGCGATGCGCGAATTTGAAATCGCGGGGTTTCCGGCGTTCCGGCAGGAGTGGGCGGCCCTGGATCTTGCCTACGGCCGGCAGATCGCCCTGCAATTGCCGAACGGGACTGTCACAGGCATCGGCCGGGGTGTCGATGCGAGTGGCGCGCTGATTCTGGAAGACAACGGCGTGCTCAAGCAGTATCCTTACGGGGAAGTAAGTTTGAGGATGATTTCTTAGTGACAATATTCGTTGTGGATGCCGGCAACACTTTCATCAAGTGGGCCAGCTTTGAGCATGATGCTCTCAAGGATACGGGGCGTGCGTTGCGCCCGGAAGACAAATTCCAGGCGTTCGCCGATGAGGCTTGGGCGGCAATACCCGCGCCGGAACGGGTGATCGTCGCCAATGTCGCCGGACCGTCGTTTGGCGACGAACTGGCGGCATGGACGGACAAAACCTGGCAACGGCGTCCCGAGTTCGTGGTCGCCCAACGCGCCGCCTGCGGCGTGCGCAATGCCTACCTCGAACCGCACAAACTCGGTGTCGATCGCTGGGCGGCGATGATTGCCGCGCACCGGCTGGCGCAGGGCGCGGTCTGTGTCATCAGTTGCGGAACGGCCATCACCCTCGACGTGCTGACCGGCAACGGCGAACACCAGGGCGGACTTATTGTACCGGGACTGGCCATGATGCGCCGCGCCTTGCTGGAGGGCACGCAGGGTATTGCGCAAAACCTGACGGCATCCGGGACGGTTGAACAACCCACGCTCCTGGCACGTGACACGCAGGGCGGAGTGCAAGGCGGCACACTCTACGCCACGGTGGCGGTCATCGACCGCGTGGTGGCCGATGTCAGCGCCGAACTGCGCACCGCGATGACATGCGTCATCACCGGCGGCGATGCGCCCACCCTTCTGCCGCTGCTGGCCGGCCGTTGCCACCACGAACCGGAACTGGTGCTGCAAGGACTGGCGATCATCGCCGGGAAAAATGCGGAGCGGACCTGAAACATGAGATGGCTGTTTCTGCTGCTGCTATTGTTGAACGCCGCGTTTTTCATCTGGCAGTACAACCGGCAGCCGCAGCCTTTGGCAATAGCTCCGCCGCCAGCCGACCGTACGATCAAGACACTGACCTTGCTGAGCGAAGCGGCACCCGCATCCATACCCGCCGAGACTTGTTACGCCATAGGGCCATTCTCCACAGCAGAGGATGCGCAGCGTGCGAGCGCCAAACTTGCCGAACAGAATATCCAGACTCAACAGCGCACGGACGAAACATCACAGCCTCCCGTGTTTTGGCTGGATAGCAAGGGACAACCGTTGCCAGACGGCATATGGCAGGAATTGACGCGGGAGTTTTCCGGACTTGACAAGCAAGCCTGTCCCTGAAGACCGCCAAAAATCAAGCTCTTTCAGCCATCTGCCAATTGCCTTCAAGAGACCAATTACCATAGAATGCACTATCGCCGCGTCAGGAAGAGCGCCGCGAGTTTTGTCTTGCCGGTGTAGCTCAGTTGGTAGAGCAACTGATTTGTAATCAGTAGGTCGGGGGTTCGATTCCCTCCGCCGGCACCATTTTAAGACTTCGTGACCCTATTTTTGAGGTTATACGCCCTGCGTGTAGCGTTGATCATGTGTTTACGATTTATTGTATACAATTATTTTTTGTTATTTGCAATATTATTTCCGTATTTTCTGTATCAATCGTCTGGCCCATCTTTTGGTCGGGTGTCCCACGGTGGGACACCTTCCCATCGTCATAGTGACATCTGGAGATGACATCAAAGAAAATCACCTAACCGGGCGTGCAGTAGTGCACGTAAATCATCCAGGCCTATCTCCACATATTCCAGGGTCATCCGCATGTCCGTATGCCCCAGTAGTTTCTGTACGGTCTTTATGTCTGGATGTGTTCCCTGCAGGAGTTTCGTTGCCAGGGTATGTCTGAAACGGTGAGGTGTAATACGCTGCCCCAGTACGCTGGACAACCGCCGAAAGAATCCGGAGAGTTGCTCCTCAGTCATGGCATCGCCAGAATAACGGTCGTAAAACAATGTTACATTGAATACCTGCATGTTGGTAATGTCATCGGGCGCCTGCAATTCCAGTGTTCGTTTATGCAGATATTTTAGATCGGCTATCACCTCCGGCATTAACGGGATCCACCATTCCCGGCGGGTCTTGCTGCCCTCGGCAACGAGGAGGAGCGTACCCTGTTCGAGATCGACGTGCCTCCAGCGAATCTCCACAAGTTGTCGCCGCCGTATCCCGGTGCTATACAGCACCTTCATAACAATGTTCCAAAACCATTTCGGCTGGAGCGGATCTTTATTGCCCGAGCCACCTGTATCATCGAGGACAGTGAAGGCTTGCCTGAGCAGCTTGTCGTCAATAGTCTTCTTGCGCTTATGAGACACTGGCGCAGGTTTTATCTGCATGAAAGGATTATCTTTTGCGTATTCCATGCGCACGGCAAAACTTCCAATCGTGCGCAAGTGCCGGAGATAATTGTTCCAGGTGCTTGGCTGGGCACGGGCCAATACCTGGTCACGAAACGTCAAAATCATATCTCTGGTAATTTCCGTGAAAGGGATCGCGCCAACAGTCCGGCTGAAAAGCCCCACCACGAAACTAAAATGATGCACCGTAGCGGGCCGAAGCACTGCGTCACATTTATACAAGTCGAACAAGCCATCGAGCGTGATTGAAATAGAGCAATCCATCCTGTTGAATCCTGCATCAATGCGTTGGACAGGTATTTTTGATTTGCCATCATCATTGAAATTCAGGTTTTATGCAATACCGCATTGACTGAGGGGACGTGTTCGAAAATGAGGCTTGTGTCAGTGACGACAATGCCTTTCAGTAAAGGAGTTTTTCCGTTGTAATTGCCTTCGGGAAGACGCACCTGATAAGTATGGACGTTGGTGTCATCCAGCGCGCGCAGGTGAATTTTGCGCTGGCAAAACGCTTTTTGGATACGGCTCCACCCCTCTGGGTTGCCTATACTGCGGGCGTAATCCTTGAAAATCGCGGGACTGATCAATAGTACCCCTTCGGGCACGGTATGCACACGCGCATCCGCTTGATTGATTCGCAGACTTCCTTTTGCCACACCTTGCCGCACCCAGCCAAGGAAGCCGGAGGCAAGGTCGTCGTTGCTGACGGGATCTCCAACGGCTTCCTTGGCTTTTCCAGCACGGTCTTCAGGTAACGACACCGCACCTGCCACAGGGTGTTCATCTGGCATCAGGGTGGTCAATGAACGTGCAGTGGCCGTGGTGGCTCCGGCATGTTCTGCAGGCGTCCCAGCCCTCTCGGTGTCCCTATCGGGCGGTGGTATGGCATTAGGTTGCGGCGTTACAGCCCCCTTGAACGGTTCCGGGCGTGTTGCCGGGTCGGGCCAGATCCTGGAGGCGTGAATGCGCAATACCGTCAGCGTGTGCGCCCAGCCTTCGCCTTTGACCTCCGCCACCCAGATCGCGCGTTCACCGTTGGGAATGAGGATGCCGTGTTCCTGCAACACATCAAAAATCCGGTCATTGCGCGCAGGGATACCCGTATGTCCCTCCTGCACCAGATGATCGCGCAACGCATCCACGATGCGCTTTGATACCAGCCAGACATCGTCACCCGCCAGCCAACCCACCGCCCCATCCCGGTTGAGGGTCAAATTACCGCGCGTAATGAGATGTCGTAATGCGGTCATCAATTTCTGGTGCAGCGGTATGGTGTTGGTGTAGAGGATATTGCCGCTACCTCCCAGGTTGTGGGCAACCGATGCCCCATCCGCTTGACGCACGATGCCGCCGACGACGCCCGCTTGATCGGCCTGCCCCGTCATCGTTGCCAACCACGCACCCAATACGAGCGGATCGCTTGCCAACCACGTCAATCCCGCCTCGGGTAAAATGCCGCGCGCCAAAAGAGGCGTGATAGCCTGGTGCAGGGCATAACGGCGTCCGCGAACAAACTTCATCTGATACCAGCCCCCCATGGGCATGGGGCCTGACCATGGATTCCAAACGCCCTCGGTGCGGCGGTTGGCGCCAAGCAGGGCGACGCGCTGGTCCGCCACGGGCTTGCCGATGTCGTGCAGCAGCGCCGCACAGAACACCGCGTAAGTCCACAGATGTTGTTGCTGATTGATTTCCTCCGGGTCGGCTCCCGGCGGCAGCAGATGGGGTCGGCGTAGTTTCATCGCTCGGACAACGACATCCAGAGTGTGGTCGAGCAACCCACCGGGTCCAGCGTGGTGGTGGGCTTCCGATGCCGGGAGTTGCTGCACGAAACGTGCGAAGGCGTTCAAGGCTGCGCAGTACAGGGCATCGAAGTGGTGCCTGGGTACGGCCGCCAATTGTTCGATCTCCCTTACCCGGTTCTGATGACCGGGAGTCGACAGCAGTTTAGCCGCATCCAGAACAGGCAATGCATGTTCCGGCGCCGGAAGTATTTTTGTCCTGGCGCGCCCAAATAACGCATTGAACATGCCCTTACCCATCGTTATTGCGAAGGCGTTCCCGCAGCCAGTCTTCCACCTTTTCGGGCGCCGGATCAGGATCCCAATGTTGCCAGACGGCAGGTTTACCGCGCGCACTGAAACTGCTGAAAGACTCTTCGAGCGGCCGCCACGCCCCGACTTGATTGGAGGCCCGGTAATAAAACACCGGAAGTCGCGCCAGCCGTCTGGATAACAGCAACTCTCGCAACCGTGGGTCACACATTTCCGCATCGTCGATGACGCTTGCCAAATTACGAAGTGGTGAGATCTCATCCGGGGGTATGTATTTCTCCAGCCCCTGAACATGCGCCGCCAGCATCGCAACTACCGGCATCCAGGAGGTCAGCCGCATCCTGGCGAGCGCGATATAAATTCGTGACGCCAAGCAGGCATCGTCCAACACTAGAGGGGGGGTAGGATCCATAGGCGGGAGTGTGTAAGCAACATTTACAGTTTGTCCAGCGTAAACCCTGTTAAAACCAAAACAGGGTTTACGCTGGACACTCCCTCGTCACGCTGGCTAGTCTCAGCCCATGAAAAACTTAAACCGATTGATCCGCGTTTTGATTGCAACCCTGCTGAGTGTATCGGCGCTGGGTGTAACGGCAGCAATGCCACACCAGGAAACGGAAGAGGTGCATCGACAGCTTTCTGCTGCGTACCCGGATATTCAAATAGACAGCGTCTGGGGATCGGAGATTCCAGGGTTATACGAACTGCACGTGGGCAAAGACATTCTTTATGCCACCAAAGAGCGCTATTTGCTGGTGGGGCATATCTACGATACCAAGGTGCGCCGCAATCTTACGCTGGCACGCCTGATGATACCGGAGCAGTGGCCCGCGAATGCCGCGATTCGCCTGGGCAATCCCGCTGGCCGTAAATTGGCTGTATTCACCGATCCTGACTGTCCCTGGTGCCGCAAACTCCAGGGCGAACTGGAACAGCTCAAGGAAGCGGATGTACACGAATTCCTCTATCCCCTGCGTCCTGAATCACCCGCCAAAGCACGCGCCATCTGGTGCAGCCAGGATCGCCATACATCCCTGGTTAATGCGATGCAGGGAGGTAACGTGCCAGCGCCCGATGACGCAAGGTGCGACATTTCCGCTTTAGAGCAAGCCGTGGCCTTCGGGCAATCGCGCGGTTTCCAGGAGACACCCACCTTGGTGCGCGGCGATGGAGAGGTGTGGACGGGTTATCTCACCCTGGAACAGCTCCGCAAGTGGCTGGCGGAAACCACGGAAACAAAGGAGGAGGGGCAATGAGTCTGTATCCGATGATTACAAAGGTATTGTGCCTGGCTGTCTGCGGCGGCGCCAGCGCGGGTGTTCTGGCTGATGCGTTGCCAGATCTCTCTGCGTCATCAATGCAAGTGGCGCGCTATTCGGTCATGCCGCCCACCGCCACATCGGCCCAAGCCGATCTGATGGCGGTCATCATCAATGTAAGATTCCCACAGCAGGTCTCAACCGTCGGCGAAGCGCTGGATTTCCTGCTGCGGCGCAGCGGCTACCGGCTGGTCGATACCGATAGCCCCGCGATGGCCATTCTTCAAGCATTGCCACTGCCCGCCGTACATCGCCAGCTTGGACCGCTGACACTGAATAACGCTTTACTGACATTAGCGGGATCTGCGTATCGTCTGTCCGTGGATCCGCTGCATCGTACCCTCAGTTTCAATGCCGCGCCGCCGCTCCCGCCTTCTGCTGATCTGACACAGGGGGCAGTCACTGCCCCGCAGCTTTCCCACGCCGGGAAAGCTCAACCCACTCCGATGCCTGCGAGGTAATGGCCATGAATCGTGACGCCGTTGTTGCATTCACCAATTCCGATGCGGCGATCGCCGAAGGCGATGAAGGGCCATCACTCCCACCTCTCGGGGATGGCCGTGCCGAGGATTTGAACCCACAGCGCAGGGTGGCCGATCAAGAAGCGCGTCCCAAAAAACGGGGAACATCGAAGAAGGCTTTGCTTGTGGGTACGGTGGTTATGGTTAGCATTTTGGGTTGGGCTGGATATACGCTTTACACTGCACAACCCGGAAAAAGCATGGGAGAAAGCCTGAGGAACCTTTGGCCCACTAGCGCTTCATCTTCTCCTGCAAAACCTGACGCCATGACCTTGCTGTCCAACCGTATTGCGCAGATTGAAACAACGCAGGCCGTAGCGAAGACTCAACTCACGGCGTTCCAGAATGACATCAGCGCGTTGCAGCAGACTGTCCAGGGCGCTGCCTCGGCGGAGCATCTTGCCTCGCTGGAGACGCAGGTGGCGGAAGGCCATGCCCAGCTTGACACGCGCTTATCAAAACTCGAGATAGGGCAGCGTGAGCGCATCAAGGGCGCGGCCAGACGGGCCGCGCCTCCCGTGGCGGCAACCCCTGCCTTACCTTTCCAGGTGCTCTCCATTGACCTGTGGGACGGCCGACCCTACGTCGCCGTCTCTGTAGCTGGCGTGACCGAGCTGTTGGCCATCGGCGATCACCGGGCGGGATGGGCGGTGCTCGACATCAATCGGAGCACTGGACAGGCCATATTTGTACACAAGGATGGCGCGACCATCAAACGTACTGCACAGGATGGCAGCGCATGACATCGCAGGGTCTTACAGCAGGGCTTATCCGTTGTGGGGTGATACTGGGGTGCCTGACCGTGATGCCGGCCCCGATTGCACATGGCGCCGCCGAAACGGCCGGCACCCAGGAGGTGTCGACCACCGGGCAACGGTCTGCCGTGACAGCCACCGATCTGGAACGGATGCGGCTGTGGGGACTCAACGAAGAAGAATGGCGCCGCTACCAGACGCTATTGAGTGGTCCGCGCGGCGGTGTTGGCCGTCCAATCCTGGATCCAATAATGGAGTTGGGTATCACAGCACGCACGGATACCGAGCGCCGCCGCTACGCGGAAATAGCGGTGCGCCTGGAGCGCGCCCGTGTGGAGGGCGAGCTGGCATTCGACCGTGCTTATGACGAGGCCTGGGACAGGCTTTATCCCAACGAACCCCTGATCAACATGGCGCGTTTCCAGGCATTGCGGGCAGCGGCGCGCAAGACCTCGGTAACGCAAGGGAAGCCTTCGGCATCGACCGAAGAACGGGTGCTGCTGTTCACCCGGCTGGACTGTGGGGAATGCAATGCCACGGTGGATGCCGTGGTGCGCCGAGTGTCCGCCAAGGCAGGTCTTGCGGCAGATATCTATTTCCTGGGCACCCACCCTTCCGATAATGCCGCGATCCAGGCCTGGGCGGCCAAGCGCGGGATTTCCCCTGACCTGGTAAACAAACGCCGCATCACCCTCAATCATGACAACGCCACGCTGGCGAAGCTGGGGCGCAACGCAGGTCGATTGCCGCAAGTGCTGCGGCTCAGCAACGGCTCGGTCAGTGCCATATCACTGACCGAACTGGGACTATAACTTGTGGGAGCAGCCGTCATGTCCATGTGTTTCACGAACAGGGGTGCGATGGATGAAATGGCTATTCCTGGCGGCATTGCTGGTGATGCCGGCCGCGTGGGCCAAGAACGATGGGATATCCTTGCGTCAGGTGGTGCCACAAGGATATCGGGATGTGGCGCGCGAGCACGGCATCCCTCCCGATATCCTGTATGCGATCAGCCTGACGGAAAGCGGCAGGGCTATTTCCCGCGACAAGATAAGACCGTGGCCGTGGACGCTGAATGTGGAGAAACGTTCGTTTTACTACCCCACGCGCCGTGCCGCCTGGCAGGCGCTGACGGGATTCCTGGAGCAGGGGAAGACCGTAGATATCGGATTGGCACAGGTCAACTGGAAGTGGCACAAACAGCGCTTGATCAATCCCTGGCAGGCCCTGGAACCTTATTTCAACCTGCGCGTGGGAGCGCAGATTCTGCGCGAGCTTTACGATGCTTCTGGCGACTGGTGGACGGCCATCGGCCATTACCATGCCCCGGCGGCCACACCCGAAGCACGCGAACGCGCACAACGCTATCGGGTTCGGGTGGGGCGTCATTTGCGCCAGCTGCGCCCAGCGCAGGACGCAAGGTAATGCGCAACTGGCGCGCGGCCATTGCCATCGCATCGTTCGCATGGGCCGGCGTGTCGCTGGCCGCGCCCGTCATTATTCATGACACGGGCCGGGGCCTGTCCCTCGCCCCATATTTTGAGCCACTCCAGGATGCGAACGCGGATGCCGCCGCACCCGTCAAACCGGTACCGGATTCGGTCGCCGACGGTTTGTTGCCGGTACACACCCCGGAAATGTCGCCTGGCAAGGTCGTAACACGCCCGCTCAACAAACCCGAATTGACCCAGCCCTTGTTTTTGATTGGGCCTGACGCGCTTTCGCTGGAGTGGTTGCGCCGTCACCGTGAACGGCTGATCCAGATCAACGCCATCGGTATGCTGGTCGAGGCGCGCACATCCGCTGACTTGCAGGCCGTTGCCGGTCTCGCCAAGGGGCTGCGCATCATGCCGGCCAGCGCCTCGGATATCGCACGCCTGCTGGGGTTGACGCACTACCCCGTATTGATTACGCGCACCGGGATCGAGCAATGACAGCGAAACACGCCATCGAAGTGCTGCTCCGCCCCACGGTTGAACAGTGGTCAGTGCTGACCGCCGCTTCAGCAGCGGTGTTATGCGCTGCCGCGCCCAGGGCATTCATGATGACGCCGGGCGTGGCGTATGTGAGCGCGGCCCTGTTTGGCGCGCTGGCGGCGTACCGTTTCCAGCAGGTTCGGAGCCTGCGGCGTTATCAACGTAATTTGCGGCGTCTGCCCACCTATTCATTGACCGCCGACCGCATCCCGTTCAGCTACAGCGCATTGTTTCTGGGGCGTGGCTTTCGCTGGGAGGCGATCCACACGCAACGGCTGCACGATGCCATCCTTCATGCCAAAGACTACCTGGAACCCGGCGCTCTCTATCGCTGGGCACGGCGCAAGGAACGGCATTGGGAACATGTGCGTGGATTACAGCGCCTGGCCAGATTACTGGCAAAAAATGCGTGGTGGAATCCCTTGCGCCCCTTGCCGATGCTGGGCGGCACGCCCGCATTGCACGGTGTGGGGATGGATGAGGAACACGATGTGTGGATGGATCTGCGGGAACGTGTGGGGCATATGCTGGTACTCGGCACCACGCGGGTCGGAAAAACCCGCCTGGCCGAGATCCTGATCGCCCAGGACATTCGCCGGGGAGCCGTTGTCATCGTGTTTGATCCCAAAGGGGACGCCGACCTCTTGCGGCGCATGTATGCAGAAGCCAAGCGCGCCGGGCGCCTGGATCAGTTCTCCATTTTCCATCTCGGATTTCCGGAATTGTCCTCACGCTACAATCCCATCGGGAGTTTTACCCGCATTACCGAGGTGGCGTCGCGCCTCACCAATCCGCTGCCGGATGCGGGCAACTCCGCCGCCTTCAAGCAGTTCGCCTGGCGCTTCGGCAATGGGGTCGCACGCGCCGTGGTGGCGCTGGGACGGCGCCCGGATCTGCCCACCATGCAGCGTTACGTCACCAACATCGAACCGCTGTTCGTGGAATACACCGAACACTGGCTCAATCGTACCGATCCGGCGGGCTGGCGGGCCGAGGTGCAAACCCTGGAGGGACGTGTCGCCAATGACAAGGACTTGCGCTACGCCTACAAGGGCCGCGGCTACCGCGCCATAGCACTGATTCAGTATATGCAGGCCCACACCGAACTCTACGATGCGGTCGCGGACAGCTTGCGGGGCGCCCTCACCTATGACCGGCAATTCTTCGACAAGCTGGTCGCCTCGTTGCTGCCCCTGCTGGAAAAACTGACCACCGGGAAAATCGCCGGGATTCTGGCCCCGGATTACGGCAACACTGACGACCCGCGTCCTATCCTCGACTGGCGGGAGGTGATCCGGCGCCGGGGCATTGTCTATGTGGGCCTGGATGCCATGACCGATCCCGTGGTGGCGGCAGCGGTGGGCAACGCCATGTTCTCCGATCTGACCTCCGTGGCGGGCGAGATTTATAAGGTCGGCTCAGAAGAGGGTCTGCCCGATATTGGCAGTACCTATAACCCGAAATTCTTCGACAAATTGATTGGGAAGATCGCTGGCAAATACCTGGGTGGCGCTGGTGCCAGCACTCTCGTAAAAATCGAACCGCGTGTTCCGCTGTGTTTACACGCCGACGAATTCAACGAACTGATCGGGGATGAGTTCATTCCGATGGTGAACAAGGCGGGCGGTGCAGGATTTGAAGTGACGGGATACACCCAAACGATTTCGGATATCGAAGCGCGGCTGGGTAATCGCGCCCAGGCGGGCCAGGTCATCGGTAATTTCAACACGCTGGTGATGCTGCGCGTGAAAGAAGAGGCCACCGCCAAAATCCTCACCTCGCAACTGCGTGAGGTGCGGTTGTCCACGCTGGAAGAGGACTCGCGCGCCAACGATTCCTCCGACCCGGGATCCCCGGTTGATTTCACCTCCAGCAACGCTGATCGCCTCGGCGTCGAGCGTGTCCCCACGCTGTCGACGGCCGATTTCGTGGAGTTGCCAAAAGGCCAGGCCTTCGCCCTGGTGGAAGGGCGTCTCCACAAATTGCGCATTCCCCTGGCAGCACAGGAAAGCGATGCCGCGCTGCCAGCCAGCATCCAGGCCATGGCAAATGAAATGGAGCAGCGTTATGCCACCGCCGAAGACTGGTGGCTGCCAGCGTGGGGCAAGCTGGCAGCGGAACAACCCCCCTCCGCCCTGATGGGGAACGATGCGGCGGGGAGGGATAGCTGATGGCCGAGCGCAAGAAGCCGCCCAAGGAGCCCGTCGAGCACGGCGTCATCGGCGGGACAGTCATCGCGCTGATCAAAGGGATCATTGCGCTGATCTTTACCCTGGTGTTCGCGGTGATGCTGGAATGGGCCGGGATGGCGTGGTGGTGGAAAGATCAGGGCACCGAACATAGCCGGGCGATGCTTGCGAATGAGGTGGCGTATCTGAATGAGCGGTTCAGCGAGAGCGGGATAGTCACGGGATCCGCACATTTTGCAGCACGGATGTCCGAGTGGTTTTTCGGTGTATTCAAGTGGACACGTCTCGACGAGGCCGCGCAATGGCTGAAACAACCCACACCCGCCCAGCCGCCCCAGGAGATCGGGGCGCGTATCAAAGAACGCTGGCGGCAGATCCTCAAACACGTCGCGGATCATCTGATCGCCGCCATGACCATCACCCAGGTCTTCGCAGTGCGGCTGGCGATCCTGATGATGGCGCTCCCGGCCTTTGTGCTGTTTGCCCTGGTGGGGCTGTGTGATGGCCTGGTGCAGCGCGATCTGCGGCGCTGGGGCGGCGGGCGGGAATCGAGCTTTGTCTATCATCACGCAAAAAAGGTCGTGCTGCCGATGTTCATCGGCGTCTGGATTGTGTATCTGGGCATGCCGGTCAGTGTGAATCCGAGCTGGGTCATCGTGCCGTTTGCAGCCTCGTTCGGCGTGAGCCTGGCCATCACGGCGGCGACCTTTAAAAAGTACCTGTAGGACTGATACGAGAGGAGAGACATGAACATCAAGTATTTAATCACAGCGATGGCAGCGGGATCGATGCTGCTGCTGGCTATCCCCGCGCACGCAGACAGTGACGGCGAGCGCGCCGCGCTGACGCGGCTGGTTCACGAACTCGCCGTTCTGGAACCCCTGATCCGCGAGGCGCAGGCGCAGGCCAGCCGTGATACGCGCATCCAGTTTCAGTACGACTGGCTGCAGGCGGATCTGGCGCGGGTGCGTAACGGCATCCAGGAACATATCGACGGCCCGCGCGCCGAACCGCGTCAGGTGATGCCATTGCGTGGCGACTACCGGCGCTGAGGATAGATGAGCCATGGCTTTTACAGGCGCGCAGAGCGCCGCATTCAGCGCCGGATCGGGCGTCGCCGCATCCACCTTGTCGACGGTTATTGCCTCGCTGGTGTTGACCGCCATGACGCTGTGGGTGGCCTGGATCGTCTTCGGGCACTGGCGTGCATGGTGTGAGCGGCGCCTTGAATCGCACGATCTGTACTGGTCGATCTTGCGCGCATGTATCTGGCTGATGTTATTGACGGTATTCATCCGTCCTTAGCGCAGCGCAGTAAACATGGGAAGGGATGGTCCTTCTCATGACAACAAAGGGATCCATTCAACGGGGGTCCATTTTTTTCACAAAGGAGATCGAAACTATGCAATTGAAACAATCACTACATCGTATGGGCGCCAGCACGAAACGTGTCACACACGCGGTGGGCGCGCTGGCCATGCTGGGTGCCGGCCATGTCTATGCGGCGCTGCCCGCCGCTTCCCCGCCCACTACTGCACCGTCTTCAAGTTCCAACTGGCTGGACTTCATCAAGTTCTATGCCAAGGATGCGTTTCTGGCGCTCGCCTTGATTGTCATGGCGTGGGGCCTGATCCAGGTGGTGGGGAAGGTCTTGTCCATGTACGGCGATCTGTCGAGCGGGCGGATCACGTGGGGCGATATCGGCGGTGCGGCGGTGGGCGGCGCCACCCTATTGCTGTTTGGCGTCGTGCTCACCACAGCCGCCATTGCGATCATCTGACACCGGATGGAAACACAACAACAATACGAAACCCTGGCCGGCCGGTTAAATGCCGAGCCTGTGGTATTTCAGGGTTGCACCTCTTCGGAGATCGTCATCCTGTTGGTAGCGGCACTCGCTTTCTGGCTGCCGCTATCCATTCTTGTCGCAGCGGTGGTGGGCTATTGGGTCACTGTAGTGTTTGGCGGAACCCTCGTTGGCGTTTCGGTCACGATGTATTTTGCACCCAAACGATTCCAGGCGATCAAGCGCGGGCGCCCGGACGGTTATTACCAGCAGCGGGGCGTACTGACACTGGCACGGCTGGGCCTGCGGCCCAGCCTTTTCATTACCCGCAGTGGCCTGTGGGGAACAGGGAGATCACACTGACATGGCGTACCGGTCCGAAATCGCAAATATGCAACATGAGAGAAAGATCCTGTACGGGGTGATCGTCGGCCTTGCGATCATTGTGGCAGGGTTGTACGCAGGGTGGTATACCGCGCCCAGCCGCATTGACATCCAGTATCCGCCGGATCTTCGCAATGGCGGGATGCTGAAGTTGGGCGAAGTGCCGCCAGCGAATGTCTATGCGTTTGCCCACTATATTTTCCAGCAGATCAATTACTGGCCGGAAAACGGCAGCCAGGATTATGGCAAGGCGGTGTATCGTTTTGCCGCGTACCTCACGCCCAAATACCGCCAGCAGCTTCTGGATGACCTGAAAGAGCGCGGCAAGGCCGGAGAACTGCAGCGCACCCGCACCGTATCCGAGGTGCCCGGCCACGGCTACGAGGACAAACGTGTGGACATTCTCGGCAATGGATCCTGGGTGGTATGGCTGGATCTGCAGATGGACGAGACCGTCAATGGCATATCTGTCAAACGTGCCACGCTTCGATATCCCATCCATGTCGTGCGTTACGACGTGTCCCGCGAAACCAACCCCTATGGCCTGGCGCTGGATGGATACGCCGCGCAAGGCCCCAGGCGGCTGACTGAAGAGGAACTCAAGGGGGTAGCAAAACAATGAACAGGCCGTTGATGTTAGCACGTCTCAGTCTCCTCTGGCTGGTGTGTATCACACCCGCCTGGGGGGCGCCAGTGGCGGAAGGAACAGAGCCCCCTCCACCGGTAAACCGTGTCGTCTGGAACAAAACGCCCATCCCTTTGCGCCTGACACTGAACCAGGAACGTCTGGTACATTTCCCCGCACCGGTAAAGATCGGCGTGCCGTCCCATCTGGGCGCTGCGCTGAGCGTCCAGAGCGTGGATGGCACGGTGTATCTGCAAACGCAGACAGCATTTTCGCCCACCCGCGTGCAGGTGCAGGAAATCGACAGTGGGCGCCTCTATCTGCTCGATGTCAGTGCGGACAAGCATGGCGGCGACAACAGCCCGCTGACCATCAGCGCTCCGCGCGCCAGCGCGACAGGCAGCGGAACATCCGCCTTACCCCCTCAGGATATTACGAGCGCGGAGGCACAGGACCCTGTAGATTACGTCACTCTGACGCGCTATGCCGCCCAGCAGCTTTATGCGCCGGCGCGGCTGATCCGTGACGTGCCCGGTATCTGGCCGGCACAACCGCCCCGCCAGACGCCCGCGCCCTTGGTGCGGGGTGGCGCGGTTGAGGCGATACCCATCGCGGCATGGCGCAGCCGCGACTATTACCTCACCGCGGTACGGCTGCGCAATCTCACGGACCGCCCGGTCATTCTTGACCCGCGCCATGATCTGCGGGGCGCCTGGCTGAGCGCGACGCCACACCACACCCGCTTGCTGCCGCGCGGCGATGAAGCGGACACCACGGCGCTGTACCTGATCTCGGACCGTCCCTTTGAGGAGAATCCGCCATGGTGACGCGCTCCAACAAACTCCTGCCGGTACTCGGTGTGATTACGCTGATCATGGTGGTTTTTGCCGGCTACAAGGCGTGGTTCAGCGACACACCGCAACACTCCACTGGCCTCCTCACTGAGGTGCCCAAAGCGCCTGTGCCGGATGCCGACAGCCCTGCCGAGAAAGTCAGCACCCTCACCGCGCAGCTGGGAGAGGTCAAGGCCGAACTCGAGGCGCGCCGCAAGCAGGATGAGGAACAGCGTCAGGCACTGGCTGCGCAACAACAGGCAACGGAGGCGGCGCTCAAGAAAAAGAGCGAGGAGGATCAGGGACTGCTCAACGGCATCATGCAGCGTATCGACGATCTCTCCGGCCGGCTGACGCTGGCGGGCACGCAAAAGAATCCCGAAAACGGGGTGGGAGCGGACAAAGGGGACATTCCCGTGGGGCTGGGCCTGGACGGGCAGGAAACGGGCACCGCCGGACTCCATTCCGCGGGTACAAAATCGCTGGTTTGGATCGAACCGGCCGATGGCGCCAAAGGCGCGTTGCAGCAGGCGGCGTCGTATGCGCGCAGTACAGGCCAACTGCTGGATACAGGCGCAGAGCAGGCGGGTGACGCCGCCAGCAGTGCGCTATCAGGGGCACGCGAAGGCGCCGCGCGCCTGAGTGAGGGCGTGACGCCCGCCGGCAACAGCGCCAAAAACCCGCTGCAGCCTTATTTCACTGTTCCGCGCAATGCCACCCTGCTGGGCAGCACCGCCTTCACCGCCCTGGTCGGGCGCATACCGGTGAAGGGGGCGGTCACCGACCCGATGCCGTTCAAGGTGCTGGTGGGGCGGGACAATCTGGCGGCCAGCGGGCTGAAAGTGCCGCCCGAGGTGGATGGCATGGTCTTTTCGGGCATCGCCATGGGTGATTTCAACCTGCGCTGTTCCACCGGCCGCCTGCTGTCGGCCACTTATGTCTTCCGGGACGGCACCATCCGCACCCTCAGCGTGGCCAATGCCAATGCAGGCGCGGGCGCCGTGAGCGCCAGCGGCGGCCTCAACGCCAGTCTCCCCTCCCTGGGGACCATTTCCGACGCCCAGGGCATCCCCTGCGTGAGCGGGGAACTGATCACCAACGCCCCCACGTTCCTGGCCCAGCGCGTCGGCGTCATGGCCCTGGAGGCCGGCGGAAAGGCGGCGGCGGCCGCCCAGACCACCACCGGCTTCTCCGGCCTGGGCACCGGGGTGTCCGCCGTCACTGGCGACACCAGCAGCTTTGTGCTGGGCCAGACCGTGGCGGGCGGCGCATCGGAAATCCGCAAGTGGCTGGACGAGCGCCAGCAGCAAAGCTTCGATGCCATCTTCACCCGGCCCGGCGTGGAGCTGGTACTGCACATCGATCAGGAGATGACCATTGACTACGATCCCAACGGGAGGAAATTGCGTTATGACCAACCTGCGTCTGCCAGCCATCGCGCTCGTCTTGATTAGCGCCGGACTGACCGCGTGCGCCACCACGGGTGCCAAGAACAGCATACTGCCCACGGGCCTCAAGCCGATGAGCGAAATTTATAAGGAGCACTTTGAACACGGCAAGGCCGGGCCGGACCAGAACCGCCCGAGCCTCCCAAAGCGCCCCTCCAGCGATGGCGATGCTGATCTGCACGGCACGCTGCGCATTGCTGGCGCCGGGCTTGATCACACGTTTGCGCGCCTCGCCAATCCCACGCTGGTGATGTACGTCTACCCCCATCTGGCCGGCCCCTCCGGAGCGCCGGTGCCGGGTTATGCCACACGCTTTACCCTCTACGACCGGGTCGAGTATGCCGTGCCGGGGGAATTCATGGAAGCGGAACTCACGCAAGGACCGTCTCGATGAGCAATACCCTTTTGGCCGGGTTCCTTGGGTTGCTGAACCGCCCAGCATCCAAGGAACAAAAAACGATGACGCCAAGCTCACTGCGTGCCGCGCGCCGCCCGGTGACCGAGAACGAGGTGCGCGCCATCTATCAGCGCCCGGACTCCTTTACCGATTTGCTGCCGTGGCGCGAATATGACAGCGGCACGCAAGCCTTCGTGCTGGAGGACGGCATCAGCGTGGGTGCCTACTTTGAATTGCAGGCCGCCGGGGCCGAGGCGCGCCCCCAGGACTGGATGCGCGCACTGCGCGACAACCTGCAAAATTCCCTGAGATCCATTCCGGAAGTCGCGGGATCGGGATCGCCGTGGGTCGTGCAATTTTATCTGCAGGATGAGCCGGAGCTGGGATTTCTGATCCCGGTATTGCGCGACTATCTGGTGCCCGCCGCGCGCGGAACCCGATTTACCGAGCATTACCTGCGCGCCCTGGATGAACATCTGCAATCCATTTCCCGACCCGGCGGACTGTTTATGGATGCCGCCACCACGGGTACGGCATGGCGTGGCCAGGTACGGCGGGTGCGCGCGGTACTGTACCGGCGCCGCAGCCGCCGCGAGGGACGCGGCGTGGCAGAGGGTGTAGCGGAACTCAATGAAGCCGCCTCACGGCTGACCCATGCCTTGCAGGCGGCGGGAGTCAGAGTGCAGCGGCGCGGCGGGCGGGAATTTTACCAGTGGATGGTGGGCTGGTTCAATCCAGGCACTCCCCTCAAGACCCTGCTGGAGCAGGCCCCTTACCCCGGCGATGCCGGCCCGGCCGGAGACGGCCCCGCCCCCTACGGCGCGGATCTGGCCGAGCGCATGCTGTTCAACCGGCCGCGCTCGGATGCCGCCACCGGAATCTGGTGGTTTGACGGCCTGCCGCATCAGGCCATGACCGTGCAAGGGCTGCGGAATGTCCCGTCGATAGGACATGTCACGGCGGAACGCACAGTGGGCGACCACACCTACGCCCTGTTTGACCGCGCCCCCGAAAACACCATCATGGCCATGACCGTCGTCATCACCCCGCAGGACGAGATGGTCGCCCACCTGGAACGCATCAAGAAGGCCGCTGTGGGGGATTCGGCGGAGGCCGAGCTGGCCCACAAGGAGGCGGAGGTGGCGCTGCGCGAGATCGCCGTGGGCAACGCCCTGTATCCCGTCGAGATGACCTGGTATCTGCGCGCCGCCGACGAGGACAGCCTGCGTTATCAGACCAGCCTGATGAAATCCAGGCTCACCAACAACGATCTGCAGATCATCGATGAACGCGGCGACCTTCTGAATCTCGACGGCTTCGTGCGTAACCTGCCGATGGCCTATGATCCCACCCTGGAAAAATCAGCCTGGACGGCACGGCGCCGCTCGCGCCTCATGTATGCCCGCCACATCACCAATCTGCTGCCGGTATATGGCCGCTCCACCGGCACCGGAAACCCCGGCTTCGTGTTTTATTCGCGCAGCGCGGAACCCTTCACATTCGATCCTCTCAATAAGTCGGATCGCAAGAAGAACGCGCACCTGCTGTTGTTCGGGCCCACCGGCTCAGGCAAGTCGGCCACGCTGGTTTATGTGCTCATGCAAATGATGGCCGTGCACCGGCCGCGTCTGTTTATCATCGAGGCAGGCAATTCGTTCGGCCTGCTGGGCCAGCATTTCGCGGCCCAGGGGCTGACCGTCAATCAGATAAGCCTGCAACCGGGAACCGATGTCAGTCTGCCGCCCTTTGCCGGCGCTCTGCGCCTGCTCGATGCCGAAACGCTCGACGTGCAGGCCACGCTGGATGAGGATGATGCCGTAGCGCCAGCGAGTGAGGATGAGCCGGAGCGCCGCGACATGCTGGGCGAAATGGAAATCGCGGCGCGCATCATGATCACCGGCGGGGATGTGCGTGAGGACGCACGCATGACCCGTGCCGACCGCCTGGTTATCCGCAAGGCCATCCTGGAAGCCGCGCGCACCGTGCGAGCGGCTTCCAGGGATCAGGTCATCACCGCCGACGTGGTCGCCGCCATGCGCGCCCTGGCCGACGATCAGGAGGGGGGTACCCGCCGCGATCGCGCCCTCGAGATGGCCGACGGACTGGAACTGTTTTGCGACGGGATGGCAGGAGCATTCTTCAACCGTCCCGGCACGCGCTGGCCCGCCGCCGATGTCACGATCGTGGATATGGGCATACTCGCCCGCGAAGGCTACGAGGATCTCCTCACGGTGGCATTTATCGGCCTCATGAACTCCATCAACGATCTGGCGGAACGCCACCAGCACGATGACCGCCCCACCATCGTGACCGTCGATGAAGGCCACATCATTACCACCAATCCCCTCTTGTCGCCGTTCGTGGTCAAGATCACCAAGATGTGGCGCAAGCTCGGCACCTGGTTGTGGCTGGCCACCCAGAATCTGGAAGATTTTCCCGATAGCGCCAAAAAGATGCTCAACATGATGGAGTGGTGGCTGTGCCTGACCATGCCCAAGGAAGAGGTGGAGCAGATTTCCCGTTTCAAAAGCCTGACGGAAGAACAGCGATCATTGTTGCTGGCGGCACGCAAGGAGCCGGGGAAATACACCGAGGGCGTGGTGCTGTCCGACCAATTGAAAGCACTGTTCCGGGTGGTGCCGCCGCCGCTGTGTCTGGCGCTGGCCATGACCGAAAAACACGAAAAGGCCGAGCGCGGACAGATCATGAAAGAGCGCGGCTGCACCGAACTGGAAGCGGCCTATGCCGTCGCCGAGCGTATCGCCAGGAGCCGCTCATGAACGTGAAACGGATCGGGCTGTTCTTGCTGGGGGTGCTGGCGTTGCCGGCATCCGGTCTGGCGGATCGCGCCGTGCCGCAAAAAATGGAGGTTTTCACCAACAGCGCCCTCCCCGTCACAGGCCTTGAACAGACCGCGCGCCTCATCACGGGTGAACGGCTGAAGATCTTCGATCTGGACGCGGTAGCGGCGCTGGAGCACGAGATCAGCGTGGGATTGCCCGCGAATCAGACCGAGGCCAAACGCATGGCTGAGCAGCGGTTTGGCACCCTGGGACCTGATCTTGCGGTGCGTTTCGCCCGCGCTTACCAGGGCGTGATACAGGCCAAGCGCTACGGGCTGACGATGTATCCAGCAGTGGTTTTCGATGGTGGTCAAAGTGTTGTATACGGCGAAACCGACCTGACAGCCGCACTCGAACAGTATCAGGCATGGAAGGCACAACGGGGGAATACGCCATGAGACATCGCCTTCGCTCGCGTCTTGCGGCCGTTTCCCTGTTGGCAGGCCTGTGGGGAGCGCCCCCATCACAGGCCGCCGTCATCCCGCTGGATCCGCCTCCCCTCACCCTGTTGGGAGTGGCATCCGCGATTGCCAGCCCGGACTGCCTCGAATACTGTTTTACCGGGCTGTGTGTCTTTGTACACTGCACCCTGACTCCACCCAGCTGCACCATCAGAACCTCACCCAAAGTCGAACACTACAACCCCGACCTGGTGGTCAGCGCTTACAATCTGGAAGCCGACGGCGCCTCAGGGAATCCCTGGACCGAAGTGCGCGCCAGCCTGGGGTTGGCGACCAAAACCGTGGCCGCCACCCTGCTGGGAACCCTGACGGGCGTCGTGCCCGGCAGTGGCAGCGCCACCTTAAGTCCCGGGAGAACTGTCGATTTACGCCACAAGGAAGTGGATGTCATTGGCCATCCGCTCGCCAAACTGGGCAGTCTGGCCGCTACCAGCGGAAGCGCGGGGGGGGCGAGCACAACCCCGCCAGGGAGTCCCGCCTCGCTGGGGTCGCAGTCGCTGAGCGATATCAGCAGTGGTGCCAGCTCGGTCGCATCGGTCTCCAGCACCGTTTCAACGGCGGCCAGCTGGGGATCCATCGTCAGCCCGGTGGCGGGCCAGATCGCCTCCGCTGCCAACACCGTGTTCAGTGCCGCCTCCACGCTGAGTACCCTGGCCAACACCGCCTCCACACTCTCCACGCTGTCCAGTGCGGCGGGGGTCGTCAGCGGGGTGTTCGGAGGCGCGGGCATCCGTTTTTTCTGCACTTCCGAAGCCACGCCCTTCATGCCGTATTACCTTTCCGCGGTGGATCCTATTGCCTGGCGTTTCAATATTCCCGAGATGCTCTATCCCGCCGCCCTGGTGCCGGGGCTGCGGGAGATCGGCAAACCGCCGTTTCTGGTACCGCCCGGCCATACCTGGGGCCACGTCTACCCGCGCAGCGGTGCGGTAGCCCAAGGTGACGACCGCAAGGCGGCGGCCGTCGCCGCGCAGCGTGCGGTGGATGTCGTCACCCGCCGCCGGCAGCCACATGTCTATCTGCCGCTCACAGGCCCCACGGGCAATGGCGTCTGGTCGCCGGGCGGGGTTCTGGAAAATACCGATAACCATAAATGGCAAATGCTGTACCCCGCCGCATCCACGAGTTGCACGCGATTTGGTTCTACACCGGGTTGGCCCACCGCTGAGTGGACAGAAAGGAAGGGTAATTACGCGTGGATACTGTGGCGTAAGTACGGCTGCTGCATGTCCCGTCTCGGCGTTTTCGTCGGCAGCATCAGCGTCCCCAGAATCTGTTTGACATGAGAGGTGGGTTTCAGATGACACTTAAACCGTTTACACCAACACATCGCAGCCCGGCGATCCGACCGCTGACGGCGCCCGTCGCGGCACTCTGCCTCTTGTGGGGCTCCAACGCCTGCGCCCTCACCGCCGGACCCGCCGAAGACTCCTTGTTTTACTACCGGATCGGCGGAGCCGCGCCCATCACATCCGCCCCCAACCCGGCGGTGGTGACCGCCCCGCTCTCTCTGAGAGCCGGGCTGAATTACAGTTGCGGAAAATTCGACCCGACACTTGGTATTGTAAACGCCCTGAATCCGTCACGGCTGGCCGCTACACTGCAGGATACCGCCCTGGGTGCTGCCACGGCTGCGGCAGGAGCACTCCCGTTATATGTCCTGAAACGCGCCAACCCCGACCTCTATCAACTGCTCCAGGACGCCTTGCTCGCCGCCAAAGGTGTGATCAGTCTGGCGACCAAATCCTGCGAGCAGATGGAGGCCCAGGTGCGTGCGGGCAAGAATCCCTATGACGACTGGGCCACGCTGGCGATTGGTGATTCATGGAAAAGGAAAATGGGCACGGGCGGCTTTGGCAGCAGTACCACGGATGTCGCCCAGGCTCAGGAGGATATCAACAACGAAGATGGCAAGAATGGCGTTGATTGGATCAACGGAGCACCGGCGGGGGGCGTGGGTCAAGCGCCGATCCGCCCGATCGCCGACACCACGCAGGCCGGCTACAACCTCAGTCTGAACCGGTCGGTAACGGCCACCTCGCCGGCGACTGGCGCGGCCGCTGCAACACCCCTGGCGCAGCTCTGGAGTTCGCCCGCACAGGCACGCGCCTGGCTGATCAAGGTGGTCGGCGACATCGAGACCACCACGTATACCGGGGGACCCCGCAATAGCACCCCCGGGCAGGGTCTGGCGCCGGAAATGGACGCCACGACCGCGACGGTGCGCACCGATCTGGCCAACCTCGTTTCGGGCGCCACCTCGCCCACCCTCGTCAACCTGGAAACTGTCAGTGCGCCCGGCATGGCCATCACGCGCCAAGTCGTCGAAGCGATTCGCGCCCTGTCGCCGTCCGACCGCGGCATCGCCGTTTCTCGCCTGGCAGGAGAAATCGCCATGGCCAAGACCATGGAAAAAGCCCTCCTGGCCCGCCGGCTGCTCTTGACCGGACGCATGGAACCCAATATCGCCAAAGTGGACACGGCGCAGCAGTCCATCAACCGCGCCGTCACCGAACTGGACCGCGCCATCGAGGACCTGCTGTTCGAAAGCCGGGTGCGCCAGGAGATCGTCTCGGGCACGGTGCGCGAAGTGCTGAACTACGATAGCGCCCGCAAGCGCCGCGCCCTGCAGGCGGGCGGCGTCGCGCCGGTCGACCCCCATCCGCTGGTCGGCGGGGCCGTGAGATGAACGTGATAAATCTGAGGAGGCCCACCATGGAAGCACCCGTATTTCAACACCGGCGTGTCCGCAAGGACATCAGGGTCAAAATCACGATCCCCAATGAGCTTCATGACAGCATCCAGGTCATCAAGGCACGCCTGGCTGCGAGCGCGCCGTATCTCACCTTCAACCTTGCCGCGATCGCGCGCGATGCCGTGGAGGAGGCTGTCCGGCGCGCGCAACAGGAACTCGACCGGATGGAACGTCAGGCAATCGCACTGACACCCGAATCGATGGCCGCACGGGAAGAACCATATTGAACACCAGCACCGCCACGCGTCCATCGGCACTGTACGGTTTTCGTGACCGGTGGGGGCATTCGCGCGCATTGTCCAGGTTGGTCAAGGCGATCGAGGCGTTTGATCGATTCACGCCGCAGACCGAGCATATGTGCCTGACGATCGAGTTGCCGTCAGCTTTTTTCCGTTACGCCATGACGGAATGCATGCCGTACCGCGATTGGGGCGTGCTTCGGGCCACGCTCGATTATGGATGCCATCGCATCGAAATCAAGATCAACGTGGCCGAGCAGTCTCATATTACCTACGATATAAAAGCCACCCGTTATCTCGTCGATGAAGGTGAGGGTTATGCGTGGTATCGGTTGGAGCAGTCGGCTCCTCTTCGATTATCGCTGGCCGATGCGCAACGGTTCGTCATCTTCCTGATGAATCACTTTCTTTGCTTCGACCTGACAATAACGACGAGGCTGTCCAAATGATCAATCTGGGCATTGAGCCATCCCGGTTTCTCGGCCCGTATCAGATTGCCGAAGAAGTAACAGGCGGCGTAGTGGGCTTTTTCTTCGGCAGATTCGAGCAATTCGATCAGATGGACACGGTGCCTGTATGTAGAAAGCCTCTCTCCAGTCAGGTAAATCGAAACACGTTTTTCATGTCCATCCCAGGTAGCCTTGTCGAAAAAGGTGATGGCAAAATTGTTGCCATATTTTCGAACAGTTGCGTTGCCAAAAAAAATACGCGGCATTATCTGTGGAGCGGCCCAACTAACCCGTTTGAATGCCTGAGAAAAGCGCAACTTACCGACCCCAACAATCTCCAATACAGAAGTTTTGCGCATGACCACATCCATCTGTTCATATGCACTAACTACCTTCTGCAGAAACGACGATTTTGTGAGCGATTTGCGCAACGCTTGTTTGATCATCCTGATCCGCTCGCCCTTCGAAGCAGTCTTCACGCGAACATTGGTGACGGCAATACTATCTCTGACAGTGTTGACATCTTCATCAGCATCGAATTTTGGATCGAAAACATCCACCCAGTCGGTCGCCTTCAGATTACGGATTCGTATCGATTCCTCACTCTCAGGTTCGGCATCAATCTCCTTCTGCAGTGCTTGAATCGCCTCTTCAAGCTCAACCCATTCACAATTCGGCAAATGCGGTGTACGCGGATTTTCCCGAAAATGGGGCGCAACGTATTTTTCCGTGTCTTCGACGAGCCGGTCGTATGCAACACCCGTCACCTTGACTTTTACTTGCCAGCAATCCGGGTCAGAACAAAGAAAATTCAGGCGACTTCTTGGTGGCATCTGTGTAAAGAATGCCTCTTGTGCCTGAATAATATCGACTACCTTTTTCAGTTCAATGCAATACGCCCGCTCAATTCGCATCTTCACCCTCCATCGCTCTTGCTGGTCACCAGGAACGCACATGAGGATAACACACGGCTACCATCGCTTTAGGCCTGCTCCAGCAAGGACATTTGAATGACAGAACGCCTGGACACCGACCCCGCTGACACAGCAGCCAACAGCGCCCCGCCAAAACGGAACCGCCGACGCCACCTGCTGCGCCTGGCGCTGCTGGGGATGGTGTTTCTGGTCATCAGCGCGCTCATCGGCGCGGCCCTGTGGACATGGATCGGTGCGTCAGGAATGAACACAGTCGATGCGCACCTGCACGCCGCCAAACCCTGGTTCATGCTATGGCGTGTTGCGCTTTTTGCATTAGTGATCGGCTTCTGGCCGCAGTGGACAAACTGGCTGGCCAAGCGTCGGCGCTGGCCGCCAGAGCGTCGCCAGGCTTTACTTGGATTGCGCTGGCGGGTCGCGGCGTGGTGGGTCGTACTGGAATTACTGCTCGTGCAGAATCTGCTTGGGCGAGCACTCGGATACTAAGGGGCAATCTATGCAAGTCGGCAGCTATCTGGAACTTTTCACCACCCTGTTCGGGTGGCAGTTTTACGACCGGCTGTGGGACATCCTCACTGGGACAGGTCTGGCGTTTCTGCCATTCCTCGGCATCATTCTTAACAACGTTCTGGAAACCCATGTCCGCGGCGCCACCGAAGGCCCGGTGTCATCACTGCGCCGCATGGATGTCGAGATCGCCGTGGCGCTCACGGTGGTGGTGCTGGCGGGCCAGCCGACGGTGACACTGAGTGCAGCGAGCTTGAGTTATGTAGTCCCAGTAACGGTGGCCAATCCGGCGCCCTGCACCGCCACCGTGGCCAGCCCGTGTGGCACCACCTACGGCAGTTCGGGCTTTACCGGCGCACCCGGCACCGCAGGCGTGCCGATCTGGTGGTATGGCGTGATTGCGGTGAGCAGCGGATTCAATAGCGCAGCCAAAAGCCTCATGCCCTCAGTGGCTGATTTTCGCGGCTTTGAGGCGATGGCGCGCACCGCCAGCATCAAAAACCCGGTATTACGGCAGGAGACCAACGATTTTTTCACCCAATGCTATATCCCGGCGCAATCAAAGTACCTCGCCGAAAAACCGGCATCGGCCGCTATTACGACGCTGTTATCTAATTACGGCAATGACGATCCTAAGTGGATGGGATCACAGGTCTATCTCGCTACACCGGGTTATTACGATACCCGGGCGGCGCAACAAGTCCAGGGGTTTCCCTATTCGGCGGGGCGGGACACCGAATATGCGACTACGGTACCCCCGCCCACCTGGGGCAAACCGACGTGCAGCGAGTGGTGGACGGGCGCGGGATCCAGTACCGGCATAGGGCTAAAACAGAAGCTCCTCGCTGAGGGCGGGCCGCTGGACAGTGTTGCGGCTTTGTTCACGGGTGGATTCAGTTCAGTCAAACGGCAGGATGCCGTGGTTAAAATGGTGCTCAGCGGCTCGCCGCCGGCGATTTCGGAGAGCGGCTATGCCACTGCCAACAGTGTTTCGGGCGGCGGCATAATGCGATTAGGTGAAACGCTCTTAAAAGACGTTTTCACCTCCCTTGGGCTCGCCCTGGCGTCCATCGGACAAGCCATCATGATGGCCATAGTACTCAAGGGGTTGCCCATGATTCAGGCCGTCATCCTGATGGGTATGTATGCGCTGCTACCACTGATAGTTGTGATCTCGGGCTACTCTCTGGAAATGATGCTCATCGGTACGATGGCGATCTTTACAGTGAAATTCTGGACCTTTCTGTGGGAGATCGCCCGCTGGGTGGATCAAAATATGATCGCCTCGCTCTACCCGGGCGGGCAATCCTTTTTGGGATGGGTGCAAACCAATACCGGCGACTGGGCCATAGATGCCGTTGATAAACGCATGATTCTGGATCTGATTACTACGGCGCTTTATTTGGGGCTGCCCGTTTTGTGGACGGCGATGATGGCGTGGGTGGGGTATCGGGTGCTGTCAGGTGCCAGTGAACTTATGCAACCTCTGCAGAAAGCGGGGCAGACAAGGGGGCGATGGTCCAGATGAGCGCCAAATTTCAATATGGCTGCTTATCACAGGCAATCAAACTTATTTTCCATCCAGCACTTTCCTTGATGAAGGTGAAATCGCATTTTTTGTTACCCAAATGCAGAGCAGCGTGCGCGACTTCATTCTCGATGCTTGTCTTACCAATACTGAGTGGGGCTTGATCTTTCAAAAGTTCCCTTGTTTTGAATGACCGAAAAAAATAAAAGACGTTATCCATTGATTGTTGTTGAAAGCCGCTCGCTTTCAGTTTGTTCAATTTTACATGGCCCGCCTTTGCTGTTTCTATTATTATTTTCTCGTCGGCCTCTGTCAGCACAGCTTCCACGTTCAAAAAACGTGGGTCTGCGCTGACAATTTCATGAACTATAAACGCAAATTCTTTGGTACTATTTCCAATCTTTTCTTGATCGGATGAACACGCTGCCAAGGTAAGGATCACTGGTGATATCACCATTAATTGCCATTTTAGCAGCACACCCATTTCCTCAATTTTTAATAATCATGAAAAAGACCCTTGTCAGGAATTATAGCCGGAGAGTGATTAGGCATACGACGATTGTCCCAATCGAACTCATCCCATTCCATAGCGGAATCGCCAAACAGTCCATTTTCTTCTTCCCTCTGCCTCTCTTCTTCAGCCGCCGCTGCTGCCATCTCTCGCGCAGCCCATCCCGCGATCCCCAGCACCGCAGCCCATAAGCCCGACAGAACATACACAATTCCTACCGCCGTCGTCTCGACACCTTTCTCAACCGTCCCTGCCGCACCCCGCCGCCGCACCGACCGCACCCCGCCATACACTAGAAGGATCACAGCAAGGGGTACAGCGGCGTACACCGTCAAGACAATCATGGCCGCCATCGCGTCAACGGGCGTGTAAGGCACGAAGCGCCCGAGGTTGTCGTAGAACATCTCGGGAAAAAAGCGCGCCAGCAGGCGGTTGAACGGCTCCCACGCCAGCAGCGCCCAAGTGATGACCGGCAGGCCGATCAGGCCAGCGGCGATAAGCATCCGTTTCTTCACCTTCTTCATGTCCATGGCGGCCTCCTTTGGGGCTTGCCTGCCTCGATGGCTAATCGTGACCACAATGCTAGCCGTTTGTCAAGGAATGCTAACAGAAATGTTTTACACGTGGCGCGTGATACTCATGCGCTGGTGCAGGATACGCACAACCTCGGTCGCGTCCCCTCGCGTCCGGTACACGATGACATGGGAACCGACAAAGTAAAGGCGATGTGTGGCGGGCAGTTCCGCGCTCGGGTGCCCAAGCCCTGGATTGCCGCCAAGGAGCACAAGGGCATCGTGCAGCTTGTCGCGATAGATCAGTAGCTGTTCATGTCCCCACTGCTCGCCGGTGTAGCGCAGGATGCTGGTAAAGTCTTTCTGTGCTTCCGGTGAAAGCTTGAGTAGAGCCTTATGGGAGAACATCAGGGTCAATCGGCTGGCCGTTGTGCAGGGCGTTGATGGCCGATTGCGTGATGCTCTCCATCAGTTCCGGCGTGTAGGGAGCACCTTCGTTGCGGTCGAGCTGCGCGTCACCCTTGGCAATGGCTGCGCGCCAAGCGGTTACGCGACTTTCCTCAGCCTGCATTCGGCGGATGGCATCGCGGATCACTTCCGTGGCGTTGCCGTAGAAACCGCTGGCTACCTTGCTTTTAATGTAGATCTCCATTTCGGAGGAGAGATTGACGTGCATTGTCATGGGAGCACCTCAGGTTTATCGCCTATGAGACATACATTATCCATACTATGGTCATCTGTCAAGACCTTTGGCGTGTGGCGCCGGTACGCACTTTGGGAAGCATTTCCTTCTGCTTCTCCCCGCGCCTCCAGCAATGGCGCCACTACAACTACTGGATGCACTGTGTTTTTCCCAGTATACTTGCTCGCTTTCCTCACCCGCCCAAGGAAGGAGCTTCCACGCCATGAACATGTTAATGTATAACGTCTTACTGTTTATCAGGAGCACGGCCTTGGCCGGAAACGAAGCCTTATTAATCAAGATGAATGTTCCCACACAGCTGCGTGAAACTATTCGATACATGTCTGACACGGATATCATCACCCTGCTACAAACTCATCCCGACCTGATCACGCTGGAATTTGACGAGGCGCTTACCACGCAGCTCCTGGATATGATAGAAAAAGGCTCCACTTCTGAAGAGCTCCATACCATGATGAACATCTGGCTCAGAGACCATCTTCCCGGCAACCCTGGTCACACGCATTAAAAGTTATCCACAAAATATGTTAATAACTCTGTGCGCACTCCACAGCAATACTGCAACATATCGGCTTTATTACAGAATGGTTACGGAATAGGCAGGCTACGTCAGGGCGGATGGATGATGCAGTGGAACTCCGGCTAGCTCTTCTTCCCTGCCAGAAATCCGATGAACCCGCTGACAATTGCAAAGACGACGGATTGCGTCCAGCGCTTTTCGTCAGCGCTGCGCGTGCCGTCAAAAAACGCCAGGTAGAGGCAAAGGATGAGGACACCAATCACAGCCAGCAGGACGACGCAGAACTGGATCATATCCTTGCGTCGTCGATGAGCACCATCCTCCTGGGTTTCTTGCGACTTGATCGATACCTCAGCTTGTTGGGGTTTGGGGAGCAATGGAACCAAAAACCAACGTAAGCCCTACCAACGCTTTTCGGTGTCTTCTTCCCAGGCGCCCATCTCGACAAAACAGTTGCGCATGTCGGCCTCCTGGCTGATCTCGGTCAGCAGGTCATGCACGCTCTTGTCCAGCTCATCGTCGCTCCGATACGGAATGGTCAACTCATAGTGGCCGGCATCCAGCCGCTTCATGCCATAGGGCTCCAGGCAGTAGCGCTCAATGTTCTCCGTGGCCCGCTTCCGGCCGCGCACGAACTTGCTGTTATTCACCACCGCGAGGCGCAGGGTGACGGTGGCCACCCGCTCGGCGGCGGGCGGCTCTGCCGGCGACGCGGCCGAAGGCTGCTGGTCGCGTGACCTGGCGCTCTTCTGGTACGCGCCGATCTCGACACCACGGTGGCGCAGGTAGCTGTACAGCGTGCTCTTGGAGATGTGCAGCTTCTCGCCGATCGCGCTGACGCTCAGGCGACCTTCGCGGTAGAGGGTTTCGGCCGCCATGGCGGTGGCCTCAGCCTTGGCTGGCAGGCCCTTGGGACGGCCACCGATCCGGCCACGCGCCCGTGCGGCCGACAGACCCGCCTGAGTCCGCTCGCGGATCAGCTCGCGCTCGAACTCCGCCAGCGAGGCGAACAGGTTGAACACCAGGCGGCCTTGGGCGTGGGTGGTGTCGATGGGGTCATTCAGGCTCTGTAAGCCGACCTTGCGCTCTGCCAGCTCGCCGACCAACTCGACCAGGTGCTTGAGGGAACGCCCAAGGCGATCCAGCTTCCAGATCACCACGGCATCACCCGGCCGCACGTTGGCCAGCAGTTTGTCCAACTCCGGCCGGGCGCTTTTCGCGCCGCTGGCGATGTCTTGGTAGATGCGTTCGCACCCGGCCTGTTTCAGGGCATCGACTTGTAGGTCGGCTTTCTGATCCCGAGTGCTCACTCGCGCATAACCGATCTTCATCAAAAGTACTGTTTACTCGACTACGTTAGTAATAGTTGAACTTTGATTAAGCGTACCAGTTATTTGAACCGTAGCGCGGGGAGCTTAACGAACCGAGCCATTCCTCGATAGAGTTCGGCAAAACCTTCGTTTTGTCGAACCATTGCATCGCCCTTTGTGATTGGCGTATAAACACACAAACACCTATTAGCGGAGAACGCTATGAATACCATTCGCTGGAATGTCGCCGTCTCGGCCGACACCGACCAGTCGCTTCGGATGTTTCTGGCCAGCCAGGGCGGCGGCCGTAAGGGCGACCTGTCGCGCTTCATCGAAGAAGCGGTACGGGCACACATCCTGGAGCTGAGCGCTGAGCAGGCCAAGGCCGCTAACGCCCATCTGAGTGAGGCAGAATTGACCAACGCGGTTGACGAAGCGCTCGACTGGGCACGTAAGCGCTGATGCGGGTCGTGTTGGATACCAACATCCTGTTCAGCGCCCTGATCTCGCCACATGGCGCGCCCGATGCGATCTACCGTGCCTGGCGGGCGGCGCGTTTCGAGGTGGTGACCTCGCGGATGCAACTCGATGAAATTGGGGTCGTCTCAGAAAACGGAAAATAAAGCACGCTAAGCCGGTTGCAGCGGCCGTAGCGGCCTGAACTTGCCCGCGCCGATCTTGGCGCTGCTGCGCCAGAGGTAATCGCCGGTCAGGTTGATGTGCTCCCAGCCGAGCGGCGACAGGTACTGCAACAGGCCGTCATCGACGGCTTGACCGTGGCCACGCAAGGCGTTCGCGGCCCGCTCCAGATAGACCGTGTTCCATAGCACGATGGCCGCCGTCACCAGGTTGAGGCCGCTGGCCCGGTAGCGCTGCTGCTCGAAGCTGCGGTCGCGGATTTCCCCCAGGCGGTTGAAGAACACGGCGCGGGCCAGCGCGTTGCGCGCCTCGCCTTTGTTCAGCCCGGCATGCACGCGGCGGCGCAGCTCGACGCTTTGCAGCCAGTCCAGGATGAACAGTGTGCGCTCGATGCGTCCCAGCTCACGCAGGGCGACGGCCAGGCCGTTCTGGCGCGGGTAGCTGCCAAGCTTCCTGAGCATCAGCGAGGCCGTCGCCGTGCCCTGCTTGATCGAGGTGGCCATCCGCAGGATTTCATCCCAATGGGCGCGGACGTGCTTGATGTTGAGCGTGCCGCCGATCATCGGTTTCAACGCCTCGTAGGTGGCATCGCCCTTCGGGATGTAGAGCTTGGTGTCGCCCAGGTCACGAATGCGCGGGGCGAAGCGGAAGCCCAGCAGGTGCATCAACGCGAAGACGTGGTCCGTGAACCCTGCCGTGTCGGTGTAGTGCTCCTCGATCCGCAGGTCGGATTCGTGATACAGCAGGCCGTCGAGCACGTAGGTCGAGTCGCGCACGCCGACGTTCACGACCTTGGTGTGGAACGGCGCGTACTGGTCGGAGATATGGGTGTAGAACGTCCGCCCTGGGCTGCTGCCGTATTTCGGATTGATGTGGCCGGTGCTCTCGGCCTTGCTGCCGGTGCGGAAGTTCTGGCCGTCCGACGATGACGTGGTGCCGTCGCCCCAATGCTCGGCGAAGGGATGTCGGAACTGCGCGTTGACCAGCTCGGCCAGTGCCGCCCCGTAGGTTTCGTCGCGGATGTGCCAGGCTTGCAGCCAGGCCAGCTTGGCGTAGGTCGTGCCGGGGCACGATTCCGCCATCTTGGTCAGGCCCAGGTTGATCGCGTCGGCGAGGATCGTGGTCAGCAACAGGTTTTTGTCCTTGGCCAGGTCGCCTGACTTCAGGTGGGCGAAGTGCCGGGTGAAGCCCGTCCATTCGTCTACCTCCAGCAGCAATTCGGTGATCTTGACGTGCGGTAGGATCATCGCCGTCTGGTCGATCAGGGCCTGTGCGGTATCGGGCACCGCCGCATCGAGCGGCGTGATCTTCAGGCCCGACTCCGTGATGATGGCGTCCGGCAGCTCGTTGGCCAGCGCCATGCGGTTGACGGTGGCGAGCTGCGTTTCCAGCAGCGTCAGCCGGTCATGCAGGTACTGGTCGCAATCGGTGGCCACGGCCAGCGGCAATTCGCTGGCCTGCTTGAGGCTGGCGAATTTCGCGGGCGGCACCAGGTAGTCCTCGAAGTCCTTGAACTGGCGCGAGCCTTGCACCCAGATGTCGCCGGAGCGCAGCGCGTTCTTCAGCTCCGACAGCGCGCACAGTTCGTAGTAGCGCCGGTCGATGCCGGTGTCGGTCATCACCAGCTTCTGCCAGCGCGGCTTGATGAACTCGGTCGGCGCGTCGGTGGGCACCTTGCGGGCGTTGTCGCTGTTCATGCTGCGCAGCACCTCGATGGCGTCGAGTACGTCCTTGGCGGCGGGCGCGGCCCGCAACTTGAGCACGTCGAGAAATTCCGGCGCGTAGCGGCGCAGCGTGGCGTAGCTCTCGCCGATGCGGTGCAGGAAATCGAAGTCCTCGGGTTGCGCGAGCCGCTGCGCTTCGGTGACGCTCTCGGCGAAAGCATCCCAGGACATGACGGCCTCGATGGCGGCGAACGGATCGCGGCCCGCTTGCTTGGCCTCGATCAGCGCCTGGCCGATGCGCCCGAACAGCCGCACCTTGGCATTGATCGCCTTGCCGGATGCCTGGAACTGCTGCTGATGCTTGTTCTTGGCGGCATTGAACAGCTTGCCCAGGATGCGGTCATGCAGGTCGATGATTTCGTCGGTGACGGTGGCCATGCCCTCGATGGCGAGCGCCACCAGGGTCGCGTAACGCCGCTGCGGCTCGAACTTCGCCAGGTCGGCGGGCGTCATCTGGCCGCCCTCGCGGGCGATCTTGAGCAGCCGGTTCTGGTGAACCAGCCGCTCGATGCCGGAGGGCAGGTCGAGCGCCTGCCACGCCTTGAGGCGTTCGATGTGTTCCAGCATGTGCCGCGAGTTCGGTTTGACCGGGGATTGCCGCAGCCAGGCCAGCCACGTCGTCTTGCCGTTGTCGCGGCGCTTGAGCAGATCGTCGAGGCGACGGCGATGCACGTCCGTCAGCGGCTCAGCCAAGGCGTCGTAGAGACGCCGGTTGGCGCGGGTAATCGCTTCGGCGCTCGCCCGCTCGACGGCGTTGAGGGCGGGCACAATGACCGACTGCCGCCGCAGGTGCTCGATCAAGGCTCTGGCCAGCACGATGCCCTTGTCGGTTTGCATGGCCAGCTCGGTCAGCAACTGGACAGCCTGCCGGTAGTGGCCAATCGTGAACGGCTGGAAGCCGAACACCGTTTGCAGCTCGACCAGGTGCTCGCGTCGGGTCTGCTCACGCTGCCCGTACTCGTCCCAGCTTTCGATGCCGACCTTGAGCTGGTTGGCGACCAGTCTCAGCAATGGCGGGAACGGTGGCTCATCAGCGCCAAGGATGACGCCGGGAAAGCGCAGGTAGCAGAGCTGCACCGCGAAGCCCAGCCGATTGGCCGGGCCGCGCCGCTGCCGGATGATGGAGAGGTCGCTTTCGCTGAACGTGTAGTGACGGATCAACTCATCCTTGGTGTCCGGCAACGCCAGCAGGCTTTCGCGCTCGGCGGCGGAGAGGATCGAACGGCGGGGCATGCGGTTTCCTTCTTCTTGAAAACGTAGGTTTGTGACAAGCCCGCCAAGGCAACCGGCGCGGCACGGGAATCAAGGCATTGCGATTCTCGAAAATAGTTCTTGAAATTCTATTCTTGATTGCATATCATCTCAACGAGTTTCGATAAGAAAGGATGCCCATGCGACCGTCTGTTGTGCTTGACATGAAGCGAAGCGCAGTGCGTGAAGCGGTAGGCCGCTTTCGCGCCGCGAACCCGCGCGTCTTCGGCTCGGTGCTGCATGGCACCGACCGGGATGGCAGCGACCTCGACCTGTTGGTCGATGCGCTGCCCGGTGCCACGTTGTTGGACTTGGGCGATTTGGAAGAAGAACTGAAATCGCTGCTCGGCGTTGACGTCGATCTGCTGACTCCCGGCGACCTGCCGCCGAAGTTCCGGGCCAAGGTGCTCGCGGAGGCGCAACCGATATGAGCGAGAACCGCCTGCCCGATTACCTCGACCACATTCAGCAGGCCGCAACCGATGCGCGCAGCTTCGTGGAAGGGATGGCCAAGGACGACTTCTTGGCCGACAAGCGCACCCAGCAGGCCGTCATCATGAGCCTGATCGTCATCGGCGAGGCGGCCACAAAGGTGATGGATGGCTACGTCGAGTTCACCCAGGCGCATGCCGACGTGCCGTGGCGCAGCATGCGCAATATGCGTAATCGCATGGCTCACGGCTATTTCGACATCAACCTCGATGTGGTGTGGGAGACGGTACAGGAATGGCTGCCGGCGTTGCTCCAGCAATTGCCCGCCGTGCGTCAGGATGCCGACGATGAAGACCGTAACGACAAAGGCATGGAGCCATGACCAATCAAGCCGCCGATGTTCGGCCCCTCTGGCGTGTTCGATCCCGCGACCTATGAGCCGCGCTCGGGCAAGACCTTCTGGATGGCCGCAACGGACGTGAGTTCGCTGGTGGGCAAGGAGGCAGCAGCCGACACGCTCATCGGCAACTGCACGACCGCACGACCAGCCTCCCGTTCAAATTCGAGTTAGAACTCATATCCAGCCTGTCTGGGGGCACTGTGAAAGAGGGATCTCCGATGACTGTTGAATCGAGAATATTTTCTGTAGCCGAGTATGTTCAGCCGTCCGAAGGCGAGCCTATTCGTTCCGTTGTGCTTGAAACCCGAGACTCAATTATCGTGGTTTGGCATGTCCATCCCGGGCAGGAAATTGCGGCTCACATTCATCCTCACGGCCAAGACACGTGGACTGTTTTGTCGGGAATGGCTGATTACTTTCAGGGCAATGGGATTGTTCGTGCCCTCAGGGAAGGTGAGATAGCCGTGGCAAGACCGGGCCAAGTGCACGGGGCGCGAAATACAGGTACCGAGCCATTTGTGTTCGTCTCGGTTGTGGCATCAGCCAATGCCGGTTTCGTATTGGCTGAGCGATAGAGCCCAATCTCTGGAGTTGGTCCAATGAGCGGTCGGGGAGATAGGTAACAGACATGCAGCGGACACGGCTGCTAAACCAGGTCGCAAACCTCCTTGCGTCGCAGCGTGCCGCAAGCGACGCGATCAATCGAATGGGGTCGGCATGAGACTGAACACCATCCAGTTCCCGACCGCGTAGCCGCCTGTCCTGCCGATCAGGTCTTGACCATCGACGCCTGGGATCAGTCCTGAATGTTCTTGGAGACCACTACGTTATGAGCCGCAGCCGCCGCAAAACACCCATCGTCGGGCACACGACCTGCGGCAGCGAGCGCGAGGACAAGAAGCTCTGGCATCAGCGCTGGCGCACCCGTGAGCGCACGGCGCTGACCAGCGCGTCGCCCGAAGCCCTGAGCGCCCATCTGCCCCTGCTGGAAAACCAGGCCAGCAGCGTCTGGTCGATGGGCAAGGATGGCCGCTCCTACTGGCCCGTCAAGCGCCAGGCCGCCACGGCGGATCGCATCGCCAATCACAAGGGACGCAACCCGCAAGAACGCGCCTCCCTGAAAAAGCGCCTGCTGCGCAAGTGGATGAGCAAATGAAGCTCTCCTTCCATCAGCACATTGCGCTGTTCTGGATGATCGGTGCTCCGGGCGTCTTCGCGCCCGTGATCGAGAACGCCAAGCGGCCCGATGCCGGCGCCGTCATGGCGTGGGGTGTCGCGATCGTGGCGGTGATGATCCTCTTCACCCCTTTGCTGCTGCGCTGTCCACCATTCCGGCGCTGGTATGGCCGGACGGATGCGCTGTCGGAGCGGCAGCGCCAGGCGCTTGCCGAGCGCGGCCTGCGCCGCTACTACCAGACCGCTTTCGATGACGGCTACGTGCCCCGCGTGATGCCCTACGTGTGGCGCATCATCTGGACGGTCGGCGGGTTGATGGCTGTGACCGCCGTACTGCCTACCAACACCGGACGGCCAGCCTTCGATGCCTTGGTGGTCTTCTCGACCTGGTATCCGATAGGCGTGATGCTGCTGGTTTTCGCGTCGAGGCCCCTTGGCCGGTTGATTCGCCAAAGAGCACAGGAGCGGCGGAAATGAGCACGTCAACCATCGAGGCGCTGGCCAGCGCCTGGGCAAGGATTGCCGAGGAAGCGGAATTCCCCGCTGACTACGAGGGGACTGCCACACCACAAGCGCATCGGGCTAGCGAAGCTATTCAGGAGCAGATTCGGGAGCGCATCGTCGCCACCAACGACATGCGGCTGTTCAGCCTGCTGCACCTGCTGGGTCAGGCGTCGCTGCGCATGGAGCAAGCGCTGTGGCCGGAGGATTACGAGCGGATGACGCGCGAGGTTGAGGAAGCCCTGCGGCAAGCCACCGACGCCAACGCCAGATCGTACACCCACGAAGAAGTGATGCAGGCGATGCAGGAACGCATCGACCGGGCGCGAGACAAGCCATGTTGATTGGCTATGCGCGCGTCTCGACGCAGGATCAGAACCTGGAGCTGCAACGCGAAGCCTTGAGCAAGGCCGGATGTAAAAAGGTCTTCGAGGACAAGGTGAGTGGCACGCGGGCAGACCGGCCTGGCTTGGCCAAGACGCTCGAAATGCTGCGCGAAGGCGATACTTTGGTCGTCTGGAAGCTCGACCGGCTGGGCCGGTCGGTCAAGCAACTGGTCGATCTGGTCGGCGATCTGCACAAGCACGGTGTCCAGTTCAGGAGCCTCACCGACTCCATCGACACCGGCACACCATCCGGGCGGTTCTTCTTCCACGTCATGGCGAGCCTTGCCGAAATGGAGCGCGAGCTGACCGTCGAGCGCACCCGCGCCGGGCTGGAAGTCGCCAAGCAGCTCGGCCGCAAAGGCGGCCGCAAGCCGAAGATGACCGACAGCAAGATCGAGTCGGCCAAGAAGCTGCTGGCCAGCGGGGTGCCGCCCAAGGACGTGGCCAAGAACCTCGGCGTGTCCATTCCGACGCTGTACCGCTGGGTGCCAGCCTCCACGCACGCTTAGCGTGCTTTATTTTCCGTTTTCTGAGACGACCCCAAATTCGTCGAGCCAGCCGCTATCCCAAGCTTCAGGCCATCCTACAGCCCGCCAAGGTGGGCGCCATGATCAATAACCTGCAACGGGCTGTGGTACTGGAGCGCCTGACCATCGAGGTCGAAGCCGATGATCCGGATGACTCGTTTTTGCTGGCCATGGCCTTGGCGGGCGATGCGGACTACCTGGTAACCGGTGATCGCCGCGCCGGCCTGCTGCAACGCGGGCACATCGAACGCACGCGGATCGTCACGCCCGCCGTGTTCTGCGTCGAGGTGCTGTGATCAATGCCGGTCGGTTTTCTGACTCAAGAGCAACGCGACGGTTTTGGCCGCTATGTTGATTCGCCCAGCCGTGAAGAGCTGGAACGTTACTTCCACCTGAGCGATGAAGACCGTGAAGCCATCCAGGTGCTGCGGGGTAACCATAACCGTCTGGGTTATGCCGTTCTGCTGACCACCGTCCGCTTCGTTGGCGTTCTGCCGGACAAGCCCGCCGCCGTGCCGGTGGAAGTCCTGCAGGTGCTTTGCCGACAACTGGCGATTCCAGACCCCGACTGCCTCCAGCGCTATAGCGATCATCGCCGCTGGATACATGCCACCGATATTCAGAACCGCTTTGGCTATCGTCATTTCACCGATCCGGGCATCGGCTTTCGCTTGAGCCGCTGGCTGTATGCCCTCTGCTGGACGGGCACCGACCGGCCGGGAGTGCTGTTTGAGCGAGCCACCTCGTGGCTGTTCACACAGAAAGTCCTCCTGCCTGGTGTGTCTCAACTAGAGCGCTTTATCGCCCAGTTGCGCAGTCGGGTCGAAGAACGCCTCTGGTTTACGCTGGGCCGCAGCGTGACTGAGGAACAGCGATTGCAACTGCAAGACTTGCTGACGGTGGCCGAAGGCAACCGCAGCTCCCGGCTGGATCAATTGCGCTCCGGCCCGGTCATGGTCAGTGGCCCCGCGTTGATTCGGGCACTGCGCCGGCTCGATGACGTGCGCGGCATCGGCATCACCTTGCCGGCGGCGGCGCACATCCCTCCCAGCCGTATCGCCGCCCTGGCCCGCTTCGCCAACACGGCCAAGGTCACCGCGATTAATCGGCTGCCGGCGTCGCGGCGGATGGCGACACTGGTGGCCTTCGCACTCTGCCTGGAGGCGACTGCGCACGACGACGCACTGGAAGTCCTGGAGGCCTTGCTGCGCGACCTGTTCAGCAACGCGGAGAAGGCCGACAAGAAAGCCCGCATGCGCAGCCTGAAAGACCTGGATCGGTCGGCCGCGACGCTCGCCGCCGCGTGCAAGGTCGTGCTGGACAGCTCGATCAGCGATGACAACGTGCGCGCCCGGCTGTTCAACGACCTGCCGAGGACCACCCTGGAAAAGGCCCTGGAAGAGGTCAACGCGCTGATCCGCCCGGTAGATGACGTCTATTTTCTTGCATTGGAAGCGCGCTACCGCAGCGTGCGCCGCTTCCTGCCCGACCTGCTCAAGCACATCCGCTTCGGCTTCAGCCCGGCCGGCAAGGGCGTGGCGGCTAGTCTGGAGTGGCTGCAACTGAACCTGCCGCGCCGGAAGCCAGAGGATGACGCGCCGCAGGAGATCGTGGCCAAGGCTTGGCAGAAGCACATCACCCGCGAAGATGGCTCCCTCGACATGGGTGCCTATGTGTTCTGCACGCTCGATGCGCTGCGCACGGCCCTGCGCCGCCGCGATGTCTTCGTCTCGCCCAGTTGGCGCTATGCCGACCCGCGTCTTGGCCTGCTCGACGGTGCCGAATGGCTGGCGGCGCGACCGATCATCTGCCGGTCACTGGGCCTGACCATCGACGCCAAAACCACCCTGGACGCCTTGTCCGTCGAGCTGGATGCAACCTGGCTGGCAGTAGCCGCGCGCCTGCCCGACAACCCGGCGATTCAACTGAGCGAGAACACCGAGGGCAAGACCGAACTGTCGCTCGGGGCGCTGGACAAGCTGGACGAGCCCTGCTCGTTGCTGCAACTGCGGGCGGCCGTGTCTGACCTGATGCCGCGTGTCGATCTGCCGGAAATCCTCTTGGAAATCGCCGCCCGCACTGGCTTTTCCGAGGCCTTCACCCATGTCTCCGAACGCAATGCACGCGCCGACAACCTGGTCACCAGCCTCTGCGCGGTGCTGTTGGGCGGGGCCTGCAACACCGGCCTGGAGCCCTTGATCCGCACCGACAACCCGGCGCTGCGCCGTGACCGGCTGTCCTGGGTCAGCCAGAATTATATCCGCGACGACACCCTGTCAGCGGCTAACGCCATCCTGGTCGGAGCGCAAAGCCAACTGGAACTGGCCCAAGTCTGGGGTGGCGGCGAGGTCGCCTCCGCCGATGGCATGCGCTTCGTCGTACCGGTGCGCACCGTGCATGCCGGCCCCAATCCGAAGTATTTCGGCACCGGCCGGGGTGTCACCTGGTACAACCTGATTTCCGACCAATTCTCCGGCCTCAACGCCATCACCGTGCCCGGCACGCTGCGCGACAGCCTGGTGTTGCTGGCGGTCGTGCTGGAACAGCAGACCGAGTTGCAGCCGACGCAAATCATGACCGACACCGGGGCCTACAGCGATGTGGTGTTCGGGCTCTTCCGCCTACTTGGCTACCACTTCAGTCCGCGGCTGGCCGATGTCGGCGGTACCCGCTTCTGGCGCACGCGCCCGGACGCGGACTACGGCAAGCTCAACGGGCTGGCCCGCCAGTCGGTCAAACTCGACCTGATCGCCGAGCACTGGGACGACCTGCTGCGCCTGGCCGGCTCGCTCAAACTCGGCCGGGTGCCGGCGACTGGCATCATGCGCACGCTGCAAACGGGAGATAGACCCACCCGGCTGGCCCAGGCGCTGGCCGAATTCGGGCGGATCGAAAAGACTCTGCACACGTTGACCTATATCGACGACGAGTCCAAGCGCCGCGCCACCCTGACCCAGTTGAACCGAGGCGAAGGCCGGCACAGCCTGGCCCGCGCCGTGTTCCACGGCAAACGCGGCGAGCTCCGCCAGCGCTACCGCGAAGGCCAGGAAGACCAGCTCGGTGCTCTGGGCCTGGTGGTGAACATCATCGTGCTGTGGAACACCCTCTACATGACGGCGGCCGTGGAACGGCTCAAGCAGCACGGCTATCCAGTGCTGGAAGAGGATTTGGCCCGGCTATCGCCGCTGATCTACGAGCACATCAACATGCTCGGGCGGTATTCCTTTGCGGTACCGGAAGAAGTTGCGCGCGGCGAGCTGCGGCCACTGCGTAATCCAGACGACGACCTGTGATCCCCCTAAACGCTATGAGCAACACCCAAGCTGCTGCTGGATCGGCGGGCACTTCACCGAGCCGAACGAACAGAAAACGCAGCAATCCCCTGGGTTGGGGCGCAGCAGCGCCTTGCAGTTGCTGCACTCGTAATAGAACTGGCAGGCGTCCGTGGGCATGGTTTCCGGCTTGGCGAAGCCGCAGCGCGGGCAAGTCAGCACGGACTCAAGGACAATGGCGCTCATCGTGACCTCACTTCTGCACTGTGGAGGGGTATCCCGCGTTCGCGGTCGCCTCAGTCAGTGCCTCGGGCTGGGCCTTATCGGGATCGTAGGTGACGGTCGCCGTCTTCTGGTCGAAATTGACCTGGACGTCACTCACGCCGGACACCTTCTCCAGCGACTTCTTGACCGTGATCGGACAGAGTCCGCACGTCATGTTCTGCACGTCGAGCGTGACGGTTTTCGGGGGAGCCGCCAGCGCCACGAAGGGCAAGGCGAAAAGCACGGCGATCAGCAGTTTGCGCATGGTTAATCTCCTTCAGTAGAACAGCGGGGCGAGCCACGGCACGGCCAATAGGCCGAGCAGCAGCACGCTGACGATCCAGAACACGAGTCGCTGTCGCACGAGCGTGCGCGGATCGGCGCAGGGTGTACCTGGCGTACAAACCTGTGGCACCAGGTAGAGCTTGCGGAATGCCAATCCCAGGAACAGTAGAGTCAACCCGATGAAGAGGGGGCGTAGTGGCTCCATCATGGTCAGAGCGCCCACCCACGTACCGCCGACACCGAGTGCCAACAGCACCAGTGGCCCGACACAGCACACCGACGCACCGATGGCGGTCAGCGAACTCGCGACCAGCGAGCCTTTCCCGGTGAGTTGCATCCCCATTCCCATCTCCTGAGCCTGATTGCCTAGGTGCTATTCTAAACTCCGTACCAAAGTACGGAATCAAGGAGAAAGTGATGGCCACAGAGCTGACCATTGGCAAGCTGGCAGACGCCGCCGGGGTGAACGTCGAGACGATCCGCTACTACCAGCGACGCGGGCTGCTGGATGAACCAGCCAAACCCTTGGGTGGCCATCGGCGCTATCCGGTGGACATGGTGAAGCGACTGCGTTTCATCAAGCGGGCTCAGGCGCTGGGTTTCACGCTCTCGGAAGTCGGTGGACTGCTGACGCTGGATGAGTCGTGCGCCTGTGCCGAAACGCGAGCACGGGCTGCACGCAAGCTCGCGTTGATCGAGCAGAAGATGGCCGACTTGGTCGTCATGCAGCAACTGTTAGGCGAACTGGTGCAGCAATGTGATGCGGGAGACGGCGGAACGATCTGCCCGATCATCGAGGCACTGATCAGAGAGTAATGCCTGGCGGGTGAGCTGGAGATCGGAAAGCCCCTTTACGGTGGGATTCAGAGCTTACGTTGGTTTTTGGTTCCATTGCTCCCCAAACCCCTTGTTCAACAAGCTTGGCCAGATCGACGGAGGCCGGGGCTGGCGACTGCGGATTATTAAGTGGCACAACCTACAGGCCAATGATCTCAGAAAGCACCTGGCGGTCTTTGTCCAGAATACCCAGCTTCTGGCCTTTTTGCTTGGCTTCCACAGCCACCGTGACCAGGGCGATTGCCTTGCGCATAATATCACTCTTGGACGTGCCTTCCTCCTCTGCCAAGGCCTCCAGTTGGTCATTAACCTTGGGAGAGACATCGAGGCTGAGACGAATGCGGTTGGAACTATTGTCGACGTGCATAATGGTGGCCCTTTGCTCTCTGGTGTGTATTGCGGCATTACGTATATATTACGGCATTTCTGCGTAAATATTGAGCTATTATGGCGCGGATGTCAAACGCCGTCATGGTTGGCGCGAACGCCCATCCCCTGCCACAGGTCGGGGTTGTCGGGGTAGAGCTTGTTTGTGACCACCTAAAACAAATTCTCGCGGGTGTCGGGCCACCCAAAACGCTTCAGCTGATCGAAAATAGAGCGACTGAAGCAGGTTAACTGCGGTTTTGTCGGTGAGTGCGGCAAGGCTGCTGACCGCAAACCCGGATGTAGTCTTGTCCTGGTGCCATAACCCCTTTTGTTTGGCCTTGTCCACCGCCCTGGTCGTTTCCAGGCGCAGGTCTGGGTTGTTAGGGTAAAACTTGATGGAATCGCCGGCGGGCGCGGCATGGGTGTCCTCCTTGATGTGCGGTTGCTTGTCTGTGGGCATTAGAGCAGCGATTGCGCCAGGCGACCTTTACCCTTTTTAACCCTTGGCCCTTTGCGACAGCCCTTTGGATAGGGCCTTTCCATTAACAGCCCCCTTCCCTTCACAACCGTTTCGGCCCTTTGCGACAGCCCTTATGCACTTTTCCCGACGGGCGTGATCATGACACTGTAAACCGCTTTAGACGACAGCTATAATCCCCAGCGACGCAAATCGCGGGACGCAAATTCGAAATGGGTGGAACCGCTGATTCGCCACTCCACTTGCCCGGTGCCGACAAGATCATTCATTTGCTCTGCAATCTTACCTCTGTACCTCTTATTTACCCATCCCGGCAAAGATTTCGATGACCAGTTGCTCACGACTTTCTCTATCTTAAACTTTGACATTCAAGAGACCAGACTCCTCACCCGTTTGTGACAACGCTTTTTGCTAGGCTTTTTCATCGCCCCTTGCTTTCGTAATTCATAAGCGCGTGTCATCACCGTGTGAATCGTTCGTTCCAGCGCAAGACTGATTTGTTCTGGCCCAAAAAGCTCGTAGTTCTCGATCAAATATTTCTGATCTGCCACAGTCCAGTGTGTTTTTTGTTTACTATGGAATTCTGGGTGGTAGTTCATGCGACCATACTTGTCGTAGGTAACACCATTGCTGCGCTCTTTCATCTGCATAGCCCCACATCTGTCATCCCATACACCACCTTCCGGACCATTTGAGTTAACGGAAAACAATTGGTCACAGAAAACCCGATCGTAAGGCTAACAACCAAGACAGCTAAAACCAATCCAAATTTCACCATGTTACAGAGCTTTGTGGGTTCGCAGTCATATCCACAGATCTCACACTTCTGCGGCTTCTTATTTTCATTTTGAGTGTTGCCGTCCATTACCTTTCCGCTATGCCGCCACGTCGTAGAACCGTGCCGAATGAACATCGACAACCAACCGATGCACATCAGCATTCGGATAGGTTGTCATCATCTGCGCGACAGCATCCTTGGTCAATTTGGCTATCCATGTCGTGCGCGTTGCAGTGTGGTTTGGCGACGAGGATCCGAGGCCGAATGTCTGCGTGGCGCCAGACTGCACATCAGTAACCTCAAAGGTGATTTCGCAGGCATTGAATTCCCTCGTTTGCCTGGCCCTTTGTGCGATCACAAAGGCGACACCAGCCAACGCTATCGCAACGAGGGAAATGACTATTGACACATTTTCCATGGCTGTTTCCTTTCCTATCAAAGTTCAGTAACGTGCGCTGGATCAGTTCCAACGCGCCGAACAGCAAGCCATACTTGCAACCGCCCATCTGATTCCCGTTGACCAGCAAGATCGACGCCAAACGGTTTTATGATACCGAAGACACCTGGCGCAATATCAAACAACTGCCCGACTTTTGGAGCTTTACCAATGGAATCACGGATCATGGACAGCAGACGCAGCCTATCCCATGATTTTGGCAGCGGGTTTGAAAATGGCAGACTGCGCAAATGTTTAAGCGCGTCTTCAATATCAGGCTCCGTAACCACTAATGACTGGTGCGTTTTAAACATCATCAACCTTTCCAGTAATTATTTAGCTACCGGCATTTCAGTAAATGCTTGTTCGGCCATTAAATAATCATAGCGTGAAATGTAAATTGAATCATTCACTATGGCAACCACAGCCTTGATATGCGGGTCATGACTGAATGATGAATGTTCAAGCATGTTAATAAATTCGCGCTCTTTTTCGCTGGCGGGCGCAACACCTACGAACCACGCCGCCAAATAGAGCAGAAATAAGCTCGCCGCAATGGTGAGACCCGTAAAGAAAAGACGATCAACAGGGCTGCCGCTTCGAGCTATCTTCAAGCGGGTTTCCGAAAGTGTTATCCGTTGATCTAGTGACAGTGCTGATTCATTATGTGGCGATGCGATGCTCTCGCGCCATGCACGCTCTTCGGTGCGATAGAGTCTGCGGCAAAATGCCAACCAAGCAAATGTTGCGATAAAACTGACGCCAATGGCAGGCAGCATCGAGATGAGCGTTTCTGGAATCGTTTGAATGTGATTAAGTTCCATGAGATCTACCTTTCCTTTACTTCTTGTACTTCTTGCGCCAAGGGAAAACACTACCGCCACCTAATACGTGAACCATCATGGAAATCGTAAACAACGTCCCACCAATTTTCAGTTGATTATCAACCGACACACCAAAATCTGAAAAAGGATTAAATGCTGGTATTCCAGTGCCGAAGGCCATGAATACCCCGCCCAGTATCGCAATAATAGTCTTTGTCGAATCCATTGTTGCCCGCCTTTCCATCAATGAAATAGAATCATCAGGATCGCAAAGCCATAACCGGTGATGGATAGCGCTTTTGACTCAAATGTCTCTAGGCGACCAAGTGCAACGCCGCGCATCCCGGTCTTGAAGATTTCGGGCCAATCTTCTTTGGTAATGTCGATTCCCCACGCTTTACATCCAGGGTCATTTTCAATTCGTCGTATCTCTGCACTAGGCGTAAGGTCGTAAGCATCCAACTGCAAAAGCGCAGGGCCTTGACCGAACTTGTCGCGCGACCGCCAGTGCGCCATGGCCAGCACAATCAGAAGCGCGAAATTCGACGATGTTGCCATCATTGAAAAGTGTTCTGATAACCCAATAAGTAAAGCTCCAAAGGCGGCGCCGTATGCAATCCAAAAACGATATGGCGTGGATGCCTCAATGATGATTGCTTCCAGAATAGTATTAATATTCGCATTTGTGATAATGGGTTTTGCCATCGTCATATCTCTCACTTTCTTATTCTTTTTCTTTGTCAGTGTCGATGTCTTTCACTAATTCATAAAATCGCTTAAACCGAGACTCCACATCTCCGCTGTACATTGGTGATGTCTGCGTGGCGGCATAAGCTTGAAACAACCCTAACGCTATTTCTTTATCGGTGAGAGGGGTATCACCTCGCATGAGGCCGCCTGTCTTCGTGATTCGATTCTCAATTTCAGTATTAAACATTTCTATTCCCTTTCCGATTCGTTTACTTAAACCGGCCGTTAGCAGGAACGATAGAACTGTATGCACGACAAGCTTCCCCATTAGACTCAGATGGTGAATCGCACAACTTCATGATCTCATCTCGCACCTTCTGCACCTCGGTTAGACATTTTTCATCGTTGATGGTGTAAGTGCGTCCGCGAGAATCCACCTGGGTAGGGCGACAGGATGTCTCCTTGGCGCTCAGAAATCCACTGACGGTTTGAACAGCGATCTGATCCGCCATCTTTTTGTCGGTCATTCTTGCTGTCGCGCTCGAAACAGGTGATGCTGTAGCTGCCTGAATTTGTTTCAAGACGGATAAACATGTTTGTCCGTTATTGCGGTCAACTGCGTCTTTGCTCGCCAACAATTCGGCAGCAGCTTGAAATCCCGTGCAGCCCCAAGTGGCCAATCCAGCGGTCAGGGCAGTGATGATAACTTGACCGGCTGGCTTGTCATTTTGAGCTGCAGCTACCCGCACCCCAAAGCCTGTAAGCACAATCAATAATATTATCGTTTTCATGTTCGCCTTTCCGTTACTCCAAGGCGCTTGGCGCGCCGAAGAACGACGGTTCAGCGCGTAAAATATACCAAACCCCCAAGATAAAAGAGGCTATCCCACCACAAAAAAAATACCAACGATATACGCTGATCACCTGAAAGATATCGTTAAAAAGCTGCCAATTATAGATTGGCGCCCTGGTCGACGGCTCAAAAACCATAAAACTGAATATGAACGTGAGCATGCAAAAAGAAAAAGAACCAGCTATAACGAGAAGAAACCCGGTACTCCTGAGTTCAGCAGTGTTCATATGTCTCTCCAGTCATTTATGGTGCACAGCGACGCATTGCTTTCTCGTTTCCATAGTTAGTATTTAGGCTTGCAGTCTTGCCAGCCATACGCAAACCCGAAGAGATTCGCAACAATTAGAAAGGCAGCATGAGCATCTGCTGTGCTTTTCCATGCATACAATAAACCAACGTCTGACGATTTCATCAGCAACGTTGCCATCACAGTAAAACCGAGGGCCGTAAGTCCAAAAATGGATGCAATTAATAGTGATCTAAACAGCCTTATATGCATGGCGTTCAATTCCTATCAAATTACTTCGACTGATTGCGCCACATCTTGATAGACAACGCAACAGCAATCACAAACACATTCCCCAGCAACCCAAACAAAGCAGTACGCAGGTTCAGTGGGGAGCCGGACGTCCAGATCAAGAACATTCCTATAAGCCACGACAACACCAGGCCATAAGCTACATGGTCGATTCGGCCCGCGAAGGTTTGGATAAGGGACTCCGTAAAATTGAGTGCTTTCATCTTTACTCACCTTTATGCCAGTTTCATTATTCTATGGCTTAAATATACACGGCGTGGCGTGTATGTCAAGCGGATTTTGCATAGGCGGCCAGAATTTCTTTATGTGTTCGCCGGAAGCGCCCCAGGACGTTGCTCACCGACTGCGGAGACAGCCCTGTTTCAGCAATAGCCTCCTGGTTCGATTTGCCTTTCACCAGCACCAGAAACGCCGCTGTACGTGGCGGCTCCTTTGACTGGATCAGCTTGGCAATCAGGTCGAATTGTTTCTTCGTCAGTTCAGCCATTAAATCACCCCAGCCACCAAGTCGCTCAAGCGTCTTGTGTCACCCTGAACAAGGGCTTTTGTAGCCGTCAAACTAGATTGCCCAAGAATCTCGTTTATCGTCCGCAAGTCAACGTGTTTACGATGGAGCTTCACGGCCAGGGTCCGCCTGGCAGAGCTGGTGTTGCACCCCTCAAGCCCCGCGCCTGCCATGAGCTTGTTCAGGAGGTTTGTGAGGCTTGCGCAGGCCCTATAGGTCTTGCCATTGCGCTCAGTTACTCGATAGCTAAAACCCTCGCCACTCTTTGCCAGAAACAAGGGAGAGCACGGATCGAGTTCGCCAACACATCCATCCAATTCCTTTGTGGCGCGCTCTTCAAGATAGGCATCAATCGCTGCCACGAGCTTCTTATTAACCCACATAAGCGGTCTGGATCGCCCATTGAACGAAATCTCTGTCCTCACCTCCGTTTCCTTGCGAGGTTCATTATTGTTATCCAGATAATCGCCCACCTTCAGATCAGCAATTTCTGTAGGCATTAAGCCAGTTCCAAACAGGGTGTAGATCAGCGCCACATTGCGCAGCGCATTCGGGCCGCTCGTTACTCTGGTCACTTTGATAAGACGGTCAAGATCTTTGTCCTCAACGATTTGCGGCTTTGACATTTCATTCCTTAGAATCTGATTTTAGTCACCGCATTAAGCCTACCATATCTGGATGGTGTATAGCATCAATCCAGTAGTATTGCCATCATACGATATCTGGATAAGCGGCATGGCGTGAAAAACGGCGTTCTAGCCCGCTTGGTTGCTGGACTCAACGGAACCGGCCAGAATTGCCATCCGGCTCACAGCGGCCGCCGCCCTGGGCAACAGGTATGATTCCACTTAATTATATTACGGGGTAACGTTTACTATGAGGGGATGGAAAAAGATGTTCGCGCCCGCGAAAATCTGCAAGGCCGGGCTACCGTTCTCACTGAAAGAACGTTGAAGCGGGTTTGGTATCACTCCCCGTCATCGGCGCAGGTAAGACGACAGACAGGTAGGCGTGGTTTTCGTCGCCAACTCTTCTATTGTGTACACCGTTGATCGGTCGACCACACGCGATCGTCCCGGGTGGTCGGCGGGACGTTTCGTAGTCAAGCGGCATATCCCTTTCAGCACCATATCCTCCATCCACCCGGCATCGGCGCCGTCCCGGCACGTGTCCCACGCAACGGTTCCGTCACTGAGCGTGCGCAGGCGATCCAGCAAGCGGGCATCGATACGGTAGGTGGTGAAATATGGGTTGCCCGGGACGGACAGTTCCACGCAACGGGCACCGCCACTGCGCACATCCGACTCTTCGCGCACCCGCAGCCCGGGAGCCAGACCCACAAACAGCGGTACCGTGCCCGCCTGGCGCAGCAGCGCACGTTGCGCGAAATGCTGCTCGACCTGGTCGTGGATCGGTGTAGCGGGGTTGTGGAGGGCGCGTGCGTAATATGTGCCAGCCACGTCGCCGGCACTGCGGCGGAGCAGAATGTAACCGAAATTTACTGCGGACAGGCCGGCGCGATGGAAGTTATCGACCCACTGCGTCAGTTCGGCATTGTATTCCTCGAATGACTGGCCAAACGGTGCGTGCGCGTGGGGTACCGAGAACAGCATATCGTCCCGGTCCGCAGTATGGAGCACCAGGACGTCGGCGGGGCCACCCTGCCACCAGCCGGCGAGCTTGTCTTCATAGGTCGCCATATCCACGAGGTCGGTGACGATATACAGTGTGCCGGCGGCAGAGAGGTGGTCCGGGGCGCTGGAGACGATACGCGCCAGGAGATCCTCGCCGCGTGCGCCGCCGTCGCGGAAACCCAGCGCGCGCTCCGGGCTGGGTACGAAAGGTGGGTTGGCGAGGATGCAGTCAAATATTTTCCCCTCCACCGCCTGGTAGAGATCACCCAGCGCGAAGTCGACGTTGTCGATGCCGTTGAGCTGGGCGTTGAAACGGGCAAAACGCAGGGCGCGCGGGTTGAGGTCGACGCCCGTCACGTGCCCTGCGTAGCGGCTGGCAACCAGCGTCTGTACCCCAGAGCCGGTGCATAGGTCGAGAGCGGACTCCACCGCGCGGCGCGGCGCGGTGTGTACCAGCCCCAGGCTGTCCATGCCGAGGTACATCACCGGATCCTCGTCGAGACGATCTTCGTCCAGCAGCATGTAGCGGTGGTCAGTGGCGATCAGAAGACCGTCCGCGCAGTACAGATCCACCCGCGAGGCGAACGCTTCCCCACGCTGGATCAGGATGCCGAGGTCGAGCAGGGCGGCGGTCAGATCCTCGCCAATAATTTCCCGCATGCGCGCGGGCGGCAGGGCGACGCGCAATAAAAATAGACGCACCAGGTCACCAAACGCGTCATTGGACAGGACAAACCGGTCATAGTAGTGCACATGGGTGGGCGCGATGCGCTGCAGGGATTCAATCTTCAGCATCTGGCAGATGGCATGCTCGGTGTACCCGGCGTGGCCAAGCACCTCGCGCAGCGCGGCGAGACGCGCGCGGGCGCTGAACGCCGCGTCGGCGAACGGAACCAAGGTCTGCGCCGCGCCCGCCGGAATGGGGCTGTCTGCCCCGTGCGTCAAACTACCCGCGTCGACGGCGGGCATCAGGCGTCGGGCGCGCAGTTCGCCGCTCGCCCAGACGATGCGCTGGTTAGCCTCCAGCGTCGTCATCCGGCCCTCCCGGCGCAGAAGCTCAAGATGGTGCGGTGATTGTGCCGCGCACAGCAGCCAGCGCGTCTCGTCCCAGGTGTAGCGCGTGGGTGGCACGGCACCGGTCAGGTCGATCAACTCGGACTGGCCCACAGGGTCAAGGAGCAGGACAACGTCCTGTGACAATTGCGTGCGTATCGGCCCAAACGGGGTGTCGGGAAACAGGGCGCTCGTTTCCTTGTGGCGCGCCCCTTCCGCCGACAGCGCGCGCAGCTCCTCGGTGGACCACGGTGTATTCTCCGTTTCGCCGCCAAACAGCGCCCGGTCAAGCTGACTCATCAGCGCCAGGACATCGGGCTGGCCGGGGGGCAGGCCGTGCGGCAGCGCGCTGTCGCCGACATGCGCCAGATGGTCAGCGTAGTCGAGCACAGGCACGTCGCGCTTGGTGACCCAATAATTTCCTATGACCAGATAATCGATATCGGCGCGCAAGAAGGTCTCGATCGCCTCAGCGGGGGTTTCGACGATCGGCTGGCCGGCGACATTGAAGCTGGTATTGAGCACCACCGGCGGCCCACCGCGCACCGCAGCCAACGTGCCGCACAGGCGATGCATAAAGGGGTTGTCCTGTGCCGTGACCGTCTGCACCCGCCCTGTGCCATCGTAATGGGTCACAGAGGGGATCTGTTCGCGATATTCCGGGCGGATCGTGGCGACCATCAGCATGAAGGGGGACGGCACAGATTGCTCAAAGACCGTGGCGATGTCTTCCTCGGGGATAACCGGGGCGAAGGGTCGGAACGCCTCGCGGAATTTCACCCGGGCGTTCAGGATGTCCTTCATCTGCGCGAAGGTGGGGTCGGCCAGAATGGAGCGGTGGCCGAGGGCGCGGGGACCGAATTCGGATCCCGCCTCAAAGCGGGCGATCACGTGCCCTTTCGCCAGTGCCGCCGCGCTGCGGTGGACGGGGGCGTCTCCGGTCAGTTCCTCGACTACCAGCCGGTCGGCGAAGTGGTCGAGGGCATGTCGCATAGCATCGTCGCCATACGAATGGCCGAGGGTGGCTGTGCGCATCCGCGTCCGGCGACCGCCTTTCTCTTTCGTCGCATAGGCCCACAACGCGCAGCCAGCGGCGATGCCCCCATCGCCGGCGGCGGGGAAGGTGAAAACATCCTCCAGATCCAGTTGGCGGTACAAACGGTAATTGGCGACCGAGTTCAGTGCCACGCCGCCTGCCAGGCACAGCGTGCGCAGCCCGGTCTCTTTCACGGCCAGGCCAACGATGTGGAGCAGCGCCTCCTCCAGCTCACGCTGGACCTTCCAGGCGAGGTCAACGAGGTACGGCCGCAGGTAGGGCGCGCCCTGTCCGTCGTCGTAACGCTTCTCCAGGGCGGCCACTTCGAGAAAGATGTCATACGCGGCAACCGCAAGGTGGTAGCCGCCCTCCTGGGGCCGGATCCAACGTTGCCAATGAGGCTGTTCACCGCCGTAAGGTGCGAGCCCCATCAGCTTGCCGGCCTCGGGGAAATACACGCCCTGTCCGGCTGGCGAGATAAACCCCGCCTTGCGGGTGATGTATTCGTAGACAAAACCCAGGGTGGACAGGCCCGCCAGGTGGGCGGTCACCGTCTCGGCGTGGATCGGCGTCAGTTGCGCACCTTGCGCCCGATACAGCGTGTATGATTCCGTTCGGCGATCCGCCGTGCTGGTGCCGGAGCCGTCGGCGACCAGCACCAGCGCCTCATCGAACCCTGATGGCCAGTACGCGGAATACGCGTGCGCCAGGTGGTGGCTGGGCACGTCCAGTACCTTGTTGGCCGCTTCCGGTGGCAGGGTGCGGCGCAGGATGGCCGCAGCGTAGTCGACGCCCGGCATATTGCCAGTGATGGTGGCCAGATCGGCCAGGCGCAGACCGCAATGGTCGAGGCAATAGCGGATGGCTTCATACGGCGGCTGGATCTGCGCCGGGTCACCGCCCGCCTGGTGTAAAAAACCCAGACTGTATTTGTGGCGGTCCAGCCGTTCCTGGTGGATGGCGACGACGATCTCGCCGTCACGCACGAGTGCGGCGGCGCGGTCCGCGCCGAGATTGAGGCCCAGGTGATAATGCGTCATGGGAAAGCGCCCTGCGTAGTTTATTGTAGTATTGTAGTAATGGAGAACGTTTGTTGGCATTTTGGCGGTTTAGGAGGGCCTTGGCAAGCCACTGTCGACCACCGGGGTCGCATACTTATTCACCCTTTCTGTGGGATAACCCTGTGCATTATCGCACGCCGCCCAAACTGTGCGCAGGGCTGCATGGGCTGCTCATTTATTCGTCAGAGTGCGACGCTTTCTTTTACTACCGGGCACTGATCACAACCACCTGCGAATCACCTCACTCAACTGCTCCAGCCTGACGGGTTTGCAGAGGAAATCGTCCATCCCGGATTCCAGGCACTCCCGCCGCTGATCCGCAAGACAGCCCGCAGTCAGCGCAACGATAGTGGTGTGTCGTTCCGATCCTTCGGCAGCGCGGATTTGACGTGCGGCTTCGTATCCGTCCAACACAGGCATCTGGCAATCCATTAGCACCAGATCGTACTTCTGTTTCAGTACCGCTTCCACGGCTTGCCTTCCATTCTCGGCGATATCCAGGTTCGCGCAGCCGAGCTTGGTAAGCATAGCCACTGCCACCTTGAGATTGACCGCATTGTCCTCCACTACCAGCACCCTGTGACGCCGGTCCAGGACGTTTGGCAAGTTCACCGCGGCGGGCTGCGGCGGGCTTGCATTTATCGTCCGCAGGTCAAAGCTGAAGCGGCTTCCCGTCCCTGGCGTGGATTCTACGGCCAACCGGCTACCCATCGCTTCGACGAGTCGCTTGCAGATCGCCAACCCAAGGCCCGTCCCGCCGTACCGGCGGGTCGTGGACGCGTCCGCTTGCGCGAATGCGTCGAAGATCTGTGTTTGATGTTCTTTCGGGATGCCGATCCCGGTATCGGATACGGTGATGCTCAGAATAACTTCATTGCCAGAGCCAGACGGTTGCGCGGAATCGGCCGTTATGGCGAGCGACACGCTACCGTGCTCCGTGAATTTGATGGCGTTTCCCAGCAGGTTCGACAGCACTTGACGCAGCCGGGTCGGCTCGCCACGGATGTAGCTCGGCACATTGCGGCCGATGTCGGAGGTCAGTCGCAGTCCTTTCGCTTGCGCGCTCAGCGTGAACAGACTGATAACATCGTCGACGAGGCGGCCTAAGTTGAAGTCGACAGTCTCCAGCGTTAAACAACCCGCCTCAATCTTGGACAAATCAAGAATGTCGTTGAGCAGGGACAACAGCGACTGCGCCGAGCGATGGGCGATATCGATGTATTCCCGGTGCTGCTCTGGATCGGGGATGTTACTGAGCAATTCCAGCGCCCCGAGGATGCCGTTCATAGGCGTACGGATCTCATGGCTCATATTCGCCAGGAAGTTTGTCTTGAACTTGGCCGCGTTCAGCGCCGCATCGCGCGCCAAGTGCAGTTCGCGCTCGATGTCCTTGCGGGCGGTGATGTTGTAGAGCAGGCCAAACACCCCTCCCTGCGGGTCAGATCCCAGGGATAACTCGAACCAGACGGTGCCGCCGCTTTTGTGGTAAAGGCGAATCTCCTTGTGTTGCTGAACCATTACGGCTGATCGGGTCGCGGCAATCATGGCCAAGACGCGCTGCCTATCCTCGGGGTGCAGAAAGTCATCCAACGGTTTTTCCAGGGAGCCTTCGATAGAATGTCCCAGGTTGGCCGCCCAGGCATGATTCAGAAAGACCAGGTGGCCTTCGGTATTCAGGCGGAACACGGCTTCCTGCAGGTTTTCCACCAAATCGCGGTGGCGCCTCTCGGCCGCCGTGATTTCCTCCATAAGACGATGGTAGATCTGGGATTCTATCTCCCTCTTGATGTCGTCGTTCTCCATCATGACGACAAGTCCGTCCGTGACAGCCACGTGGCGTGGTCGATGACTTCGGCATAGAGCGGCATGATTTGGCTGCAGTAGAAATTTTGTTCGAGAGCGGTGCGACCCGCCGTGCAGTCACTGAGGATGGTTACCTTGTATCCACGTTCATGGGCAGAGCGGGCAGTGGAGTCGATACAGAGCGAGGTCACAGCGCCGGCGATGACCAGGTCGGTGATGCCTTTTCGCCGCAGCATGGCATCAAGGTCGGTGTTCGAGAATGCATTCAGTCCGCGCTTACCTGGCAATTCGACGATCCGCTGCCCGAATTGAGCGATCTCCGGGATCGTTTGCGCTCCGTGAGTGCCCGACCTGAATGCCCCACACTCCTTGATCGTTTTCAGAATACCCACTGGTTCATAGAGTTCATTGTAACCCTCGGTGAACACGATCGGGGTCGATACGATCGTCAACGGGCTGGCATGCAACTGCGTGAGCAGGTCAACGGTATGTGCGAGCACACCCGTCACTCGTGCGTTTTCCTCGATCACGGCGGTCAATGCGCCGTGCGGCGAGAAATAGTCGTTCTGGTACCCAATCAAGACGATGGCGGTTTTTTCGGCGGTCATGGCATCCTGGTATTGCTAATTGCTATTAGAAGATTGGCATTAGTGCTAAATCAATTGTCCTGTTATCGTCTAACGGCGTTCCATTCTTTAACGGCGTCAAACCAAGCAAAGCCCTATGCCTCCGCGCGCCGACGAAGCGCCCACACTCTCTTGACTTGGCTTTCACAGCATCCAGCCAGCTTTGCCGTGGCCGTGATGCCGTGCCCGCTCGTGCGTAGCGCAATGATGCGGTCGTGCATGGCGGTGTTCGGCTGGCGACCGGTGTACTTGCCGGCACGCTTCGCCAGCTCTACACCTTGGCGCTGCCGTTCGCGTCGATCCTCATAGTCGTCGCGGGCGATCTGCAGGGCCAAGCGCAACAGCATCGCCTGAACTGATTCAAGGACGATCCTGGTCACGCCCTGGGCGTCGGCGGCCAGCTCGGAAAGGTCGACGACGCCCGGCACGGCCAGCCGTGCGCCCTTGGCGCGGATGGATTCCACAAGCCGCTCGGCTTCTGGCAGCGGTAGCCGGCTGATGCGGTCGATCTTCTCGGCAATGACAACTTCGCCAGGCTGCAGGTCCTCGATCATGCGCAGCAACTCGGGACGGTCGGCGCGCGCGCCGGATGCCTTCTCGCGGTAGGTGCCGGCCACGTAGTAGCCCGCCGCTCGTGCGCTATCCTTAATGCTTTCCTGGCGCTGCAGATCCTGTTCGTCGGTGCTGACGCGCAGGTAAATGCGCGCAACCTTAATGTCGACGGCGCTCGTCTTGGGCGTGAGGGCTAGGCTGTCGGGCGGTTTCTTCTTCGTCATGGTGGTCACTTTGGGTACACCGTAATGCGCCTACCCTAGCGAATGGGGCCAAGAATTGCAATGGCAATCCTAATTGTCACTTTCAGAAGGCGACAGCACGAAATATCAAAAGTCGACCGCACGGTCTTTTCTGACGTTGGAGTCGCCTCAGAAAACGGAAAATAAAGCACGCTAAGGCGTAGTTCCCTCGGGCTACACCGC
>JADDKJ010000021.1:0-54978 GCA_033717875.1 Gammaproteobacteria bacterium
GCCTCCGAAATCAGAGGTCAAGGGAAGAAAAACCAAAAAATTTACCGTTCAAAATACGTTTTTTATGCCCACTAACCGATTCGATCAACGAATTGGCGTGAAAAACGAGGATTGTTCAGAGGTTCCTTTATGTTATTGCGAAATGGGATTACTGGATCAGGCCGGCCAGCATTTCCTCATTGCCCAGATGTTTGAGCCACCATGCCAGCGCGTTGCCGGAATGCCCGCTCTGCCAGGCGATAAACATGTGCGGCGAAGGCGATGGACGCGAGACCGCCTTCTCGATCAAGCGCCCTGCCGCCAGGTCGCCCGTAACCATCATGCGTGGCACGAATCCTACTCCCAGGCCACGCCGGTGCGCTTCCACTTTGGTGCGCATATCCGGTACGGTCAGCACATCCTGACCCGATAGCAGATAAGCGGTGCGCGGCGGCAGGCCGCGCGAGCTGTCGGCGGCGGCGATGGCGCGATATCGCAGGATCTCCTCGCTGGTAATCGGCTCCGGCGCATACGCCAGAGGATGATCAGGCGCGACCACGAACACGAATTCCACCGTCCCCATCTCCCGTGTGGCATAGCCGCCGCCGGCGGGACCTTCACCGCCTGCGCCGATCACAAGGTCGGCGCGTCCCGAGACCAGCGCATCCCACGTGCCGCCAAATACTTCGACCGCCAGGCGCAATCGTGTGCCGTGATTTTCCGCATAAAAATCGGCGATCATGGGGAAAAGGCGGAAAAGGGGGATCAAGTCGTCCACGGCGATGCGCAGCTCGGTCTCCCAGCCCGTCGCCACGCGCTGGACGCTGCATTCGAGTTCCTGGGCGGCGCGCAGCAGGTGGCGCCCTTCCTCCAGCAGGCGCTCTCCCGCCGGCGTCAGCCGGGCGCGGTGACCGCTGCGGTCGAACAGCGCCACAGCGAGATCCTGCTCGAGCTTTTGCACGGTGTAGGTGATCGCCGATGGCACGCGGTGCAATTCCTCGGCGGCCGCGGCGAAACTGCCTTTGCGCGCAATCGCATCCAGCACATAAAGGGCATCCAGGGTCAGGCGCATATTCAATTTTATTGAAGTGATGGTTCGAAACGATTAGCTATCATCGAGACAATTTGCGGTGTAGCCTATCTTATCTTATTCAAGGAAGCTCTGAATAATTCCATCCTGGAATTTTCAGAGCACGAAAAGCAAAAATGTGATTTTTGCTTTTCTCCATTTTTCAATCACTTGGAGTGATTGAAAAATGCCGGCACATCCTTGTGCCGTGGAACCTCTGACACATCAGAGGTTCCTCAAAGGTGTTGAAGGAGGTGCGTCCATGATAACCCTTCGTAAAAGTCACGAGCGTGGCCACGCCAACTATGGCTGGCTGGACACGTATTATTCGTTTTCCTTCGCCGATTATTACGATCCCAAGCACATGGGATTTTCCGCGCTGCGTGTCATCAATGACGATCGGGTGCTTCCCGGCAAGGGCTTTCCCACCCACGGCCATAACGACATGGAGATCGTCACCTATGTGCTGGAAGGCGCGCTGGAGCACAAGGACAGCATGGGCAATGGCTCGGTCATCCATCCCGGCGACGTGCAGCGCATGAGCGCCGGCACCGGCATCACCCACAGCGAGTACAATCCCTCGCCGACCGAGCCACTGCATCTGCTGCAAATCTGGATTCTTCCCGATCGGACGGGGGTTACGCCCAGTTACGAACAAGTCCATTTCAACGACGCTGAAAAACGTGACCGGCTGCGCCCCATCGCTTCGCCGGACGGGCGTGAAGGCTCGGTGACGATACACCAGAATGCCGTTGCCTACGTCACGCTGCTGGAGAATGGCGGGAGCGTAACGCATGCCCTGGCGTCAAGCCGCAAGGCTTATGTGCATGTCGCGCGCGGCGAGGCGTGGCTCAACGGGCATGAGATAAGCGCCGGCGATGGCGCGCGCATCAGCGATGAAAAGGAGATAACATTGACCGCTTCGGGCCGGGCGGAGATTTTGTTGTTCGATTTGCCTTGAGGATTACAGCGAAGGGGCACCTCAAAATTTAAGGAGAGGGAATCATGGCCAAACTACTATACATCGAAGCTTCGCCCAGAAAAGAGCGCTCCGCATCCATCGAGGTGAGCAAGGTATTTCTGGACACCTATGCCGCCACCCATCACGGTGATCGGATCGAAAAAATCGATTTGTGGAGCCTGCCCTTGCCAGAGTTCAACGGCAATGTGCTCGACGCCAAATACGCCGTTCTGCATGGCGACCAGCATACGCCGGAGCAGGCCAAGGCCTGGGGCGATGTGGTCGACATGTTCGAGCAATTCAAATCCGCCGACAAGTATGTCATCAGTCTGCCGATGTGGAATTTCAGCATACCCTACAAACTCAAGCATTACATCGACGTCATCAGCCAGCCGGGGCTGGCCTTCAGTTATACGTCTGATGAAGGTTACAAGGGGCTGGTTACCGGCAGGCCGGTCACCGTGATCTACGCCCGTGGCGGCGAATACCAGAGCGGTTCCGGCGCCGAGGCTTATGACCTGCAACGGCGCTACATGGAGTTATGGTTGGGCTTCATCGGCTTCGTCAACATCCGCTCCATCATCGTCGAGCCGATGCTTTATGCGCCCGAGGTAGTGGCCAGCGCCAAGGAGATTGCCAAGGACATGGCCATTGCCATTGCGGAACACTTTTGAGATCTTGAACAGGTTCTGAGGAGACAAAATGCCAGCTAAATTAGCCAAAACCCGGGCGCCAATACACGATCTCATTGCCCGGCGCTGGAGCGGGCGCGCTTTCGACGCTGGAAAACCCGTCAGCCGCGAACAGATCCTTTCCCTGCTGGAGGCGGCGCGCTGGGCGCCTTCCTGTTATGGCGATGAGCCTTGGCGATTCATCGTCTGGGACAAGAACAGCGACGCCGCATCATGGCACGAGGCCTTCGCTTGTCTGGGTGAATTCAATCAGCAATGGGTGAAAAACGCGCCGGTATTGGTGCTCGCCACCGCAGGCGGCGCATTTCACCACAACGGCAAACCGAATCGCTGGGGGCAGTATGACACCGGCGCCGCCGCTGAAAATCTGTGCTTGCAAGCGGCGGCGCAGGGGCTGATGGCGCACCAGATGGGCGGCTTCGACACCGGGAAAACGCGGAAAAGCTTCAATATTCCGCTAGAATATGAGTGCATGGCGATGATCGCGGTCGGCCATCCCGCGTCAGCGGATGTTCTGGAAGGTGATATCAAAACGCGGGAACTTTCCGAACGCCTGCGCAGTCCATTGGAAGAGCGCTTCTTCGAAGGCGGCTGGGGAGTTCCCGTCAAGGCGTAAAATGGTTTTAATCATGATGAAATATACGATGCCGGCGATATCCGGCTTGTTGTTGATGTCCGCCACGGTTGCGGCGGAACCCTCCCGGGTGATCATGGTGGGCAATTTTGCCGAGGGTGACAAATCCGGCTGGGAAGAGCAGGAATTCAAGGGCAAAACCAGCTACACCATCACCCCGGGAAAGAAGGGCAATCAATCCCTGCACGTGCGCAGCGCGGCGTCGGCCTCCGGCTTGCACAAGAGGGTCAGCATCGACCTGGCGAAGACGCCCTATCTGAATTGGGCATGGAAAGTCGGCAATACGCTCAAGGGCGTCGATGAAACCACCAAGAAGGGCGACGATTACCCGATCCGCATCTACGTGGTGCTGTCCGGTGGCCTTTTTTTCTGGAAAACGCAGGCCTTGAATTATGTCTGGTCGAGCAGCGACAGGCCCAGGGACGATTCCTGGACCAACGCCTACACCGAGCACGTCAAAATGGTCGCCGTGGATTCGGGCGGCGGCAACGTCGGCAATTGGGTGGCGCATAAACGCAATGTGCGGGAGGATTTCAAGCGCTACTTCGGCAAGGAAATCGACCATATCGATGCCGTTGCCATCATGGCCGATACCGACAATTCCGGGCAGAGCGCCACCGCCAATATGGGCAATGTTTTCTTTTCGAGCGAGTAGCGCCTGATGGCAGGTGCGTGAATCTTGCGGTATATTTTCGGTGGCACTGAAAAAAATCAGCGGACGAATTTTTCAGTGCCCGGCTGAAAACTGTGACCTGGTTCACAGAACGAGCGGCGATTATAGGTTAGATTTTTGCCATGGTCCTTTTGCCGAATTTTGAATAATGTCTATGGAGAGAAAAGCAATGAAAATGAACAAGATGAGCCTTGCAGGCCTGGTTTTGACGGCGGTTTTGATCGCCCCGGCGCATGCCGAACACGGCCTGGATGGCAGCACCGTGATCGGTGGCGCATTGGGCGGCGCGGCGGGCGCCGCGGTCGGCTCGGCGGCGGGTGGGCGTGAAGCCGCCATCGTCGGCAGCGCCATAGGCGCCGCCGCGGGTACGGCGATCGCCACTCGCAGAGACCGCGTTCGAGTGATCGATGATCACCACCATCGCGGCCGTCACGATAATGGTTGGCATCGCGGTCACCACAAGCACAAACATAAACACCGGCATAAAAACGATCACCATGATCATTGATCGTCGCGTTTGGGCACGGATTGAGGAGGGGGCAAGATTATCTTGCCCCCTCAGTTTTTATGCGCCTCGGCGTTAGAACCTGTGCAAGACCCCAAGATAACTCCAAAAACCATCACCACCAGGCAGGGCCAGAACCCTCGTGCGGCACGCTATGGCAGCGTTCGCAGACAAAGAGGCTGAAAGCGACCTTGTCGTGGCAGCGGCCGCAGAATTGTCCCTTGAGAATTTTTTCCATGGAGATGGGGTTGGCGCCGCGCTGTGGAATGAAAATCCCTGAATGGCAATTGCCGCACGCCAGCCACTCGGTATGGGCGCGATGCGGAAAGCGCACCCACGGCATTTGCGCGGTGTTTTTCAGCATGATGTCGAGATCCATCTCCTGCATCACTTCCTTGCCGCCGTACTCGTCCCCATCGAGACTCTTGCGCGGATTGATCAGACCTTGACGCAAGGTTTTTACCCAATCCACCTCGCCGCGCCGGTCTACCGGAAAATTGCCCAGCGCCTCCGCTGGTTGCTGAAGCTTGGTGATGGCGGGATTGGAGGGATCTCGAATACCATCTTCCGCCAACGGCGTCAGAGGCGGTACATTCTTGATGCGCCACCGTTCCTCCGCCATCCCGGAGCCATACCACCCCATCGCCCCGCATATCACCAGGGCCATGCCGAATTTTAACCAACGCACGCAGGACTCCTCTTTGCTCTTCATGTGAACCCATACCATTTTGGTATATGGCGCCTGGGCAACGCCTGGAAGTGGAGTATACCAAGCGTCACGGCGAAGGGCAGGCACCGAACAAGAGATGTGGCAAGATACAACCAAGAACATTGCACCGGATGTAAAATATCGGGATACTTCTTAAGGAAGCTCTGAATAATTCCATCCTGGAATTTTCAGAGCACGAAAAGCAAAAAGGTGATTTTTGCTTTTCTTCAAACATTCGGTTATTGCTCCCGCAGGGTGTTTCGAGGTCAAGTAGTCAGAAATGCGCGCCAAAATATTCATCCGTTTTGATGCGGCTTCGCCGGACGAGGCCGGGTGGCTGCGCCTTGATGAGCCGGCGCGGCGCGACCTGGTTGTGCGGCGCGGTTCCTGGCAAGAGGCGGCCGCCGCGGCGGCGGGCTGCCGGGTTATTGTGCTGGCGCCGGGGACGGAGGTGTTGCTTACCGTGGCCATGGTGCCGGGCGGCAATCGCAGGCAGGTTGCCAATGCCATACCGTTTGCCCTTGAAGAACAGGTGGCGAGCGATGTCGAGGAGACGCATTTCGCGCCCGGCGAACGCCGCGAGGATGGGCGTATCAACACCGCCGTCGTGCTCAAGGGGCGAATGGACGGCTGGCTGGAACGGCTGCGCGGGCTCGGCATCGAGCCGGACGCCATCGTGCCCGAGCCGCTGGCGTTGCCGTGGTCGGCGGACGCATGGACGGTGCTGTGCGAAGGAGACAAGGTTTTGGTGCGCAACGGCCGGCAGGGCGGTTTCGCTGCCGAGGCGGACAATCTGGCCACCCTGCTTCGCCTGGCGCTGAACGAAGCGGGTGAGGCGCGGCCCGAGCGCTTGCGCGTGATGCGCGGCGCCGATGACCCGTCGCCACGCCCCGATTTGTCGGCGCTCGAATTGGAGGTCGCCGAGGAAACTATCGAGGAACCGGCGCTGGCGGTGCTGGCGCGCGGCTATGACGAGCAAGTCGCCATCGATCTGCTGCAAGGTCCTTATAGCCGTCGTGAGCAACTGGGCAGGCTGTGGCGTCCCTGGCTCCCCGCGGCGGCATTGGCGGCGGCGTGGCTGCTGGTGCTGGGCGGCATGACGGTGGCCGACTACGTTCGGCTTGACGGCGAAAACAAGGCATTGACGCAGGAGATTGAAAAGACTTATCTGCAAGCCTTTCCCGAAGCGCGCAAGGTGGTCAATGCGCGGGCGCAGATGGAAGAGCATCTGAAGGAACTGCGTGGTGGCGGAGCGGGAGGCGAGGATTTTCTCGGCCTGCTGGCCAGCATCGGTTCGCGCCTCAAGGAAACGCCGGGGGCGGAACTGCAACGAGTCAGCTATAACGAAGGGAGCGTCGATATCGCTCTGCTCATCGCCGACCTGCAAAGCCTGGATCAGCTCAAGCAACGTCTGTCGGCGCAGGGCGGGCTGAGCGTGGACATCCAGTCCGCCGCCAGCCGCGACGGCAGGGTGGAGGCGCTGCTACAGATCAAGGGTAAAACCTCATGAAGGACTGGCTGGAAAACCTGGAGCCGCGCGAACGCAATGCGTTGATGATCGGCGTCGCGACGCTGGTGGCGATGCTGGTGTATTTCCTCGGTTGGCAGCCCTTCAGCGCGCGCGTCGAGCGGCTTGAACAATCGGTGCAGGAACAGCGCGCGCTCAAGCAGTGGATAGCGGGCGCGGCGCAGGAGGCGCAGCGTTTGCGCGCCACGCAAGCGTCCGCCGCTCCGGCGGGGATGGGAGGACAATCCTTGCTGGCGGTGGTCGATCAGAGCGCCAAACGCGACCGGCTTGGCACGGCGCTCAAACGCATCGAGCCGGAAGGCGCGACGACCGTCCGTGTCTGGTTCGAGCAGGCGGTATTCGATGATGTGTTGTTGTGGCTGGGCGAGCTGCGGAACAGCTATGGCGTCCGCGTCGCCAGCGTCAGCATCGATCGCCAGGGCAGCGCGGGGCTGGTCAATGCGCGCGTTGAGCTGGAAGGCGGAGTTTAAGTGGCGGCATTATCATTGAGTGTGTTGCGGCTGGGTTCCATGCGGGCGGCGCTTCGCCGCGTATCACGGTATGTGCTTTTTGTTTTGCTGGCCTATCTGCTGTTTCTGCTCGTCACCCTGCCCGCCGCGCGCGCCTATACCATGCTCAAGGAACGCATCGCCCCCTTGCAGCTCTATGGCGTGGAAGGCACGTTCTGGAGCGGGAGCGCGGCATTGGCGGTGAGCGGGGCGCGGCAGTTTCAGCAGGTGAGCTGGCGGTTCCACCCCTGGGCGCTGATGCTGGGGCGCGCCGAGGCCGCCGTGACATTCGACGAGACGGGCCGCCACACCCGCGCCATCGCCGGGCGGACCCTGTCGGGCGGCGTCTACCTTCACGACGTGACAACCCGGCTGCCCGCCACGGCGCTGGAAAGGATGTTCAATATCAGCGGCACCGGCCTGGACGGTGTGGTGGACATTCATCTTGCGGAAGTGACCTTTGCCGACAAGAAACTGGCCGCCGTGAACGGCACGTTCGCATGGAACAACGCCGGTCTGGTCTCACCCAAAACCGCGCTGGGCAGCTTCGTCATGACGCTGGAAACCAGTGGCGAGGAGATCAAGGGCGTGCTCAAGGACAACCCCGGCAGCCCGCTACGCGCCGAGGGCGTGTTGCGCCTCAAGCCCGACGGCAGCTACCAGTTCACCGGAGCCCTTTCGTTGCGCGACCCCGGCCGCGCCGATCTGGAACAGGCGCTGCGCTTCTTCGGCAGCCCCGGACCGGGGGGCAAGGTCAACCTCTCCACCTCGGGGATGATGCCGCTGCCGTTTGTCGGCGGCGCTGATCGTCCGCAGTAGGCAAAGACGTAAGTTTTTGAATGAGGGTGTTGTGCTCGGGCCACGCCAGGCATAAGCTGTTTTCAGGAAGCCGGAAAGGAGAAGAAACTGTGTATAGACATGTCCACATCGATATCACGCAATACGAACTGAAGCACAATAAACCGCCGGCAGGTCATGGTGTCTGGCATTTCAAAATCGGTGAGAAGGCGGTGACCTATACCGGGAAGTACAATGACGCCACGAAACAGGCGATGGATGACGCCGAGCACGCGGATGTGAAGGTTGTTTATCTTTTGCCTTAAGGAAGCGCGGATTTATTATTGGTCCGGCGATAAAATACGTCCTGTATTTAATAGCAGACCGGTGGCGCCACCTTATCAAGCCGCCAGATATCCGCGTTGTAGTTGCTCATGGTGCGGTCTGTTGAAAACTTGCCGCTGGTGGCCGTGTTGACGATGCTCATCTGCGTCCAGCGTTCCTGGTCCTGGTAAACCTCCATGACTCGGCGCTGGGCCTCGATGTAGCTTCGGAAGTCGGCTGCGGTCATCCATGGATCGCGCGGGTTCAGGATCGATTGGATGACGAGGTCGAAGATGCCCGGTTCGAACTGATTGAAGTGGCCGCATTGGAGCAGGTGCAGCACCTCGGCGAGATCGGAGTCCTGGGCGACGATGGCGCGCGGGTTGTAATGCTTGTGCCGCGCTGCGACCTCTTCGGCGGTGAGTCCGAACAGAAAGAAATTGTCGTCACCCGCCTCTTCGCGGATTTCGATGTTGGCGCCGTCGAGAGTGCCGATGGTCACAGCGCCGTTCATCATGAACTTCATGTTCCCCGTACCCGAAGCTTCTTTGCCGGCGGTGGAAATCTGTTGGGAGAGATCGGCGCCGGGCGCGATGATCTCCATCGCGCTGACGCGATAATCCGGCAGAAAGGCGAGCTTGAGCAGGCCGTTGACTTGCGGGTCGCCGTTCACGACGTGGGCGACGTTATTGGCCAGCTTGATGATGCGCTTGGCCATCACATAACCAGGCGCGGCCTTGCCGCCGATCAGCACGCAGCGCGGAACCATATCCGCCGTGTCGCCCCGCTTGATGCGGACATAGAGATGGACGACGTGCAGCACGTTCAATAGTTGACGCTTGTATTCGTGAATGCGTTTGACTTGCACGTCGAACAGGGCGGCGGGATCGAATTCGACGCCACAGTCCTGTTTAACCAAGGCCGCTAGGCGCTCCTTGTTGGCGCGTTTGACGGCGCGCCAACGGGCGCGGAAGGCGGAATCGTCGGCCAAGGGCAGTAACCGGCGCAGTTGACCAAGGTCGGTCACCCAACCGCCGCCGATGGCCTCGGTGATGAGCTGGTTCAAGCCGGGATTGCACATCGCCAGCCAGCGGCGTTGCGTGACGCCGTTGGTCTTATTGTTGAACTTCCGTGGCCACAGTTCGGCGAACTCGCGGAACAGCCCTTCGCGCAGCAGCCTGGAATGCAGTTCCGCCACGCCGTTCACCGAGAAGCTTCCGACGATGGCGAGATAGGCCATGCGCACCATCCTGGCGGGGCCTTCTTCAATGATGGACATGCGGCGCTGACGCTCGGTATCTCCGGGCCAGCGCAACGCCACTTGTGCCAGGAAGCGGGCGTTGATCTCGTAAATGATTTCCAGCAGGCGCGGCAGCAGGCGCTCGAACATCGGCACCGGCCACTTCTCCAGCGCTTCGGGCAATAAGGTGTGATTGGTGTAGGCCATGGTGCGCGTAGTGATGGTCCAGGCTTCGTTCCATTCCAAGCCATACTTGTCCATGAGCTGCCGCATCAGTTCCGCAACGGCGATGGTGGGGTGGGTGTCGTTGAGCTGAAAGCAATTCTTATCGGCAAAGGTGGAAAAATCCCTGCCGTGCAGGCGCACCCAGCGGCGCAGGATATCCAGCAGGCTGGCCGCGGCGAGAAAATATTGCTGGCGCAGGCGCAGCTCTTTGCCATTCTCGCTGGCGTCGTTGGGGTAGAGCACCATGGTGATGTTCTCGGCCTCGTTCTTGGAGGCCACTGAAGCGGTGTAGTCGCCGGCGTTGAAATCTTCCAGATCGAACTCGTCGGTGGCCTGCGAACTCCACAGCCGCAGTGTGTTGACGGTATCGTTGCGGTAGCCGGGGATGGGCACGTCATAGGGCACGGCCAGCACATCGTGGGTATTGACCCAGCGCACGCGCGCGTGGCCATTGTCGTCCTGGTAGTGCTCGGTGTGTCCGCCAAACGGCACGCGCACGGTGTATTCGGGGCGCTCGATTTCCCAGGGATGGCCTTCGCTCAGCCAGTGGTCCGGCTCCTCCACCTGGTGACCGTCGTGAATCTCCTGGCGGAACATACCGTATTCATAGCGCAGACCATAGCCCATGACGGGTAATTGCAATGTTGCGCAACTGTCGAGAAAGCACGCGGCCAGGCGGCCCAAGCCGCCGTTGCCCAAACCCGCATCCGGTTCGGTATCGGCAACCTCCTCCAGATACACGCCCAGATCGTACAAGCCCTGCTTTACCGCATCGTCGATGCCCAGGTTGAGCGTGGCGTTGGAAAGCGCCCGCCCCATCAAGAATTCCAGCGAAAGGTAATAAGCGTGGCGACTGTCTTCCTGCTCGTAAGCGGAGCGCGTGTTCTTCCAGCGCTCCATCAAGCGGTCGCGCACCGCCAGCACCAGCGCCTCATAGAGATAGTGAGCCGAGCGGCTGTGTCTGTCACGGCCCAGCGTGCGGCTGTAGTAGCGGCGCAAATCCAGCATGATGCTCGCCGCATCCATGCCCGAGGGGGGCAGTTGGGTGAGGTCAATGTGCGGCTGGCTGCGTTGCAGGGTCTTGAGCTTCATGGTGGACTCGATCAGATTGGGTGAATGAAGCGAATTATAAACCAGCGGCTGCGGATGAAGCACCGGCTATTGGGACTTCCCGGGTTACTTGAACAGCCGCACCAACCGCTCCAGCAAGCTTCGGTCATCCGCCGGCCTTGACGCAGGGGCGGCGACGGTGTGGGTTTTCGTTGAGCCGCCTTCCCGCACTTCGATGCGGACGCCATTTTTGCCGGGCTCGAACCACCAGCGGGTGGTGCGGGCGGGGCCGGTGATTTCGCAGCCGGGGCGGCCGGCGCTGTCTTCGATGAGGCGCACCTGGTGCGGCGGCAGCCGCCCTGCGCCGGTGGGCAGCAGCACGGTGAGGAAGACATCGTCCGCCGCGGGTGTCGAAGGCGAGACTTCGATGCGCCAGGCGCCGGGTTCGGCATCTTTGTTCCTGACGCGCACGATATCGGCGAGCTTGCCATTTTCGTCATAATTCTGGCCGTCGACGAAAAACTCGAAGCCTTTGCCGCCGATGCGCTGGATGCTGGCGTTTTTCGGCAGCAGCACATGTCCTTCGACACGGCCTCCGCCATGGCCGGGGCGTTGCGGGTCGGGCGATATTCGCGCGACAAAGCCGTCGCCCGTCACGTCGGGCTGCTCGATGGTATGCAGCAGCCAGCGCTTGCGGAACTCGGGTTTCGTGGCTTTCACCTGGTCGAAGATCACGATCACGTCGTCCGTGCGGTCGTAGCCGAAGATGCGCCAGAAACGTTCCACGCGCCGCGTGCGGCTGGAGAAGTCGCCCGTGCCGGAGGCGCGGTTGGTGTAGGCCGGGGTGATGTCGGCCACGGCGACGCTCAGGCCGTCGCGTTCAAGACGTTTTTCGATGCCGCCGGTATGGTAGGTGTCACGCTTGGCCTCCCATTCCTTGCGGTCGAGCGGCGCGGGTTCCACCCCCCAGCCCGAGCCGATGCGGCGTTGTCCGCCGTCGTTGGCGATAGCGCGGCCCGCCTTGTCTTTTTTGCCCGGCGCGGGTACGGTGTCATCGGGGTCGGTGACGGTGAGGGTGTTGTGCGCGATGGTCTGGTAGCTGTAATTCATGTGATGGTCCGAGCCGTAGTTCGGGCCATACGCGCCGCTATCGATGGCCAGTTCGCCGCCTTTGTAGAGGGTGAACGCACCCTGGTCGAGATGGGAATGCGACCAGTAATTGTCGCCGGCCTTGAACGTGACATACGTGGCATTGGGCGTCCAGTCGCTGCGCGCCACCAGCAGGCCGAGGCCGTCGAAGAAGCGTGACAGCGGCAGGCGCGAAACAGCATCGGGGTTATTGAGATCAGGCGTGTTCAGCGGTCCCCACGGCCAGGAGGTGGGGGCCAGTTCGGCGCGCGGCGGCCGCAGGCTATAGGCGGCGGCGTCGCGGTATTCGATGGCGAGCGGCGCCAGATCGGGGATGATTCTGTCGAAAAAGCCCGCGTCGCCCCAGCGGAAGTGGCTGCCATCCGGCCGGGTGCGGTAAATGGCGAAGTCGAGAAAGCCACGGATGCCCGGCTCGGTGGCGAACAGGTCCTCGCCGGTCGCGTTGCGCCACATCGCGGGCACCTGGTAGACGGCTTGGCCGATGCCGATGCCGATGTACTCGCCGCCTTCGTGCCAGCCGCCATTTTTGCCCATCACCTGTCGCCATACCGGCAGCACGCGATTGATCCACAGATCGTAAGTGAAGCGCATCGCCGGTTCGCCGCGCGGGTCATCGCCGTATAACGCCAGCGTGGCGGCGACCAGAGCCTGGAAAGGGCTGTTGTAGAGGTAGACGTTGTAAGGTGAGAGACGGTCATTGCGTATCAGTTTGATAAGGTATTCGCAGCCCTCCACCACTTTTTCGCGCAGCTCGGCGCGCTGGCGGTCGTCCCATTGCTCGTACAGCCAGTCATAGGCCAGCGCGATGGGTTTGGCCTGCTCGTGGCCGCGCCAGGTGTACTCCAGTTCCATCAGGCGTTTGTGCAGCACGCCCAGATCCTGGCTGCCCGGTTCGGCGCGCGCCATCAGGATGGCCGACCACAGATCGCCCTGTCCACCATTGGCGCGTTGGCGCTGGAATCTGAAAAACTCGGGATTTTCCGTGGTGATGCGCCGAATGTCGCTCGCGTTGGGCGCGGGCAGGCGGGGGTGGGCATCGCGGAAATGCGGCAGGGTGACGGCGGGAAGCTCCTCGGGTTGAGGATAGCGCGATTTTGTAACCTCGATCAGGCCGCGCTCGATGGGCTGCCAGAACCACCACACGCCCGCCGCCGCGGTGGCGGTCATGAGCAGCACCGCGGCGGCGATCCAGTGCCAGACGCTGTGACGCGATGCACGGGAACGAATAGCCGGCGCCGAAGATCCCGGCGCGGCATGACGTTCGCCGCGCCACAGCCACGGCAGCAGCCATGCCACCAGCGCCAGCAGCACATCGGTGATGTCGGCATGGCGGCCGGGGATGCTTTGCTGCGCCCATTCCAGGCTGAACACCAGGATGGCCAGCACCAGCGTCCCCAGCAGCATGACCTGCGAACGCAGATACGGCCGCGTGGTAAGGCTGGCGATGCAACCCAGCGCCAGAAACGGCTTGATGCCGGCGAGAATGTCGAGCAGGCCGGTCAAGGCATGCATCTGGCCGCGAAAGGGTATCCAGTTCATGGGCTGGGCGACCTGCGCCCATGGGGGCACCACCCCTGACGTGGCGATCTCCGCGGCGAAAAAACCGGCGAGCAGGGCCGCCGCGCCGGCATACGCCATCAAGGAGCGATCAAGGCGGATCAGCAGCAGCAAGAGCGCGATTCCCGCCGCCGGTCCCGCCAGCATCTCCGTTGTGAAATCGTGCCCCATGAAAAAGATCTTGACCGCCACCACCGCCGCGACGAAGCCGCCGAAAAGCGCCAGCCAGCGCCGCCCGGGTTTCACCAGCAACGCGGTCAACACGCCGAATGCGGCGGTATCCAGGGCATAGGCCGCTGCCCGTGGCAGGTTGAATTGCGAGACCTCCTGGATGCTCTGCCACAAGGCCGGCAACGCTTGGCGGGCATGCCCCGGATCCAGCGCAAAGGCCAGCGGCCCGATCTGGAACATCATCCATAACCCCAGCGTCGCCAGGCCGATTTCCACGACCCGCCCGGGCAAAAACCACGCCTGCCGCGCGGCGAACAACAGGGTGCCCGGGCGGGTAAATCTCGCCACGGCTGCCGCCAGCAGCGCCCCCAGCAGCGTGCCAAAGCCATTCACCCACACATCCAGCTTCGAGGCGACGCGATTGGGCAGGTACATCTGCAAGGTTTCCATGCCGATGCTCAGCAGCGCCCCGAACAGCGTGGCCACCATGATCGCCGACACGATCCTCAGCAGGCCCGGCCGGCGATGCGCCAGCAGCCAGACGGCGAGCGCGCCCACCGGGATATACACCAGGATATTGACCAGAATGTCGGAGCGCGAGATATAGCGCGGCCAGGGAGCGCTCAGCAGCGAGCGAAGATCCTCGTCGGGCGCGCGCCAACCACTCAGCGGATAGAGGCTGCCATACGCTATAAGCAGTATGTAACCCAATAACACCAGCACACCCAGGGCGGGTGATGGCGTCAGGACGGTGGGGCGTGGGGATGGGACGTTCAGTGTCTTCATGAAAACATTCCGGGATGGGGGGATTATATGATAGGTTTCAGTAACGGACACTTCTAAAAATTCGCTGAAGCCACGATGGCGGCGTTGGAAATGCGTTCAAAATGCTCATGTACTACGTGTACACCCCGCTTTTTCACGCATTTCCGCCTTGCCCTCGCGCCTTGATCGAATTTTTAGAAGTGTCCTAACGAGCATCCCAAAGATATGTCGAAGAGGTTTCAGGTTATGCCTGGAGAAAAAGATATTTCACGGTTTTTGCGGCGCGCCAGCCTCATGGCCGCGTGGGGGTTCCTGCTGCTGTTTCTTCCGCCATCGCATGCCGCGGAGCTGGAGGCCAGCGCCTTGCCGACCACCATCGAGCGCGTCAAGCCGAGCGTGGTGGCGATCGGCACCCTGCAAGCGACACGCCGTCCACCTGGAAAATTTCTCGGCACCGGCTTCGTCGTCGGCGATGGCGGCTATGTGCTGACCAATGCGCACGTTGTCAGTCGAAGTCTTGCCACGGAAGAGAAAGAGGCGGTGGTGCTGTTCATCGGCGACCGCAGCTCCGCCAGCTCGCGCGAGCTGACCCTGGTTGCCCAGGATCCCGAGCATGATCTCAGTCTGCTCAAGATTTCCGGTTCGCCGCTCATCCCGCTCAAGCTGGGCGATTCCGACCGGGTGCGTGAAGGCGAGGTCTATGCCTTCACCGGCTTCCCCATCGGCAGCGTGCTGGGACTGCGCCCCGTCACCCATCGCGGCCTGATCTCGGCGATCACGCCCATCGCCACCCCGCCCGATGCGTCAGCCCAATTGGATCCCAGGACCATCAAGCGTCTGCAATCGCCATTCGACGCCTTTCAGCTCGATGCCACCGCCTATCCGGGCAACAGCGGCAGCCCCCTCTATCACCCTCGGACCGGCGAGGTGATCGGCGTGATCAATATGGTGTTCGTCAAGGAAACCAAGGAAAGCGTTCTGGAAAAACCCAGCGGCATCAGTTATGCGATTCCGATCAATTTCGCGGTGGACTTGTTGCGGCGCGCGGGAATTGCCGTCAATGCCAAGAATTGAGGGCAATTCTAAAAATTCGATCAAGACGCGAGGGCAAGGCGGAAATGCGCGAAAAAGCGGAGTGTACACGGAGTACATGAGCATTTTGAGCGTATTTCCAACGCCGCCATCGCGGCTTCAGCGGATTTTTAGAAGTGCCCTTGAGTCCGGTGATGGGCGCACCTAAAAACGCGGTACAATAAGCGTCAACGGTTTTTTTACAGGGTAATCAATGCAAGCTGAACAACTGAAGCAACTCGTGTTGACCGCGCTCGCGGACATGAAGGCGGTGGACGTGAAGGTATTCGACGTGCGTGGCATGACCAGCATCACCGACTTCATCGTCATCGCCAGCGGCACGTCCGACCGGCATGTCAAATCGGTGGCCGACAATGTGATCGCCGAGGCGAAGAAGGCCGGGGCACGGCCGCTGGGCGTGGAAGGCGAGCGCGAAGGAGAATGGGTACTGGTGGATCTTGCCGACATCGTGGTGCACGTCATGCTGCCGCGAATTAGGGATTTTTATCAGCTCGAAAAGCTGTGGGACGTGGGAGCGAAGGAACGCGAAACGGGAACCGGGGGGTAGAGGCCGATAAAAACGGTATCCGCCGCTTGCTATCGGCTTCCAGCCCCCTGACGGCGGACCCCTATCCCGGTTGTTGCGCTTCCTTCACCAACTGATTGTTGGGGGAAATATGCAGCTCGACACGACGGTTCTGGGCGCGCCCTTCCGGGGTGTCATTGGAAGCCACCGGATTGTCGGGGCCGAACCCCATCACGGTCATGCGGCTGGAAGACACGCCCTGCTCCACCAGATAATTGCGCACCGCGCTGGCGCGCCGTTCCGAGAGTTGCTGGTTATACTTCATGGTGCCGACATTGTCGGTGTACCCGGCAACGGTCATTTCGGTCTTATCGTATTTTTTCAGGATGGCGGCCATTTTTTGCAGGTTGGCCTTCGCCTCGGGTTTAAGGGTGGACTCGTTGAAGTCGAACAGAATCTTGTCCTTCATGGTGGCGACGATGCCGTCATCGACGCGCTGCACATCGGCAACCTGCGCCAACTCCTGCGCCTGCTTGTCCATATAATTGCCGATGACGCCGCCCGTCGCAGCGCCGAGCACGCCGCCGATGAGGGCTCCCTTCCCGGCGTTGCCTTTCTTGCTGCCGATCAGGCCGCCAACCACGGCGCCGCCCAGGCCGCCGATGATCGCGCCCTTCTGGGTGCGGGACATGTCGCCCGATGTCTGGCCGCCCTGCATGTTGGCGCAACCAAATTGCGTCAAGGCGAGCGCAGTGACGGCGATTAAAACGACTCCCTTTTTGCGGAGGATGATCATGGCAAAGCCCCATTAGAAAGAACGGTTTATTAGTATATCATCGAAAGCATGAGCAATTTGCAAGGAAGTGTAAAGAAGCACGAAATCACATGCGTATCCACTTGATCGCGGTAGGCGAGCGCATGCCGGGCTGGGTACAGCAGGGGTACCAGGAATACGCCAAGCGCCTGCCGCCGGAGTGCGGGTTGCACCTGGCCGAGATTGCGCCTGGCAAGCGCGGCAAGGGCGCCAGCGTGGCGCGGGCCGTGCATGACGAGGGCGAGCGCATGCTCGCGGCCATACCTCGTGGCAGCAAGGTAGTCGCGCTTGAAGTGGATGGCCGCCCGTGGCGCACCGGGGAATTGGCGCAACGGCTGGAGGAATGGATGCGGAGCGGCAGCGATATCGCTCTTCTGGTTGGCGGTCCCGATGGCCTGTCGCCGGCCTGCCGGGCGCGCGCCAACGAGCAGTGGTCGCTGTCGCCGCTGACGCTGCCGCATCCGCTGGTACGCATCGTGCTTGCGGAGCAGTTGTACCGCGCTTGGAGTATTCTTAAGGGCCATCCCTATCATCGCGGGTGAGTTGCGAGCCAACGAGACGGATTCCAGAGTCAATCTCGTGGCGCATGCCAAATAATTGTCTTTGGAGCATGGTGGATTTTTGACGATGTGGAATCAGGCAAAAATCGGTTGCGCTATCAAGAGCGGCTTTTTTGCAAAGCGTATAAGCGTGCTTTTGCTTTGTTGTCTGAGTGCTATTTTTTCCACCACGGCGACGGCCCAAGAGGCGGCTTCGCCCTGGGTGCTGGTTGACACCCGCCAGCAAACCTTGACAGTGTTCGCCGGGCAGGGCAAGGTCATAAAACACTTCCCCTATGTCGCGCTTGGCCGTGGCGGCAGCGGGAACGAGCGGCGGCGCGGCGATGGCAAAACGCCGCTGGGCACATTTCATGTGGCCTGGGTCAACCCGAACAGCCAGTTCGACATCTTTTTCGGCCTCGATTTCCCGGGCGTGGAAAATGCTGATCGGGCCTATCGCGACAGCATCATCGACCGAGAAACATATCACAACATTCTCGATGCCGCCCTTACCAAGCGTACGCCTCCGCAAGATACCCCCCTGGGTGGGCAAATCGGCATTCATGGCCTGGGCAAGAGAAGCCCGCGTGTTCACCGAGGTTTTAACTGGACCGATGGCTGCATCGCTCTGACCAACGAGCAAATCAGGTTGCTTGCCAAATGGGTGCGGATCGGCACCAAGGTTTTGATCATCTAAACCGCCCGCTTGGCGGGGGCAATACCCGCGTTTCCTGTCCCATGTATTTTTTTCTTCTCGAAAAATTACCGAAAAAATATTCAGCCATTTCTCTGTGAATCGCGCACGTCTGTCGCCAATTCCCGACGTGCTTTTTGCATTCAAGGTATAGCAAAAAGCACGGCTCTGGATTAGTCTTATCGCGTCGCGGGTCGAAGCAAAGCCTGCGTGGGAAATGCAATAAAAAATGCAAGGAGATGATTTATGAATAAAGCAGTGAAGTTGATTCCTGTTGTGATGTCGTTGAGCCTCGCCGCCTGCGCCACCAGTGGCGATCTTGACAAGGTTCGCGCCCTGGCCGAACAGGCGCAGGAAAGCGCCAGCGCGGCCCAAGCCAAGGCGGATCAGGCGTTGAGCAAAACGTCCACTGCCCAATCGACGGCCGACCAGGCCTTGAGCAAGGCGACCTCCGCGGCCTCCGCCGTTGACCAGGCGACGGCCAAGGCGAACAATGCCCAAGCCACCGCTGACCAGGCTATGCAGAAGGCCAATGAGGCTAACGGCAAAGCCGATCAGATCAATGAAAAGCTTGACCGGATGTTCAAGAAGTCGATGGAAAAATAAGGCGGCTGGCTTCGCGTCGTCGTGTATCAGGTTGCCAGAGGTGGTATTTTGGCAACCTGATATCGTTGTTTTTCAGGGTGCCTCTTCAGCGGATTTATAGAGGTACCCTTCAGTTGACCCGGTTATTGACCGCCGGCACCCTGATGAAGGCATCAAGTCCCAGGTGGGATTGAATCCGGCGCAGGTGTTCCTGTGCCTCGTTTTTGTTGCCAAACGGGCCGGCCAGCACGCGATACCCTCCCTGCGCGGCAACGTGACGGGCGGGAATGGGCGGCCCCAGATGGCGCAGCAGGGCGGCGATACGGTGCGCCTTGTCCATGGTCTTGAAATTACCCGCCTGCACATACCACTGCCTGTTATCTGGCGCCCTCTCTTGTGACGAACGACCATCGTTCACTGCCTCAGCGGATGAACCAGAGGAAGACGAGGAGGCATCTTTCACTTCCGGCGCGGAACCCTTGTCCTGCGCCGGTTCGATGACAGGCAAGGCGGCGAGCAGCTCATCCAGCGATGGGCTGCCGGGAGAAATCGGCACGGGAAAGCCGTGACCACGTTTGGTGAGGCGGATCACCCGGCCCCACTCGACAGCGGCCTTATTTTCTCCGGTGACGCGGCTCACAACCTTGATCGCCGGAGTGAGATTGCCTTCCCACGCCTTGAGTTCTTCCTCCAGTGGTTTATGCGCCTCCATGTACAAGGTGCCATCGCGCCAGCCCGCCAGAAAAGGCTGATTGACTATGGTGACCGGTATTCCCGGCGGGATGCGATCAAACAGCACGGCGATGTCCTCGGGATAAAGATGGATGCAGCCGTGACTGACACGCATGCCGATGCCATAGGGTTTATTGGTGCCATGGATCAAATAACCGGGCAAACCCAGCCGGAAGGCATGCTGTCCAAGCGGATTGTCCGGGCCGGGCGGCACGACCGCCGGCAATGGCTCGCCTTTCTTGGCGTGCTCTTCGCGGATGGAGGCTGGCACGGTCCAGGCCGGATCTTTTTGCTTCGAGATCACCTGGGTTGCGCCAACCGGCGTCGACCAGCCTTCCTTGCCGATACCGATGGGGTGTGTAATCACCGTCGCGGGTTCGCCTTTCCTCGCGGGGGGATAATAAAACAGGCGCATCGTTGCGACGTTGATCACGATGCCTTGCCGCGGCGCGTCGGGCAGGATGAACTGGGTGGGCAGCAGGATGGGGGTCCCTTCGCCGGGCAGCCACGGATCCACGGTGGGATTGGCGTCGGTGATTTCGCTGTAGCCGAGATTGTGGCGACGCGCGATATCAGACAGAGTATCTTGCTGTCGGGCAAGGACGATGCGCAGTTCACCGACGACATCGTTGCCGGCCGATGGTAGCGGCAGGGTATCGGCCGACGCAGGCAGGCACAACGCCAGCAACCCGCCGGCAAACAGGCTCCGCAACCGTGAGAAATTCGATGGTAGTGTAGTCATGAGTCGATGGCCTCCTTGCTTAATCCCTGGAGCGATATAGGCGAGGGCATCCTGCGCCTCGCATCCGCAGCCAGTATGTTGATGCGGTTATATTGCTACAGACGTGGGCCAATTTCCAGCAATTTTTGCAGCGTCGATGGTGTTTTGTTAATCATGCAGAATTAGACAATCGAAAATTTGATACGATGCGATTTCTCGCAACAAAATAAAATTTCCGTATTGATGCTCAATCTCGACATATATCTCGCCTCATCCTCCCCGCGCCGCCGCGAATTGCTCGAACAAATCGGCATCGGTTACCAGATATTGAACGTGGAAGTGGACGAAACCCCGCGCCAAAATGAAGCCCCCGAACTGTATGTCTCGCGCCTGGCCTTGGCCAAGGCGCGCGCTGGCTGGCAAACCCTGGCCGCGCAACCGCGCCGTCCGGTGCTGGGCGCGGACACGGCGGTGGTGGTGGAGGGTGAAGTGCTGGGCAAGCCGCGCGACCGGGAGGATGGTCTGGCGATGCTGGAACGGCTGTCGGGACGCTGCCATCATGTCTTGACCGCCGTGTCGCTGGTGGACGAGGAACGCGAGGCGGCACGCCTGAGCGTCAGCCGCGTCACCTTCCGCGCCATCACCGCCGAGGAGCGCGCGGCTTACTGGGATAGCGGCGAACCCGCCGGCAAGGCCGGCGCCTACGCCATCCAGGGACGCGCGGCGATCTTCGTCGCGTATCTGGAGGGAAGTTATTCCGGCGTGATGGGTTTGCCGTTGTATGAAACAAGCGAGTTGCTGGCCGAGTTTGGCATCACAAGCATTCGTTCGGCTTGAAGGCGGGGCTCGCTTTTCATCCCCTGCCGTATTCGCCGCTTCGCAAAGCCGGTGAAAAATAACCGTGGCCACGCCTTCCATTGGAAACCGTTTGTCATGGAAAATCGTGCTTGAACCTAAAAACGGCCATTGGAGCCTACTGCGAATGCCTAATGTACCGAATCTGAGCGAGAACATCGCAAAATCTGTCCTCACCGTAGCGGGTGGCTACGGCTGCGGAATATTTTGCGATGTTCTCGCCCATCTTCAGCACCTTAGTCATTCTCGCTACGGCTCCAATGGCCGTTTTTAGGTTGAAATTTTGAACTTTTAATGGAGCGTCTCTGTGAGCGAGGAAATCCTGGTCAACATCACGCCGCGCGAAGCCCGCGTGGCGATGGTCGAAAATGGTGTGTTGCAGGAAGTATGGATAGAGCGCAGCGCGCGGCGTGGTCTGGTGGGGAATATCTACAAGGGCTGCGTCAGCCGGGTGTTGCCGGGGATGCAGGCGGCGTTTGTCGATATCGGGCTGGAGCGCGCGGCGTTTTTGCACGCGTCCGATATCGTGACCTCGCCGATGCCGGGTGAGGAAGCGCCTGCCGAGGGCAAAAAGTCCGAGATTACCGATCTGCTCCGCGAAGGGCAGGAGGTGCTGGTGCAGGTGGTGAAAGACCCGTTGGGCAGCAAGGGCGCGCGCCTGACGACGCACATTAGCATTCCGTCGCGTTATCTGGTGCTGATGCCGGACATGGGCACGGTGGGCGTATCGCAACGCATCGAGAACGAGCAGGAGCGGCAACGCCTGAAGGGGATGGCGGCGGCGCTGGTGGCGGGGGATGGCGGTGGTTATATCGTGCGCACCGCCGCGGAAGGGGCCACGGAGGACGCTTTGCGCGCCGACATGGAGTTTTTGCGCCGTTTGTGGGAGTCGATCCGCGAGCGCATTCCGTCGTTGCCGACCGGCGCCGTGGTGCACGAGGATCTGCCGCTGGCGCTGCGCACGTTGCGCGATCTGACCGGCAGCGCGGTGGAAAAGGTGCGCATCGACTCGCGTGAAACCCATCGCCGGGCGGTCGAGTTCGCCGAAAAGTTCATCCCGGAACTCGCGCAGCGCATGGAATATTATCCCGGCGAGCGGCCGATCTTCGACCTCTATTCCATCGAGGACGAGATCCAGAAGGCGCTGGAGCGCAAGGTGCAGCTCAAGTCGGGCGGCTATCTGATCATCGACCAGACCGAGGCGATGACGACCATCGATGTCAACACCGGTTCGTTCGTCGGCCATCGCAATCTGGAGGAGACCATCTTCAAGACCAATCTCGAGGCGGCGCAGTCGATCGCGCGCCAATTGCGCCTGCGCAACCTCGGCGGCATCATCATCATCGATTTCATCGACATGACGGAAGAGGAGCATAAACGCCAAGTGCTGCGCGCCCTGGAAAAAAGCCTGGTGCGCGATCATGCCAAGTGCTACATCAGTGGCGTGTCGGCGCTGGGGTTGGTCGAGATGACGCGCAAGCGCACGCGCGAGAGCCTGGCGCATGTGCTGTGCCAGCCCTGTCCGGCGTGCGGCGGGCGGGGTATATTAAAGGCCCCGGAAACGATATGCTACGAGATCTTCCGCGAGATACTGCGCGAGGCGCGTCAGTTCGACGCCAAACAGTTCCTGGTGCTGGCATCGCAGGAAGTGGTGGACTTGTTGCTGGAGGATGAGTCGGCCAGTGTCGCGGAACTCGAGTCGTTCATCGGCAAGCCGATAAAGTTTCAGGTGGAGTCGCTTTATTCCCAGGAGCAGTATGACGTTGTGCCGATGTGATGCGGCGGCATGGATTTTCGCAGAGCGCGTCGCGGCGCTGTGCGCCTCTCTAGAGTTTGGTAGTCAATAGTTGTTGTCGTGAAATCTTTTCTTGATATCGCCCGCCGTTGCCATATGTTTCTGTGGCTGGCGTTTGCCGTTGCGGTGGTGCTGGCCGCGATCACGGTTTCCGTTGTCCGTCTTTGGCTGCCGGAGGCGGGTTCCCATCGCGAGGATATCCAGCGCTGGATGACGGAATATACCGGCTTGCCGGTCACTATCGGCGCCATCGACATCCAGTGGCGCGGCTTGCGTCCGCGTCTTGCGCTCAAGGATATCTGTCTCCAGGAAAAAGAGGGTGCACGCGCCATTGTGTGTTTCAGGGAGGCGCAGCTTGCCATCGATCTGGCCGCATCGGCGTGGCGTGGCCGACCGGAGCCCAGCGGGCTGACCGTGGTGGGCGCCAATCTGACTGTGGTGCGCCGCCCGGACGGCAGTTTTACCATCGCGGGTCTGGAAGACATGCCGCCCGATCCCCACCTTCAGGAGCAATTGCAGGAATGGCTGTTGGGCCAGGAATACCTGGTCATCAAGGACAGCCAATTGCACTGGCGCGATCTGCGTACCGGCCGTGTGCGGCATTTCAGCAATGTCAGACTGGATCTGCGCAGTAGCGGGCAGCGCCATCAACTGGCGGGCGCCGTGACCCTGCCCGCGAGGGGGGACGGCAAACCTGTCCCAGGCGCGACCGAGGGGATCGTTTTTACGCTCGATCTGACGGGCGATGTGTTTGCGGCGAATGGCTGGTCGGGCAAGGGTTATATCAGCGGTACGGGAGTCGATCTGGCGCAGTGGCTGGAAGGGCGCGCCACCAAAGGTATAACAGCGGATCGTGGCATTGCCGATGTCAAGCTGTGGGGGGAATGGAAGCAGGCCGCTTTACAGCGCCTGGAGGGTGAAGGCGAGCTGCGTGATGTGCGTCTGACCGGCGAGGGGGCGGCGCTGGAAAATGCAGTTCCGGCTCCCAGCCTTTCCAGTCCCTCCCTTTCCATCTCCACGCTGTCCGGGCGTTTTGTCTGGCAGCGCCAGACGCAACGAGGCTGGATGCTGGATGCCGACCGCATTGTGCTGGCCCATCCAGGCATGCAGGCGATGCCCGCCACCCGCCTCAAAGTCGCTGTTACGCAAGAAGGAAACGCTACCGTGGTCGAAGGAGGCTTTGACCGGCTGCGCTTGCAGGATGCCGCGCCCTTGCTGATGCTTGGCGATGCTGTGTCCGGCCGGTTACGTGAAGCGATTGCCGCGTTGCGGCCGCGCGGCGATCTGCATGACACCTATTTCAATTATCGCAGCAGCGAGGGCGCGGCGCCGTTATTCCTTGCGCGTGGCCGCTTCGAGGAACTCGCCATTCAGCGCTGGAAGGATGTTCCCGCCGTGTCAGGTTTGAGCGGCATGCTGCGCATGGATGAGCGTTCCGGCGTGCTGGCGTTGGACAGCAAGGGGGCGCGATTCAAGTTCGGCACACTGTTTCGTGATCAGCTGCCAGTCGATGCCCTCAGCGGCCATCTTGCCTGGCGGCAACAGGACGGCGTATGGCGTATACAGACGCGCGACTTGGCGCTGCGCAATGCCGATTTGAGCGGACGGGTCAGCGCCGTGGTCGATGTGCCGGAAAATGGCGCATCGCCCTTCATCAACCTTGCAGCCAGTGTCGAGAATGCCAATCTCGAACATACTTCACGGTATTTGCCGGTCGGCGTGATCCCGCCGAAAGTCGTGGCGTGGCTGGATCGCTCGATCATCAGCGGCCGTGCCGTCTCGGCCAGCGCGGCATTGCATGGGCGGGCGAAGGATTTCCCCTATGATCGCGGCACAGGCCGGTTCGAGGTGCGCTTCAATGTCAGCGATGGCATTCTCGATTATGAGCCAGGCTGGCCGCGCCTGGAGGAGATCGAAACAGAGGTGGTGTTCGACGGGCGTGGTATGGAGATCAACGCCGTGAGTGGCAAGGTCTTCACCACCACCATCACCCGCGCCCGTGTCGCCATCGCCGATCTCGATGGCTCTCCGCCGGTGCTGACCATCGCTGGCGCCGCGCAGGGGCCGCTTGCCGACGGATTGCGCTTTGTCAGGGAAAGTCCGCTCCATAAGGCCATCGGAACATATCTGGACAAGGCGCGCGCGGAGGGCCATGGCGCGCTTGATCTGAACTTGCTCATTCCCCTGTCGCCAGAACATCCCGACCAGATCAAGGGCACGCTGGCTTTTGATAACAACACGCTGATCTTCGCCGATGGCGATCTTGAGCTGTCTCAGGTCAAAGGCGTGCTGGGTTTCAGCGAATCGGCCCTGAACGCACGCGGTATTCGCGCCCGCTTGTTTGGGCAGCAGGCGGAGATCAATATCGATACGGCCGCTGCGGAAGGTTCCGTAAAACCGCACGGCGCTTTACGGTTCGAGGCGCGCGGCAGAGCGGCGGTCAAGGATCTGGCGCGGCAGTTCAAATCCCCCTTGCTGAAACATCTCGAAGGCGAGTCCGATTGGCTGGCAACGCTGCGCCTATACGAGACGCAGAACAGGAAGACCGCTGCGGCGCTGCGCGTCGAATCACCCCTGAAGGGCATGGCGGTGTTGCTGCCCGCGCCGCTCGGCAAGCCCGCCGCGCAGCCCGCCACGCTCACCGTCGCGACCGAATTCCCGCGCACGCGCGAGACGCCGTTCAGCGTGCGCTATGGGGATAACCTGCAAGCGGTCTTCACGCTGGCCGATGATGGCGGAGTCGATCGCGGCGAATTGCGCTTCGGCGGCGGCGCGGCGGTGTTGCCGGGCAGACCGGGAATACACGTCGCCGGCGAAGTGGCGCGGCTCCCGGGATCCGACTGGCTGGCGTTCTTCAAGGCCGATGCGGACGTTCCCCCTGCCGCGCGAGAGCATGGGGTCAACACTATCGACTTACGCATCGGCGAACTGGAAATATTCCGCCAGCGGTTCGACAAGCTCGATCTGCGCGCGGAAAACACCGCGCAAGGCTGGGAAGCGCGCGTCGACAGCGGGGAGCTGGCCGGCAAGCTGCGCCTTCCTCATGTGCCTTCGGCGCCCGTGACGGCCGATCTGGAACGCCTCATCCTGCAATCGATGCCGGCGGGCGAGGCTGTGTCCGACGCGGATCTCGGCGCCGACCCGCGCCAGATACCGCCGCTGCGCATCCAGGCCAAGCGTTTTTCCTACGCGGGCATCGAATTGGGCAGTCTGGCGTTGACGGCCTCGCCTCGTCCCGCCGGTCTGCATGTGGACAATCTGGCCTTCAATTCCGACACCTTGAAAATCAACGCGACAGGAGATTGGGGTATCGACAAGGGGCGGCAATCCTCGGCATTTTCCATTGCGCTGGACAGTTCCGATCTGGAGAAGACCTTTACCCTGTTCAATCATCCTGGCACGATGGAAAATGGCACAGGGCGCATCGACAGCGACATCCGCTGGAACGCTCCGCCACACGCTTTTTCGTTTGATAAACTCAACGGCAGCGTGCGGCTGAATTTCAGAAAGGGGCGCCTGCTCGGCGTGGAGCCGGGCGCGGGCCGCGTTTTCGGCCTGCTGGGGACATTGAATTTCAACGACCTGTTCTCCAAGGGTTTCACCTTCGATCGCATCGAGGGAGCGTTTTCCATCAAGGACGGCAATGCCTCTACCGATAACCTGATGATGGACGGCCCTGCCGCCAAGATCGAAATAAAAGGCCGGGTCGGACTGGCGGCCAGGGACTATGACCATCGCGTCACCGTCACGCCGCGTTCGTCGACGACCTTGCCGCTGGCCGGCGCGCTGGCCGGGGGATTGCCGATGGGGGCGGCGGTGCTGCTGTTCCAGAAGCTGTTTCAGCCGGGGCTTGATCGCCTCACGCGCTATCAGTACACCGTGAAAGGCTCGTGGGACAATCCCGTCATAGATGTGCCGCCGCAAGGCAAAAAAGAGGATGCCGCTGGCGGCAAGAAGTAACAGATTCAGGGTAAAATAAAACAATGCACTACTTCACGACTCTAAAAACACCCGCCTTGTTCGCAGGCGCCTTATTGGCCATGTCGAGCCCTTCCATCTCGCATGCCGTGGATTCCTTGCCGATGCCGGCGCTCACCCTCACCGCCGATCAATGGCCCTCGCCGATCAATGGCCAGTCCGTCGCCATGCTGCCCCCTTTGGCGGCGGCCATGCAGGACATGATCGCCGCGCCGGACAGCCGCCTTGCCTTGCGCCACCCGCGCAGCGACGAGGGTAACGCATGGGCGCAGGAGCTGCGCGACTGGCTGGTGTCGCTCGGCGTGTCCTCCGATCGAATCGAGATGATTCCCGCCGCGCCCGAAGGTGTGATTGGACTGGCGGTATCGGCCGCGGCCGCGCGCGAAGCGGCCAGCGCGCCAGGCAAGGAAACGGTGGCCCCCTTTCCCGCTGTCGAGCCGTCGCAAGCGGAAGGAGTGGAGGTGCCATGAGCCGCGTCGCCGCCATCCAAATGGCCTCCGGGCCGAATGTCAGTGCCAACCTGCTCGAGGCTTCGCGGCTCATCGGCCTGGCCGCGGCCAGCGGCGCGGGGTTGGTGGTGCTGCCTGAAAACTTCGCTATCATGGGCGCCGCGGAATCCGACAAGCTCAAGGTGCGCGAGCAGGATGGGCAGGGTCCAATTCAGGATTTTCTCGCCCACCAGGCGGTCAAGAACAACATCTGGCTGGTCGGCGGGACCATCCCGCTGGCGGCGCACAACCCCGGCAAGGTGCGTGCCGCCTGCTTGTTGTTCAATCCCGCCGGCCAGCGTGTGGCGCGCTACGACAAGATTCACATGTTCGACGTGCGCATCGAGGAAAGCGGGGAGAATTACACCGAATCGGAAACCATCGAAGCCGGTGACACCACGGTGGTGGTGGACACCCCTTTCGGTAAACTGGGGCTTGCGGTGTGTTACGATCTGCGCTTTCCCGAGCTGTTCCGGCGCATGCTCGATGAAGGCGTGGAACTGCTGGCGCTGCCGTCGGCCTTCACCGCCATCACCGGCCGGGCTCACTGGGAGACGCTGGTGCGAGCCCGCGCCGTCGAGAACCTGTGCTATGTGATCGCCGCCGCGCAGGGCGGTTATCATCTGGGCGGACGCGAAACCCACGGCGACAGCATGATCGTCGATCCCTGGGGCGTGGTGCTGGACCGTCTCCCGCGCGGATCGGGATACGTCAGCGCCATCATCGACCGCGCGCGTCTGGCCAGTATTCGCCGCAGTTTCCCGGCGATACAGCACCGCAAGTTGGGGTGCTCGTAACCCTAAAAACGGCGATTCACAGCAGAGGACGCGGAGAACGCAGAGGAAAAGCGAGACCTTGGCAAGGTGTGGGGAATCACCCCCTGGCTGGCCGCGCTTATTAAATTTCTTTGCGTCCTTCGCATTCTTCGCGGTTCAATAGCTTTATTCAGGATAATCAAACAGGATACGCCATGAACACATCGCTCGATATCGCCCGCCATATGCTGCTTGCCCCCGCCAGCCTGGCCGACGCCGACCTCGGCGGTGTGCTCGGCCAGGTGATGGGGCACGCCGTGGATAGCGCCGATCTCTATTTCCAGGCCACGCATTACGAATCCTGGTCGCTTGAAGACGGTATCGTCAAGGAAGGCAGTCACAGCATTGACCGCGGCGTGGGCGTGCGTGCCATCAGTGGCGAGAAGACCGGCTTCGCCTATTCCGACGAAATCGCCCTGCCCGCGCTTACCGAGGCGGCGCTCGCGGCACGGGCGATTGCCCGCGGCGGACAACAAAATCAGGTGCAGGCTTGGTCACGCGCCGGCGGGCACGACCTTTACCTCCCCACCAACCCGCTCGGTACCTTGCCCGAGCAGGAAAAGGTGCGTCTGCTGGAGTCTCTGGACCTCGAGGCGCGCCGGCAGGACCCGCGCATCAAGCAAGTGATGGTGAGCCTGGCCGGTGTTTACGATGTGGTGCTGATCGCCGGCAGCGATGGCACACTGGCCGCCGACATACGGCCGCTGGTGCGTCTCAATGTCAGCGTCATCGCCGAACAGAACGGCCGCCGCGAGCAAGGCTCCAGCGGCGGCGGCGGACGTGTCGGCTATGAATACTTTGTCGAAGACGGGCGCGGCCTGGGCTATGCGCGCGAAGCGGTGCGGCAGGCCCTGGTGAATCTCGATGCGCGCGATGCGCCCGCCGGCGCCATGCAAGTGGTGCTCGGTCCGGGCTGGCCCGGTGTGCTGCTGCATGAGGCCATTGGCCACGGCCTGGAAGGCGACTTCAACCGCAAGGGCACGTCGGCCTTCGCCGGACGCATCGGCGAGCGAGTCGCATCAAAGCTGTGCACCGTGGTCGATGACGGCACCCTCGCCAGCCGCCGCGGTTCGCTCAACATCGACGACGAAGGCACGCCCACCCAGCGCACCGTGCTGATCGAAAACGGCATCCTCAAGGGCTATATGCAGGACAAGATGAACGCCCGCCTGATGGGCGTCGCCCCCACCGGCAACGGCCGGCGCGAATCCTACGCCCACCTGCCCATGCCGCGCATGACCAACACCTACATGCTGGCCGGCCAGCACGACCCGCAGGAAATCATCGCCTCGGTGAAACGCGGCCTGTACGCCGTCAACTTCGGTGGCGGCCAGGTGGACATCACCTCCGGTAAATTCGTCTTCTCCGCCAGCGAAGCCTACATGATCGAAGACGGCAAAATCACCTACCCCGTCAAAGGCGCCACCCTCATCGGCAACGGCCCCGATGTCCTCACCCGCGTCAGCATGGTCGGCAACGACCTGAAGCTCGACGCCGGTGTCGGCACCTGCGGCAAGGAAGGCCAGAGCGTACCGGTGGGCGTGGGGCAGCCGACGTTGCGGGTGGACGGGCTCACAGTGGGCGGGACGAGCGCTTGATGAACCAGTAAATCATGAATTTATCCGCCATCCTCGTCGTCAGCTCTCCGGCTCAAGTGGAGAGGTGTATGGCCCTGCTCGACACGTTGCCTGGCATCGCCGTCCACCATGCCGATCCTGCCACAGGCAAGATAGTCATCACCCAAGAGGCCGCTTCGACTAGCGCCGAGGTTGAAGGTTTGAAGCGCATCAAGGCGCTGAACGAGGTTTTGATGGCGGAAATGATCTATCACTATTTTGAGGACGACGAGACGCTGGAAACAGCGATGCCCGCCGGCCTCGATGAGTTTCAGGGCTTGGGAGAACTGCCCGAGTTCTTGAGTCCGCGCAAAGAATAGCACCTCAACACCGCCAATACACCACGGCTGTGATGGATGTTGTGCGCTTCACAGCCACACCAGAACAATGACAGTACCAATCCATAACGAGAAGCTACGCATGAGCATTACCCGCCGCGATTTTCTGAAAACCTGTCTGGCCGCTGCCGCGGCGGCCAGTGTCGGCATTCCCCTGAGTCCAGCCGCCCAGGCGGCGGCGCGTAAGGTCGATGAGGGTTGGCGCTGGGACAAGGGCGTATGTCGGTTCTGCGGTGTCGGCTGCGGCATCCAGATTGCTACCAAGAACGGCCGCATCGTCGCCACCAAAGGTGATCCCGACTCGCCCGTCAACCGCGGCCTCAACTGCATCAAGGGCTATTTCAACGGCAAGATCCTCTATGGTGAGGACCGCTTGACTCAGCCGTTGCTGCGCATGAAGGATGGCAAGTTCGACAAGAAGGGCGACTTCGTGCCGGTCTCTTGGGAACGTGCCTTCGACGAGATGGAGAGGCAATTCAAGCGGGCCTATCGCGAGCTGGGTCCTACCGGCGTGGCGGTAATGGGCTCCGGCCAGTACACCATCCAGGAAGGTTACGCCGCTGTCAAGCTGATGAAGGCCGGTTTTCGCAGCAACAACATCGACCCCAATGCACGGCACTGCATGGCCTCGGCCGTGGCCGGCTTCATGCAGACCTTCGGTATCGACGAGCCTTCTGGTAATTATGACGATATTGAAGAGACCGACACCATGGTGCTGTGGGGCGCCAACATGGCCGAGATGCATCCCATCCTGTGGACACGCATCGTCGATCGCCGTCTGTCGAACGACAAGGTGCGCATCGTCAATCTCAGCACCTACAGCAATATGTCGTCCGACATGGCCGACCTGGAGATCATCTTCAAGCCGCAGACCGATCTTGCGATCCAGAACTTCATCGCCCGCGAGATCATCAAGCGCGATGCGGTCAACTGGGATTTCGTCGAGAAACACTGCGTCTTCGCCACCGGCCCCTACGACATCGGGTATGGCATGCGCGACAACGGTAAATTCGCCTTTGCCGCCGAGCAAGATACCCTGGCCAAGCAGCGCGCGATCAACCTCGATGCCGCCGAGGCCGTCGGCCAACGGCGCAAGGCGGGTGAACGGGTTCAACAAACCAACAGCGATACGGCAGGCAAGCACTGGTTGATCGAATTCGAGCATTTCAAACAGGCGGTTGAACCCTACACCCTGGATTACGTCGCCGAGTTGTCCAAGGGTGATGCCGACGAACCGCTGGCGCAGTTCAAGACCAAGTTACAACAGCTCGCCGACTTCTATATCGACGCCCAGCGCAAGGTGGTGTCGTTCTGGACCATGGGTTTCAACCAGCATCAGCGCGGTACATGGGTCAACGAACAGGCGTACATGAATCACCTCTTGCTGGGCAAACAGGCCAGCCCGGGCAACGGCGCCTTTTCGCTCACCGGCCAGCCCTCGGCCTGCGGCACCGCCCGCGAAGTGGGGACTTTTGCCCATCGCCTGCCGGCTGACATGGTGGTCGATAATCCCAGGCATCGCGCCTTCGCCGAGGGACTCTGGAAGCTGCCGGCCAAAACCCTCAACCCCAAGGTAGGCAGCCACATCACCAAGATCATGCGCGATCTGGAAGACGGCTCGGTCAAATGGCTGTGGGTCCAGGTCTGCAATCCATTCCAGGGCACCGCCAATGCCAATCACTGGATCAAGGCGGCGCGGGAGATGGATAACTTCATCGTGGTGGCCGACGCCTATCCGGGTATCTCGACCAAGGTGGCTGATCTGGTACTGCCCGCGGCGATGATCTTCGAAAAGTGGGGCGCTTACGGCAATGCCGAGCGCCGTACCCAGATGTGGCGCGAGCAGGTCCCGCCGCCCGGCCAGGCGCGTAGCGATGTCTGGCAGATTCTGGAATTCGCCAAGCGCTTCCAATTAAAGGAGGTATGGGGCGAACAGACCATTCCCGGCCTCAAAGACGAGGGCTTTGCTCCCAACACCCTGCCCGATGTGCTCGGTGCCGCCGAGCAGATGGGCTATTCACCCGACAATACCTTGTACGATGTGCTGTTCGCCACGGCCGAGAATAAAAAGATCAAGTGGCCCGATCCCATCGCCAAGGGGCATGACAATCACACGGTCAAGCGGTTGGGCGACGGCTGGTTTGTGGAGAAGGCGCTGTTCGATGAGTATGCCCGCTTCGGCCGCGGTCATGGCCATGATCTGGCGTCCTTTGATCTCTACATGCGCGACGACGTGCGCGGCCTGCGCTGGCCGGTGATCGACGGCAAAGAGACCAAATGGCGCTTCAACGAGGCCTATGATCCCTATGTCACCAAGGGCAGCGGTTTCGAGTTCTACGGTGATGCGATGAAGTCCCTTCCCAGTGGTGACCTCGACGCCGTCACCAACAAGGAGCTGGTCAAGCTCGACGGCAAGGCCAAGATATTCTTCCGCCCCTATGCCGCGCCGGTGGAACAGCCCGACAGCGACTACAGCATGTGGCTTTGCACCGGCCGGGTGTTGGAGCACTGGCACAGCGGCACCATGACCCGCCGCGTGCCGGAGTTGCACCGCGCCGTGCCGACCGCCATGTTGTACATGCATCCACGCGATGCCGAGGCGCATGGCCTCAAGCGCAAGGACGTGGCCTGGATCGAATCCCGCCGCGGCAAGATCAAGGCGCTGGTGGAAACCCATGGTGGCCGCAATCGCATGCCGCGCGGCACGGTGTTCGTGCCGTGGTTCGACGAAGGGGTGTTCATCAACAAACTGACCCTGGACGCCACCTGTCCGATCTCGAAACAGATTGACTTCAAGAAGTGCGCGGTCAAGATCTACAAGGCATGAGGAAAAGCTATGAAGAATGCAATCATCTTAAAAACGGCACTGATCGCTTGCCTGGCAGGCTTGATGAGCATCGCCCGAGCGGCTGACGCTCTCGCCGAGAGTGACATGGGGCTGAGCAAGACCAGCGTGTTTGATGTGCCCACTCCGGCGCCATTCAACTACCAAGGGGTTATGCCGGGCGGCAACCCGGTGTACAAGCGCGCCTACCCCGGCGCACCGCCACAGATCCCACACAATATTGAATTGATGACACCAGTAAAAGCCACCGTCAATTACTGCCTGAGCTGTCACGGCCGTGCGGAGCAGCTCAGCCAACCGTTACAGGGTAAACCCACGCCTGTTCCCGCCAGCCACTATACCGATCTGCGCCATGCGCCCGACAAGGTCGGCAACAAGGTGGTCGGCGCGCGTTATGTCTGCACCCAGTGCCATGTGCCGCAAGCGGACGTCGAACCGCTGGTGAAGAGCAAGTTTTGATCTGGCGTATCTTCCTCCGTCCTTTCAGTGCTCGCGGCCTCTCGCAAATGCCGAAACAACGCCCACGTTAGGAAATGTGCTTCATCATCAACACCGCACTCTCCGGGCAGAGGCTTGCGAACTCTGCCGAGTTCCGAATGGCATCAGGCGCCGCTTCACGAGAAAGCGCGCCATAGCCGTGCTTCTCGAAATATGGCTCTGCCGTGGTTGTTAACAGACAAATCGAGCGCGCGCCTTTCCCTGCTGCATAGTGCTCCGCATGAACCAGCAAGGCTGAGCCCACGCCAGAACAACGCTTCGACGCCACAACCACCAATGAGCGAAGCAAGGCAAGGTCCCCGCCAAGAAGCTCTATGCCGACGACACCATTCAGACCGGAATCATCCCAAACACCAAAAAAATGCTCCATATGTCCAGGTGTGAGGTCAGCTACCGGCAACTGTGCGGACGACAAAAGACTTCGCACATCAGCAAGCGGTGGTTTGCGGGCAATGTGCATGTGTGTCAGTCAATGCTCTGCATGAGTGGTGGCTTGCTCTCTCGACAAGAAGTTGCGGCTATTACTTCTCGCCATCCCAATAATCAACCGCCGACGATGTTCGGCTGAAAATCGAAAATGCCCGCTTTTCAGCCGAACCACCCGGAGCGCTGCCAACAAACACCCCGAATTTGCCGGAATCAGGGTACTCAAACACGTCCGGTTCCTCCATGGTGCTTACCGCCAGATACTTCAGCTCCTGGCTCGATGTGTTTATCAACTGATGCGGCGTTTCCGGGCCGGGGGGCGCGCAAATGACATCTCCAGGTCGAACTGTGTATTCTTTGCCGCCATACCTCAACGTGCCCGTTCCTTCCAGAATAAAAAACATCTCCTCATTTACATAATGAAAGTGGTATGGCCATCCGGTTTTTCCGGGGGGTAACACAACCAGGCGATAGCCCAGCTTTTGCGCTCCCAGACGTGTGGCGACCGCCCCCAGTTTCGCCTGAAAGCGCCCGCCATCTCCCCACTCGGCAAATTCCACATCTCGAAGATTGAGGATAGGTGATTTATCCATGGTGGTTGTTTTCCTTTGATTGATTAAGAGATACCGGGCGCATCCCCACCCGCAACCTCCCGCAAATACCGAAACAACGCCCGCGCCGCCGCCGGTGGCTTGCCGGCCTGGGCCTCGCGCTGGGCGTTGCGCAGCAGTTGGCGGAGGTGCTGGCGGTCGGCGTTGGGGTATTCGTCGAGAAGTTCGCTCAGCGCCGCATCGCCCTCGTTCAACAGCCGGTCGCGCCAGCGTTCCAGGCGGTGAAGCTGCGTGGCGGCTTGCCTGCCGCGATTGTTCAGGGTGTCCAGGGCCTGGCGGATGGGTTCGGCATCGACATCGCGCATCAGTTTGCCGATATACTGAAGCTGGCGGCGGCGCGCGCCTCGCTCGGTGATGGCGCGGGCGGCGATGACGGCATCGCGCAGTTTGTCAGGCAGGGGAATCGCATCGAGCTGTTCGGTTTTCAGCGTAACCAGGGTCTCCCCCAATTCCTGCAATGCCTCCATCTCACGCTTGATCTGGGAGCGGCTCTTGTATTCGGAATCGGCATCTTCGGGTAACATAATCGCAATACAGTCATCAGGATTCATAGAGAGCCATCACAATGTCACAGATCACGTCTTCCGGCAACACATCCCCGAGCAGCGCCCAGCTTGAAGCGCTGGTACACGATATCCTCGCCGAGGCGCATGCCCAGGGCGCGAGCGCGGCCGAGGCGGGCGTCAGTCTCGAAACGGGTCTGTCGGTGACGGCGCGGCTGGGCGAGGTGGAGACCATCGAATACAACCGCGACAAGGGCTTGGGCGTGACGGTCTATTTCGGCGGGCGCAAGGGCTCGGCCAGCACCTCGGATTTTTCCCCCGAGGCGGTGCGCGAGACGGTGCGTGCGGCGTGCGGCATCGCTCGATACACCGCGGAGGATGAGTATGCGGGCCTGGCCGACGCCGCGCTGATGGCACGTGAAATTCCCGATCTCGATTTATGCCATCCGTGGGACATCTCCGCCGAGCAGGCCATCGAGCTGGCGCGCCAGTGCGAGGAAGCCGCGCGCGGCTTCGATGCGCGCATCACCAATTCCGAGGGCGCCAGCCTCTCCAGCCATCAGGGTTACCGCGTCTATGGCAACAGCCATGGCTTCATCGGCGCCTACCCCAGCACGCGCCACAGCCTGAGCTGTGCGGTGATCGGCGGCGAAGGGGAACAGATGCAGCGTGATTACTGGTTCACCGTGGCGCGCGCCAGCGGCGATCTCGAAGCCGCGCAACAGGTGGGGCAGCGCGCGGCGCAGCGCACCCTGCGCCGCCTCGATGCGCGGCGCCTGCCCACCTGTCAGGCGCCGGTCATTTTCAGCGCCGAGATCGCCACCAGCCTGTTGTCGCATTTCACCAGCGCCATCCGCGGCGGAGCGCTGTACCGCAAGGCCTCGTTCCTGCTCGATCACCTGGACAAGCAGGTTTTTCCCGTCCATGTTCATATCCACGAGCAGCCGCACCTGAAAAAGGCGCTGGCCAGCGCGCCCTTCGACAACGAGGGTGTGGCGACCCGGGCGCGCGACATCGTGCGCGACGGCGTCCTGCAAGGTTACGTGCTGGACAGCTATGCGGCGCGCAAGCTCGGCATGCAGACCACGGGCAACGCGGGCGGCGTGCATAATCTCATCATCGACCCCGGCGCGCTGGATCTGTCCGGCCTGCTCCGGCGCATGAACAAGGGGCTGCTGGTGACCGAGCTGATGGGCATGGGTGTCAACACCGTGACCGGCGACTATTCACGAGGCGCGGCGGGCTTCTGGGTGGAAAACGGCGAGATCCAATACCCGGTCGAGGAGATCACCATCGCCGGCAACCTGCGCGGCATGTTCATGCGCATCGCCGAGGTGGGCAATGATGTCGAGGTGCGCGGCAGCATCCGCACCGGTTCTATCCTGATCGAAGAAATGACCATCGCCGGCGAGTGATGTTGCGGAGCCAAAGATGATCGACAATCCCTGGCTGGACTACAGCCTCACCGCATTCGCCTTCCTGCTGTTGACGGGGTATCACGTCCGCCTGCTCTATCGGGTCCGCCACGCGCCGCTGACCACCACCATCGGCCTCAACATTCACACCCGCCGCGCCTGGGTGGAAACTGTCATGGAAGAGCGGCTGGATCTCCTCGCAGTGCAAACGCTGCGCAACTGGGCCATGGCGGCCAGCTTCCTCGCCACCACCGCCATCCTCATCAGCCTCGGCATCCTCAATGTCGCGCTGATGACCAGCGCCAACCCGGAAGTCTCACAGGCCGTGACCACCCTCGTCCACCGCGGTGGCGAGCTATGGCTGATCAAGCTGGTGTTGCTGGCCGTGACGTTTTTCTTCGCCTTCTTCAATTTCACTCTGGCGATCCGCTCCTACAACCACGTCGGCGTGATGATCAACATCCCGCCCAAGCGCGATCCCTTGATCACCCCGGAGCTAGTCATCAACATGGTGGGCCGGGGCATGAACCACTATTCACTGGGAATGCGCGGCTACTATTTCGCGGTGCCCCTGGTGATGTGGCTGTTCGGCACGCTCTGGCTGCTGGCCGCGGCGCTGGTCATGGTGCTGGTGTTGCGCAAGATTGATCATGGGGTGGATTAGTCTCGATGCGCCTTACGAATTCTGTCCAGACATCAAGACCAATATGAGCTAGGCGCTCCATTCTTGATGGAGCTTATATTTATGGAATGGCTGAAATTTCTGAAGAAGATCGAACGCGAAACACCCAGGGGTAAGACATTGCATCTGATCGCCGATAATTACGCCACCCACAAGCATCCGCGCTTTGTCATGCACTTCACGCCAACCTCGGCGTCCTGGCTAAACATGGTTGAGCGTTTCTTTCGTGACATCACCACAGAGCGGTTGCGGCGCGGCGTATTTACCAGCGTACCAGAACTCATGGAGGCCATGGATGAATACATTGCTCACCATAACATCCAGCCAAAGCCATTCATCTGGACGGCCAGGGCTCGCGATATCCTGCAAAAGGTCATCCGCGCCAATCGCCGTTTCTAGGACAATCCCAAGCCATGTATTCGTCCTACCTGCAACCCCTGCTCGATTGGGTCGCCCAGCACCAGACCTGGGCGGGCATCGCTGTCTTCCTGCTCTCCGTCTCCGAGTCCCTGCTGATCGTCGGACTGTTCGTGCCGGGCACGATCGTGATGTTCGGCATCGGCGCGCTGGTGGCGACCGGCAGCCTGGGATGGTGGGAGACGGTGGGCTGGGCGGTGCTGGGCGCGGTGGTAGGGGATGGTGTTAGTTACTGGATCGGTCATTATTACAAGGACAGGCTGCGCGGTATGTGGCCGTTGACCAGGTATCCCGGGCTTGTGAAGCGTGGCGAGGAATTTTTTATCCGCCACGGCGGTAAGAGTGTGTTGTTCGGGCGCTTCGTCGGGCCGGTGCGGCCCATCATCCCGACCATCGCCGGGATGATGGGCATGTCACCCACGCGCTTCACGGTGGTGAACGTCGCCTCCGCCGTGATCTGGGCGCCGGCCTATCTCTTCCCGGGCGTGGTATTCGGCGCCTCGCTGGGCCTGGCTTCGGAAGTTGCTACGCGCCTGGCGGTGCTGGTGGTCGGACTGCTGCTCGGCTTGTGGCTGACGGTGTGGCTGGTGCGCCGCCTCTATCTGGCGTTGCAACCGCACGCCACGGCGATGCTGTCGCGCGCCCTGGCGTGGGGACGCGCTCACCCGCGGCTGGGAGGCGTCACTGCGGCGCTGGTCGACCCCGACCATCCCGAGGCCAAGGGACTGGTGATCATGGCCGGTATTCTGGCGCTGGCGGCGTGGGCTTTTCTCTGGACGGTGGATCATGTCGTCAGCGGCAATCCGCTGGCCTATCTCGACAGTTCCGTCGCGCACTTTACCCAAGGATTGCGTACCCCTTGGGCGGACGGATTGATGGTGCTGCTGTCGGGGCTGGGCGATGCCTCCGTCGCTTTGGCGCTGGTGCTGGCGGTATTGGCATGGCTGGCCTGGCAACGCCGCTGGCTCGCCGCCGGACACTGGCTGGCGGCGGTGGTCTTCGCCGCCATGCTGCCGCTCATCCTGCAAGTGACGCTGCACGTGTCGCGACCGGAGGCCATCTACGACACCTTGCTGACTCTGGGCTTTCCCAGCGGCCATGCCGCTGTGAGCATGGTGGTCTATGGCTTTCTCTCGGTGCTGATCGCTCGCGAACTGCCCGGCGGCCAGCGCTGGCTGCCCTATGCCGGCGCCGGCCTGCTGATCTCCGCCACCGCGCTGTCCCAGATCTATCTTGGCGCGCGCTCGGCCTCCGATGTGCTGGGCGGTCTGACCTTGGGGCTGGCCTGGGTGGCGGCGTTGGGTATCGCCTACGTCAGGCACCGCTCGCCCAGCGTATCCGTGCGTGGCGTCAGTCTTGCTGCGCTGGCGGCGCTGCTGCTGGCGGGGGGCTGGCATGTCAGCCGGCACTATGAGGAGAACCTTGAACGCTATGCGCCGCGCTATGCGGTGCATACGATGGATGCGCACGCATGGTGGACAGCGCAATGGCAAGCGCTGCCGGCGCGCCGCATCGACCTGGCAGGCGAGCTGGAACAGCCCCTGACCGTGCAATGGGCGGGCAGTATCGAAGCCCTGCGCGCGCGGTTGCAGGCGCAAGGGTGGCGGGTACCACAGCCCTTGAGCGCCGCCGGGGCGCTGCGCTGGCTGACACCCAAACCCGCCTTGGCGGAATTGCCGGTACTGCCTCAGGCGCACGATGGCCGTCACGAGGCGCTGCTGCTGGTCCGTCCCGCCGCGGCGAAAGAGCGACAGCTCGTGCTGCGCCTGTGGCCGTCGGATACCCGATTGACCAACCCGGATGCTCCGTTGTGGGTGGGCACTGTCACTTGGCTGCACCTGGGTCATCCGCTGCCGCTATTTACCACACCCATGACCGAGAACGAATTCAGCGGACCCCTGCGTGAATTTCAACCTTTCCTCAACGGCGTCACCCTGCGCGTGGCGCAACGCCCCGCGGCGCAAAATGCGCGATGGAATGGCGAGGTTGTGCTGATGTCGCAACAGCCCATGGCGACAAGGGAGCCACCGTGAAGAACCAGCGCCTTGCCGAGCGCATGGGATTTGCCTGGGCCGGCTTGCGCGCCGCATGGCGAACCGAGCGCAGCCTGCGCACCCAGGCCTGGATCGCGCTGGCGGTGATCCCGGTGATGGCGATCCTGCGGCCCGCACTGATATGGTGGGCCCTGATTGGCATCACAATCACTCTGGTGCTTGCCGCGGAGCTCATCAACACCGCGCTGGAGCATTTGGTCGATCATCTTCACCCGGAACGCCACCCGCGTATAAAAATCGTTAAAGATTGCGCCGCCGCTGCCGTTCTAGTGCTGAGTATCGGGGCGGTGTGGGTCGGCGTGCTCATGATATGGTCGGTGATGGGAGGATAGCGCGACCATCGGGCAAACAAAGGAGCGAACATCTTGGAACGAGAGCAGACACTCAAGGATATCTACGCGCAGATGGACCGCATGGGCGATCTGCCGGTGTTCAGCGCCAGCGTCAACCGCATCCACCTGATCAGTATCAACCCCGACAGCAACGCGATGGACTTGGCGCAAGAGGTCATGAAGGACGCCAGCCTCACCACCAAGCTGCTGCGTCTGGCCAATTCGCCTCATTACAATCGCGGCCTGGGAAAGATCGGCTCGATCTCGCGTGCGGTGATCCTGCTCGGCTTCAATACCGTGAAAAATCTCGGCCTCACGCTGAAGTTCATCGAAAGTTTCAAGCATGGCAACTCCCCCGTGGATATGAGCAAAATCCTGGTGCGCTCCTATCTCGCCGCGGGCTTCGTGCGTGAAGTGGCGCTCAAGTGCGGAGTCAAGGACGCTGAAGAGAGCTATATCTGTGCTTTGCTGCACAACCTGGGCGAAGTGGCATGCGCCTATTTTCTGCCCGAGAAGCATGCCGAGCTGCTGTCCCTGCAAAAAACACAAACAATGCGGCCACGCGAGGCGGAGCTGGCCGTGCTGGGCATGCCGATGATGGAGATCGGCAAGGCCCTGGCGATAAATTGGGGATTCCCCCCGGCCGTCACCAATACCATGGCCGACCATCTGTCGGGCAACGAAGCATCGACACGCGGCGGTTCTCAATTGAATCGCGCGCTGTCATCACTTGCCAGCCGGGTGCTCGACCAGTTATACGTAGAACACGCTCCGCCCGGCCAGGGTTTTCATCAGCTCCTCGGCGATCTTGCCAAGACGGCCGGCCTGGATATCGGCTCCATAGAGCACTGCCTGTCCGCGTCCTTCAAGAAATCGTGCGATTTGGCGACGGAGTTCGGCTTGAATAGAAAGATATTACATCCGGTGATGCGCGAGAGCGAGGACGAATCACGGGACAAGATGGCGCGATCGCTCGCCTATTATGCCGCCAATCAGGGGAGCGGTCGGCCATCGACATCGTCAATCGCGCAGGATGAGGCTGCCGCTGTCGGCGACGTCCCGCGAGGGGATGAGGCCGCCGACGCGGGGCATCACGGCAACTCGGTATTGCAGCTTGCGATCATCCAGCAGATCACCGATCTGATCACGGATGCCGCCAATCCCAACAAGATATTTCTCAAGGTACTGGAGGGGATTCATCATGGCGTGGGATTCGAGCGGGCGATGCTATGCCTGTTGAGCCCGGACCGCGCGACCTATTCCGCCCGAATCGCCTTGGGCAAGGACGCGGAGGACCTCAAGCGCTACTTCTCTTTCCCGGTCAATACCGCGCGGGACCTGTTTTCAAAGGTGCTCATGGAAGGCAATGAGCTGGTGGTCGACAATGCCCATGATCCAGCGTGGCGCAGCCTGATTCGCGATGATTTTTTTGCTCAAATAAAGGCATCGGGTTTCATGCTCTCGTCGCTGCGCCATTGCAACAAACCCGTAGGGCTGTTTTATGCTGACAAGGCCCTCTCCAGCGCCCCGATCACCGCCGAGGAACGGCGCGGCTTTTCGCAATTCGTCGCTCAAGCCAAGCTCGCGTTGCTGCACATCAACAAATAGATAATTGGTATACCGTCGCCATGTCGAAATGTCCCCTGCATATTCATGACACCGCCGAAGCGTTGCACCACGCCTGCGCGCAGCGCTTCACTGAACTGGCCGCGCAGGCCGTCGCCGCGCGCGGCCAGTTCCATGTCGCCCTCTCCGGCGGAACGACGCCGCGCAGCCTGTACCAGCGTCTCGCCACACCGGAATTCGCCAGCCGCATCGACTGGCGGCGAGTGCATATCTGGTTCGGCGACGAACGCACCGTGCCAGCCGATCACCCCGACAGCAACTACCGTATGGCCTGCGAATCGCTGCTCAATCACGTCCCCGTTCCGCCCGCGCAAGTGCATCGTATCGAGGCCGAGAAAGAAGGCGGCGCGGACGATTACCAGACGCTATTGAACGAGCATATCGCCGTGTCGGAAACAGGCGTCCCTCAATTCGATCTGGTGCTGCTGGGCCTGGGGCCGGACGGCCATGTCGCCTCGCTGTTTCCCGATACCGCCATCCTCCAGCAGCGCGATCGTCACGTCGCCGCCGTGTGGGTCGCCAAGCTGAACACCTGGCGCATCAGTCTGACGCTGCCGGTCATCGACAACGCCCGGCATGTATTGCTGTTGGTGGCCGGGGCGGGAAAGGCCGAGATCGTGCGCGAGATCTTCACCGCCGCGCCGCGCGCCACACCCTATCCGGTGCAGATGCTCGAGCCCGCCGGCGCATTGGAGTGGCATCTCGATGCCGCCGCCGCGCAATACCTGTCGCAGGAGAAATCGTCATGAAAATTCTTGCGGGCGACATCGGTGGCACCAAGACGCTGTTGCAGATCGCCGAGATCACCGGCGAAAACCGCGTCGTGCTGGACGAACGGCGTTTCGAGAACCGCAATTACAGCGATTTTCCACCTCTGCTCAACGAATTCCTCCGCACTTCATCGGAAGCGTCCGGCATCGAACGCGCCTGCATCGCCGTCGCCGGGCCGGTCAAGCAAGTGGCCGGGGGACAATTCGCCAAAATCACCAATCTGCCATGGCAAATCGATGCATCCGCGTTGTCTCTCGCCACCGGCATCCCATGGATTTCACTGATCAACGATTTTCAGGCCGTCGGATATGGCATAGGCGCTTTGTCCGATGCCGACCTGGCGGTGCTGCAAACCGGATCACCGCGCCCTCACGCGCCGCGCATGATCATCGGCGCCGGCACGGGCCTGGGCGTGGCGCAGATGATCTGGCAGGGCTGTCCCGAGCCCGGCCGTTATGAAGTCATTCCCTCGGAAGGAGGGCACACCGATTTCGCCCCCGTCGACGAGCAGCAGATCGAATTGCTGCGCTACCTGCAAAGGCGTCACGAGCACGTCTCTTACGATCGTATCCTCTCCGGCCCGGGATTGATCAGCATCTACACGTTTTTGCACGAAACCGCCGAGGCAAAATCGGCCACATTGCAGACGATGCTGGAACACGCCGACCCGGCGGCCGCCATCTCCGCCGCCGCCCAGGCCGGCACCGAACCGCGCGCCATCGCCGCGCTCGACCTGTTCGCCACCATTTACGGCGCCCAGGCCGGCAACCTCGCATTGCTCAACCTCGCTTACGGCGGTGTCTATATCGCCGGCGGCATCGCCCCCCAGATCCTGATCCACCTCGCCGCCGGCGGCTTCATGCGCGCCTTCCTCAGCAAAGGCAGAATGTCCGCGCTGCTCGCCGCCATGCCGGTGTATGTGGTCACCAACCCCAAAGTGGGGCTGATGGGAGCGGCGGTTTATGCGGCAAAACAGTGAACACGAACCTGCGCCACAGCTATACCCTGATCGCCCCCCTCTACGATCTCTTCATCGACGCCGCCACGCGTCAGGTACGCAAAAACAGCCTGCGTGCCCTGGGTAACGCACGGGGGCAGACCATCCTCATCGACGGCATCGGCAGCGGACTGGATATTCCTTTCTTGCCGCAGGGTGCGGTTTATGTCGGCGTGGACTACACCCCCGCCATGCTCCAGCGGGCGGTCAAAAAAAACGTGGGGAAGAATGTTGCGCTGCATGTCGGCGACGCGATGGCGTTGCCTTACCCTGACAACGCATTCGACGCCGTCATCATGCACCTCATTCTCGCCGTGGTGCCGCGGCCGGAGCGGGCGCTACGGGAAGCGGCGCGCGTGCTCAAACCGGGTGGAAGGATATTGATTCTGGACAAGTTCCTGCGCCGCGGCCAGCGAGCCTCACTGCGGCGCTTGCTCAGCCCGCTGCTCGGGCGCATCGCCACCCACACCGACGTGATCTTCGAAGATGTGCTGGCGGCGTGCCCGCAATTGGCGGTTATGAGCGATACGCCAGCGCTGGCGCAGGGATGGTTCAGGCATATCGTGCTGGAAAAACGCCAGGCCGGGTGAAGTTTTCGTCATTCCCGGGCGGGCGGAAGTCCAGTTGCTTGACTGGACTCCCACCTGCTTGGAAGCGACGGACTTTTAGACGCTCGCCGTAATCACCCCGCTCAAAAAAACCCCGCCATCGCATAAGCGGCCTTCTTGAACATCAATTCTTCGGCCTCTTCCAGCTTCAAATTCGCCTTGTTGGCGGTGGTGACAATGCGCGTGCGGTATTCCTTTTTGTTGCCGACTTCGGAAACGGTTTGCTGGCTGGAACCGGCATCGGAGATCTTCGCGTCGATCTTGGAATCTTTTCTCACGATCACGCCTTTGGCCGCTTTTTCCTTGATTTGCACATCGCTCACCAGCATGTAGGTCACATCCTTCACCAGGGCGCCGGATATCAACTCCGCCGCGCCTCCGACCACGCCCCCTACCGCCGCGCCCGCCCACGGGCTGTTGTTGTTGACCGTGGCGCCCACCGCGCCGATCGCCGCCCCGCCGGCGACCGAACCGCCCATATAACCTTGATTCAGGGCAGCCTCCGCGGCGCTCGGGCTTGCCTTTTCAAGATTCAGCACATAGACCACCATCTGGAATTGCGCGGTATCAGGGTCATCCACGATTTTGTACTGGTTGTCGTTGAATTGCGTGAATTGCTCCGAGACGAATTGCTTGAATTTGCGGCGGTCAAATTCCATGACGCCGCTTTTGACCTCCAGGTAGATGGTGCGTTTTTCACGCGGCACCGGGTCGACAAAAACCGCCGTGCTGGTGCGGGCCTGGACATCGAGGTCCTTTTTGGACAGCGCCACATGGGTTGCGGCGCAGCCGCCCAGCAAAGCGACGACCGAGACGGCGCCGATCGTATTCCTCAAACCTTTTGCAGTAATCTTCATGATGTCCACCTGGATTTCAATAATGATCGTTCCATTAAGAATGAGTCGCGTCCCATTACCACCAATAGCGTCCGTAGTAGCGATGGTAGTGGAGGCAGTCACCGTAGGCGCGCCAGCCGAAATTGAATATCGAGTTGCAAGTATACCCCGGCTGCCAGTTCCATGCCGCCGGCGGCCTCTCGATAGGCTTGAGATTCTTTTTCATGGCATCCGCCACATAGGAATCGATCTTCGCCATATCTCCGGCGGAGAAAGGCTGCTGCATAACCTCCTTGTTGAGCTGCCGCTGCATCTCGGCCATGTCCTCTGCCTCGCCGGCGAACGCCGTCGGGGCAAAAGAGAATCCCAGCACAATCGCTGTCGATAAAATCGCCTTCCTCATGGTGTCTTCTCCGTTGACCAAATGATAGAACGCCAGCCGTATTTCCCCATTATTTATAATCATTTTTTCTGTTTTCGCAAGCATTTTTTGCGCGATTTTCGCACGCGCTGCCCATCAGAAAAGATGCATTTTTTATCAATGATTTGAGTTGGTTGAATCTAAAAACCTCGGCCGGGACTCTCCGGCACATACTTCGACCAATCATGCCCGGCATCGCCAAACACCAGGAAATGCGGGTTGAGCAGCGAATCCTTGGTGTTGTAGCGCAATGGCCGCAGGGCGGTGTCGGTGAGCCGTCCGCCCGCTTCTTCGACGACGCACTGCGCCGCCGCCGTGTCCCATTCCGAGGTGGGTCCGAGGCGCGGGTAGATATCGACCTTGCCCTCCGCCACCAGACACGATTTGAGCGAGCTGCCGATGCTGATGACCTCGTAATTGCCCTCGCCAAGCCGGGCGAGGAAGGCGTCGAATTCCGGGCTGCGATGCGATTGGCTGCCCGCCACCGTGATGCGTCCGCCGCGATAGGGGCGCGTATGGATGCGTTGGACGGCTTTGCCGGGTTCCTGCTTGCAGGCGCCACCGCCGGTATAGGCGTAATAGGAGGCGTCGCTGACCGGGACGTGCACCACGCCAAGCACGGGGCGATGATCCTGGATCAGGGCGATGTTGACGGTGAATTCGCCATTGCGCTTGATGAATTCGCGCGTACCGTCGAGCGGATCGACCAGCCAGTAAGTGCGCCATTTCTCCCGTTCCGCAAAGGGGATGGCGGCGTCCTCTTCGGACAATACCGGCAGCTCGGGGGAGAGAATCGCAAGACCGGCGAAAATCGCGTCATGCGCGGCCATGTCGGCTTCGGTCAGAGGTGAGAGGTCCTCCTTGTGCGAGATGCTGAATTCCCGCCGGTACACCTCCATGATTCTGCGCCCGGCATCGGCGGCCAGATCGACCACCGGCCCGATCAGCGCCGACAGCGCCTCCCCGGTCATGCCGCTTTCATTTTTGTCTTTCATTCAACAATAACTCCCTTACCATGAACAGCGCGGCGATGCTGCGCGCCTCGGTGCAATCTTCGCATTTCAGCAGTTCGTTGAGGCGGCTCAATCGCCACGGCACGACTTCGATCTCTTCGGGTTCATCTCCCGCGGATTTGCAGGGATAGAGATCTTCGGCCAGTATCACATGGGTGGTGTGGCTCAGATAGCCGGGCGCGACCGTCAGCGAGGTGATGTGTCGCAGCCGGTTCGCACCATAGCCCACCTCTTCGGTCAGCTCACGGTTGGCTGCCGCCAGCAGATCTTCGCCCGGCTCGATGCGGCCTTTGGGCAGGGCCAGTTCGTAGCGCTCCACCCCGGCGGCATATTCGCGGATCAGCAACACGGTGTCCGCATCCAGCATCGGCACCGCCAGCACCGCGCCACGGCTCGAACCGCGCAGCCGCTCGTACTGCACCGCCACACCGTTGGAGAATTCCAGGTCGAGTTGCTCGACGTGAAAAATGCGCGTCCGGGCGAGGGTCTGTGCGTTGACGATGCGGGGTGGTTTGCGCATGGATATATGAGATAGGCGGCAATCGAATTGCCCGATTTTACGCGATTACGCCGCCCTATCCTATAGCATCTGCCTCTGGTGTAGCGCATCCCACGCACCACATCAATATGCCAACGGTGCGCGCAGCGCGCCCTACGGTTCTACTTTCCCCCAGCGCTTAAACCGTCTCTTGCAGTATTTCAGCAATGCCTCGTAGCCATTGAAAAACAGCTCGAAGCCATCTTCGGCGGGGGCGTCGAATTCGCAGTAGTCGTTGGAATGGTTGCGGCAGATCTGCGGCCGCGTCTCATAGATGCCGCAACGGCCGCCGGGCAGCAGGTGCAGGCAGCGGTTATTGACCAGCAGATACCAACCGTCCTTGTCCTTGTAGGCATGGATGTTCTGGTGCGACACCTGCCACAGCAGATGCTCGAAGTCGCCCTTGGTGCGTGGCGTGGGGATGTGCTGGGTGATGTAGGTGCAGCACTTGGAATTGGTGCAGTAGCCGCACTTGGTTTCGGGGGTGAGGTTTTCGGGAACGATGGGGATGATAGTGGCCATTTTAGAACTATCTGGAAAAAAAGGGGCGGACACCATGTCCGCCCTGATCGTGCATCAAACCTTGCGGTAAACCTCCGCCCCCTGTGCCTTGAACTCCACGGCCTTTTCCCGCATTCCGGCCTGGACGGCGGTTTTCTCGTCCATGCCATGGCTGGCGGCGTAGTCGCGCACGTCCTGGGTGATTTTCATCGAACAGAACTGCGGGCCGCACATCGAGCAGAAGTGGGCGACCTTGGCGGAGTCCTTGGGCAGGGTTTCGTCGTGATACTCGCGGGCGCGGTCGGGATCCAGCCCGAGGTTGAACTGGTCTTCCCAGCGGAACTCGAAGCGCGCCTTGGACAGGGCGTTGTCGCGCAGTTGCGCGCCGGGGTGTCCCTTGGCGAGGTCGGCGGCGTGGGCGGCGATCTTGTAGGTGACGATGCCGGTGCGCACATCTTCCTTGTTGGGCAGCCCCAAGTGCTCCTTGGGCGTCACATAGCACAGCATGGCGCAGCCGTACCAGCCGATCATCGCCGCGCCGATGCCGGAGGTGATGTGATCGTAGCCGGGGGCGATGTCGGTGGTCAGCGGCCCGAGCGTGTAGAACGGCGCTTCACCGCACTCGGCGAGCTGCTTGTCCATGTTGATCTTGATCAGGTGCATGGGCACATGGCCCGGCCCTTCGATCATGGTCTGCACGTCGTGTTTCCAGGCGATTTTGGTCAGCTCGCCCAGCGCCTCCAGCTCGCCGAACTGGGCGGCGTCATTGGCGTCGGCGATGGAGCCGGGGCGCAGGCCGTCGCCGAGCGAGAAGGACACATCGTAGGCCTTCATGATCTCGCAGATTTCCTCGAAGTGGGTGTAGAGGAAGTTTTCCTTGTGATGCGCCAGGCACCACTTGGCCATGATCGATCCGCCGCGCGAGACGATGCCGGTGACGCGCCTGGCGGTGAGCGGCACATGCCGCAGCAGCACGCCGGCGTGGATGGTGAAGTAGTCCACGCCCTGTTCGGCCTGCTCGATCAGCGTATCGCGGAAGATTTCCCAGGTCAGTTCCTCGGCGCGGCCGTCGACCTTCTCCAGCGCCTGATAGATCGGCACGGTGCCGATCGGCACCGGCGAGTTGCGGATGATCCACTCGCGCGTCTCATGAATATTCTTGCCGGTGGAGAGGTCCATCACCGTGTCGCCGCCCCAGCGCGTCGACCACACCATCTTCTCCACTTCTTCTTCAATCGAAGAACTCACGGCGGAATTGCCGATGTTGGCGTTGATCTTGACCAGGAAATTGCGGCCAATGATCATCGGCTCCAGCTCCGGGTGATTGATATTGGCCGGAATGATGGCGCGGCCGCGCGCCACTTCGTCACGCACGAACTCGGGGGTGATCAGCGCGGGAATGGCGGCGCCGAAGGATTCGCCGGGATGCTGCGTCAGCAGGCCCTGCTCGCGTGCCAGCTCCAGACGCTGGTTTTCGCGTATCGCAATAAATTCCATCTCCGGCGTGATGATGCCGCGCCGGGCATAGTGCATCTGGCTGACGTTGGCGCCGGCCTTGGCGCGGCGCGGCGCGCAGATGTGCTCGAAGCGCAATTGCGCGAGTTTGGGATCGCGGGCGCGGGCGAGGCCATAGTCGGAGCTGAGACCGGATAACACCTCGGTGTCGCCGCGCTCCTCGATCCAGGCGGTACGCAATGCGGGCAGGCCTTGGCGTAGATCGATGTCGATGCCAGGGTCGGTATACGGCCCCGAAGTGTCATAGATATACACTGGCGGATTTTTCTCCGCGCCGAAGCTCACCGGGGTGTCGGCCAGGGTGACCTTGCGCATCGGCACACGGATATCGGGGCGGCTGCCGGTGACATAGACCTTTTGCGAGTTCGGGAAGGACCGGGTTGCATCGATGCTGACGCGGGCGGTCCGGTTGAGAAATTCCTTGGGGATGGCGCTCATGGGTCTGTTCCTCAGATAAAGGAGATCCAGCCAAGGGCGAAGATGGAGGAGCGGAGACGGCGCAATCCGCCGCGCGGACTGCATGATCGTGACACTGCTTCCCTACGCCAGCATTAACCGGATCAGGTTCGAAGGGTATACTCTCAGCCTCTGGCCCGATACACGGACAGAGGCACCCCCAGCAGGCTTGACCGCGACATGTCAGAATCTGTTTGCAAAACTACTGCGCGTCCGTGATCCGGGGGCGGGCGGTGTTCGGAATCCTCATTTACTTCTATGTAAACTCCGGTTCCTGCACTCCGTCCTTCCCCGGCTAACGGCCGCTCGTTACGTTTTGCAAACCGATTCTGAGCCGCGTCTAGCCGAATTTCAGTCAAAATTATATGATGTTGTGGTAATTTGCAAGCTGAAGCGCTTTTTGGGGCGCTTGGTCATGCAGTTTTTCAGGCTCACAAAACAAACGGTGAAGAAATGAATGTGGAACAAGCCCGCTTCAACATGGTCGAGCAGCAAATCCGCACCTGGGAAGTGCTCGACCCGCGTATTCTCGACCTGATCGGCAGCATGCCGCGCGAGGAGTTCGTGCCGGCGCAATACCGCGATCTGGCGTTCGCCGACATCATGATTCCTCTCGGGCATGGCCAGGTAATGATGGAGCCCAAGGTCGAGGCGCGGCTGTTGCAGGCATTGGCTATCGAGTCTTCCGACACCGTTCTGGAGGTGGGCACGGGCAGCGGTTATTTCACGGCGCTGCTCGCCCGGCTCGGCAAGCACGTCCACAGCGTGGACATTTTTCCCGATTTCACCGAGAACGCGCGGCGCGCCCTGGCCCAGCACGGTATAAACAACGTGACGCTGGAAACCGGCGATGCCGCCAAGGGCTGGAACAAACACGCGCCTTACGACGTGATCGCCATCACCGGCTCGTTACCCGCCTTGCCGGAGACTTTTCTGCACAGTCTAAAACCGGGCGGACGCCTGGTGGCCGTCGTCGGTGAGGCGCCGGTGATGGAGGCGGTTCTCGTCACCCGCGCCGGCGAAGGCGCACAGTGGGCGCGGGAGAGCCTGTTTGAAACCAATATCCCGCTGCTGCTGAACACCGCACGACCGCAGTTTGTGTTTTGATGCGATCTTTAATATAATCATTTTCTAATATACGGAGCCGGGCTATGAATTACATGACCCCAACCCAGCTTAAGGAATACCTCGAGCACGCCAATCCGCCGCCGTTGCTGCTCGACGTGCGCGAACCCTGGGAATACGAAATTTGCCATATCGAGGGCACGCGCCCGATCCCGATGTCGCAGGTTCCCGGTAAAGTCAACGAGCTGGAGCGCGATCAGGAGATCGTCGTGATCTGCCACCACGGCAGGCGCAGCGAGCAGGTCGGTCTCTATCTTCAGCGGATGGGATTCACCCGAATCGTCAATCTCACCGGCGGCGTCCATGGCTGGGCGCGCGAGGTTGACCCCAGCATGCCCACTTACTGAACGGACGGAACCATGGAAATAACGAAGCCCAAGCTGTTGCTGATGGCCACCTTGCTGGCGATAAACTCCGGCGCAAGCGCGGAGAATCTGCTCGACGTGTATCGGCTGGCGGCGGAGGCCGACCCTCAGGTCAAGGCCGCCGAGGCGGCGTGGCAGGCGACACAAGAGACCCGCAATCAGCGCTTGGCGGTATTCCGTCCCCAGTTGACCCTTAACTCCAACCTGACGCGCAACCGCCAGGAATTTCTGAGTGGTGGTTTCTTCGGCCGCTCATTCGCGGGCCAATCGTTCTATTCGACCAATAGCGGCCTGACCCTGAATCTCAACCAGCCCCTTTATCACCGTGATTACTACGTGCAACTTCGCCAGACGGAAGCGCGCACCCGCCAGGCCGAGGCGGACTATAACGCCGCGCAGCAGGCGCTGTTTTCGCGCGTCGCGGAGCGTTACTTCAACGTGCTCGCCGCCGCCGACAACGTGGAGTTCGCGCGTGCCGAGAAAGAGGCCATCGGCCAGCAACTGGAGCAGACCAGGCGGCGCTTCGATGTCGGCCTGGTGGCGATCACCGATGTCAATGAGGCGCGGGCCCGCTATGATCTGGCCGTGAGCCAGGAAGTCGCGGCGCAAAACGCGCTGGCCAGCGCGCGCGAAGCCTTGCGCGAAACCACGGGGACGCTGCCCGAATCCTTGCAGGGTGTTGCGGCGCAGATGCCGCTGGCTTCGCCCGATCCGCAAAATGTCGAACAATGGGTCGATTCCGCGCTCAAGCAAAATTTTCAGATCATCTCCGCGCAGGCGGCTACGGAAGTGGCGAGTGAGGCCATCAAGCTGCAACGCGCCGGGCACTATCCGGTGCTCGATGCCGTCGCCAGCCATGGGTATACGAACTTTTCCGGCGGCGCGTTCGGTGCCAGAGAAACGATTGACAGCGCCATCGGTCTGCAATTGAGCGTGCCGCTCTATCAAGGCGGCGCGGTCGATTCGCGCACCCGCGAGGCGCAGCACCGTCTCACCCAGGCCAAGGAAACCCAGGAGCAGCAAACCCGCGCCGTGTCACGGCAAACCCGTGACAGTTATTTGAACGTGCTGTCCAACATCAGCCAGGTGGATGCCACCAAACAGGCGGTGGTGTCGAACCAGAGCGCGCTCGACGCCACCCAAGCCGGCCTTGAAGTCGGTACGCGCACCACCATCGACGTGCTCAACGCGCAACGCGACCTGTTCCGCGCCAAACGCGATCTCTCACGCGCGCGCTACGATTACCTGGTCAACACCGTGCGTCTGAAGCAGGCCGCCGGAATGATTTCGCTGAGCGATCTGGAGCAGATCAACGGCTGGCTGAAGTAGCCGGCCGCGCCTACCTTTATCTGCTAAACTGAAAAGCGCGCCGATATACCTTTGCGGCGCGATTCCGATGCCTCCGTGCTCGGATCTCTTCCTTGCGCGGAGGCAGTGAAGCTTCGAGAAACAGGAGAGAAGCCATGTCCAATGACCTGCCCTTTGATCCCGAACGACGCGAATGGCTGGGCAAGCTGACAACAGCTGTGGGAGCCGCCGGCATCGCCGGAGCATGCTGGCCCCTGATACGCAGCATGGATCCCACCGTCGATGTCATCGCCAAGGCCAATACCGAGGTCGACTTGGGCACGATTCCGCCAGGCAAGGCGGAAACCGTGGCCTGGCAGGGCAAGCCGGTGTTCGTCGTCCATCGCACGCCTGAAGAGATCACCGCCATGGCGGCAAGCGCCGGCATCAAAGACCCGCAGCCCGACTCGGCGCGCGTGCAGCAACCGGAGTGGCTGGTGGTCGTGGGCATTTGCACGCACCTGGGCTGCGTGCCTAACCGCAATGAAAATGGCTGGTTGTGCCCTTGCCATGGCAGCGTATACGACAACAGCGGGCGGATCCTGCGTGGCCCGGCGCCACGCAATCTGGAGGTGCCGCCCTACAAATTCATCGCCGCCGATAAAATCATCATCGGCAAGACCTGAAAAGGAGGCGGTCCATGAGCAACCAGCGTAACCGCATCATCGACTGGGTCGATCAGCGCTTCCCCCTCACCCGATTCATCAAGGATGAGCTGACCGAATATCCCACGCCGCGCAATCTCAGTTACTGGTGGGGCTTCGGCTTTCTCGCCGGCTTTATGCTGGTGTTGCAGATCGTCAGCGGCCTGTTTCTGGCCATGCACTACAAACCGGATGCCGCGCTGGCCTTCGACTCGGTGCAGCACATCATGCGCGACGTCAACTACGGCTGGCTGTTGCGTTATTTGCACTCGACCGGCGCGTCGGCGTTTTTCGTCGTCATTTATCTGCATATGGCCCGCACGCTTTACTATGGCTCCTACCGCGCGCCGCGCGAGCTGATGTGGTGGAGCGGGCAGGTCCTGCTGCTGATGCTCATGGCGACGGCCTTCATGGGATACCTGTTGCCGTGGGGGCAGATGTCGTACTGGGGGGCGCAGGTGATCACCAGCCTCTTCGGCGCCACGCCTTTCATCGGTGACGAAGTCGTCGTCTGGCTGCGCGGCGATTATGTGGTGGGCGACGCCACGCTGAACCGTTTCTTCGCCTTGCATTACCTGCTGCCGTTCCTGATCTTCGGTCTGGTGATGATCCATCTGGTCGCCCTGCATTTCGTCAAGAGCAGCAACCCCTCCGGCATCAACCTGCGCGCCAGGGACAATATTCCGTTCCATCCCTACTTCACCATTAAGGATTTTTTTGGTCTGGGGATATTTCTGATCGCCTTTTGCGGCTTTGTCTTTTTCGCGCCGGAATTTTTCATCGAGACAGACAACAACATTCCAGCCAATCCGATGCAGACGCCGCCCCACATCCAGCCGGAGTGGTATTTCCTGCCCTTTTACGCCATTCTGCGCGCCGTGCCCAACACCGTCGGTGGCGTGGTGGCGATGGTGCTGTCGATCCTGATCTTCGCCGCCATGCCCTACCTCGACCGCTCCAGGATCCCCGGCGGCGCCCGTTACCGGCCGCTGTACCGCATCCTGTTCTTCATCTTCGTGATCGACATCGTCGTTCTGAGCTATGTGGGATCGGAGCCGCTCTCGGACAACACGACATTGGTCGGGCAGATCGCCACCATCGTCTATTTCGGACTGTTTCTGCTGATACCCGTGATCTCCAAGCCCGAGGAACGCTGGCTGCGCAAACGCGGCCTGCCCAAGCCGCTGGAGGAGCTGCTGGCGTCTGAAGACCAGCCACTGAAGAAGCCCTTGTCCTTTCCCGTTCCGTTGCTGTTGATTGGCGCCGTGGCCATCCTGTTGACGGCGTTCGATGTGCACGCGGCTGAAGCAAAACTGGCGGACGTGAAGATCGACGCCAGCCCGGCCGCGGTGCAGCGTGGCGCTCAAGTGGTGACGCAGGTCTGCATGGCCTGCCATGGTCTCAAGTACGTGACGTTTCGCGACCTGCAAGTGCTGGGCATGTCTCAAGCGGAGGTCGATCAATTGCGCGGCGAGCAAGCGATCAACACTCCGCTGTTGAGCATGACGCCGCCCGAGGCGGCCAAGGAGAGTTATGGTATCGTACCGCCGGACCTGTCATTGATGGCGAAGGCACGCGCCGGTGGTGCCCGTTATATCTATACCTTGCTCACCAGCTTTCATCAGGATGCCAAGGGCGACATCCAGAATCGTATATTCCCCGGCATCCGCATGCCCGACCCGCTGGGTTACAGCTCCGCTGCCGATGCCGCGCAACGCCGGCCCATCGAACAACAGGCGCACGATGTGGCCGCATTTCTGGCGTGGGCGGCCGATCCCCGCGCCGGCGAGCGGCACAGGGCCGGCTACATCGTGATCGGCTATCTGGCGATATTCACAGGGTTGCTCTACCTGCTCAAGCGCCGGGTCTGGGCACGCCTGCCGCCGATGGAGTCCTGGCGGTCGTGATCCAGAATACCTCTTTCTGAGGTTTTCAGAGCACCTTCCTGAAAATAATTCTTGACAACCCCTGCTATTTCTTGATCTATTTTTCCTCGTGAGCAGTGGCGCGCGGCGGCGTGCCGGCTACCGAAAATTTCCAATAATCACACAAAAACAACCATAACCCGGATCTTTCCCCACGAGAAAGAGCAACGGGTTGGGGGCGGTGGTAAAAACATGTTCAGCAGAACAACAACCATCGTGCGCGCGCTGTATGTCTTGCAGTCAACGGGGAACGGTTTTATTAACCGAGGGGCATGGATTTCCGGCGCCTAGGAGTGATGTTGCAATGCAAGACCTGGACATCCCGCTGGAATTTTCAAGCATTTTTTGCATTATTTTCTGATGTTGTTGGTTCCCTAACTTCATAGGGGCGACCCTGCTTAAGCATCCGAAACATCACGCGGCAGAGGTGGCGCCCAAGAGCGC
>JADDKJ010000022.1:0-53651 GCA_033717875.1 Gammaproteobacteria bacterium
ATTGTTGCCTGGGCCCAGACCCGCCAGACCAACGGCTTCCTGGAGGCACTCAATGGGCTGTTTCAATCCGCCAAGCGCAAGGCGCGCGGCTACGGCAAATTCAGCACGATCCGTACCGTGATCTTCCTGATCGCCGGAAAGCTCGACTTCTCGAAGCTTAATCCCCATGTGGCGCGCTAACCCACTCGAATTTCAAAAGAGCCCCCTATGATCAAGCTATCGGGAGCTTCTTGACCGCCGCTGCCGCTTTTTTGGGCAGCGTGAGCATGAGCACGCCATCGGCGAATTTCGCCTGGCTTTCCGCTTCATTGATATCCTGGTCTAATGTGAAGCTGCGATAGAGGCTGCCGTAATAACGCTCGCTGCGCACCACTTTTTCGCCCTCTTTTTCCTCTTTTTCTTTCTTTACTTCGGCGGTGAGGGTCACCTTGTTGCCGCTGATCGTTATGTTGATGTCCTCTTTTTTCACGCCGGGCAATTCCGCGCGTACCGTATACGCCTTGTCGTCCTCGGATACGTCCATGACGACCCGCGGCTTGGCTTTCAATTCGTAGCGCATGGGCCTGAAAAAATCCTGCATGAAGTCCTCGAAGGCATTTTCGAAGGTCTTGATATCAAAGGGATCGAAACGGGTAATGTTAGCCATGTCACTCCTCCATATCTGCAATGAATCCAATTCGAACCGCAAGATGACTATACCCCCTCCAAACTGCGGAAACATTGATCTAGATCAAACCATCCCGGAATTTTTATGTGTATGCTTTTCTGAAATTCAAGAGCGTCGCTTACACACGGCATGACCGCAAACATCACCTTCTTCGACGTGACCGAGGACCAGTACCTGCCGCTGCGCAGGGCGCTTTATGCCTATCCCTTCTGGGAGGTGCGCCTGGTGGGCGAACCGCTCAGACTGGCGAATGCCGCTCTGGCACAAAACAACGCGGTGATATCTATCGCGGCTGGCACACCTGTCACCGCCGAACTCCTCGACAAGCTTCCCGCGTTGCGTCTGGTGGCGACACGCTCGTCCAACTGCGATCACATCGACCTCGATGCCGCGGCGCAGCGCGGTGTGGCCGTTTGCCATGCGCCGGAAAACACCGGCCTTGCCTGCGCCGAGTATGCCTTCGGCCTGCTGATCGCCCTGATGCGGCGGCTGCCCGCCACGCTGCAACGATGCCAGAGCGGCAATTTTTCCCGTGCCGGACTGACCGGCGGGGATTTGCAGGGCAAGGCGCTGGGACTGCTCGGCACGGATTCCTCCGCCGCTCACATGATGCGTTTTGCAAATGCCTTCGGCATGCGTGTCATCGTCTGCGACCCGATGTCAAACCTGGCGCCTCGCCAGGATGACGGCGTAGTCTATCTCGATGTGGAGGATTTTTTGCCCGAAGCGGATGCGCTCAGCATCCACCTGCCATATCATCGCGCAACCCATCACCTCCTCGACGAGACGCGGTTACGGATGCTGAAACCGGGGTCCATGCTGATCAACGTCTCGCACGGCGGAATCATCGACAGCCGGGCGCTGGCGCGGCTGCAAGCGGAGGGGCACTTCGGCGGACTGGCGCTGGACTGTTTCGAAGGGGATACGATCTGGCTCAATGCCCAGGCGCCCCTGCCACGCGGGCTGCCACCCCATCACCTGGAACAGGCGCTGCACAATTTCCAGTTGCAATTGAGCGATAACGTCATCCTCACACCACACAATGCGAACAATTCCCACGAGTCGCTGAACCGCAGTATAGCAACGACACTGGACAACATCGCGGCCTTTTTCGCGGGAAAACCGCGGAATCTGGCTACCACGCCGCCGGATTGACGGCAACACACCCCACAGCCAATTTTGTCAAATCCCGGCGAATGTGCTAAATACCCGGATACAGGGCGCTTCTAAAAATTCGATCAAGGCGCGAGGGCAAGGCGGAAATACGCTCAAAAGCGGAGTGTACACGGAGTACATGAGCATTTTGAGCGTATTTCCAACGCCGTCATCGCGGCTTCAGCGGATTTTTAGAAGCGCCCTACATTTCGGCAACGCGGGATCCTGTCCATGTCCACCAGTTATTGTCCTCCGCAAAACGCAGCTACGCGCAAACGTGGCCTGCTTGGTTTCTGCCTGCTCGCAGGGCTGCTGTTGACGGCGCACGCCCGGGCGGAGACGACGGACTGGATCTATACCGTTCGTTCCGGCGATACGCTGATCGGCATATCGAACAATTATCTGGTGCAACCCCGCAACTGGGTGAAACTGCAAAAGATCAACCGCGTCGCCAACCCGCACCGGATGCCCCCGGGCATGGCGCTGCGCATTCCCGTCGAGTGGTTGAAACGGCGGATGCTGACGGCGGAGGTCGTGCGCGTTCAGGGAAGCGCGGAAGTCGTTCCCGCGCAGGGTAGCGAGCCGCTCGCTGTCGAGACGGGTCGTATGCTGAATAACGGCGATCGGATCCGCACCGGCGCAAACAGCAACCTCACGCTGCGTTTTGCCGATGGTTCGCGCCTGATGGTGATGGAAAACAGCCGTCTGACGCTGGAAACCATGACGGCCTACGGACAATCCGGGGTAACGAACACCCGTGCCCGTCTGGAGAGCGGGCAGATCGAAACGCAGGTCACGCCACGGAAGGGGCCGGCGGCGCGTTATGAAGTCATCACCCCGGCGATCGCCATTGGCGTGCGCGGCACGGATTTTCGGGTCAGCGCCGATGAGCATATCAAGACATCCCGCAGCGAGGTGTTGGAAGGCGCGGTGGCAGCCGAAGCGGCGGGCGCGCGACTCGCCGTTCCCGCCGGCTTCGGCACGCTGGCGGAGGCCGGCAAGCCGCCGATTCCTCCCAAGGCATTGTTGAAAGCCCCGGACTTGTCCGGGACGGCGACTTTGCTGCAACGGCTGCCGCTGCGTTTCAAATGGACGGCCCTCGAAGGCGCGGCCGCTTATCGCGCCCAGGTCTTCGCCGATCCGGATTTCCAGAATCTGCTGCTGGATGGCGCGTTCAAGAACAACGAGGCGAAGTGGGCGGATCTGCCGGACGGCCATTATTTTCTGCGCGTGCGCGCCACCGACGAGCAGGGTCTCGAAGGGCTGAACGCCGGACATGCGTTCAGGCTCAAGGCGCGTCCCGAACCGCCGTTTCTCAGCGTCCCGGCGGACAAGGGCAAAGTCTATGGCGACACGGCGCAATTCCAGTGGAGCGCATCCAGCCAGGCCAGCACCTATCATTTTCAGCTCGCCGCCGATGAAGGTTTCACGCGTCTGGCGGACGACACCCCCGGTCTGAAAGACATTCAACATGCCGCCACCCGCCTGACGCCCGGCGAGTATTACTGGCGCGTCGCCAGCCGCACCGCAAGCGGCGATGAAGGTCCGTTCAGCGATACGCAGTCCTTCACCATGAAAGCGATTCCTCCCCCGCCGGGCGCCGCCACCACCAAGGTGGGCGACAAGGACATCGAGTTTCAATGGCCGGCGGGCGAAGCGGGCCAAACGTACCAGTTCCAGTTGGCGCGTGACAAAGACTTCAATACCATCCACGCCGACCAGACCTTGGCCGAACCGCGCATCACCCTTCCCAAGCCGGCCGCAGGCGATTATTTCATGCGCGTGAGGACGATCGACGCCGACGGCTTCGCCGGCCCCTTCGGTGCGGTTCAACAATTCAATGTGCCGCGCAACATACCCTGGTGGCTGATCATCCCCGTGCTGCTCTTCCCGCTGGCGCCTTAGCGGATAAGCACTGTGCGGTTATTGTTCGCGGTCTGCCTGGCGCTGTCGATCACCGCGCTGATTGGTCAGACGGTATCCTACCGGCAAATGGATCTGTGGCTGGCGGAGAATATCCAGCAACCATTGATCGCCAAAAAATTTCACTTCACCGACACGGTGATCGTCGATGTCAATGAAGAATCCATGGCCCGCCTCGCCGTCGATTTCGGGCCGTGGCCCTATCAACGTGACATCTATGACCTCGTTACCGGCTATCTCAAGGATGCTGGCGCCAAAAGCGTGGTTTACGACATTCTATTTTCCGAACCGCGCGGAGGAGACGAACGATTCGCCACCGCCATCCAGCAAGCCGGCAATGTCGTGCTGCCCGGCGTGGCGCTGCCGCTGGCGCCACGCCGGGACGCCGCCTATCACGCCCAGTTGTCGTCACTGGCGTGGCCGGTCGCCAAAACCGTCCGCGCCAGGCGCTGGGACGACATCACGCTGCCGCGCGCGGAATTCACCCCGCCTGACCCGGTCGTGAAATTCGGCGTGATCAACGTCGTTCCCGATCCCGAGGACGGCATACTGCGCCGTGTGCCGCTGCTGCATGAGACCTACGGCCGCCATCTGCCCACTCTGGCGCTGGCAGCGCTGTTCACCCATCAGCCTTACCCGGAAGTGAGCCATGCCCCGGCCGAGGGCATGATGCGCGTCGGACAGTACGTCTGGCCGGTCACCGGCAAGGGCGAAGTGCTGCTGCAACATCCCGCGAACCGTGACGCCTTCCCGGTCATGCCCTTTTACCGGCTGGTGTTCGCCGCCCTCGGCGCGCCGGGTTATCAAATCGACCCGGCCGAACTGCGCGGCAAGACGGTGTTTGTCGGCAGCACCACCGCGGTGCTCGGCGACCACGTTCCCACACCGCAAGGAACGGTTCCCGGCCTGCACATCCTGGCGCTGACTTACCAGAATCTGGCGCAGAATCTGGTGCTGCGTCCACCGCGTTTCGGCTGGAATCTGTTGCTGACGGCGATCGGCATCGCCTTTCCGCTGCTCGCCTGGCACCGCCGTTTTCAAAGGGCTTTTTCCATGACCCTGCTTACGGCCTCCGGCATGGCGCTGATCTATCTGATCAGCCTCGGCCTGCTGGCCTTGCTCAAGCAGCAAAGCGCGCTGCTGTTCGCGCTTTCCAGCAGCTTCACACTTTATCTGATACTGGTGTTGTCGCGCCTCAAAACGCTCTATGACGAGAAGCAGCGCCTATATTATGAAAAGCAGGCCGCCGAAGAGGCCAACCAGCTCAAAAGTAAATTCCTCTCGCACATCACTCACGAACTGCGCACGCCGCTGACGGCGATCATGGGCTTCAACCGCCTGATCGGCGAGGATCGGTCACTCTCCGCGCCATCGAGAAAATATGTCAAAACCGTTGATCAGAACAGTGAACACCTGCTGAGATTGATCAATAATCTGCTCGACCAGGCCAAGATCGAGGCCGGCCAGATGGAGTTGGACATTCGCCCGACAGCGATACGCAACATGATCGACAAAGTGATAGAGGCGCTGGAGATACAAGCGGCAACCAAAGGGCTGGAACTGAAAGCCGACTATGACACCGCCTTGCCGCCGGGGCTGATGATCGACGGCTTCCGTCTGCGCCAAATCCTCATCAACCTCACCGGCAATGCCCTGAGATTCACCGCGCAAGGGCATATCCATCTCAAGGCATCGTGGGAAAACGACTGGCTCGCCATCGCCGTGGAAGACACCGGGCCGGGCATGCCACAACAGGCGCTGGACAGAATCTTTGAGTCCTTTCAGCAGGCCGACACCTCGGTGGCGGCGACTCATGGCGGCACTGGCCTGGGCCTGACCATCAGCCGCAACCTGGCGCATTTGATGGGCGGGACAATTGCCGTCGAATCGACACTGGGCAAGGGTTCGACGTTCCTTGTGCGCCTGCCCGCGCCCCGCGCCACGCTGCCCGGCGAGACAACAGCATCGGCCGCGCCGCCTGTGGCGGAGGAAACATTGACGGGACGCGTGCTGCTGGCCGACGACTCCGAGGACGCGCGCGCCTTGTTCATGAATTATTTCAGCCGATGGGGACTGGACGCCCTCTACGCCGAAAATGGCGGGCAGGCGGTGGAGATGGCGCTTGCCGAGCAACCGGACATGGTGCTGATGGACATCGAAATGCCGGACATGGGCGGCGAGGAAGCCCTGAAACGGCTACGCCGGCAGGGCTATACCCAACCCGTGGTAGCCCTCACCGCGCATGCCGGACAAGACATGCACCAAGCGCTGATCGATGCCGGCTTCGACGGCTGCCTGCCCAAGCCGATCAAGCGCGAGGCATTGCGCGGTGCGATTGCCGCGATATTGCAAAAGTGATCACCGCATCGCAAGATATGACGCATGGACAAGCTCATCGTGCATGTGGATGCTGATCTTCAGGATCTCCTGCCGACCTATCTCGCCCGGCGGCGACAGGATGTCGCCACCCTCACGCAAGCGCTGAACCGCGGCGACTACGAAGCGATCCGCGTTATCGGGCACAACATGAAAGGCACCGGCAGCGGCTATGGATTGGAGGTCGTCGGCCGGGTCGGAGATGAACTGGAACAAGCCGCGCCGCAACACGATACCCAGGCTATCGTCACCCTGATCAACCGGCTGGACGATTACCTCCGGCGGCTTGAAGTCGTGTTCGATTGAGGACGGCTCTGAATGAGCCCATCGCGGAATTCTCAAAGCAGGGTACTTCGCCGCTGCTCTGTCGCGCTGCGGAGCAAAACCAAGGGCGCACTTCCCTGTGCGCCTGTTCGCCGCGGTCGGCGTTTTTCTCACAACTCCCCTCTCACACCAACGGCAAAGGCCCGCCCGGGCAAGGGCGCGAAGTCCTTCAGATAAGAAGTTTGCGCGCGAATCTCGTCATCGAGCAGATTTTTTCCCCGCAGAAACAGCGTATAGCCAGTGGTTTTACCTTGCCTGATGCGGTAACTCAACTCCGCATCGACCAGAGTATAAGCCGGAGCCGATGTCTCTAGCGGCGCTACCCGCTCCTGGCGCGACGCGCGAAGCACGGAAAGCCAGGTTTGCCAAGGTCCTTCCTTGTACCCGAGTTCCAGCCCCACACGGCGCGGCGGGATACGCGGCACATAAGCGCCATCGGACAAGGTGGCGCGGGTTTGATCGGCGAACAGGCGCATGGTCAGCCGCTCGGGAATCAGCGCATACATGACTTCGGCTTCAACCCCGCGGAAGCGCGCCGCCGTCTGAGCAGCGTACTGCACCAGAAACGCGCCGTTCGGATCGAATGCCCCGGCATCATCGGCGCGATCCGCGACACCGTCGCCATCGGTATCGACGCTTTTCTGATAAATAAAATCGCGAATACGATTGGCGTAGACATTGATTTTCCCTGTGAACGGGCCGTCAGTCTTGCGCAGCGCCAGATCGACGTTATTCGAGGTTTCCCTGCTCAACGCACTGTTGCCGATCTGGAATGTTCCGGTTGCGACATGAACGCCCTTCGAATATAGTTCCTCGGGCGCCGGCGCCCGCTGCGCGTATGTCGCCGAAACACCCAGGCTGTAACCGTCCATGAACTTCCACACCGGGCTGGCGGAAAAGTTATAAAGGTTAAAGGCGCGGTCCGGCAAACCAGCCTGCGGCTGGTGCAATTCGCGATCCATACGTCCGCCGAACTCCAGCCGCCAGCGATCCCAGTTACGCTCTTCAATCAAGAATACGCCGTTGGCACGGGTCTTGGTCGTCGGAACGACGGCCTCTGGGCCGAGCGCCGAGAAAGTCCGCTCTTGCGTCTGTACGCCAAGCGCGCCTTGCCAGCCACCGAACAACGCATGCAAGAGTTCCAGACGGCCCTCCAATCCCTTGTTCCTGAATACCGTACCAATCTCGCCGCTCGGTTCGACCTCGCTGTGGCGATAGTCGTTGTGGCCAAGGCGTATTTTCGCCTTCCTGAATCCGGCAAATGGATCATCGAGATCTCCGGCGATATCGGTACGCGTCTGTCCAAGGTCGATTTTGGCGCCCTCGCCGACAGGCACGCCGTAGAGACTCTCCAGACGGGAAACAGCGGCGCCAAGGAAACCACGCTCGCCAACGTATGACCCTCCAAGCGCCCCGCCACCCGAGTCGATCGCACTGTTGGGAAGGACGCCTTTCGGACTATTCGGATCGTTGCGATTGGCGCGCCCGGGGATATCGTAATCCTCGCTGCGACGCTTGAAGGCATCGACATGCCAGGAGAATCGGCGATTGACCGAGCCATTCGCATTGAACGCACCGGTACGTTCCTGCGAAGCGGAATTGGTGCGCAATTCGAAATTGCCTTGCGGCGACGTGAATATGCGCTCTGGAATCCGTCCGGTGACAACATTGACCACCCCGCCCGAAGCACCACCGCCGTAAAGCAGACTCGCCGGACCACGCAGGATCTCGATCTGCCGGACATTCAAGGATTCGACCGTGACCATATGATCGGGACTCAAGGCGGATATGTCCAGCGTACCAATACCGCCCTCCAGCACGCGGATGCGTGGCCCGTCGAGCCCACGAATAATGGGCCGTCCCGCCGCCGGACCGAAGGTGCTCGATGTCACCCCGAGTTCCCGCGAAAGGGTATCGCCAAGACTGGCCTCGCGCTTGCGGCGCAAATCATCGCCTTTCAGAACCGAAACGGGCTGCGCCATATCGAATTCGCTGCGATCTTCAAACGGCACTGCGGTAACAACAACCGGCGCAAGCATCGTGACCGGCGTCGCCACGTCTTGCGCATGCGCAAGCGATACGGTAAACGCCGAGGCCGGAACGGCCATACGCGCGATCAAAAGGACCGTTGCCACGCCCCTGGCGGCAAAGCATTTGCTCATGATTTTTCTCCACGAAATCAGGCATCCCGGATATCAGTTAGCCGGGATGCCTCAAAAACAAGAACACAGATATCCGCCGGACGGATACCTTCGCTCATCGAATGATTAAACTGATTAAACGTGGAGAAAAGTTGGCGGGGCGCGGGCAGAGAAGCTGGCAACGAATTGCCGAACAGGTGAAGCCACATTCGCCGGCAAGGCATCATTGCCCGCCGTGCGCGATACAAGCAGCGGTGTATTCTTTGCGACCGGCGTGCTGCCCAGATGATGGGCCGCAAGACACATCTCGCACGCCGAACTGGGTTTGTGCAACTGGTGGTCGATCTCGTGCGCGATCAGCCCGAATTGCGCGAGCAGCATCGCCAGCGCCAGCAAGATGGCGCTGCTTCTGTCGAGCACGAGGGACCGCAATCTGTGTATCATTCGTTCAGACTTTGTTCAACAAAGTGGTAACCTATTAACCCAGCAATCAAATTTATCTGCTTTGCCAGCTTTTCTCCCGGGGGTAGGGTGCGCCGCGCGCACCATCCGTGTGGTGCGTGAGACGCACCCTACGAAACAACTGGGTAATGACGATCCATTTGACTGCCGGGTTAATATAAAGCCATCCGACGCCCATGACAAGAAATCCTCCTACGATCGCCAGCGCTCTGAATGAAGCGGCGCACCGCCTTGCCGCCGTATGCGACACCCCGCGCCTCGACGCCGAAGTCTTGCTGGGTTTCGTGCTGGACCGCAATCGCGTCCACCTCCATACCTGGCCCGACCTGCTCTTGCCAGACGAAGCCATGGCGCGATTCGACGCGTTGATCACACGCCGCGCCACAGGCGAACCTCTCGCCTACCTCACGGGACGGCGCGAATTCTGGTCGATGGAGCTGGAAGTCTCGCCCGCCACGCTCATCCCGCGCCCCGAAACCGAGCTGCTGGTGGAGATCACTCTGCAACGCATCCCCGCCGGCAGCGCCTGGCGCATCGCCGACCTCGGTACCGGCTCGGGCGCCATCGCGCTGGCCATCGCCCGCGAACGACCTGCCTGCCGGATCGTCGCCACCGAACGCTCCACCACCGCCCTGACCGTGGCCCGCCGCAACGCCGCGCGGCTGGGCATCGGCAATGTCGAATTTCGTGAAGGCATCTGGCTGGAACCGCTCGCGGGAGAAGTTTTCGATCTGATCGTTTCGAACCCCCCGTATATCGCAAGCGAAGACCCCCGTCTGCACACCTCCGAAATCCGCTTCGAACCGATCACCGCCCTCGCCGCCGGCCCCGACGGCCTGGACGACATCCGCCACATCGCCGCCGCAGCCGGTCGCCACCTCGCCCCCGGCGGCGGGCTGCTGTTCGAACATGGCTATGACCAGAGCGCGGCGGTGGCGCGGATTCTCACGCAGTCGGGTTATAGGAAAGTGCATACACACCAGGATATGTCTGAAATCTTCCGGGTAACGGGCGGCTATCGTCCGTAGGGTGCGTCCCACGCACCGCATAATACGTTGCTACTTCTTCTCCGCCACCAGCCGCGCAAACCGCCCTTCCCGCAGCGACGTGCTGTCCAGCACCGCAAAACAGCAACGCTCCAGCAGATAACCCAGATCCTCACGGCTGAAACGGTTGTGCTCGATGAAATGGGTGAAAATGTCTTCCAGCTCGGAGACCGGCGTGACGGGGTCGAATATGCGCTCTTCGGAAGTCTCGTTGCGGACATAGGCATCCAGCGGCGCGCGCACCCAGTCGAGAATGTACAAACGCCCGCCCGGCTTGAGGCATCGCCTCACCTCTTGAAGCGCGCGCAACGGCTGATTCAGCTCATGCAGCACCACCGAGGCGACGACCGCGTCTACCGTGCCCTCCGCCAGCGGCAAGCGCGGATCGTGCAAATCGGCGCACATCACCTCGCAACCGGTGGGCAACTCGCCCATGGCCTCCAGCATATAGGGCGCGCACTCCACGCCGATGGCGCGCGCCCGCGGATAACGCTCCGCCAGCGCGCGTAGCAACAGCCCCGGCCCGCTGCCCAGATCGAGCACCACCGGCGAAGCGGACAGCACCGGCTCGATCCACTGCCGCCACGCCGTCCAGAACTCCTCGTTGAAGCGCCCGGCGAAGGTATCCTTCATCAACTGCGCAAAATTTTCACCATGGCGATGGTGCCTGGCGAGCATCGCCTGCGTGCGTTCAAGCATCTCCGACATACATTTTCCTCCGGCAATCCGTTCCATCTACCGATGTAGGGTGCGCCGTGCGCACCATTTCGCCGGGAACGAAGTATGGTGCGTGAGACGCACCCTACGAATGATAAAACCAGATCACAACCGCCCGCGTTGATCCTGGAACGAAAACCCGATCAGCGGCAGGTCGATGCCCCTCGTCAACGCGATCACCTTGAACAGCTCGCCCATCTCGCTGGGCAAAGTAAGTTTCTTGATCTGCTGCGTCAGCGCCAGATGCTGCCGCGTGTCATCGGGGTGACTTTGCCCGGCCATCTCCATCAGCCCGCTGCCCAGCAGGAAATAGGCCTGGGTAGCATACCCCGCCACCGCCAGACCCACCTCCACCGCCGCCTCGGCCACGGCGGTGAAATCGACGTGGGCGGTGATATCCTGCAAACCCGTCAGGATCAGCGGATCGGGGTGGGCGCGGTGGCGGTGGTGGCACATCAGCGTGCCGTCGCTGCGCTCGTGGTGATAATACTCGCGACGGGGAAATCCGTAGTCGATGATCAACACCGTCCCACGCGCCAGCCACTCGGCCAGACCGCGCACCCAGCCCTCCGCCGCGAGATTGATCTCGGAGGTATAACCCGGCGACAGCGGACCCTGTTCCTCGATGATCGCCGCGACGCGCTCGCCCAGCCGTGGATCGCTCAGGGGTCCGTTGCGCCAGACAAAGCGCTCATCCTCCGCGCCCACATAAAGCTCCTGCGGACCTTCTTCTTCCATACGGAACAGATGCACCGGCATGGCATCGAGCAGCTCGTTGGCCAGCACCACCCCCGTAAAGCCGCTGCCAGGCAGACGATCCAGCCAGCGGACACGATCCAGCAGATGCGGCGCCCGCTGCTCCAGTGTTTCCCGCTGGCGCTGCCGCAACTCGGCGCTCAAGTCGAGAATGAAATAACATCCAGGCAGACAGTCCAGCGCCTCCAGCTCGCGCAACACCTCGGCCGCCAGGGCGCCGGTGCCCGCCCCGACTTCAAGGATATCGCCCGCTCCCAAACCAGCCAACACCTGCCGGCACTGCCGCGCCACACAGCGCGAAAACAGCGGCGAAAGCTCCGGCGCGGTGACAAAATCCCCCGCCTCGCCAAACTTGCACGCCCCGGCACTGTAATACCCCAGCCCGGGGGCATACAGCGCCAGATCCATGTAGCGGGCGAAGGTGATTTGGCCGTCGCCGCGCTCGATTTCGGTGCGGATCAGGATCTGGAGGCGCTCGCTGTGGGCTTGGGTGTCGCTGTCGGGTGGCACGTTTTTCATGGTCGGTCCGGTAATGTTGTTTTCAGGAAACAACAAGCGGTGGTGTCGGATATTTTAACATTTAAAAATATTTTTAATATCAATATCATATATAAAAAACGCCAAAATTTGGCCAAAATTGCGGCGATCTCGCTGGTCAAATTGTCGGTAAATTTTACAGTGGTCAAACCACGCCAATGATCGAGAACCCAGAAAATAATATCAAGTTATTGTTTTTTAAATAAAAAAATTAATATGGAACAATTTTTGCTTAACACACTGGTGAGGCATTAGAAACTCTATTGCTCTTCCTGTGTTCTGGTATCACGCATCACCAGATTGGACTTTAACACCCTTTAGGGGAGATGAAAAAAATGACTACCTTGAAGAAACTCGTATTAGCAACAGGACTGGGCGTATTCGGCCTGGTCGGTTCAGCCAACGCCCACTTGGTGGCTTTTGGCTGGAAAGATAACGGCAACGGCACGGTCACCATGCTCGGCCAGCATTGGCATGGTGATCAGGACACGCCTTACAGTGACAATGGCGGCGTCAGGATCGGCGTCTACGGCACGGATCCTTCCACATGGCAGTTGTTTCAGTGGACGGGCGTGATGAACAACGTGGGCGGAGACACTACGGGACTGGACGCCATGGTGACAAACGGCACACTTACCGGCTATGCCACAGAACCAGATAACTTTAGTGATTCAGCAGATGAGAATGACTGGTTCCTCACCGATCCGCTGGTGCTGGGCAACGGCACCTGGGGATTGTTCACCGGCACTGACTGCTGTGTCGACACGATGAGCGCGCCGGGGCAATTCAAAATCACGGGAATTATCAGCGTTCCGCCTGGCACCGGTCCCGGGGGGCGTGTTCCGGAACCTGCGACCCTGGGCTTGCTGGGTCTGGGTTTGGCGGGTTTGAGCGTGGCGCGGCGTCGTATCAAAGCAAAGGCCTGAGTCGCTGCTGGGCTTCTAACGATAAAATAATGTTTGCTGGGTTTTGTTTTCGCGGCGGCCAATGGCCGCCGTTTTTATTTTCCCGGACGCGACGATCCTGATCCCACGTCCGTTTGTCCCTCGCAATGAGGGTAAACGGTTTTTTATCCCCTTATCCGCAAGCCCCGGCGGTTTCCTCCTCACCCCAAAACATATATCCTCACCCCATGACCACCCGCTTTTCTCTTCAAGGAGCACCCCCATGAAACTACTCATCCTCCGCCACGCCCCCGCCGAAGACCGGGAAATATTCGCCACCACCGGCGAACCAGACGAAAACCGCCCCTTGACCGACGCCGGGCGCAAGAAAATGCGCAAGGCGGCGCGGGCGTTGAATGCGCTGTTGCCCTATGTCGACCTGGCCGCCACCAGTCCGCTGGCGCGGGCGGCTGAAAGCGCGCAGATTCTCGCCGATGCCTATGGCGAACTCAAGATCGCGGAAGTGAAGCAATTGGCCCCCGGCCATACGCCGGAAAGCGTTCTGACATGGTTGAAAACCCAGAAGAAGGCGGACACCATCGCCCTCGTCGGCCATGAGCCGGATCTGAGCCGCCTGGTGAGCTGGCTGCTGACGGGGAAAAAGAAACCCGTTCTGGAGCTGAAAAAAGGCGCGGCGTGCCTGCTTGAATTTACCGACGGCCTGGGACACGGCAAGGCGACCCTGCTGTGGGCGCTGGCGCCGTCGCAGCTTCGCCGGCTCGGTTGATGCCTTCCCGCAAGAACCTGCTGCAACTGCCCGCGCCGCGTGCGGCGCGCATGATCGCCTTATCCCATCTGGATGCGGCCAATGCCGCTTGCCAACGCCTGCCCGACCCGCAGGATACCGAGGCACTGCACGATTTCCGGGTGGCGCTGCGCCGCTTGCGCAGCGGCATGCGGGCCTACCGGCCTTTGCTGGCGGACACCGTCTCCAGAAAAAGCCAGCGGCGACTTCGCCGTCTGGCCCGTTCCACCAATGAAGCGCGCGATGTCGAAGTGCGGATCGCCTGGCTGCGATCCCAGGCGCCCCATCTGCCACCACGGCAACGCAAGGGCTGGCTATGGCTGCTGGACAGACTGGAGACGCATAAAGACAAACTGTACCGCGAAATACACAGCCGCGTGGCCGAGGATTTTCCACCGCTCGAACAAAAGCTGCGCCGCCAGCTCATGCGTTACACCGTGGTGTGTGATCTGGACGGTCGGCGCCATGATGTCCCGTTTGCCACCATCACCGGCAACGAGGCCAAACGGCACTGCGATGAACTGAAACACCACCTCAAGCGCATCACTTCGCCGGCCGACGAGGCGCTCATGCACCAGGCAAGAATTCAGGCAAAGCGCCTGCGCTACCTGCTGGAGCCGATTCAGACTCATCTCCCCGAGGGTGAAGACATCATCAAACAACTCAAGAATCTTCAGGACGTGCTCGGCGACTTGCACGACGCCCACCTGGATGCCCGGGAATTCGCCACCACCCTGGAAACATTCGCGGCCGAGCGAGCGCGCCATCTCCTGGACATGACGCTCGATAGCGAACAGGACCCCGCGCGCCTGCGCGCCGAGCAGCGGCGCAACGAACATCAGGGGCTTATGGCGCTGATCAGGCTGGCCAGGTCGCGTGCCGAAACGCTGTTCGCCGAGATCGAAGCCCGCTATCTGGAAGGCGGCGCCAGAGAACTTATCCAGCGCATCGGCGATAGTGCCGAGCGGCTAAGGGCTGATTACGATCAATAGCAATGATAAACTTGTCACTACAACCCACCGTCATCGACAATAGCAACGTGCCAGACAGCAACCCCCCACAAACCGTCGCCGCCATCGACCTCGGCTCCACCAGCTTCCATCTTATCGTCGCCCGCATCATGAACGGTCAGATCCATGTCGTCGACCGGTTGCGCGAGATGGTGGTGCTGGCGAATGGGCTGGATAGCAAGAATCGTCTTGACGAGATCACCCAGAAACGCGCGCTGGACTGCCTGGCGCGCTTCGGGCAGCGCTTGCGCGACATGCCGCCGGGCAGCGTGCGTGCCGTGGGCACCAACACCTTGCGCCGCGCCGGTGATGCGGCCGATTTTCTGGCGCGCGCGCAGGCGGCGCTCGGCCATCCGATCGAGGTCATCGCCGGGCGCGAGGAAGCGCGGCTGATTTATCTGGGCGTGGCCCACAGCCTGCCGCCTCAGGAAGGACGGCGGCTGGTGGTGGATATCGGCGGCGGCAGCACCGAGCTGATCATCGGCGAAGGTTTTGCGCCGATCAACATGGAGAGCCTGCACATGGGCTGCGTGGGCATGAGCCGCGGCTATTTCTCCGACGGCATCATACGAGCCCGCGACATGCGCCGCGCCGAAATCATCGCCGAACTCGAACTCCAACCCATCCAGCAACAATTCCGGCACATCGGCTGGCAGAGCGCGGTCGGCGCTTCGGGCACGATCCGCGCCGTGGACAGGATCGTGCGCGATAAAGGATGGAGTAACGACGGCATCACACGGCCGGCGTTACGCAAGTTGCGCGATGTGCTGATCGACACCGGCCATGTGCAGCGTTTGCGTCTGGATGGCATCAGCAGCGAGCGCGCGGCGGTGCTCCCCGGCGGCGTGGCGATCCTGAACGCTCTGATGGAGACGCTGGACATCAAATCGATCCGCGTCGCCGATGGCGCGCTGCGCGAGGGGCTGCTCCACGACTTGCAGGGCAGAATCCAGCACGAAGACGTGCGCGAAACGAGCATCCAGACCATGATGGCGCGCTATCAGGTGGATGCCGCGCAGGCGGCTCGCATCGAAGGCACGGCACTGGCCTGCCTGTCGCAAGTGGCGCGTGATTGGGGCCTGAACGGCGAGGAACACCAGTACTTGCTAAGCTGGGCCGCACGCCTCCATGAAATCGGACTGGCGATCGCCCACAACCAGTATCACAAGCATGGCGCCTATGTGGTGGAAAACTCCGACTTGCCCGGCTTCTCGCGTCAAGAGCAAATGCGCCTGGCCGGCCTGATTCGCGGCCACCGCCGCAAATTCCCCATGCAGGTCTTCATGCAACTGCCGGCGTCACAGATCGACCAGGAATGGCGCCTGTGCCTGCTGCTGCGCCTGGCCGTGCTGCTGCACCGCAGCCGCACCGGCGACGCGCTGCCCGAGCTGCGTCTCACAGCAGGCAAGAAATCGCTGCGCATCCAGTTTCCCGGCCAGTGGCTCGATCAGCATCCCCTCACCGAGGCCGAACTGGCCCGCGAAGCCGAATATCTGGCGGAGGTCAACATCAAACTCGAATTTTCCTGATCCGGATGACACGCCGCGAACCCACCCTGAGCTCCATCGACGACGGCATCTCCGACACCGCTCCGGCGCACGAACAACGCCTGCACATGCTGCGCTATCTCGCCCCCTACAGCGCGCTACTGCTGGTGGTGGGCGATGCCGGCAGCGGCAAGACGGCATTGCTCGACGAATTTGTCGCCCACGCCCATCCCACCTGGCAGGCATGCCGGATCGGCGCGAACGCCATGATGGATACCGACGCATTGCTCTCCGCCATTTGCAGCGGTTTTGGCGTGCCCGCCGGCAAATTTCGCGGCCATGAGGCACAACTGCGAGCGCTGACCAAGCGCCTGTTGGACATGCAGACCGGCGGGCAACGCCCGATGCTGGCGATCGACGACGCCGATCAACTGCCCGAAACCGCGCTGACGCTGTTGGCGGACCTGATCGAGGCGACGAAGAATGACGGCGGCGCGCTCGGCATTGTCCTGTTCTGCCAGCCCCAACTGGAAACTATGCTCGCCACGCCCACCCTCATCCCGCTACGCCAGCATCTGGCGCACACGTTTTATCTTCCTGGAGCACCCGGAACCAACGCCGCGTCCGGCAAGACTTCGGACATCGGAAAGAAAACGCTATGGCTGGCGGCCGCCACCATCGTAGTGGCGCTGGCGGTGTTGCTGGCACAGCGGACGATCAATACATCACTGGACGGTAGAGGGAACGCATCCGCCACCGCGCAGAACAGCGGCGTGCCCCTGGCGATCCCGCCGGAACACCCCGAGCTTTCCGAAAAACAGAAAGAAGCCGCATTGGCGCAGTTGGCCGATGTATCGGTGCAGGCCAAGGAGGCAGGGCTTGGGTCGAACAATGTTCCAGCGCAAACCGCATCCGCGCTTGCCGTTACGGACGCCCCCTCGCCCAGCGAGGATGCTCCCGCGCCGCTATCCGCGACCGCGCCCGCCACCAGGATGGATCAGCCGTCATCCCCAACAGGGGAACCGGCACCGCAACCGAAAGAAAAAAACACGGCGACATCAAGCGCAGCGCTCAAGGATGCTTCCTGGCTGCTGGCGCAAAACTCGGACCACTACACCTTACAGCTCATGGCCATGAAGAACGAGGCGACGGTACGGGACTTCGCCGTAAGCCATAAACTCCCCGCCGAAACCGCCTATTTCCAAATCAACCGCAGCGGCGGAATGCTCCATGTGCTGATCACCGGCATCTACTCCAGCCGCCCCCAGGCCGAACAAGCCGCCAAAGACATCCCTGCATTGGCGGGAATCACCCCCTGGCTGCGCAAGGTGGGTGACGTGCAGAAAGATATTCAGAAAGCCAATCAATAGTGTTTTTGGTTTGTAGGGTGCGTCTCACGCACCACACGGATGGTGCGTGAGACGCACCCTACCCTCGGAGAAAAGCCGGAAAAACAGATGAATGAGCCGGGTTAATAATCGCTTCAGCTCAATACAAGGGCAAGATAAGTCACATACAACCCGCCATTCACCAGCACATGCCAGACCCGAAGCTGGCCGCGCGCGCTCATCATGCGCAGCCAGAGGGCGCCGCAGAAGGCGATGATGATGCCGGCCAGCACTTCCGGGCGCGGCGCCCAAGGCGTGAGCATGATGCCGATGGCGGGCAGCAGCGTGCCCTGGAAAACCATGGCGCCCGTGATGTTGCCGAAGGCCATGGTGTCCTTGTGGCGGCGCACCCAGAGGATGCTGTTGAACTTCTCCGGCAGCTCGGTGGCGATGGGCACGATCATCAGCGACAGCATCAGCGCGGAGATGCCGAGGATGCCCGAAGCCTCTTCGACGCCGTGGATGAAGCCCTTGGCGCCCGCCACCAGCAGCCCAAGGCCGATGCCGAGTTGCAGCATGATGGTGATCATGTTGGTGGGGAGGCCGATGCGGTTGAGCATCATCGGCGAGTGGGCCTCGGTAGCATGGCCGTCCTGCACCAGCTTCTCGGAAGCGCGCAGGGTCATCAGGATGTAGACGAAGTAGGTCAGCACCAGCGCGAAGCCGATCGCGCCGCGCACATAGGGCAGGTCATGCGGGACATACATCGCCACCGCCGCCAGCACGAAGGCGAAGAGAAAGAAATCCAGATCGCGCCGGAAGCCGGTTCTTTCGGGCGTGAAATGCCCGCCCCAGCCGCGCTTGCGAAAAGTGAAGAACGCCAGCAGCGACACGGACAAGGTCGCCAGCATCAGCGGCGCGCCAAGAATCGCGCCGACACCGATCTCTTCGTTCAGGTGCTGGTTTTCCGTGCCGGCGAAAATCGCCAGCAGCGGCACCATGGTCTCCGGCAACGCGGTGCCGACCGCGGCGAACAGCGAGCCGGTGACCCCCTCGGATATTTTCAGTTTCTCGCCCAGATGCTCCAGGGCATTGGTGAATACCTCCGCCGCCACCAGAATCAGGACGAGCATCAAGGCCATGGTTACGAATACAGTCATTAAAAGTTTGTTCCTTATGATTGCGAATACGGATGTAGGGTGCGCCATGCGCACCTGGCCCATCGAAGAATGAATTGGTGCGCACGGCGCACCCTACATCCGCTATCCCGTCAGCTTCTTGTATTTGATACGATGCGGCTGGTCGGCGGCGGTACCGAGGCGGCGATGCCGGTCGGCCTCGTAGTCGGCGTAGTTGCCCTCGAACCACATCACCTGGCTGTCGCCCTCGAAAGCGAGCATGTGCGTGGCGATGCGATCGAGAAACCAGCGATCGTGCGAGATCACCACGGCGCAGCCGGAGAACTCCAGCAGCGCGTCTTCCAGTGCGCGCAGGGTTTCCACGTCGAGGTCGTTGGTCGGCTCGTCGAGCAGCAGCACGTTGCCGCCGCTCTTGAGCAGCTTGGCGAGATGGATACGGTTGCGCTCGCCGCCGGACAGATCGCGGATCAACTTCTGCTGGTCGGTGCCCTTGAAGTTGAAGCGCCCCAGGTAGGCGCGCGAGGGTACCTCGAACTTGCCGACGGTGATCACGTCCAGGCCGCCGGAAACCTCTTCCCACACGCTCTTGTTGCCATCGAGCGCGTCGCGCGACTGATCGACATAGGCGAGCTGCACCGTGTCGCCGATGCGCAGCTCCCCGGCATCGGGTTTTTCCTGGCCGGTGATCATGCGGAACAGCGTGGTCTTGCCCGCGCCGTTGGGGCCGATGATGCCGACGATACCGCCGCGCGGCAGGTTGAAATCGAGATTATCGACCAACAGGCGGTCGCCGAAACTCTTGGTGAGCCCCTTGGCCTCGACCACCAGATCGCCCAGGCGCGGCCCCGGCGGGATGTACAGCTCCTTGGTCTCGTTACGCTTCTGGTATTCCTGCGAGGCCATCTCCTCGTAACGCGCCAGACGCGCCTTGCTCTTGGCGTGACGCCCCTTGGCGTTGCTGCGCACCCACTCCAGCTCTTCCTTCATGGCGCGCTGCCGGGCGCTCTCCTGTTTTTCCTCGACCTCCAGGCGTTGCTCCTTCTGCTCCAGCCAGGAGGAGTAATTGCCCTCCCAGGGAATGCCGTGGCCGCGATCCAGTTCCAGAATCCAGCCGGCGACGTTATCGAGGAAGTAGCGGTCGTGGGTGATCGCCACCACCGTGCCCGGATAATCCTGTAAGAAGCGTTCCAGCCAGGCCACCGATTCGGCATCGAGGTGGTTGGTGGGTTCGTCGAGCAACAGCATGTCCGGCGAGGACAACAGCAGCTTGCACAGCGCGACGCGGCGGCGCTCGCCACCGGACAGCCTGGTCACATCGGCATCCCACGGCGGCAGGCGCAGCGCGTCGGCAGCCACTTCGAGCGTGCGGTCCAGATTGTGGCCGTCGGCGACCTGAATGAGCGCTTCGAGCTCGGCCTGCTCTTTGGCCAGGGCATCGAAATCGGCCTCCGGGTCGGCATAGGCGGCATACACCGCGTCGAGGCGGCTGAGCGCATCCTTGACCGGCCGCATCGCCTCTTCCACGTTGCCGCGCACGTCCTTGGCGGGATCGAGCTGCGGCTCCTGCGGCAGATAGCCGATGCGGATCCCCGGCTGCGGCCGCGCCTCGCCGAGATGTTCCTTGTCCACGCCCGCCATGATGCGCAGCAGGGTGGATTTGCCCGAGCCGTTCAAACCGAGCACGCCGATCTTGGCGCCGGGGAAGAACGACAGCGATATATCCTTGAGAATTTCGCGCTTCGGTGGCACAACCTTGCCGACGCGATTCATGGTGTAGATGTATTGGGACATGGGCTTCCGTGTTCGATGCTTGATGCGGTCAGTCGCGCGCGGGCGCGCATATAAACATCTAATTATATCTCAGGCGGAGACATCGGGCCATTTAACCTTTGCCATTTTTCCTCCCCACGCCGGACCGCCTCGACAATACCCCAGGAATTATTTCCCAAATATTTTTTCGCGAAGGGGTTGACGTCGCCTATTTTTGGGATTAAATTCCCAAACAACAGAGGGAGGGAATGACAAAGCGCTCTTTCATAAAACGGTAACGCTAACCTCTGAAAATTTGAAAATTTGAAAATTGCTGTCCATGGAACGTCCATAACCCACGTAAAGGAGATCACGATGAACATCTTACCCATCAGCCAGTCCCGTCTTTTGAGCGCCAAAATTTCCTACACTCCGCGCAACGTGAAGCTCGGGGCGGCGGTAAATCTGTTGACCGGCACCGGCGTCACCCCGCACGCGGGCGACCTGGTGCTGGCGCGTGTGGAAAAAATCGGTCAGCATGCCGGACTGGAATTGACCAATGGCCGTCGCGCCGCGCTGTTCGCCGGAGATGAGATCGTGGTGTGCTATGGCAATCGCTATGCGCCCGATCAATTCGAAGCTGAAGTGCCGGGCGATCTGGCGGAGTGTCATCTGGTGGCGGCGGGCGGCATCGCGGCGCAGGCCTTGTCCTGGCACGCCAGCATGAAATCACCAACCGTCATCGCCCCTATCGGTCTGCTGGCGAACGACCAAGGTCATCGCATCAACCTGTCTTGCGCGGCGCTGGAGAAATCGAGCCATCCGCAGTCCTTGCCTTACACACTGGCCGTGGTCGGTACGGCGATGAATGCCGGCAAGACCACGACGGCGGCGAATCTGATACGTGGGCTGAGCAATGCCGGGCTGCGGGTGGGGGCGGCCAAGGTGACGGGCACCGGATCGGGCAAGGACATCTGGTTCATGGGCGATGCCGGGGCGCGTCTTGCGCTCGATTTCACTGACGCCGGCTTCCCTTCCACCTTCCGCTCGTCACCCGCCGAGGTGGCGGGCATTCTTGACACCTTGACCCGCCACCTGGCGAAAACCGGGATAGATGTGATCGTGCTGGAGGTGGCGGATGGCCTTTATCAGGCCGAGACGGCGGCGCTGCTGGATTCTCCGGTGTTCGGCAAAACCGTGGATGGTGTGATCTTCGCGGCGGGCGACGCGATGGGCGCCGCGGCCGGGGTGACGTGGCTGCGCGCCAAGGGCCTACCGGTGCATGCCGTGAGCGGCTTGCTGACGGCCTCGCCGCTGGCGATCACCGAGGCCGCCAGCGCGACGGGCCTGCCGGTGTATGACAAGCGCATGCTGCGCGATGCCGCAATCGCGAGCGATCTTGGCGTGTGTGTCAGAATCGCAGCATCCGCCTGATGAACATCCCGCGCACATTCGAAGGGCGCCGCCGCACCCTGTTCGCCCGCCTGGTCGGCAATGGACTGGCCCAGGCGGGCGCGGCGGTCGGCACGGCGTGGCTGGTCAAATGGGTGTTCGACCACATGCTCACGCCGGAACACCCCACACCCGCCACCATGGTAATCTGGGCGGCGGTTGGGTTCGCCGCGGCGGCGGGCGTCATCGCCTGGCTGCGTATGATGGAACGCGTCGACGCCGAACGCTTGGGGCAGGATTATGCCGCGGATGTCCGCATGGTGCTGTACGACCGCCTCGGCTCGCTGGCGCCCCGCGCGTTGCAGAAGCGCAGCCACGGCGGTGTGGCGCTGCGCTTCGTGGGAGACATGACGGCGCTGCGCCGCTGGGTGAGCCTGGGATTGGCGCGCCTTTCCGTGGCGGGCATGATGACGGTGGCGGCCTTGGCGGCGCTGGCGCTGATCCATTGGCCGCTGGCGCTGGTCATCGGCGTGGTGCTTGGCACCGGCGCCACAGTCGCGCTCAGTCTGGGCGAGCGCCTGCGCATGGCGGCCCGCGAATCGCGGCGGCGCCTTTCCCATTTGGCCACGAACGTCAACGAGAAGGTGGCGACCATGGCGGTCGTGCAGATGTTCGGCCAGTCCGACCGGGAGCGCGAGCGCATGGTGCGCCAGGGACGGCGTCTTCAGGATGCGATGGTGGACAAGGCGCGCGTGGCCGGCCAGATCCTGGCCGTCACCGAAGCCACGGCGGCGCTCGCGTCGGCGGCGGCGCTGCTGCTGGGGGTGTTCGAGGTGGCGGCGGGACGGGCCAGCATCGGCACGGTGGTGGCGGCCATGACCATCGTCGGGATATTGATGCCGCCGCTGCGCGATCTGGGACGCGTCCAGGAATATTGGCACGGGGCGCGGGTGTCGCGGGAAAAATTGCAGGAATTCCTTGACGCGCCCTCGCTGGTGGCGGAGGCCCCGGACGCGCCGGACCTTCGCCTGGGCGCAGGCCGCCTGGCATTCGATGCCGTGAGCGTGGCGGGAGCATTGGAGCGGATCGCCGCGACGGTGGAACCGAATACCGTGGTGACCGTGGTCGGCCCCAATGGCGCGGGCAAGTCGACCCTGCTGTCCCTGGCGGCGCGTCTGATCGACCCCGAGCAGGGCACGGTACGCCTCGATGGCCAGGATCTGGCCAAACACAGCCTGGCCTCGGTGCGCCGCGCGGTGGGCATGACGGGGACTGATCTGCCCCTGCTGCGCGGCACGGTGGAGAAGAACCTGCTTTACCGTTGGCCGGATGCGCCGGCCCAGGAAATCGCCCGGGTGTGGGCCTTGTGCGGCATCGACGAAGTGCTTGCGGATTTGCCGGAAGGCGCGAAAACCCGCGTTGCGGAAGGCGGCGTGGGGCTGTCGGCGGGGCAGCGTCAGCGCATCGCCCTGGCCCGCGCGCTGCTCGGCAATCCCCCCCTGTTGCTGCTCGATGAAATCGACGCCAATCTCGACCCCAAAGCCAGCGCGGTGGTGGACCGGGTGCTGGCCGGGTATCGCGGCACGGTCCTGCGCGTCAGCCATCGGCTGGATCATGTGCGGAACGCCGATATCGTCTGGTACCTGGAAGGTGGATCCCTGCTGGAGGCGGGGCCTCCCGCGAAAGTATTGTCGGGTGACGGGCCAACCGCCCGATTCTTTCGCACCCATCTGGCAACCGCCTGTTGAAGATCTTCATTTCAGGGATAATTGCCATGCTCGCATCCGCCACAACTGCCATGGCTGTGGAAACGGCCGTTCAGGATATCGAACCGGAAACCGGCGTGGTAACACGCCGGACGCTGCCGGACGATCCTCGCCAGCGTTATTTTATCTATATCCCACGCCGCGGCGGCGTCAAGGCGCCGGTCTTCGTCACCGTGCATGGCATCTCGCGCAATGCGCGCGAACACGCCGAGCGCTTCGCGCCCCTTGCCGAACGCTACGGCGCGGTACTGATCGCGCCTTATTTTTCCAAGGACCGTTTCCCCGATTACCAGCGGCTGGGCCGCACAGGAAAAGGCGAGCGCGCGGACAGCGTGCTGGACCGCATCGTCGCCGACGTGGGACGGCTGACCGGCGCCCGCACCGGCAAGTTATACTTGTTCGGCTATTCCGGGGGGGCGCAATTCGTGCACCGTTACACCCTGGCGCACCCCGAACGTGTCGCGGGACTGGTCTTGGGCGCGCCCGGCTGGTACACCTTTCCCGACCCGGCGCTGAAATACCCCCAAGGTATCGGACCCTCCAAGCGCCTGCCGGGCGTCGTATTCGATCCGGCCCGTTTTCTCGCGATACCCACCTGCGTGCTGGTGGGCGAACGGGACGTGCGGCAGGACAAGGCGTTGAACAAGGCGGCGACCATTGAACAACAGCAGGGAATGACGCGCCTGGAACGCGGCGAGCACTGGATCGCCGCCATGACGCGCGCCGCCCAGGCACAGGGTTTCAAGACATCCTACACATTTCACACCCTGCCACGCTCCCGCCACTCCTTCACACAGAGCATGGTGCGCGGCGGCATGGGAGAGCGCGTTTTTGATTGCCTTTTTGGAGAAAAAAAGTGAAAAACTTGCCTGGCGTAGGGTGCGTCTCACGCACCATCTGTGCGGTGCGTGAGACGCACCCTACGAAACACCGGGTAATGACGACCTGTTGGATCGCCACGACCCTGGCCGTCACTGTCGCCACCCCGGCCCTGGGAAAAGAAAACCCGCCCTTCACTTTCAAACTCGGCGGACAAGCGATGTACGACGCCGTGTGGTATCAGGGTGATGGCGCATTGAAGACACAGACCGAGGGCTATACACACGACACCGAATTCCGCCGTGTGCGCCTGTCCGCGCGGGGAAGCGTGTATGGCGACTGGGATTACAACGTCACCTTGAGTTTCGCCGATGCCATTAACAATATCAACGATGCGGATCCCGTCGGCATCCGGCAGGCGTTTGTTTCTTATTCGGGGTGGAAGGGCATCAAGATCAAAGCCGGGCAATTCATCGAACCCTTCGGCCTGGAATCATCCACCAGCTCCCGCATCACCACGTTCATGGAACGCGGCCTGCCTTATACGTTTTCCCCGGGCAGAAGCCTGGGCGCCAGCATCTCCACCGCGCCCGCCAAAGGGCTGTACATGGAGGCCGGGATTTTCAAGGAAGATCTGCACTCCGCCGGAAATCTCGACCGGGCGTTCACCGGCCGCATCGCATACGCCCCCATCGACGCGAAAGGCCGGCTGGTGCATTTTGGCGCAGGGGCGAGCCACCGCCTGCCGGGTGACGATACGGTACGATACCGCACCCCCCCCGAAGCAGACATGGCGCCAAACTGGTTCAGCTCGGGGACGATCAGGAATGTCAACGATATTCTGCTCACCGGGCTGGAAGCCGCCACGGTCATCGGGCCATTTTCCTTGCAGGGAGAATATGTGCGCTCCCGCGTCGATCGCAGCGGCGGCAGACCGGAGCGAAACCTCGACGGCTACTACGTCTACGCCAGTTGGTTCCTCACCGGCGAATCACGCCCCTACCGCGACGGCCGGTTCACGGCCATCGACCCCCAAGGCCGCTGGGGCGCCTGGGAATTGGCCGCGCGCAACAGCGCCATCGACGATGGCAACGGCCACCGCCTGAACGACATCACACTCGGCCTCAACTGGTACATCAACCAGCACCTGCGGCTGATGGCCAACTATGTGCGCGCCGACTACGAGAAGGGCTCGGCGCAAGGCAATGCCGACATCTTCCAGGTTCGCGGCCAGATGGATTTTTAGCCCGGATTATCCATTGGTCAACGCAGTTTCGTAGGGTGCGTCTCACGCACGGATGGTTGCGCGCGGCGCGCCCTGTATCTCGATCAATCGTCCTCCACGCCCTCACGCTCGATCTTGAGGGCAATCTTCACGCCATCCTTTTCATAGAATTTGATCTTCAGGCGCTCGTTGAGCTCAACATTGCTCAGATCACGATGAATACCATCCTCGAACAAGGTGTCGTTATTGACGGTCACTGGGATCTGTGCGCTTGGTTGCGCGTCGTCGCTCACAGTGACACGGTTCGCGGCTTTACCGATAACAGCACCCGTCACCTCGCTGACAGCGATCCCGCCACCGCCTGTTCCACCGCCAGCCGAATCATCATCGCCGCCCAGCTTGAACGAAATCTTCTTCGCCACCAGCACACCATTTGAAACCGTGCCTTCGGCTTCGACGCGGACGTTATTTCGAAGATTACCGGCATCTCCATTTTCGTAGCGGGTGGCGGTGTCGTAGCGCACCGGCTGACCATTGACCTTGAACGTGCCCGCCGCGGCAGCAAGATCACTGATGAAACCCTCCACCTCGACTTCCTTGCCCTCCGCAACACCGCCAAGCCCGCAACTGTCATCGAGCTCGATACTGGTGGCGGTGATAATGCTCGTGGCGCTATCGAATGTGCCCTTGACCTCGACGCAGACACCGTTTCCCAGACCTGCGGGAACCGAGCTGCTAAAACTTACTGTAACCTCACCTATATTGAAGGTGTTCGTGCCGGGTGTATACGCGGTGACCCTACCCTTGATCTCGGATGGCTCGGACGATCCCGTCTTCACCTCAACGCGCGTCGCATGAATCACGCCAGTGGTGTCCTTCAACCCGCTCACTTCCACAATGTCGCTTTGCTTCAACGGGTTCGTGCCGGCAATCCCGGAAGTACCCGAAAATACTGTCAGGCCATCCACCCTGACCGTCTGCCCCAGCACGATAAACGTGCCGCCCGTCGCGGGCGGCGTTATGCTGTCTACCGGCCCCTGCACATCATCGGCATACTTGACACGCTTGGCGGTGTACTTGCCGCTGGCATCCTTCTCCCACTCGACCAATACCACCATACCGACATGCAGATCGTTTTGGCTGGCGCTCGGATTGTCCTCGACCTCGATCTTCGCGCCCGTGGTTTCAATCTCCAGGCCGTTGACGAAAATGCTGCCAAAGCCGGTCACCGGCCCCTGGCTGATCCCCGTGCCGCCGATGCCGCCGCCCGCCAGGCCAGGCCCGGCGCCACCACCGCAGGAAATCAGCCCGGCCATCGCCGCAGACAACAACACCCCACGCCACAGCGCGCTCAATCTCATGACAGATCCTCTTCTTCAGGCAATGACTCGAAATCTTCCTCGAAGTAATAAATACCTATCCCCGCATGCTTGCGTCCACCGCCTTCGACGGCGGGGTTGAGATCGCGGTCGTGGGCGGCGAGGTAGCGGTCCAGCTCTTCCAGCAGCGCCTGGGCGCGCGTCGCGCTGAGCACGCGGAACTGCGGCAGGATCTGCTCCGGGAGGTTGTCGTAAGCGACCTTGCGCTGAAACAGCAGATCATCGCCGCTGTGGCGCAGATTATGTTCGATGGTGGCGATGAGCAGCCGCACGTCGCTGCCGAGAATGGCCAGCTTGGCGATATCATCCCGCTGCGGCAGATAAGCGCGTTTGAGCAGCCGGACGCGATCATCGTCCAGGCGCTCGACGGTGCCGACGCGCATCAGTTCATCCAACATGGCGCGCGCCGGCACATCGCCACCGAACTCCTTCACCAGCGCCGCGAACGTCACACCTGTTCCCTCCAGGGGAAGATCGCCGGGATTACCCGTGGCGTCGGTGAAGCGCACATCCCGCACCCAGGCGCTCACCACCCGCGCGGCGCGGTTATAACGCTCGGCGGCTTCATCATCGTAAGGGCTGCCCAGCTCCTGCAAGCGCACAATCTCCTTGCGCGACAGGCCGGTCAACACCGAAGCCCTCGACACCGACGGCTTGCGGCCTTCCATGCCGAACTCCTTCATGGCGACATCCGCATACACCCAGCGCGCCACATCCTCGAACACGCCATAAGGCACGCCATTGCGTAACAGGATGCGCACCAGCGGGCGCAGCAGGCTGGCGACAGCGTTGGACAGCGGTTTGGTGAACGTGGGCATCGCGGAAAACCATTGATTGGGCCTACCTCATAAATAGGAATTTATTCCCAATTTCTTAGGAAGTCAAGCAAAAAATGCCTGACCGTTTCGATGCCGATTATGGCGAAAGATTAACGGAATAACCATGCCCGCGAGAAAAACACGAAAAGCCGCCAGAGTCACCCCGGACAACGATGCTCCCGGAATACCATTCTCGTTGAACGCAACGCCAAGTCTGGCGTATACTCTGAAACATTTCCCCCGCAATTTCGCGGGGCGGTGGCGCGTGCCCGCGTGCTGGCCGTTGGCTGTGTTTTATGACCCGAGCTGGACTTTGACTAAAGTGAACGACAAGAACACCTGCAATATGGTCTCCGGCCTGTACCGGCCGGAGTTTGAAAAAGACAATTGCGGCTTTGGCCTGATTGCGCACATGGACGGCGTGCCCAGCCACTGGCTGGTGCGGACCGCCATCAAGTCGCTGGCCTGTCTGACCCACCGTGGCGCGGTGGCGGCCGATGGCAAGAGCGGCGACGGTTGCGGCTTGCTGTTCAAGAAACCCGCCGCCTTTCTCGAAGCGATCGCCCAGGAACAGGATTTCCGCCTTGCGCCGCTGTATGCGGTGGGCATGGTGTTCCTCAATCGCGACAACAACCTGGCGGCGCGCGCGCGCGATCAGTTGACGACCGAACTGCACGCCGAGGGGCTGACTGTGGCGGGCTGGCGCGTGGTGCCGGTGGACCCTTCCGCCTGCGGTGAAGAGGCGCTGAAGACCTTGCCCGCCATCGAGCAGGTGTTCGTCAACGCGCCGGATGGCATGGATGAGGCTGATTTCGAGCGCCGCCTGTTCTTCGCCCGCCGCCGCGCCGAAAAGGCCCTCGAAGCGCACGACAACGTCTTTTATGTCACCAGCCTGTCGAGCCGGGTGATCTCGTTCAAAGGGCTGGTGATGCCGGCCAACCTGCCGGTGTTTTACCTGGATCTGACCGACGAGCGCTTCGCCTCGGCGCTGTGCGTCTATCACCAGCGCTTTTCCACCAACACCTGGCCGCAGTGGCGTCTGGCCCAGCCGTTCCGCTTCCTCGCCCACAACGGCGAGATCAACACCGTGCAGGGCAACCGCAACTGGGCGATGGCGCGCGGCTCCAAGTTCGCCACGCCGCTGATCCCTAACATGGAGAGCATCCTGCCGCTGGTCTCCACCACCGGCTCGGACTCGATGAGCCTGGACAACATGCTGGAGGTGCTGCTGGCCGGCGGCATGGATCTGTTCCGCGCCATGCGCCTGCTGGTGCCGCCCGCCTGGCAAAATGTCGAGAGCATGGATCCCGAGCTGCGCGCCTTCTATGAATACAACTCCATGCACATGGAATCGTGGGATGGCCCGGCCGGCATCGTCATGACCGACGGCCGCCATGCCGCCTGCGCCCTCGATCGCAACGGCCTGCGCCCGGCGCGCTACGTCATCACGCGCGACCGGCACATCACCCTGGCCTCGGAGATCGGCGTTTACAGCTACAAGCCTGAAGACGTGGTCAGCAAGGGCCGCCTCAAGCCCGGCCAGATGATCGCCGTGGATACCGCCACCGGCGAACTGCTGCTGCCCGAGGACATCGACCAGCGCCTGAAGACCCGCCAGCCCTATCGCAAGTGGCTCGCGGAGCACACTCGCCATCTCGAATCCGAACTGGATGGCAACGGCGCCGATGCCGAACACATGGACGCCGCCACGCTGCACACCTATCAGAAGATGTTCCAGGTGACCTTCGAGGAGCGCGACCAGGTGCTGTCCGTGCTCGCCGAGGCCGCCCAGGAGGCGGTCGGCTCGATGGGCGACGACACGCCGATGGCGGTACTGTCGCAACAGGCGCGCTCGCTGTACGACTATTTCCGCCAGCAGTTCGCCCAGGTCACCAATCCACCCATCGACCCGCTGCGCGAGCAGATCGTGATGTCGCTGGAAACGTGTCTTGGCCGCGAACAGAACATGTTCGAGGAAACGCCCGCCCACGCGCTGCGCCTGCTGATCGACTCGCCCGTGCTTTCCACCGGCAAGTTCCAGCAACTGCTGGCGCTCAAGGAACCCGGTTACGCCCACGCGCGCATCGGCCTCAACTATCCTCGGACCCTGACGCTGCGCCAGGCCATCGAAGCGGTTTGCGATCAGGCGGTCGCCGCCGCGCGCTCCGGCAAGGTGATCCTGGCGCTGTCGGATCGCGGCATCGCCGAGGATACGCTGCCCATCCACGCCCTGCTCGCCACCGGCGCGGTGCATCACCGCCTGATCCGCGAGGGGCTGCGCTGCGATGTCAACATCGTGGTGGAAACCGCCACCGCGCGCGACCCGCACCAGATCGCGGTGCTGATCGGCTATGGTGCGACGGCGGTCTACCCCTATCTGGCCTATGAATGCCTCCACGACCTGATCCGCACCGGCGAAATCACCGGCAAGGATGCAGGCAAGCTGGCCGTGAATTACCGCAAGGGCATCAACAAGGGCCTGTACAAGATCATCTCCAAGATGGGCATTTCCACCATCACCAGCTACCGCGGCGCGCAGTTGTTCGAGGCGGTGGGACTGCACGATGACGTGGTACGGCTGTGCTTCACCGGCACCGTCAGCCGCCTGCAAGGCGCCAATTTCGACGATCTCGAAGACGATCAGCGGCGGCTGGCGCACGACGCCTGGCTGGCGCGCAAGTCCATCCAGCAAGGGGGACTGCTCAAGTACATCCACGGCGGCGAGCAGCATGCCTACAACCCGGACGTGGTGCGCACCCTGCAAACCGCGGTGAAAACCGGCAGCTACGAACACTATCTCGAGTACGCCAGCCTGGTCAATGAACGGCCGGTGCTGGCGCTGCGCGACATGCTCAAGGTGCGCGACGACGTGCAAGCCATCCCGGTCGATGAGGTCGAGCCGATCGAGGCCATCCTGCCGCGCTTCGACAGCGCGGGCATGTCGCTGGGCGCGCTGTCGCCGGAAGCGCACGAGGCGCTGGCCACCGCCATGAACCGCCTTGGCGGGCGCTCCAACTCCGGCGAGGGCGGCGAAGACCCGAAGCGCTACGGCACGGAGAAAGTTTCCAAGATCAAGCAGGTCGCCTCGGGGCGCTTCGGCGTCACGCCGGCCTATCTGGTCAACGCCGAGGTGTTGCAGATCAAGATCGCGCAAGGCGCCAAGCCCGGCGAGGGCGGCCAGTTGCCCGGCGACAAGGTCAACGACCTGATCGCCCGGCTGCGTTACGCGCGCCCCGGCGTGGCGCTGATCTCGCCGCCGCCGCACCATGACATCTATTCCATCGAGGACCTGGCGCAACTGATCTTCGACCTCAAGCAGGTCAATCCCCAGGCGCTGGTATCGGTCAAGCTGGTGGCGGAAGCCGGCGTCGGCACCGTCGCCGCGGGCGTGGCCAAGGCCTACGCCGACCTGATCACCATCTCCGGCTATGACGGCGGCACGGGCGCCAGCCCGCTGACCTCGATCAAGTACGCCGGCTCGCCGTGGGAGCTGGGCCTGACCGAGACCCACCAAGTGCTGCGCGCCAACAACCTGCGCAACAAGATCCGCCTGCAAACCGACGGCGGACTCAAGACCGGCCTGGATGTCATCAAGGCCGCCATCCTCGGCGCCGAGAGCTTCGGCTTCGGCACTGGGCCAATGGTGGCGCTGGGCTGCAAATATCTGCGCATCTGCCATCTCAACAATTGCGCCACCGGCGTCGCCACCCAGAACGACGTGCTGCGCCAGGCCCACTTCATCGGCCTGCCGGAAATGGTGATGAACTATTTCCGTTTCATCGCCCGCGAAACCCGCGAGTGGATGGCGAAACTGGGCGTGCGGCGCATGGCCGACCTGATCGGCCGCACCGATCTGCTGAGCATCATCGAAGGCGAAACCGGCAAGCAGCGGAAGCTCGACTTGACGCCGATCCTGTCCGACGGCGGCGTGCCCGCCAGCAAGCCGCGATACTGCGAAGTGCCGCGCAATGAACCGTTCGACAAGGGCGAGCTGGCCGAGCAGATGGTCGCGGACACACTCGACGCCATCGAGCACAAGCGCGGCGGCACGTTCAGCTACACGGTGCGCAACATCCATCGCTCGATCGGTGCGCGCCTATCCGGCGAAATCGCGCGGCGCCACGGCGACAAGGGCATGGATGCCGCACCGGTCACTCTCAAGCTCACAGGCACCGCGGGCCAAAGCTTCGGCGTGTGGAATGCCGGGGGCCTGAACCTGGTGCTCGAAGGCGATGCCAACGACTACGTCGGCAAGGGCATGGCGGGAGGCAAGATCGTGATCTATCCCCCCCATGGCAGCACCTTCCACACCCATCAGACCACCATCATCGGCAACACCTGCCTGTATGGCGCCACCGGCGGCAAGCTCTATGCCGCGGGACTGGCGGGCGAACGTTTCGCGGTACGCAACTCCGGCGCGCTGGCTATCGTCGAAGGGGTGGGCGACCACGGCTGCGAATACATGACCGGCGGCGTGGTGGTGGTGCTCGGCCCCACCGGCCTGAACTTCGGCGCGGGCATGACCGGCGGCTTCAGCTATATCCTGGACCTCGACAACACCTTCGTCGACCGCTACAACCACGAACTGGTCGATATCCACCGCATCGGCACCGAGTCGATGAGTGGGCACAGCGCCTACCTGCGCAAGCTGATCGAGGAATTCGTCGCCGAGACCGGCAGCCGCTGGGGCCAGACGGTGCTGAACGATTTCGGCGCCTACCTTGATCGCTTCTGGTTGGTCAAACCCAAGGCCGCCGAACTGGAATCACTTCTGGAAACGCTGCGTAACGCGGCTTGACCAGAGAAGCTCTGAATAATTCCATCCTGGAATTCTCAGAGCACATCCTTGTGCCGAGGAACCTCTGCATATCAGAGGTTCCTCGGAAATTGCAGTGTGCGCACGGCGCACCCTACCTGATCGAGATTGGTTTTTGAAATGAAAAAGAATTTCGAATTTCTGGAAATCCCGCGCCAGGACCCGGCCAAGAAACCGGCCGAAGTGCGCATTCACGAATTCAAGGAAATCTACGGCCAATATGATGCCAAGGGCGCGGCCGCCCAGGCCTCGCGCTGCCTGGCGTGCGGCAATCCGTATTGCGAATGGAAATGTCCGGTCCACAACTACATTCCCAACTGGTTGAAGCTGATCGAGGAAGGTAATTTCTTCGAAGCGGCCGAACTCTCGCACCGTACCAACTCCCTGCCCGAGGTCTGCGGCCGCGTCTGCCCGCAGGACCGCCTCTGCGAAGGCGCCTGCACGCTCAACGACGGCTTCGGCGCGGTCACCATCGGCTCCATCGAGAAATTCATCACCGAAGAGGCCCTCAAGCGCGGCTGGAAGCCGGATATGTCCGGCGTCATCGCCACCGGCAAGCGCGTGGCGATCGTCGGCGCAGGTCCCGCCGGTCTGGGCTGCGCCGATGTGCTGGTGCGCAATGGCGTCAAGCCCGTCGTCTTCGACCGTTACCCGGAGATCGGCGGCCTGCTCACCTTCGGCATTCCCGAATTCAAGCTGGAAAAAGAGGTGGTGCGCCGCCGCCGCGCACTGATGGAAGAGATGGGCATCGAATTCCGCCTCGACACCGAGATCGGCAAGGATATCCCCTTCCAGCGCCTGATCGACGAATACGACGCGGTGTTCCTCGGCATGGGCACCTATACCTCGATGAAAGGCGGCTTTCCCGGCGAGGATCTGCCCGGCGTCCATCAGGCCCTGCCGTTCCTGGTCGCCAACGTCAAACGCAACCTTGGCCTGGACAAGGAAGAAAGCAACTTCATCAGCATGGCCGGCCAGCGTGTGGTGGTGCTCGGCGGCGGCGATACCGCCATGGACTGCAACCGCACCAGCCTCCGCCAGGGCGCAACGAGCGTCACCTGCGCCTACCGCCGTGACGAAGAAAGCATGCCGGGTTCAAAGCGCGAGGTCGCCAACGCCAAAGAGGAAGGCGTGCAGTTCCTGTGGAACCGCCAGCCCATCGAAATCATCGGCAGCGACCGGGTGACCGGGGTCAAAGTCCTCACCACCGAACTTGGCCCGCCCGACGCGCGCGGCCGCCGCAGCCCGCAACCCGTGCCCGGCTCGGAAGAAATTATTCCCGCCGACGCCGTCATCATCGCCTTCGGCTTCCAGCCCAGCCCCGCGCCGTGGTTCGCCGACTTCGGCATTGCCACCGACGAGCGCGGCCGCGTCAAGGCGCGCGGCAAGTTCCAATATCAGACCACCAACGCCAAGATCTTCGCCGGCGGCGACATGGTGCGCGGCTCGGACCTCGTCGTCACGGCGGTATACGAAGGCCGCGAAGCCGCGCAGGGAATTCTGGATTATCTTGGAGTTTAAAGAAAAACTATTATGACGCCCCTTAAAAACGACCGCTTTCTCCGCGCCCTGCTGCGCCAGCCCGTTGACGTCACCCCGGTATGGATGATGCGCCAGGCCGGGCGCTATCTGCCCGAGTACCGCGCCACACGCGAACGCGCCGGCAGCTTCATGGATCTGTGCAAGAACCCCGAACTGGCCTGCGAAGTCACTCTCCAACCGCTGGAGCGCTTCCCGCTCGATGCCGCCATCCTGTTCTCCGACATTCTCACCATCCCCGACGCGATGGGCCTGGAGCTCAGCTTCGGCGTGGGCGAAGGGCCGCGCTTCGCCAAGCCGGTGCGCAGCGAGGCGGACGTGAACAACCTGGCGGTGCCCGACCCCGAGCAGGAGCTGCGCTACGTCAGCGACGCCGTGCGCACCATCCGCCGCGCACTGGACGGCCGCGTGCCGCTGATCGGCTTCTCCGGCTCGCCCTGGACCTTGGCCACCTACATGGTGGAAGGCGGCGGCACCAAGGAGTTCGCCCACGTCAAACGCATGATGTTCGATCGCCCCGACCTGATGCACAAGGTGCTGGACGTGCTCGCGCGCTCGGTGATCGAATACCTCAACGCCCAGGTCGCCGCCGGCGCGCAAGCGCTCATGGTGTTCGACACCTGGGGCGGCGTGCTCACCCCGCGCGACTACAAGGAGTTCTCGCTCACGTACATGGAACAGATCGTCCAGGGCGTGACGCGCGAGGCCGAGGGCCGGCGCGTGCCGGTGATCCTCTTCACCAAGGGCGGCGGAGCCTGGCTGGACGCGATGGCCGACACCGGTTGCGACGCCCTGGGCGTGGACTGGACCACCGATCTCGCCGACGCCCGCGCCCGCACCCAGGGCCGCGTCGCCTTGCAGGGCAACATGGACCCCTCCGTGCTTTACGCTTCCCCCGGCCGCATCCGCGCCGAGGTGGAAACCATCCTCGCCAGCTACGGCCCCCACCCGGGCCATGTCTTCAACCTCGGCCACGGCATTCACCAGCATGTCGACCCGGAACACGCGCGGGCCTTCGTCGAGGCGGTGCATGAATTGAGCAAGCCCTATCACAGCAAATGACAAACCGCCATGAATCCCCAATTTGAACGCTTACGAGAAATGGAATCCTTCGGCAACGAGATGTTCACCCGCATCGTCGCCGTACAGCAAAAGGAACACGCCTGCTGGAACCCCGAGGCGCCCTTCGCCGAGCGCATCCAGGGCTTGCCGCTGTATAACCTGATCTTCAGCAACCCCGACCGCAACGCCGCCACCACCGGCCCGACCATCAGCCACTTTTACCCCTTGCGCTGGGAAATGCGCAAGATCGCCCACTACACCCGCCAGGTGGCCGCCGCGCCGGTGGTCTGCGACATCGACTGCCGCAACGGTTTCATCGGCAGCCTGCTGGCCAGGGAAGGCGTCAAGGTCATCGGCGTGCGCGACCCGGCCGGCAAGCCCAATCAGATCGCCGACTTTTACGACCCCAAGCACTACGAACTACACACCCTCCCCGTCACCGGTATCGACTTCCCCTTCGATGTCGCCTTCTGCGCCTGGATGCCCTCCGGCGTCAATTACACCCCCGAGATTCTGAACCATTCTCCCAAGCTGATTGTCTACGTCTACACGGACCATATCGACGCCTCCAGCGGACGGCGGCAGACCGGCACGGCGGAGTCCTTCGACAGCCTGCCGCAACGCTACAAGCTGATCGACGAGTGGCAGATCGTGCGGCCACAGGACATGATGCACGAGATATGGCCCGAACTGGGCGGCTTCATCGAGGAGACCCGTCTGGTGAAAATTTATGCCGACGAACCGTGGCATGACATCAGCCTGCGGGGCTATGTGGAAGCCGCCAAGGGCTACGATTGGGAAACCGACCTCGACATGGCGCTGCTGGCGCTGGAGGCCAAGGAATTTCTGCGCACGCAGGGCATGCCTGTATAGGGTACGCCTCGCCCTCATGAGGATCCGGCGCTATGGAAAAGAAAACGCTCTCCGCCGGGGTGGTTGTCGTCCGCCGCGAAGGTGGTCACATCTGGTATCTTCTGTTGCGCGCCTATAACCACTGGGACTTTCCCAAAGGGATGGTCGAGCCTGGCGAAACGCCGTTGCAAGGCGCGATCCGGGAGGTTGAAGAAGAAACCTCGCTCAATGGCTTGACATTCACCTGGGGTAACGGCTATCAAGAGACTCCACCTTACGGTCGCGGCAAGGTGGCGCGTTATTATGTCGCTGAAACCCGGCAAATCGAGGTCACGCTTCCGGTCAACCCCGAGTTGGGGCATCCAGAGCACGATGAATACCGCTGGGTAAAGCTCCAGGAGGCGCGCACGCTGCTGTCGCCCAGGGTCATCCCCGTGCTGGAGTGGGCTCATACCCTGGTTTCCCGCTGATCGTGCAACTATCTTTGTCAGACATGCCCTGAGGGGGAAAGGTTAAAAACACTATGATGGGCCACAAGGTATACCGCACCTTGATGTTCTGGCTGGTCTGGGTTTCGTTCGCAATCACCGTCTTGCTGGGTTTGTACATCGATACGGGCGTTTGGGAATTCGTAAAGAACGACCCCACCAAACTCACCTGGGTTATCCTCGGACTGTTCTTCCTCGGTGTTCTGGTCAGCTTTGTACTGACCATGAACATCACCAAGGAATCCATTGAGGTCGCATTGACGGAGAGTGTCGCGCGCGAAAAAGGGCTGATGGGAATCAACACCGCGCCGGAAAAACGCGCCACACAGCGCTTTTTCGCTTCCTTGAAAGAAATCGTCAGCAGCAACAGCCCGGTCGACCTTGAAGCGCTACTCCAGACGGAAATCTCCTTTTACCAACGTCTCAGCCACGGCATTGCCGTCATGGGCAATCTGCTCATCACGCAAGGACTGATCGGCACCGTCATCGGCCTGAGCATCACGCTGGCGGGCCTGAGCACCTCGCTGGAGGCCCTGGGCCAAAACGAAGCCTTGCTGCTCGAAGGCTTGCGCAAGGCGATGGGCGGCATGGGCACCGCCTTCTACGCCACCTTGATGGGCGCAGTGTTCGGTGGTCTGCTGCTGCGCGTGTTTGCCCTGATCACCGAAAACGGCGTCGAGGACCTGCAGGACCGGGTGATGAAAATCTGCCTGGTCCACTGCGCGGCGGATCGCAAGCTGACCGAAGACAAGGATGTGCGCCTGCTCAATGCCGAGGTTGCCAGCCTGGCCGAGAACGCCAAACTGCTGCGAACCGCGTTTGAAGATTCCAAACAGGCGATGCTGGAATTCCGCGAGGAGGCCAAGCGCCTGGCCGACTTCGGCGACGGCCTGGAAAAGGGCGACGATCTCGCGGCGCTGCGCGAGGCGATCCGCATGCAAAAACATTATCGCGTCCTGCTGCGCCAGGAAATCAAACTGGTGGATCAGGTCAATCGCGCCTGGTGGCCGCCGCTGCGAAGACTGTTCCGCTCCGCACGCGCGCGGCCGCTAAAGGCGCCAGTGGAGACCAAGCAGCAACCACCACCGGGAGCGGAGACATCGCATGACTAAACGGCGCCGCTTCATGGACGAGAGCGTCTATATCACCTATTCGGATATGGCGCTGTTGATGCTGGTGATCTTCATCTTCCTCTTCACCATCATGGTAATCACATTGAGGATGTCCAGCGGCGGACAGAACAGCGACCTGAAAAAACAGCTCGAATCCCTGCAACAAAGGCTCGCCGAGGCCGAGGCCGACAAAAAAAGCCTGGCCAAAAACCTGGAAGAAATCGTCGTGAACAGCGACGAAAGCTACCTGGAACAGATACTGGAAACCTCCACTTTCGGCCGCAAGGACTTCGACCTGTTCATCGAAGGGTTGCAGAATATCCCCGGCGAAGATATCCACCTGGTCGTCGACGCCTCAGGCTCGATGCACGGCCTCTCCTCCTTCCTGGTGCCCGTGCTGCGCCTCATCGTCACCAAATCCGGCAAGCGTTTGTCCGCCATCACCTGGTTTTCCGATAACGACGCTGAAACCTACACCGGCACCATGGGAGAAATGTTCGACCGCCTGATGCGCGGCGCGCCTTTCTATGGCAGCATGGAAACCATCGGCAACGCCTTCCGCATCGCCGCCCGCAACACCCCACCGCCCGGCGCCTATCTGCTGGTCGGCGACGAGCCCTCGAACGACACCATCTATTATGACAAAATCCCCAGCCCGGTCTTCACCCTCCCACTCGGCCGCTCGGACCAAGCAACCAACATGAGCTATGGCACACTGGCACAAAAGACCGGCGGCAGAATGCTGCATCTGGATTTTAAGTAGTTCTGGTCAATAGCGTTGCATGTAACGTCGTGACCCGCCATCATGGTTACATGTTACCTAATGGAGGATGGTCATGGCTACGCCCGCTGCCGCACGGGTTCGCAAGCGTCGTGATGCATTGCGCAAAGCTGGATTGCGCCCGGTTCAAATCTGGGTACCCGACACACGCAGGCCAGACTTCACGGCAGAATGCCGCCGTCAATCCAGATTGGCTGCGCAGGCTGACAAGGCTGATATGGAATTGCTGGATTTCATGGATGAGGCATTGCTGACGTGGATGGCTGGACACCATGACGCGCGGGGACTTTGTCACGATCGCAATGCAGGGCGATTTCGGCAAACCGCGCCCTGCCCTGGTCATTCAGTCGGATAAATTTGACGATCATGCGACTGTAACAGTTTTGCTTGTATCAAGCCCGCTGATTGACACACCGCTCTTCCGGGTCACGGTAACACCTGACGAGGCCAACGGCCTGCAGAAACCATCTCAAGTGATGGTGGATAAGGCCATGACCGTAAAACGGGACAAACTCGGTGAATCTTTCGGTACCGCGAGCGATGAAATAATGCTGGAAGTAGGGCGTTGTCTGGCGGTGTTTTTCGGCATCGCCAAATAATCCCCGCACTCTCACCCCGTTACAGCCCTCTACTTGCCGCTCTCCCGCAACTTCCTCTGCTCCCGCAACAAGCGCTGAAACTCCTCAGGCGTGATCTTCGGCTTGGAAAAGCGGGGCATTTCAATCTTCAGGGCGTTGCGGCTGACTTCCCTTCCGCCATCCGGCCGCAACCGCACTAAATCATAAGAACCCAAGGGCAAGTCTTTCGGGATCTCCAGTTGGATTTTTCCGTCGCCCGCGCTGGTTTGCGCCACGGGGGGCAACAGCCTGACCGAAGTGATGATGTCCCCTCCCCCAAGCAAGGCCGCTCCGCTGGAGATTTCAATTCGAGTGGCGGGCTGGACCAAGGGATAAATGGCCTGAATGACAGGCTGAGCCGGATCGGCGATGTTGATCGCCAGCAAGCCGGAGTCGCGTGCCGTGGCATATAAGATCTCGCCCTCGAGCCTGAGATCGGACAAGGGTTCATCCGTGGCGAACAATCCGGTCTGCCGGAAGTCGCCGCCGGCGATGTCCAATATACGAATACCCGCGCCCCGCTCATGCACAAACACCTCATTGCCACGCGCGCGAACCAGCAGCGCTTCCGTGGTGGATTTGTGGTGCAGCTTCTCTTTGTGCCGTGTATCGAACATCGCCAGACCATGATCGGTGGCGAGAAAAACGCGTCCATTGTCGCCCCACACATCGTTGACCTTGTAGGCCGCCAACGGCCTGGTCTGCGCCGGATCCACCCCATCGACAACGACCAGTCCACGGCTCGTCATAACATAGGCGCGCCCCTCATGGGTCCGCGCATTCAGCGCCCCGCCGGAAATCTTCACCTTGTCCACGACATGGGGCTGATACGGATTACGGACATCGACCCGCATCAGACCTTCATCGGCGCCGCCGTCCACCGCAAGATATGCCAGCGATCCATCCAGCCAGATCGAGCGCACCGTACCCTCGACATCCACCCCCGTCGCCCAAGTCGGATTGAGTGGATTGCTGATGTCGAACACCTGCATGCCGTTCGCACCATTGGCCGTGAAGGCGAATTTACCCTGCGCGGCGACCTGCGTCACCTGGCCCCGCGCATGATAATGGCCGGCCAGCGCAGGCCGCTTGGGAGCGCTGATATCAAGCACCGCGAAACCGCCCCACCAGTCCCCGATATAGGCATGATCGCCCTTGAGGCCGATGCCCCAGGCCGCGCCGCTGGTATCGTAACTGCCGATGATGGCCGGATGGGTAGGATCAGTCACGTCGATGACCTGCACCCCGGCGAACCAGTCTGTCACATAAGCCAGATCGCCTTGCAGCGCGATGGCGCGCGCATTTCCTGGCGTGGCGACATGCCCCAGCGGCTTGGGTTGGGCGGGGTTGCTGATGTCGAGCACGTAGAAACCCTGGTCGAAAAAGGCGGCATAGGCGACATTGCCGCGCACCACCACGTCCTCCGCCGCACCGCCGGGCGTGAACGCACCGATCTGCCGTGGCTGGCGCGGCTCGGAGACATCGAACACCAGGATGCCGGAGCTGTCGTCCGCGACAAACAGCGTATTACCCGCCACATCCAGGCTCCACGCCTTGCCTGGCGTATCGACGTCGACGATGATTTGAGGGAAAGCAGGACGGCTGACATCGATAAGCTGAAAACCGCCGCGATGGCTGGCCAGATACAACACGTTGCCGACGAGCTTGGGCGTATAAGCCAGACCGTTGGTGGCGAGGCTCGCCACGGGCATGGGCCGGACGGGGTCCTTGACGTTCAACACCTGCAAACCCCAGTCGTCATCGGCGACGAAGGCGTAATCGCCCGCCACCCAGACACCCTTGGCCGATCCCGGCGTATGGTAGGTCGAGAGCAATCGCGGGCGGCGGGGATCGCGAATGTCGTAGAGATGCACACCGGAAAACCAATCCGCGACATAGGCGATGTCGTCACGAATAAACAAGCGCCGCTCGCCACCGAAATTGACGCCCTGCCCCACGTCCAGATTCTGGTTGGAAAAGTGCGGAGGCATCGCGGAAAAATCGATCACCTGCACCTTGGAAGGCATCGCCACCATCACATCATCCTCACCCTCCCCGAACCACGCATCCACGGCGTTCTCCGTGCCGCGCCAGATGGCGATTACCGACGGCAGAGAGGGCCGAGCGATGTCGAGCAGGATCACCTCGGCGCAGTCGTTCCACACCACCGCCCGCTGCCCACGCATACGAACCCCGGCAACATTGCCCAGCCGACCGTGACTACCCAGCCATTTCGGATGGGATGGATCGGCGGTATCAAACACCGTCAAACCCCCGCCACGCGCCACCAGCGTCACATCACCCTGCACAGCCACGGCAACCGCGCCCGCCCACAATGCCGCTCCCTCCCTTGCCGTCGCGCCACGGACTGCGGGATCTGGCGGCAATGTCTGTTTAAGGAACGGACCGCCCGGCGTCAGCAGATACTGGCTGCCAGGCGAGGCCAGCCCCTCCACCATCACCCTGGCGGCGCGGCCATAAGGCACCGAATCAGGGACAACCGAAGCGGTCGCGGATTCCGCCGGCATTGAAATCACCATCAACAGCAACACCAAGATACGGCACAGCATAAGCACGCGATTCCTTTGGTAACTCTTTAAATCAATGGCATATTACAAGGAATGGCGTGTTCCTTGCGAGGAACAATTTTCTTGGCGCCGCTTCCTGGCCAACAAAAAACAAGTTGCATTTTGCATATTTTTATGCGAGATTTGGAAAGGGTCATTAGGCTTAAAGATCGATCCAACAAGAATGGTGTTGTCCGCGACAAGGGATACGCGGGGGTAAAGACGGTCTTAACACCTGATTTTTGACTGACAAGGAGGAAGCAAACCATGAAAAAACTGGCCACCACGGTAATGGGAACGGCTCTGGCACTGTCATGCGGTGCAGCACAGAGCGCCAATTCCAGCTATGACATAGGAACCCTCGGCACTACGCTCTTCAACAATACTTTTGCCGTAGCCCCGGGTCCTTTTCCGAACATATTCCTTGATGAACACACCTTTGACCTGACCGGTCCGCTCCCTTCCATGGTTCAGGGAAACATAAAGGAATTTCAGTTCGGGTCGCTGCTTGACATCGCCAATGGAATGTTCAGCTTGGGCGTTTTCGACAGCAGCAATAACCAGATAACCGACGCCAATGCCGACCCTCTCGTCTTCCAAGGCACACTGAACCCCGGCAATGACTATTATTTCGGTGTGCTGGGCATGACGACCGGCTCCGCAGGCGGCGCGTATTCGCTTAGCGCGATCGCCCAGCCGGTTCCCGAAGCCGAAACCTGGGCAATGATGGCAGCCGGCCTCGGACTGCTAGGCTGGTATTTTTCTTCCCGTCGCCGCACGACCGAGGAGCACCCGGAAGGTTTGCCTGCCGCCGCCTGATCTTGGCCCACTCATGAAGTAACCGCAAAAGCCGTAGCGCTCTCGCTACGGCTTTCTTATTTTCACGCCCACCTCACCATAATTCCGAGCCCGGCAATCCCGCCCTTCGCCCTTGCACTGAAACCCCGAACTATCCGGCCACCCGGCAGCGGCGCAAACCGCGCGCGGCCAGAACGGCGAGCAACAGGGCCGGTGCGCCGATGCCTATCAACGCTGATATGACGCGGGAAAGCGTCCCGCTGCCGTGGTAGTCGATGAAACCGAATCGCGGGAAACTGCCGTAGTCGTCCGTTGTCAGCATCCGCTCGGCCTGCGCCCTGGAAATGAAGAACTCGCGCCACTCCTGGTGAAAGCGATCCACCTGGGCGAAGAATGAGCGATAGCGGCTGCGCCCGGTGCCGGCGATTTCCGCCAGGGCATCGTGCATGAGCAGCGCCGGCGACACGTAGGCAAGGCGCTCGGCCAAGGCATGCTGACGCTGTAGCTGGGCCTCATGAGCGGTCATGATCTTTTCCGAACGGTCCGTGGCGGCAAGCTGCACGGCGAGACGGCGCAGGGTGCGTTCGCGGTAGCTGCCGCGCCGCAACTCTTCCCCTTGCGGATGCTCGTCCTGGTAGCGGGCCAGGGCGGCATCGCGCTCACGATCGGCATCGGCCGAGGCGGCGCGCACCGCCAGCACCATCTCAGCCCGCGAAGGCGAGGGATAGCGCGCTTCGGCCCAGGCATTGATGAGGGAAGGCACGATCAGCAGCACCGCTATCCAGGCCGCCACCAGCAGCAGGGCGTTATAGGCCGAATCGCGTCCCAGACCGTTCACAGCGGCAGCCAGCACTGCCCAGAATGCGCCATAGACGATGATCGCCAGCACCAATCCCGCCAGCGCCTGACCGGCACTGGCCAGAGCGCCGCCAACGATAAAGGCGAGACCGGCGAGAACCGCCGCGACCGTGATCAGCATGGGAATCCCGGCGCGCACCAGCAACTTGCCGATCATCACGGTGCGCACCTGCACCGGACAGGATACGGTCAGCGCCAAGGTACCCTGCTCACGCTCGCCGGAGACAAGGTTGTAGGTCAAGGCAAGTATCCACAGCGGATAAACAAACACCAGCACGAAGGCAAGATCGAAGGAACCGCTGAGAAGATGCGCCGGATTGGCGATCTCGTCGGCGAAAAAGAAGGTGTCCTTGCTCCCGGACGAGACCCGCAGCGTTGCCGGATAAAGGTCGCTTTGTCCGATGGCGGTGATGGCCAGAGGTTGCGCCGGCAATGCCACATGGGTAGCCGCCGACCCGCCACCGACGAAAAGCGCATTGCGCGGATCTCGGAACGGCGCGTCGGGAGGCGCGGCCCGGCCGGCTTCGATGTCATCCAGGCCCTTGCGCAGTTTCACAAGGCGCTCCTGCTCTTCAACGCTCGCGGCGGCGACGGTGGCCGCCTGACGCTCGACCAGGTTTCCGCCATTGTGCAGGGCATAGGCAACCATTCCCAGGATCATCGCCAACACCAGCCACAGGGCTGGATCCAGGCGCAGGACGCGCCATTCGTAGCGCATTACCGTCATTAAAAGATTCATGTTTTGCATATGTGTTTTTCTAAAGTGGCCGCAGGCGGCGAACCGCATACACGGCGAGCAGACCCGCAACGAGGCACCAGCTCACCAGAATCAGCAGATTGACGGCCTGCGCCGACAATGCCCACCCTGCCTGCGGCGGACGATAGGAAAAGGCGGAAATGCGCGCCCACAGCTCGGGGCCGGCAACATAAGTGGGATCGCCGTAACGCCCGTGGTGGATAAGATCGTCGCTGACGATGGTTTGTATCGCGCGCCGATGCTGCTCGGCGGCGCGGGTGAAATGATACTGCCCACGCGTATCCGATCCTGCCAACCCCATCGAATACGGTTGTATCGCCAGAAAAGGAAACACAAAACCAAATGCCGCGCGCCAGCGATCCTGACGGTCATAAGCCTCCGGCAAGGCGCCGAAATGGCGATCAAAGATGCGATAACCGTTCTCGTCATCCTGGCGCAGGGACAAGCCGCGAAAATTCACCGGCAGGTCTTCGACACGCGTCACACCATACTGTTTCAGCACCTGATCACGGAATGCGACGAAGGCCGGGTGGCTCTCGTCGTGGCCGAAGGTCTTTTTCTTGTCTTGCGCGATGGCTTGCCGGAACTCGAGCGCGGTGGGCAGCGGCAAGGCATCGCGCACCACATCGGTCATCACACGCGGCACAAGAAATCCGTTCACCAGCCAGAAGGCGAGCAGGCCAACCAGCGCCACGCGGGAAGTCCGGGAAAACGCCGAGACCGCCAGCGCCAGCGCGGCGAAGCCGGCAAGATAGAGAACGTAACCGAGCGCCAGCCAGACAAGACGCGTCACTTGATCACCGAGCGAAAACATCGACGCATCGGCGAACATGAAGCAGCAAATCAGTATCCCGATGAACGCCGGCGACAGCATCGCCACCAGCACGCCGATAATCGCCAGCCCCTTGCCGGCAAGCAAGTCGATCGGCCGCACACCCAGACTCAAAAGCTGGCGCAGCGTACCGCGCTCGCGCTCCCCTGAAAAAGCGGCAAAGCCCAACATGATGGCCACCAGCGGCATCACCGCTTGCAGCACGAAGGCCAATGAAAGACTGCCCAGACGCGCCGATAAAGGATTGTCGCGCGCAGCCCGGAACTGCACCTCGTTCTGCCTGTGCGCTTCCAGCCAGACGGCACTGCCGACATAGGCGTCTATGCCCGGATCGGCGAGGGCCAGCGGACTTTGCGGCTTGAACGCGTATTGCCCGAAATGCGCCGCGGCATGAGGGTCCTTGGCGCCCTGCCCGGTCCAGATCTGGCGGTCGGCCTGCGCCGCGGCGGCGCGGTCACGGTCCGTGCGCTGCACTTGCTCTACGCCGAAGATGAGCGCGCAGATCATGAGCAGCAGCGTGAGCGCCGCCAGCCAGCGGAAACGCGCGTCGCGGTGAATATCGAACCATTCCTTGACAGCCACGGTACGCACGATACGCCAACGGCTGGCACCGGTTGCCGCGCCCGCGGCGATATCGGCGGCCACGGTGCTCATGACGCCACCGTCTGGCGTGAAACATCGAGATAGGCACGTTCGAGACCCGTGTGATCGATATCACTGGTATTGAACACCGCCGCCAACCGGCCACGCTGCATGATGCCGACACGGCTGCCGCACTGTTTGGCGAGGAAGAGATCGTGAGTCACCATCAGCACCGCCAGCCCACGCTGCCGCAGGCTTTCGATGAGGCGCGCGAACTCGTTGGCAGCAAGAGGATCGAGCCCGGAAGTCGGCTCATCGAGCAACAACGCTTTCGCTTCCTTGGCCAAGGCGATGGCGATACCCACCTTCTGCCGCATGCCCTTGGAATAGCCGGACACGCGCCGGAACGCCGCGTCTTCCTGCAATCCCGCCTCGCGCAACAAGGTCAGCAATTCCTCGCGGCCACGGAGCTGGCCGGTGGAAAGAGTGCTGAAATAAGCCAGGTTCTCCAAGCCGGAGAGGTTGCCATAGAGCATCACCGTTTCAGGAATGTAGGCAAGCCTCCGCCGCGCCTCCAGCGGTGCGGCGGAGGAATCGATACCACAGACCAGCGCCTGGCCTGACGTAGGCGCGATGAAGTTGAGAAACAGATTGACCGTCGTCGTCTTGCCCGCGCCGTTGGGGCCGAGCAGGCAAAACACTTCGCCCTCCGGCACACGCAAGTCGAGATGATCGAGTGCGGGCACGCCTTGATAACTCTTGGTAAGCGATCGGGCTTCAAGCATGGCGCATAGCCTCCCTCAGAATTTCACAATCACTTCGCCAAACACGCTGCGGCCGGGCATTTGCCCGAAGCTCTGGAAATATCTCTTGTCGAGAATATTGTTGACCGCCAGCGAGAGCGAAACCTTCTTCCATCCGCTATAAACGGCCTTGGCGTCGACGGTGGTATAGGGGTCTATCCCGCCGCGCACGCCCCTGGCGACATCGGCATTATCGTCGCGGCTGAACGCATCCCCCACCCGCCTCAAGACCAGCGTGCCCTTGTAATCCTGGGCGTGCAGATCAACGCCTATGTTGTAGATATGTTCGGGTATCTGGGGAATCGTCTTACCGGCAAGTTCGGGCCGGGTCGTGCTGCGCGTGATGGTGGCATCCATCCATGTGGCGTTGGCGAACACGTCGAGATACGGCGTGATGCGTTGCAGCACATCGAACTCGACGCCTTTGGTTTCACCCTCCGCGGCGTTCTCCAGCACCTGTACCGTTGGCGACGCGCCTGGCGGTGTCGTGGCGCGACGGTAAATAAGATCTTTCAGCGTATTGTTGAAATACGTCGCACCGACGCGGGTCGCCGTGGGGAAATACTGGACGATACCCGCTTCCCACGAAGAAACTTTTTCCGGCTTCAGCTCGGGATTGCCGATGGTTTGCGTCGTGCCATGGCTCGAATTGACGTAGAGTTCATCCAGGGTCGGAGGACGAAACGCGGTCGCCGCCGACGCGCGCAGCGTAGTGCTCGATAGCGGAGAATAAACGACCGAGAGTTTCGGGTTGAAGGAAGTCTGGCTCCGATCGCTGAAGCGCGTCACGGGGTTGGGTCCCAGTTCCTGGAAACCACCGGTGTTGCTCCACCGGTCATAGCGCGCACCCAGGAACACATTCAGATTGTCCAGCACCTTCAACTGATCCTGAACATAGATCGCCTGGGTCTCCTGCTTGCCGCCACTCGCGCTGGCCAAGCCGATCACCTCTGGAACACGCCGGTCGAAGATCACCGGAATCTTTTGCTTGCCGTCGGCCGTTTGATAAAGCAACCCGGCCGTCAGCAGATTGCGTTCACCGAGTTGAAAATTGCCCAGCACTTCGGCGTGAATCGCATCCGAATCCCTGTCGCGCGTGGTCCAGCGCGATGATCCCAGACCCAGCGCTGCGGGAAGCGCACGGAATTCGGTTTCCCGGTTGAACTGCTTGGAATAGCCGAGATTGGCCTTGAGAGTGATCGCCGGGCTGATGTCGATGCTGTACTTGAGGGCATACATGCCGGCTTCGTTCTTGCGAGTGATGGGAAAGAAGTTGCTCTCGGACAACGTCACACGATTTCCTTCGATGTTGAGATTCCCGCTCGTGACAGGCATGCCCGTGGCATCGCGCAAATAGGTGTTATACGTCGGCTGATCCAGCGACCATTCGCCGTAGAGTGCGGTGAAAGAGAGGTTTGAATAGGGCGTGGGATCGAAGCTGATCTTGCCGATGAAGGAGTCACGATCAAATTTTTGCCTGCCGCCATCGCCAACCGTGTAGAGGGTCTGCTGCCCGGTGACATCGCGTGTCTCCCTGTAGCCGGTGACCGGGATCTCGCCTCCGCTCACGGACGTGCTTCCGCGCGGTCGCTCGATGGTCGAAACGACATACCCATCCGTCTGCCAACGATCGAAGCCGACGATAAAACTCAGGCGATCAGAAAGTATCCGGTTACCGTATTGAAGATGATAATTGCTGGTGCCGAACGTGCCGTAACCCGCGCGCGCCCGCGCCGTTTCCTTTTGCGGCGTGGCGACGATGCTATTGATCACGCCACCCAGCGCATAGCCGCCATAGAGCGCCGAATAGGGACCACGCACCACCTCGACCCGCTCGATCTCATCGACGGGCAGCTCACTCCAGGGCACGCTTCCGGTGATGCCGCTGTTCAGCGGTATCCCGTCCAGCATCATGAGTGTTCGCTGCTGGCCCTGAAAACCGCGCATGATGGTCGTGGTGTGATTATCCACCGGCCCCCGGAACTTCAAGACATGCACACCCACCTCGTTGCGCAACGCTTCGTCCAATGTCGGTGCATGCTTTCTTTGCATCTCTTCCTGTGTCAGCACCGTGGTGCTGGCCGGCGCCTTGTCGACATCCTGCTTGGTGCGCGTCGCCGTTACGGTCACCTTGTCGAGGGTGAGCGGGTTGCGTTTTTCATCCTCCGCCAAAGCCACACAGGGAAAGCCGATAGCGCATGACAACGCCACTCCCCCGGCAACCCACCCCCTGCTCGCTGTGCATCCGATTGTTCGATACACCCGCGCATGGCTGCCAGATGCGCGTGCTGATATTTTTTGCTTCATCGTTGTTAATCTCCTTTATGGTTTGGTTCGAGAAATATTGGGAAAATGACAGGCCACAAGGTGGCCGGTGCGAATCTCGCGCAGCACCGGTGTTTCTTCCTGGCAAAAACGTTGTACGGATGGGCAGCGATCCTGGAAGATACATCCTCTTTCGGGCGGCGCATCCAGTCCGCGCGGTTGCACGGGCGTCCTTGCGCTCGCGATCCTGTCGCTGGCCGCGACCTTCAGCGCCTGGGTATAAGGATGCGCCGGCTGGAACAGGACATCGCGCCGGTCTCCCTGCTCGATGATCTTTCCTCTCAGCATCACCGCGACCTTGTCGCAAACATGATTGACCACCGCCAGATCATGAGAGATCAACAAATAGGTCAAGCCGTATTGTTCCTTCAAGGAACACAGCAGATTGATGATCTGCGCCTGTACCGATTTATCGAGCGCCGACACCGGTTCATCACAGACCAGAAATTGCGGGCGCAGCGCGATCGCCCTGGCGATACACGCCCGCTGCCGCTCTCCGCCACTGAGCTGATGGGGATAGGCATTCATCACGCGCTCGGGCAAACCGACATCGCGCAACAAATTCGCCACTCGCTGCTTGCGTTCTTCCACATCGGCCACATCGAAATTGACCAGGGGTTCTTCGATACTGGCGCCGACGGACATCAATGGATCGAGCGCGCTGTAAGGATTTTGGAAAACGATTTGCATTTGCCGGCGCAGGCCGCGCAACGCTTTCTTGCCAAGCGCCCCCAGATCGGCGCCCGACATCACAACCTTTCCCGACGTGGGCCGTTGCAGCGCAACCGCCATGCGCGCCAAGGTGCTTTTACCCGACCCGCTTTCGCCGACCAGACCCCATGCCTCGCCGGCACGTATGCGCAAAGTCACATCCGCCACGGCCGTAATCCGCGAGCTGCCGCCGCCCCACAGATTGCCAGCGGTGCGATATTCCTTGGTGACGTTGCACAGCGCCAGAAAGGAAAGGTCCGCGGACGGATTACGTTTTTCCGCACATGTACGCTTAGAAGACATCGTCACGCCCCTCGCTCTTGACACAGGCGACATGATGATCGGCCAGCACCGGACGAAGCTGGAACGCCTCGTCGTTCACGCAACGCGATCCCGCCCAGCGGCAGCGTGGCGCGAACCGGCATCCTGTGATTTGTTTATCCAGGGGCGGAGGCGAGCCCGTCATGGCCGGGATGGGCTGCGGCTCCAGATCAAGACGCGGCTGGCAGGCCAGCAGTCCGCGCGTATAAGGGTGCCGTGGCGTTCCCAGCACTTGCCCGGTGGGACCGGCCTCGACGATTTTCCCCGCATACATGACGAGGGTGCGCTCGGCGAGCTTTCCGATCATGCCAACATCATGGCTGATGATGATCATCGACAAATTCAGCCGTTTTTGCATTTCTTTGAAGATGCCGATCATTTCTTCCCGCGCCAGAACATCGAGCGATGCCGTGGGCTCGTCGGCCAGCAACAGCGCGGGGTTCAATGACAGCGCCAATCCCAGCGCCGCACGCTGGCACATGCCGCCGCTCAGCTCGAAGGCATGACTCTTCAAGATTTCCTTCGGCCGCGGCATGCCGACCATCGCCAGCGCACGCTCTGCTTTCTCAAGGGCCGATGCTCTGGATAGCCCCTGATGGGTCATCAAGGCTTCGCACATCTGCTGGCCCAAGGTCGCCAGCGGATTGAACGAGCTTTCGGGAGATTGGAAAATCATCCCGATCTGCCGGCCACGCACCGCGCGCCATTCTTTTTCATCGAGCGCGCGCAGATTTTTTCCAGCGAAACGAATCTCGCCTTCGACAACACGGCCGGGCCGTTCCAGCAAATCGAGCAGGGACAGCGCCAGCGTGCTCTTGCCCGATCCGCTCTCGCCGACGATGCCGATCGTATGACCATGACGAAGATCGAAACTGACGCCATCGACGGCGGAGATCGTTCCATGGCGCGTGAAATAGCCGCTCTTGAGATTCGACACGGACAGAAGAGGGGGTTGTGTGTTCAATATTGACTCCGGTGTTTTGGATCAATGGTGTCGCGCAAACCATCACCGATCAGGTTGATGGCAAGCACCGTCAAAACAATCGACAAACCCGGGAAGAGCACCATCCACCACGCGCCACTCAATACACTGCTCATGCCGTTGCCGAGCAGATTTCCCCAGCTCGGCACTGTCGCCGGTACACCGAGATTCAAGAAACTGAGCGTCGACTCCAGCAGAATCGACTGCCCTACTCCGACGGTGACAACCACCACCAGCGGCGCCAGCGTATTGGGCAGAAGATGCCTGAAAACCAGGCGGATCGACGATGCGCCGCCGGCGATGGCCGCCTTGATGAAATCCGCCTCCATCAAGGTGCGGCACTCCGTTCTCATCATGCGCGCCGTTCCCATCCAGCTCGCCAGCGCGATAACAAGCGTGACTTTCAATAGACTGGACTCGCCGAACGCCTGCGAGACGATCACCAGCAGAATCACCGGAATCGAGATCAGCGCATCGAGAAACCCCATCAAAATGCGGTCCAGCCATCCGCTCGCCATGCCGCTGACGATGCCATAGAAGCAGCCAAAAAGCGTCGCCAGAAGGGTCGCGGCCAGTCCTGTCAGCAATGACACCCGCCCTCCTTCGAGGACACGCAAAAACAAATCGCGCCCCAATTGGTCGGTGCCAAGAAGATGCTCGGCCGAAGGCGGTAAATACATCCGGCTCGCGTCAGGGGCAAACGCATCATTTCCGAACAACCAAGGACCGAACAAGGACAGCGTCGCAATAAGGGCCAGCACCCAAAAACCCGCCTGCGCAAGGCGATGCCGGAAAAACAACGGCATCGCACGCGTCAGCTGAATAACACTCGGCAGCCTCGCCACCCTGCGCACGTCACCTTCCATGCCCCCTCCGCAGTTTCGGATTCAACCAGGCCACCAACAGATCGGCCACCAGATTGCCGATGATGACCAGCACGCCCGTCACCAGCACCACTGCCATCAGCAGAGGATAGTTTCTGGAGATGGCCGCCTGGAGAAACAAGCGGCCGATACCCGGCCAGCCGAAAACCCATTCCACGATGAAGATCCCGCCAACCAGCAACGGAAACGAAAATCCCGCCCAGGTGATAAACGGCGTAAGCGCATTCGGCAGCAGATAATGGCGAATCAAGGTTATCCTTGCGAGCCCCCGCGCCCGCGCGGCACGGAAGAAATCAGCGGAGAGCACGTCGCGCACACTGCCACGCACCAAGCGGATATAGGGGCCGACATGGGTCAGCACGATCGTCATCACCGGCAATACAAGATGAGCCGCCTGGTCCGCCAGGCTCCCCTCGCGCCCCAGCGTTGACTGGCCGGCCGAAGGCAGCCATTCAAACCGCACGGCAAAAATCAGGATGAGAATCAAACCCAACCAGAACGCCGGGGTCGCGAAACTGACCAGCGCCAGCGCACTGATCACATAGTCGGCCCATGAATGCGCCCGTGTCCCCGCCCAGTAGCCCCCGCTGATGGCCAACAACGAAATCATCAGCCAGGAAAATCCAACCAGGATCAGCGTGGCGCGCAAACCCTCCAGGACAATGCCACGGATCTCGCGTCCATCGACGATTGAACGCCCCCAATCGTCATTGAGGATGTTCTCGAACCAGATGCCATACTGGACAAACACTGGGCGATCGAGCCCGAGATTGCGCGACACGCGCTGGTAGTCCGCCTCCGTCATGAACTCACGGCCGCCAACCAAGCTCGCCACCGGATCTCCCGGTGCGGCTTTCATGATCAAGAAAGCGAGGATGCTGAGCAGCATCAATTGGGGAATGATTCCCAGCATTCGCAAGACCAGGTAACGCGGCACGTTACAATTTCTCCCCCGTCGTCCACTCCTCGATGTTCCACAATGGCGAGGTGCCGTGGCCGAAGACGCGATGGCTGAATCCCGAGACTCCCTTGCGCACCCCGTAGATGTGCTTCAGGTACACCAGATAGTTATAGGGAGGATCGAGCACCAACTGTTTTTGCACTTCCTGATAGATCTGCTTGCGCGCCTGTTGATGCAGCGCCGCGCGTCCCTGCATCAACAGGGCATCGATGCGTGGATTGTTGTATCCGCTGTAGTTGCTGCCTTTATCGCCGATGTTGCTGGCGAAAAAGTTGTAAAGATCTTCATCCGGTTCATCGGGAAAACCTCCGCCCAGAATCAACGCCTGCACCTTCGGAATCTTGACCACCGACCAATCCTTCACCTCGACGATGGCCTCGATACTGGCGCGTTTCAATTGATCCGCCAGTAGGACGGCAAGATCCGCCCGCACCGGGTCATTGGCCGGCACGGTCAGCGGAAACGACAGGCGTTGGCCATTTTTTTCCATAACGCCATCCTTACCTCGCCGCCAACCCGCTTCGGCGAGCAGCACCTCGGCCCGTTTGAGATCATTGTCGTGGCGAGGGATATCGGGCGAAGACACCCAGCTGAATTGCAGCGGGCCATAGGCCGGACTACCATAGCCAACCAAGGCTCCATCCACCAGCGCCTTGCGGTCGGTGGCATACTGAATGGCGTGCCGGACTCGCACGTCCTGAAACAGGGGGTAACGGAAATTGAACATCATCACCCGATAGTCGGCGGACTCAACGACCTCCATGCCTATCGCGCCTGAATCCTTGATCGCCGACACCTGTTTCGGCGTCAACTGGGCGATATCGATTTCACCCTTCTTCAACTGCACCAGTCTCACATTGGGATCGGGAAGAAATTTATAGATCACCCGGTCGAGCTTGGGTCGTCCGTTGTAAAAATCCGGGTTGGCTTCGAGGATGAGATATTCGCCCCGTTTCCATTCCTTGAATTTGGGCTCTTCAGGAAGTCGTGTGGGTAAAAATTGGGGCATAGCATGACGGAAAGCTACGACGATTGCGGTATTCAGCAGTTTGAAGCGGGCTGTAAAACTGGCATGCTTTACCGATGGCTACCTCACGC
>JADDKJ010000023.1:0-53296 GCA_033717875.1 Gammaproteobacteria bacterium
TCGCGTCATCCAGCGCCGGGCATACGGGATCAGAGATGAGGAATATCTGAGACTCAAAATTCTCACTTGCATGCTCCCGGCTATATGAATTTCGTGCAAAATGACCCACACGATTTCCTGAAGACCCTGAATTTATATGCCGTCGTTCGATGTGGTATCGGAAGTCAACATGCAGGAAGTCCGCAATGCGGTGGATCAGGCCAACCGCGAGATCTCGACGCGTTTCGATTTCAAGGGCTCCGACGCCCGAGTCGAACAAACGGAAGACACGCTGACGCTGCACGCCAGCAGCGAGTTCCAGGTCGATCAGGTGATGGATATCCTGCTCAACAAACTGGCCAAGCGCGGTGTCGATATCGCTTGTCTGGACAAGGGCAAGATGGAAGTCGCGGGCGCCAAGGCGCGTCAGGCGGTCACCCTGCGCCAGGGCATCAATGCCGAATTGGCGAAGAAGATCGTGAAACTCATCAAGGATAGCAAGATCAAAGTACAGGTATCCATCCAGGGCGAGCAGGTGCGTGTCAGCGGCAAGAAACGCGATGATTTGCAGGAAACCATCGCGCTATTGCGCCAAACCAAACTTGATCTGCCCTTACAATACACCAATTTCCGTGACTGAGATTTCAATGAAAAAATTATGTTTGATTGTGCTGTTGGGGTTGTTCGGCGTTCAGGCTGTGATGGCCGATGATGCCGATACGGCCGACATCAGGAAAGCGCTGGAGACCTTATCGCCCGGCGCCAAGCCCGACAGCATCGCGCCGTCTTCGATTCCCGGCTTGTATGAAGTGGTGGTCGGCGCGGATGTGCTGTATGTGACGAAAAACGGCCGTTATCTGTTGCATGGTGACATGCTCGACCTGCAAACGAAAAAGAATCTGACGGAAGACAAACGCACCGCGGGACGCCTCAAGCTCGTCAACGCCATGCCAGAGGACAAGATGGTTGTGTTCGCGCCCAAGAAGGTGAAACACACCATAACCGTCTTTACCGACATCGACTGCCCCTATTGCCGCAAGATGCACGCGGAAATGGCGGAGCTGAACCGGGCGGGCATCAAGGTGCGCTACCTGCTATATCCTCGCGCCGGCCTCAATTCCGAATCCTACCAGAAGGCGGTCTCCGTCTGGTGCGCTAAGGATCACAGGGCCGCGCTGACCAAGGCCAAGGCCACCGGCGACATCGAGCGCAAGAATTGCGCCAACCCGGTTCAGGAACACATGGCGCTGGCCGATAAAGTGGGCGTGAGCGGCACGCCTACCTTGGTGCTGGAAGATGGCACGGCGGTGCCTGGATATGTCCCGGCGCCACGCCTTGCGGCGTTGCTGGAAGGGAACGGCAAGGGCAAGGCGAACTGACGTAATCGAAAGCAATCAACAATGGATGGATTCTATGGACGAACAAGAAAAATTTGACATACTCCGTTCTTCTCCCTTCGCTGTCGAGTTGACGGACGGACAGTGCAGGGAATTGGCGCGAGTCATCGAGGTTCGGAAGTTGAAGGATGGCGAAGTGCTGATCCAGGATGGGCGTAGCGACAACAGTCTGCACGTCGTGATCAGCGGCATGCTGGCCGTGGTGAAGGAGAGCGGCGCTGGCGAGACCACCACGCTGCACATCATCAAGATCGGCGATCTGGCCGGTGCGATGGGCTTTATCGACGGCCTGGAGCACAGCGCCACGCTGAGTTCCATCGGCGATTCCGAGGTGTTCACCTTGCAGCGCGACGCCTTCGAATCGTTGCTGCACAAAGATCCCGCGCTGGTCTATCGCGTCATGCGGTCCATCGTCCGCTCGGTGCACGCCATTATCCGGCGCATGAACAATCAGTATGTCGAGTTGACCAACTACATCAGCAAGCAGCATGGGCGGTATTAGCGGTTGTTCGAGCCGGGCACCGCTCGGTTGTGTGCTTCGCGCGCTTGGTGGGTTACGCAAAAAACGCTAACCCACCCTACCTCGAATTTAGTAGAATCCCGCTTTTTGGTGAAGCAGACTACCCATGCTCGAAATCAATCTGGTTGTGAGACGCATCAAGGACATGCAGGGGCGCTCCGATGCCCTGAGGGGGTATCTTTGACTATGATACCAAGAGCGAACGCCTGACCGAAGTCGAGCGCGAGCTCGAAAATCCCGCCATCTGGAATACTCCCGAACGCGCTCAGGAATTGGGCCGCGAGCGCGCGCAGTTGCAGCAGACGGTTAGCACGCTGTCGGAACTGGGCGGGCGCCTGGCCGATGCCGAGGCGCTGCTGGAAATGGCGGCCGAAGAGGACGATCAGGCCAGCGTCGATGCCGTGGTCGCCGATCTCGATGCCTTGGAGAAGAAGCTGGCCGATCTGGAATTCCGCCGCATGTTTTCCGGCGAGACGGATCACAACAACGCCTTTCTCGACATTCAGTCCGGATCCGGCGGCACCGAGGCGCAGGACTGGGCCAATATGCTGTTGCGCATGTACCTGCGCTGGGGCGAGCGCCGCGGCTTCGTCACCGAGCTGGTCGAGGTGTCGCCTGGCGAAGTGGCGGGCATCAAGAGCGCCACCATCCGCTTCGAGGGCGAATACGCCTATGGCTGGCTGCGCACCGAGACCGGCGTGCACCGACTGGTGCGCAAATCGCCGTTCGATTCCGGCAACCGCCGCCACACCTCGTTCGCCGCGGTATTCGTCTCGCCCGAGATCGACGACAGCATCGAGATCGACATCAACCCCGCCGATCTCAAGGTCGACACCTATCGCGCGTCGGGCGCGGGCGGGCAGCACGTCAACCGTACCGAATCGGCGATCCGCATCACCCACGTGCCCAGCGGCATCGTCGTGGCTTGCCAGAGCGACCGCTCGCAGCACAAGAACCGTTCCACGGCCATGAAGATGTTGCAGGCCAAGCTGTACGAGATGGAAATGCAGAAGCGTCGGGCCAGCCAGCAGACGCTGGAGGACAGCAAGGCCGACATCGGCTGGGGTAGCCAGATCCGCTCCTACGTGCTCGATCAGGCGCGCATCAAGGATCTGCGCACCGGCGTGGAGACGGGCAATACCCAGGCGGTGCTGGATGGCGATCTGGACGATTTTATCGAGGCCAGCTTGAAGAGCGGGTTATGAATATGAAATAACGAGTGGTGAGGATCGAGTGGCGAGGGCTGAGTTTTTTACTCGCTACTTTCTACTCGCTACTCGATCCTCACCACTCGGAATCGGAATTTGAAACATGACCGACCAAGACCAAATACAAGACGAAAACCAGCTCATCGCCCAGCGCCGCGCCAAGCTCGCCGCGTTGCGTGAAAGAGGCATCGCCTATCCCACCGATTTCCGGCGCAATGTCGTCGCCGGTGAGCTGCATGCCAAATACGGCGAGAAGGACAACGACTTTTTCGATGCCCAGCCGGTGCGCGTCAAGGTGGCCGGGCGCATGATGGCCAAGCGCATCATGGGCAAGGCGAGCTTCACCCAATTGCAGGACATGTCCGGCCGCATTCAATTGTTTCTTCAGCGCGATGCTCTGCCGGAGGGGATGTACGAGGAATTCAAGGCGTGGGATGTCGGCGATATCGTCGGCGCCGAAGGTGTGCTGTTCCGTACCAAGACCGGCGAATTGTCCGTCAAGGTGGAGGACATCCGCCTGCTCACCAAGGCGCTGCGCCCGCTGCCGGAAAAATTCCATGGCCTGGCCGATCAGGAGACGCGCTACCGCCAGCGTTATCTCGATCTGATTGCCAACGAGGTATCGCGCAACACTTTCCGCATGCGCACCGCGATCGTCGATTACATTCGTGGCTTTCTCAACGAGCGCGGTTTTCTAGAAGTGGAAACGCCGATGATGCAGGTGATTCCGGGCGGCGCCACGGCCCGGCCGTTCATCACCCACCACCACGCCCTGGATATGCAGTTGTTTCTGCGCATCGCGCCCGAGCTGTATCTGAAACGCCTGATCGTGGGCGGTTTCGAGAAGGTGTATGAGATCAACCGCAATTTCCGCAACGAAGGGCTGTCGACGCGCCACAATCCTGAATTCACCATGCTCGAATTCTACGAGGCCTATGCCGATTACCGCGATCTGATGGATCTCACCGAGGCGCTGCTGCGTGGTATGGCGCAAACGCTGCTTGGCACGGCGCTGATCAACTATCAGGGCGAGCAATATGATTTCGGCAAACCCTTTATACGCATGACCTTGAAGGAATCGATCCTGCACTTCAACCCGGACATGACGCCCGCCGAGCTCGAAGATATAGGGCAGGCGCGAGCCGTGGCCGAGCGGCTCAAAATCCCGCTCAAGGACAGCTACGGACTGGGCAAGGTGCAGGTGGAGATCTTCGAGAAGACCGTCGAGCATCGCCTCAAGGACCCGACCTTCATCACCGCCTATCCCACCGAGGTTTCACCGTTGGCGCGGCGCAATGACGAAGATCCTTTCATCACCGACCGCTTCGAGTTCTTCGTCGGCGGCCGCGAAATCGCCAACGGCTTCTCGGAGTTGAACGATCCCGAAGACCAGGCCGAGCGCTTCCGCAAGCAGGTGCAGGAAAAAGAGGCGGGCGACGAAGAAGCCATGCACTTTGACGCCGACTACATCTGTGCCCTGGAGCACGGCATGCCGCCCACCGCCGGCGAGGGTATCGGCATTGATAGATTGATTATGCTGTTTACCGACGCGCCGTCGATCCGGGATGTGCTGTTGTTTCCACACATGCGGCCGGAGCGGGTGGGCTGATCCTGCTCGGCGTTGTTAGTAAATCGATACACTGTCCATCATCGATCCCAATCGATGTAGGGCGGGTTAGGCGCGCTTTTGGCGCCGTAACCCGCCAGCCGTGCCGTCAGGCACTCGTCAAAAAACACGTTGTGTGCTGTGCACGTTTGGCGGGTTACGCTACGCTAACCCGCCCTACATCTAAAATCGATACGCCGCTTCCATCATCAATCCCAGTGATTCCCAGTTGACGACGTTGAGTCGGGTTTCGAGGATGTCGCCGTCGGCAAGGTAGACCGTATCGGTTCCGGGTCTGGCGCGCCAATTACGGTGTTCCGCTGTGATGTTGAGCCGCCATTTCGGGGTGAGCGCGTAGGTCCCGCCCACTGTCACCGTGTAGCCGCGGGCGCGGGCGCTGTGCCTGAAGCTGACTGGATGGGCCAAGTCCGGGCGCAGATTCCAGTTGGCTTTGGCATCGTACTCCGCCCAGTGGTATGCGATGTTGGCGATCACCGACAGCTTGGTGTCGACCGGAAGCAGGGCGTCGACGCCCAGCCATGGGCCCTTCCATTCGGCGTTGTACGAGGAATCAAGGCCGGAGAAGGGGCCGAGCGGCGGCCAGGTCTGGTAGCCGTCGGTCATGGTCAGGTTTTGCCGGTGCAGCGAGTAACCCGCCAGCGGGGTGAGGTAAATAAATTTGCCGACGCTCTTGTCGTAGAGCCGGAAGGTGCGGCCGACGCCCAGATTGGCGTCGAGCACGTCGCCGCCGCCTTTGTTGTTGGAGCGTGAAAACTCCAGGGTGCGGTTGTCGCCGAGGTAATCCGAGTCCTGATTCTCGCCTGTGACGATCTTGCCGTAGGCCGCCGCGCCACGCACTACCCAGTCGTCCTTCCAGGTGATTTTTCCGCCCGCCCGCACCTGGGCGATGTCCAGGCTTTCCCATGTCAGGTCGGAGAGGATATTGGGGTTTGTCCCGGCGGAGTTTCCGGCGATGTTCCAGTTCACGCCGTCCCGGCGGTAGCCCGCACCCAGCGTGCCCTCGACACGCGTGTCGGGGACCGAGGCCAATGCCGGCAGCCCCGCCGCCAATCCGATCAGCAAGGCGTTCTTCAGGTCTTCCGTCAGCAGATCCGCGTGTGCGGCGGGTATGGCGGCGATGGCGAGCGCCGCCAGCCAGGCAGCGGGCTTGTGGCGGGTTTTCGTTTCCATCTTATCCTTGTCCATTGTCTCAGTCCGTAATTAGCATCTGCCCCATGGGGCCATCCGAATCCCTGCGGAAGTGGCCTTTTATACCAAATCCACGCTCAAAACATCGGACAGTTTGCCGATAGCTTTAGTAATCCTGGTGAATTTTCGCCCAGCGAAGGAGGTGAGCAATGGAATCCCTGGTCATCAACCCAACGGCGACGGCGCAGTGGCAAGCGCTGGTGATGGAGGCGCAAGCGGCTGCCGGCTGTCGGCTCGATGAGGACATGGAAAGCTACCTGGTGTTTCTGCTGATGCGGTTTGCTGGTGAACCGGGAGCAGTGAAGAGGATTCTCGCCCTGGATTACCTGCGTGCCATGGATCAGGCGGGGCGTATCCGGCAGGAAGGGTTGCGCGAGGTTGGAGACGTATGTTTGATCCATGCCGGTTTGTTTCCCCTTCAAGCACAGCGCCGGCGCGTCGCGATCAGTTATTTTGTCGACTTGGGGCGCAGTGCTTATTGGCAGCTTGCCGGCTATTTGCAAGGTGGTTCGTCAGGCGTTTACGCTCATTTGGCGCACGATTTTGTCCGGCTCATGGATATTTTACAAATCATGCGGACGATGAGTGGCCAGCCCTTTCCTCTGGGCCTGACTCATGCCTATGAGCTATGGAATGATACCGGCAGCACTCGCGCCTACGCCGAGCTGTCGGCGGCCACTGACGCCTTGCCAGTGAAAGTAGCGCGCCACGATAAAAGCACGCCCTCGCACTAGGGTCTGTTGACATTTACAGAGCTGCTGCGGCTGAGCGGGAAGCTGAATCTTCAAGGTGTACTCTTTCCGGGCTCCTCAACATACTGCAAATACGCCTTCGTCGCCCTCTGGTCCGTGCACCTTGAACCTTCAGCTTCCCGCTCACCCTCGTGACGCTCCGAAATGTCAACAGCCCCTGACATTTTTGCAACAGTCGAAATATTATTTCGCCCAGGCTCTTGTCAACCGGATTGCCTGGGGGTAATCTCCCTCGCTGTAACCTTGTATAGCAAGCTGCGCCAGTTTTGCAAAGAGGCCGGCGCCCACAAGCCGGCCGCCAGCCTGGCTTGAAATCTTGTGGCGGCAGAATCCGATTCGGTTGAAATCCATGATCGCATCATGATGGTGCGATCATGGATTTTTGCGCACCATTAATGAGCGCATGAAGGTTAAATTTTGTTGCATTATTCAGTAAGATATTGATTTAAAAATAAAAATTTTAATGGCACATTTTGTGCTATTTTGGACCAGGTTTATTTTTTAATTGACAGGAACGCCCGAGGGGAAATTAAATGTCCGCAGAAACAGTTCTCAAAATGATCAAAGACAACGAAGTGAAATTCGTTGACTTCCGTTTCACCGATACCCGTGGGAAAGAGCAGCACGTCTCCGTGCCGGCCTCCACCCTCGATGCCGATGCCTTCAAGGACGGCAAGATGTTCGACGGGTCTTCCATCGCCGGATGGAAGGGCATCGAAGAGTCCGACATGATTCTGATGCCCGATGCCGACACGGCGGTGATGGATCCGTTCTTCGATGAGAGCACCCTGATTCTGCGCTGCGACATCCTCGAGCCCCATACCATGAAGGGCTATGACCGCGATCCGCGTTCGCTGGCCAAGCGCGCCGAGGCCTATTTGCAGTCCACCGGCATTGCCGACACCGCGTTTTTTGGCCCCGAACCCGAATTTTTCATCTTCGACGACGTGCGCTGGGGTGCGGACATGAGCGGCTCGTTCTGCAAGGTCGATTCCGAGGCCGCTTCCTGGAACTCCGAGAGAGTCTACCCGGACGGCAATATGGGGCATCGCCCCGGTGTGAAGGGCGGTTATTTCCCCGTACCGCCGGTCGATCAGTTCCAGGACATCCGCTCCGCCATGTGCCTGGCGCTGGAAGACATGGGGCTTTCCGTTGAAACGCATCACCACGAAGTGGCCACCGCCGGCCAGTGCGAAATCGGTACGCGCTTCAACACCCTGGTGAAAAAGGCCGACGAGGTGCAGGTGCTCAAGTACGTCATCCAGAACGTTGCGCACGCCTATGGCAAGACCGTCACCTTCATGCCCAAACCGATTGTCGGCGACAACGGCAGCGGTATGCACGTGCACCAGTCGCTGTCCAAGGGCGGCCAGAATCTGTTCAGCGGCAATCTGTATGGTGGCCTGTCCGAGCTGGCGCTCTATTACATCGGCGGCATCTTCAAGCATGCCCGCGCGCTGAACGCCATCACCAATTCCACCACCAACAGCTACAAGCGACTGGTGCCCGGCTTCGAAGCGCCGATCATGCTCGCCTATTCGGCGCGCAACCGCTCCGCTTCGGTGCGTATTCCCTATGTGCCCAGCCCCAAGGCGCGCCGCATCGAAATCCGTTTCCCGGATGCCAGCAGCAATCCTTACCTGGCCTTCGCCGCCATGATGATGGCCGGCCTGGACGGTATCATGAACAAGATCCATCCCGGCGACGCCATGGATAAGGACCTGTACGACCTGCCGCGTGAAGAGTCGGCAAAGATCCCCACCGTGTGCCATTCGCTGGACATGGCGCTGGAAGCTCTCGACAAGGACCGCGCATTCCTCACTGCGGGCGGTGTGTTCTCGAGCGAGATGATCGATGCCTATATCGACCTGAAGATGAAGGAAGTCACTCGTTTCCGCATGACGACGCACCCGGTCGAGTACGACATGTATTACAGTTTGTAATACATCGCTGTCGTGTTTATTGGCCCCGGCACGGGTTCACCTTGCCGGGGCTTTTCTTTTCTTATGGGCACCTCTAATTCCAATTTGCGTTAAAAACGACAATAATTTTGTAGGGTGCGTTCCACGCACCAATGGTAATGGTGCGTGGAACGCACCCTAAAATATTTCACTTTTTATTGCGAAATGGAATAAAAATCCGCTGAAGCCACGATAGCGGCGTTGAAAAGTGGCTCAAAATGCAGGGCCGGGAAGTGGCAGACTGTGTGGACACTCCGCTTTTTCGCCACTTTTCGCCTTGCCCTCGCGCTTGATCAAATTTTTAGAGGTCCTTTTATTATGCCTAGATGTTCGCACCATAATGGTGCAAAAAAATGCTCCATGAGCTATTCTGTTGCCTGTTAGTCGGCCGTTTTTACTTTCCGGGGTTGCCAGAATTCGCCAAGAGCGGTTCCTTTTTGTGCTTATTATTTTATTTTTCAAACAGTTATTTTAATTTCTGGAAAGGGTTCTTGCGGCATGGAAGACGGATTTAAAGAATGGTTTGGTTCTTGCAGTAGCGGGGTATGTTGCCCGATCTTATGACACAGGATGCAATAAATCGGCGCATTATCGATGGCTTGACCACCGCCGTGCTGGTCTTCGACGATGTGTTGCGGCTGATTTATGTCAACCCGGCCGGGGAGATGGTCTTTGAGGTAAGCGCAAGGCGCTTGCTCGGCTTGCCGGTGCAAGACCTGCTGCCGGGGGCGGCGCTGGTTGTCGATGCCATGCGGTACGCTCTGGAGAGCGGGGCTCCGTTCGCCGAGCACGAACTACAATTGGCACTGCCGGGCGGCCGGAAAATTTCCGTCGACATGACGATTACACCGTTGGCTGAGGGGCGAGGCGGCGAGTTGCTGGTCGAGCTGGTGCAGGTGGATCGCCAGATGCGCATCACCCGGGAAGAGAATTTGCTTGCCCAGCTTCAGGCGGCGCGCGCGGTGGTGCGCGGATTGGCGCATGAAATCAAGAATCCGCTGGGTGGATTGCGTGGCGCCGCGCAATTGCTGGAGAGGGAGCTGGTTGATGAGGCGCTCACGGAATATACTGGCATCATCATCGGTGAAGCGGACAGGTTGCAGAATCTGGTGAATCGCATCCTGGGGCCGAATACCCTGTCGCAGAAGCGCCTCGCCAACATCCATCAGGTGCTGGAGCGGGTGCGCGGCGTGGTGCTCGCCGAGGTGCCCACGGGAGTGTCGATTATCCGCGATTATGATCCCAGCATCCCGGAGTTCAGCGTCGACCCGGATCAGCTCATTCAGGCCGTGCTCAATATCGTGCGCAATGCCGTGCAGGCTATCGACGGGGCGGGCGACATCATTTTGCGCACGCGGATTCAGCGCCAGATCACCATCGGCCAGCAGCGCCACAAACTTGCGGCGCGTATCGAAGTGATCGACAGCGGGCCGGGGATCGCTCCCGACATGGTGGAGCGGATTTTTTATCCGATGGTGACCACGCGGCCTGAAGGTACCGGGCTGGGTTTGTCGATCGCCCAATCGCTGGTGCAACAGCATGACGGCCTGATCGAATGCAGCAGCCATCCAGGACAGACGACGTTTACGATAGTGCTCCCGCTGGAGAAAGGTAATGAGTGAAAGGGAAGCAAGGAGCGAAAGGGAATATGTGTGGGTGATCGACGATGACCGGTCGATCCGCTGGGTGCTGGAGCGGGCGCTGAGGCAGGCCGGCATGGACGTGGTCAGTTTCGATAGCGCCGCCCCGGCGCTGCGCTCCCTCGAAAATGACGTGCCGGACATCGTCGTCAGCGATATTCGCATGCCCGGCATGGACGGGTTGAAGATGCTCGAACGCATCAAGGCCGATCATGCCGATCTGCCGGTGATCATCATGACAGCGCACTCCGATCTGGACAGTGCGGTGTCGGCTTATCAGGGCGGTGCGTTCGAGTATCTGCCCAAGCCTTTCGATGTCGACGAGGCGGTCGATCTGGTGCGGCGCGCCGTCGATCATAGCCGGCGCAATCGCGCGCCGCAGCCGCGCATCGAGGATGCGCGCAGCCCCGAGATCATCGGCGAGGCGCCCGCCATGCAGGAGGTGTTCCGGGCCATCGGGCGGCTGTCGCGGTCGAATATCACTGTCTTGATCAACGGTGAATCCGGTACCGGCAAGGAGCTGGTGGCGCAGGCGCTGCATCGTCACAGTCCACGGGCGGACAAGCCGTTCATCGCCCTCAACACCGCCGCGATCCCGCGCGAGCTACTGGAGTCGGAACTGTTCGGCCATGAGCGCGGCGCCTTCACCGGCGCACAGAACATGCGCCGTGGCCGTTTCGAACAGGCCGATGGCGGCACGTTGTTCCTCGACGAGATCGGCGACATGCCGGCCGAGCTGCAAACGCGGTTGCTGCGCGTGCTGGCGGATGGCGAGTTTTACCGCGTGGGTGGTCATACCCCCATCAAGGTCGACGTGCGCATCATCGCCGCCACTCACCAGGATCTCGAACGGCGCGTCAGGGAAGGGCTGTTCCGCGAGGATCTGTTCCACCGCCTGAACGTGATCCGCATCCACATTCCCGCGTTGCGCGAGCGGCGCACCGATATTCCGCTGTTGCTGCGTCATTTCCTCAACAGCGCGGCACGCGAACTGAATGTCGAGCCCAAGACGCTGCGTCCCGAGGCCGAGGCCTATCTGTGCAGGCTTGAGTGGCCGGGCAATGTGCGCCAGCTCGAAAATGCCTGCCGCTGGCTGACCGTGATGGCCTCGGGCCGGGAAATCCATCTCGAAGACTTGCCACCCGAACTCAAGCTCGAAAGCGCCCCGGTGGTCAATGGCGGCGAATGGGAGTCCGCGCTGCGGGGGTGGGCCGACCAGCGTCTGGCGCAGGGCGAGACAGGTGTGCTCGATGCCGCGACACCTGTTTTCGAACGCATCATGATCGAAACCGCGCTCAAGCACACCGGTGGCCGCCGCCAGGACGCGGCGCGGCTGCTGGGCTGGGGACGCAACACGCTGACGCGCAAGATCAAGGAACTGGGGATGGGCGACGAGCTGGCCGGCGAAGATTGAACCTAAAAACCTGGTGTTTCACGTCGTTCTCTATCAACCCGAAATTCCACCCAACACCGGCAACATCATTCGCCTGTGCGCCAATGTCGGGGCGGCGCTGCATCTGATCCGCCCGCTCGGTTTCCGCCTGGACGACAGCAAGCTCAAGCGCGCCGGACTGGATTATCACGAATATGCCACGGTGCGCGAGCATGAGAGCCTTGAGGCCTTTGTCGAGGCGGTACGGCCGGCGCGGATCTTCGCCTGCTCGACGCGCGGGCGGCGATATTATGCCGATGTGACCTTTCAGCCAGGGGATGCGTTGCTGTTCGGGCCGGAAACCCGTGGATTGCCACAAACCGTGCTGGATGCCCTGCCGTCGGAGCAACTGCTGCGTATTCCCATGCGGCCTGATAACCGCAGCCTGAATCTCTCCAACGCCGTGGCGGTGATTCTCTACGAGGCGTGGCGGCAGCGGGGGTTCGCCGGCAGTTCGATGTAGCGTGTAGGGTGCGTCTCACGCACCGCAACGCCGCCCTCGTTCGGGACGATCAGGGCAACAATCTCTCTCCCGCAAACAGCGCCTGCACTGTTTCCCGCGCCCGCACCAGATGGATCTGATCCCCGTCCACTATCACCTCCGCGGCGCGCGGCCGGGTGTTGTAGTTGGAGCTCATGACAAAGCCGTAAGCGCCGGCGGAACGCACCGCCAGCACGTCGCCGGGCTGGATATTGAGGCTGCGGTCCTTGCCGAGGAAGTCGCCGGTCTCGCATACCGGGCCGACCACATCATAGTGCTGGGGTTCGCGCGCTGTTCTAGGCGTTACCTCGACGATGTCTTGCCAGGCCTTGTAAAGGGCGGGGCGGATCAGGTCGTTCATGCCGGCGTCGACGAGCGCGAAGTTCTTGTGCGCGGTGTGTTTCAGGTATTCCACCGTGGTCAGCAGCACGCCGGCGTTGCCAACGATGGCGCGGCCGGGTTCGAGCAGGATCTTGTGCCCGCGTCCGGCCAGCTTTGGCAGCAGCGCCGCGGCGTAGTCGGCGGGCGAGGGCGGGGTTTCGCCATGATAAGCGATGCCCAGGCCGCCGCCGATGTCGATATGGTCGATGGCGATGCCCTGCGCGGCGAGGTCGTCCACCAGGTGCAGTAAACGGTCGAGGGCGTCGACGAACGGTTCGATCTCGGTCAGTTGCGAGCCGATATGGCAGTCCACGCCGACGATCTCGATGTGCGGCAGTCCGGCGGCGCGCGCATAAGCTTCGCGGGCTTCGGCGATATCGATGCCGAATTTGTTTTCCTTCAGGCCGGTCGAGATATAGGGATGGGTGCGCGCATCCACGTCAGGGTTGACGCGCAGCGACACCGGCGCGCGCACGCCGATCTCTTCCGCCACGGTGTTGAGGCGTTCCAGCTCGGGCAGCGATTCGACGTTGAAGCAGTGGATACCCGCCTCCAGGGCGCGACGCATTTCATCGGCGCGCTTGCCTACGCCGGAGAAGACTACCTTGGCCGGATCGCCCCCGGCGGCCAGCACCCGTTCCAGTTCGCCGCCGGAGACGATGTCGAAGCCCGATCCCAGCCGCGCCAGCACATTGAGCACGGCGAGATTGGAGTTGGCCTTGACGGCGTAGCACACCAGATGATCGTGCCCGGCGAAGGCGCGGTCGAAGGCGTGCCAGTGGCGCTCGATGGTGGCGCGGGAGTAGACATAGCAGGGCGTGCCATGCGTGGCGGCGATCTGCGCAAGATCGGCATCTTCGGCGTGCAACGCGCCGTTGCGGTAGCTGAAATGATCCATAAATTCTTTATCGTTGTGGTTGGCTGGGCGCCGGTTTTTCATCCGGCAGATACAGAGCGCCTTTCTGGCCGCAGCCGCAGAGCAGGCTCAGGCCGAGCAAAGCGATCAACAGGCCGATTCGTGGGCGGCGTGTGTAAGACTTCATTGATATGTGATCCAGTTGCAGGGTGCGCCGTGCGCATTCGGGTAAGGTTATTTAAGGTACCCTTCGCCCCCAGGGAGAAGGCTGGGATGAGGGGAATTATAAATTCAACAACTTGCCGCATGCCTTTCCCTCACCCCCACCCTCTCCCAAGGGGAGAGGGTGGATTATAAACCTAAAACGTGTGTTCCGCTGCCGTACCTATCACGGGGGCGTCCATCCCACATCTGCCGCGCCAACGCTTCCGCCGCCGCGATCGAATCCGCGCGTCCCATCATCTTGAGCGCGATCGCGGCGGTGCCGGTGACCGTCGCCTCGCCGTAGTCGTCCGCGATGTCGCCGCGCCACAGCGCCGCCAGCCGCGTCACATCCATGGTCTCGTCTTTCATGTGGCGGGTGCTGAACAGGGCCGGCCATTGCTCTTCCCCGGCGACGCCTTCGTGGACGGTGAGCACCTGACAGTCGATGTCCGGGTTGCGTTCGATCTCGCCGCCTTCGCCTTTCAGCACCGCCGCATGGGACTGTCCGAGAAGCAGCGCGGCCTGTTGATGGATGATTTTGTAACCGGGGTGGAAGATGCCCTGCATCAGGTTGGGCGCCTGGAAGGGATTGAGCATGCGCGACAGGGTGTGCACGGGGGAGCGTAACCCCAGCAGGTCGCGCAGCTCGATCATTTCCTGAAGCTTGGGACAGAAATTTTCCAAGGGTAGGAAGGCGAAACCCTGCTGCCGGATACGCTGCGCCGCATCATTCAGCGATGCGCAAGGCGCGATTCCCAGTGATGCCAAGGCGCCGGGGGTATAGACACGATTGTATTTGCGCCCGCCGATGCCGTGCATGAATATCGAGCTGCCGTTTTCGGCCAGCAGCAAGGCGGAGAGCAGGAACCACGGTAGTTGCCGGCGTTTGCCGGCGTAGGACGACCAATCGAGATCTACCTTGGGTATCGCGCCCGGTAAAACCAAGCTGTCGCGCGCCGCGCGCACGAAGCCGGCCAGTTCCTCCGGGCTTTCTTCCTTGACGCGCATCAACATGAGAAAGGCGCCGAGCTGCACCGGTTCGACCGCGCTGTCGGCCAGTATCAGGCGCATCGCCTCGTAGGCTTCGTCCTGTGTCAGCGAACGCGAGCCCTTTTTGCCTTTGCCGAGGATGCGAATGTATTGGGCGAAGATGTGTTCTTCGGTCATGACATCACCGTAAACGAAAAACCCCTGGACAGCGCACCGCCAGGGGTTCTCGGCATCATTTCGGATATCTCAATCGTTGCTGTTGAACACACCCAGCAGATGCAGCAGGCTGGCGAACAGATTGTAAATGCTGACGTACAGCGAGACAGTCGCCAGGATGTAATTGGTCTCGCCGCCATGAACGATCTGGCTGGTCTCGAACAGTATCAGACCAGAGGCGAGCAGGACGAACATCGCGGACACCGCCAGCGCCAGGGTGGGCAGCTCGAAGAAGATGGCGCCTAGTCCGGTGAGAAAGGCCACCAGCACGCCAACGAACAGGAAGCCCCCCATGAAACTGAAGTCCCTGCGCGAGGTCAGCGCATAGGCCGACAGGCCGAGAAAGATCGCGCCGGTGGCGCCCATCGCCATCATCACTGTCTGTCCGCCGTTGGGCAGGCCGAGATAGCTGTTGATGATGGGGCCGAGCGTCAAGCCCATGAAGCCGGTCAACCCGAACACCGACAGCAGGCCCCAGGCGCTGTTGCGTAGCTTGTAGGTGAGGAACAGCAGCCCGAAGTAGCCCACCAGGGTAATGATCAGGCCCGGATGGGGCAGGTTGAACTTGATCGACGCGCCGGCGGTGGCCGCGCTGAACAGCAGCGTCATCGCCAACAGCGTATAGGTGTTGCGAATCAGTTTGTTGGTGGTGACCGTAGAGCCAACGGTTGCGACGGCGGGGCGTTGATACGGATTCATGGCTAAACATATCTCCTGGGTGAGGGACGGTTCGACATCATAAGGAAATATAACAAAATTTTGCGGACTTGTCCCGCTGTTTTAAGGCTGTATATATGTCCTCGACATGGTCAATTTTATCTCATTGCTGCCGATAATAAGCTTGGGCCTAAAAAACCAAGGCATATGGGCGGGTGTGAGAATGACAGCGCAGCATAAACCTACGGTAGTTGTCGTGGAAGACGATGAAAATATCGGCTATTTGCTGAATTTCATGCTGACACGGGAAGGATATCAGGTGCTCGTGGCAGCCGACGGCCGCGAAGCGAGTGGCCTGATAGGCAGCATCCAGCCACCCGATCTGGTGTTGCTCGATGTGATGCTGCCTTACATGGATGGCTTTGAATTGTATGACCAGATCCGTGGCAGGCCCGAATGGAAAGGCGTGCCTGTGGTGATGTTGACCGCCAAATCGCAGGAGCGCGATGCGGTACGTGCGCTGGACGCGGGAGTGATCGATTACATCACCAAACCGTTTCAGCCGGCGGAGCTGATTGCCCGGATCAGGCGTTATATGAGGATGAAGACAGCGGCATGAAATGGATTCACTATGGATTTTTGATGGCATGGATAGGAGTTTTGTCACCGGCCTGGGCGCTCGAAGTGGAGGTGGGACAGAGCTACGACGATTTGAATCGCGGCTATGCCGATTGGCGCAGTACCTACCTCGACGGCGTGCGCAAGACCGCCGATGGCAAGACTCTCTATGGCAGCGTGCGTGAGACAGAGCGGTTTTCGCTCTCCGATCGTGAACTGCTGGCGGGTATGTACTATCCGCTTGATGGCCGCTGGACGGCATTGGCCGAGGCGAATTTTAGCCCCAGCCACAAAGTGTTGCCGCAATGGTCGGCGCTGATGCAGATACAGCGCACCTTCGGCCAGGGATGGGGCGTTCATCTTGGCATGCGCCACACGAAATACCAGAACGATGACGCGATCCGCATCAATCGCGGCAATTTTACTATCGAACGCTACTGGGGAAATTACCGTGCTGCCTATACTTTCTTCGCGAACAAGATCGAGGGTGGAGGATCACCTGTCAGTCATGCGTTTCAGGCCGCGTATTACTATGGGGAACGCAACAGCCTAGGTATGACCTATGCCATTGGTAGTGAAGTGTTGAATCTTCCCCCGGCCGCGCCCGCATACTACGATGTGCGAAGCATCGTGCTGACGGGGCGTTATTGGTTCGCTCCGCGCTGGGCCTTGACCCATGAGGTGGCTCTTCACGAGCAGGGCGACCTCTATACACGAAAAGGAATTCGCCTTGGGGTTCGTTACCTCTTCTGATCCCATTGTCGAACTGGCATTCTGGACGGGAATCGCCGTTCTCATTCTTGTCATTCTCATGGTGCTTTATGTGCTCTTTTTGCGTTACAAGCTGTTCAGGGAAGAACGCCGCAAAAAAAGGCTGGTGGAAATCTGGCGTCCCCTGTTGATCGGCAGCCTGGACGCTATTCCCGAAAATCTCCCCCCCGTCGGAAGAAAAGACTGGACCGCGCTGTTCAATCTCTGGAGCCACTTCCATGAAGCGCTGAAGGGACAGGCAAAGGAAAGTTTGAATGAAGTAGCGCGCCGTATCGGCATGCCCGGAATGGCGTTGCGGTTGTTGCAAAGAAGAAATGCCAGGGATCGCCTGGCGGCGATCGTGGTCTTGGGTTTTCTTCGCGACAAATCGGCGTGGGAGGACATCAAGAAAGTGGCGATGGAGGAAACTTCCTATGTGTCGATGGCCGCTGTGCAGGCGATGGTGCGCATCGATGAGGAAGGGGCCGTGCCGTTCATCATGCCCTTGATCGGTTCGCGTAGCGACTGGCCTGTCGCGCGAGTGGCCGGCATTCTGCTCGAGGCCAGGCCGGAGGTTGTGTGCCCGGCATTAGGGCATGCCGTGCTGCATTTTCCAAAGAACCAAGTGCCTCGCTTGGTGCGTTATCTGGGAGTTATGGCGTGCGATTCATCGACGGCGGTATTGCGTCAAGTGATGGAAAAATATCCCACCGAACCGGTGATCGCCGCCTGTCTTCAATCCCTGAAGAGTCCCGATGCCCTGGATCTGGTGCGCAAGCATCTCACTCATGCCGCATGGCATGTGCGGGTACAGGCGGCGAGGGCGCTGGGCAGGATGGGGCTGATCCACGATAAATATATTCTGGTGAACATGCTGAGCGATACCCAGTGGTGGGTACGTTATCGCGCGGCGCAGGCGCTGGCCAATCTTCCCTATGTGAGCATGGACGATCTCGAAAAAATCAAGCAAGAGCATCCCGATCGATATGCCAGGGATATTCTCGCCCAGGTGATTGCGGAAAAGAGAATGCCGTGATGATCGCCGATATCGTTGTCGCTTCCCAGTGGTTCTTCCTGCTCTATTTCATCGGCATGAACCTGGGCTACATCATGCTCAATATATCGTCTTTTTTCACTCTTTCGCGTTACATGGCCGAGCATGGTGAGAGCGAGCTTCCACACAGCTACACCGATCTTCATATCCCTGTCAGTATCCTCTCGCCAGCTTATAACGAGGAGGCCACCGCCGCGGCTTCGATACGCTCGTTGCTGCAATTGAGCTATCCTGAATACGAAATCATCGTCATCAATGATGGATCAAAGGATAAAACGCTGGAGGTATTGATAAGGGAATTTTCGCTGATTCCGTTTCCTGAGGCGTATCGGGTGCGGCTCAAGACCAAGGCCATCAAAACGATTTACCGTTCGCTGCAGTATCCCAATCTGCGCGTCATCGACAAGGAAAATGGCGGCAAGGCCGACGCGCTGAATGTCGGCATCAACGCGGCGCGCTATCCACTGTTCTGTTGCATCGACGCCGATTCGATCCTGCAGCGCGACAGCCTTGAGAAAGTCGTTCAGCCCTTTCTTGAAGATCCAAGGACTGTGGCGTCCGGAGGCACGGTGCGCATTGCCAATGGTTGCGAGGTGAACGGCGGTTTTCTCGTCAGCCGAGGTTTGCCAGGCAATATACTCGCACTGTTTCAGATCGTCGAATACCTGCGCGCCTTCCTGTTCGGGCGAATGGGGTGGTCGCCGCTGAACGCATTATTGATCATTTCCGGCGCGTTTGGCGTATTCAACAAGGAAAAGGTGATCGACGTCGGCGGTTATCTCACCAACACCATCGGCGAGGATATGGAGCTGGTGGTGCGGCTGCATCGTCACTTGATTGCGCAAGGCGTGCCTTACCGCATCACCTTCGTGCCCGATCCGATTTGCTGGACCGAGGCGCCGGAAGATTTGAAAACCTTGAAGAACCAGCGTGTGCGTTGGCAGCGCGGCTTGGCCGAAAGCCTGTCGAAAAACATCGACCTGCTGTGCCACCGCAAGGGCGGGGCGGTAGGCTGGCTGGCCTTTCCCTTCATGATGTTCTTCGAATGGCTGGGGCCAATCGTCGAAGTCATCGGTTATCTGTTTATGATATTGGCTTGGCTATTCGGATTGATTTCGTTTCAGGCCATGGCCGCCTTCATGCTGGTGGCGATTGGGCTTGGCGTGTTGCTCTCCGTCAGCGCCTTTCTTCTGGAAGAGATTTCGTTTCACATCTATCCCAGGCCCAGGCACATTGTCATGCTTTTCCTCGCCGCCATCGCCGAAAATTTCGGCTATCGTCAACTGAATTCGGTATGGCGTCTGATGGGACTATGGTATTGGGCGCGCGGCAAGGAGGGCCATTGGGGAAATATGACGCGCAAGGCGTCGTGGCAGAAGACGGGGTGATGGGCGATCAATACAGCGTTTGCGATGTGTAGTCGGGAAGATCCATGCTATGAACGGTCTTGCGGGGACGATACAGCAAGCGCAGGAATATCAGCGCCGATTTGTCGCGATAATCCGGGGTTTCTCTTAGGCTCAGTTCTCCACCTAATTGCCAATAATCCTCCAGGCGGACCACGGCCTGAAGCTGCGCGGCCAGGCCAAGCCCTCTCTGGCTGCTGGCGCCATGATCGGAACCATTGGGGTTGAGCGGGAAATAAGGGCTGCGATCCTGTTGTTGTGATTGATAACCTATGCCCGCATTTCCTTTCAAAATGAAGTTGCGGTTTTCTTCGGTGAGGAAGCCGATTGTGCCACCGAGGAACATTCGGTGTTGCGGGCTGAAGTAACCTCCTTGGCCAAAGGTGAAATGGCTTAGATTCTTCTGATAGTTTTGATAAGAAACGCTCGCTCCTGCGGCAAAATAATCAAAGCCCTTGATCTGAATATTGCGGGTTAGCGATATGTTGCCGCTCACGGATCGATTGTCTGTGACGCTCTCCCCTGACAACTCTGCGAAATTGCCGTGTCCGAAGACGCCGAAAGAGTTTCCCAGCCGGCGATACCCGGAAAGGCTTATCCCGGTTTTCACTACACGCCCCCACTTTTCTCCGCTATACGGATCGATGATGCCGGTATAGGACAGGACCGACTCGCGGACGGGTTGAGAGAACAGTTCCGCATTCCAGAATCCCGATGTTTCCTGTTTCAAAAAGCCGAGCTTCCAGATCGGTTTGCTGGAGATGACGCCCGTCGAAGGCGTGGCTGCCACGTCGATATATGGAGAGAACCGGCCATCACGGCGATAATAGATATGCGGTTCAATCCCATCGTCCAGCCTCGTGGTGGCAGGGGAGATGTGGCTATAACCAGATGCGGGATTATACTTCCCTATCTTGGCCGCGGCCCCGAGTTCGCCGCTATCCAGCATCACCTTTTCCAGGCGCAGCTTCCACAGGTTGATGTCGTTATATACATAAGTGAGTTCCGAGACCGGCGCTTTGATGATGGTTAACCTGCCCAGGCCCGATTCCCCCGATTTGCTACGGGCCATGATCCCCAGTCCGAGGGTGGGGCTGTCGATGTTCGCGAGCTGAGGAAATTTATCCGGTGCAGTGTGTTTTGCCGAAAGAAAGAGTTTCCGTTGATAATCGCCTTGCGCCAGGAATTCCTGCCAAAGCTCGCTCAATGGAGTCGGGGCCTGGCGGGAAAGAGTTTCGATGGCGGCATACTTGCCGGTTTGGGAATAGCTCAGCACAACACCCTGTGCGCTGTCCTGGTCTTGTTGTTCCCGGTACAAGGCATCGAATTCCGTTCCGGCGCGCGTATAATCCCCAAGTTGATATAGATTCCACGCCTGCATGATGCGTCCCCCGCGAGGTAGGGGGCGGTATTTCTCTGCCTCATGGAAGCGGTCGAAACTTTCCTTGTATTTTCCCTCTTGGTGGGCGGTGTTGGCCTGCGTTGTCAGGAGGTCGGCCAGCAGTTCTCTCATTTTCGGAGAGCTTGCGGCGTGCTGGCGAGCTACGGCCTCGGCCCCGCCCTGATTTTCCTGACGAAGGCGGCTCAGCGCCAATCCATAACTTGCGTCATCGCCGGCTTTCCAGCGTAAGGATTGTGCAAACCAGAATTCGGCTTTCGGGAAGTTTTGGTTCTGGAAGTACGCCCAGGCAATCAGGGCCGCCGTGTCGGCATCCTGTCGCTGCGGAATTACCGGTTCTATTTTTTCTGCATACGCCAATGCCGGGGTGTAACGCTTGTTAGTGAACTCGTCAACGAAACGGTTGACATAAAAGCCGTGGTAAAATTCGTCAAATGCCGCCTTTGCAGTTCCGCTTTTATGAGCAAGCGCCTCGCGTTCGATCAATTGTTGGACAGTCTCCGCGGGCAAGTATTGCGCAGCCCTTTTCAGACTGATCAGGCGATGTGACTCATCCTGGCAGTTATCCATGATCCATTCATATATCTTTCTGCTGCGGGCAATCTGATTTTTGGCATGCAGCGATTCGGCCAATGCCCACAAATAATGGATGTCCTGACAATTGAATTGTTCGGGATGTTGCTGTTCCAGATTTATCAAGGTTTGCCATGCCTTGCCGGAAATCGCGCTGTCGATGGTCCGGCGAAGTGTGTCCGCCGAAAGCAGATCGAGCAATTTTTGCGGCGGTTGCCAGTCTTTGTTGTTTTTCATGAGGCGTGCAATTTCGGCCTGCAATTCTTCGTGGCGTCGCTCTCCAAGCATATCCCACAGTCGCTGTTCATTTATCCCGCGATGCGGCGAGGCGCTTGCCTTCGTCGGTGTTGGTAAGATACGGCGGGGTGCGGCGGTAACAGGGGGTGTGAGGGTGATTTGCGGAGCGCTGTCTTTCGATACATCTTCCATGGGCTGGGCAGGCGCCGCGGGCGATGCGGACGGCAGAAAGGTCGCCTGTCCTTCAGGGACATGATTCGTGTTTTGTCTCTCTTGAGGGGCGGTGGATTCGGTGTGCGGCCTCTGCCACCAATACAGAATAAGGCCTGTTAGGGACAACAAGGTCAATCCGGCCAGAATCCGGGCGGAATTTTTCATTGTGCGGCAGTCTCGGTCTGCGCCAGATTCGTCAGCAAAAACAGGCTGAAGGAATAATAGTCCTGCAAGTTATTTCCTCGTGTGGTTTTTGAGGCTTTTCCCTTTGCTGTTCGACGCGTTAAATCGATGATTGCGCGTATGCCGGGAGAGGCATCGTCTGAATCAATGTAATTGTTCTTCAGGTTGACCGATGGCGAAATGAAGCGTGCGCCATCGAAAAAGTCCCAGAATTCGACGAAGGGTCTGAGCGACTCCATGTCGGTGTGCTTCGCCCAGACCAGGTAGAGTGGAATTCGAATGGCGTTGTACCCGAAGGTGGGATCAAATTTTTCAGGCAATGCAGGGGGGGCGCTCAGTGCCAGCCAATCCGGGGGTAGCCGCCATCGCCCAAAACGGGCGGTTTCGAGCAGATGGAGACCGCTTTGCGTCAATTCATTCCATTCCGGCGCCGGATCGAAGGTGTTGAAATCGGCAAAGGCTGGAAATACCCAATATGACAGATTGACGATGGTGCCCTGAGTATCCTCGAAGCCTGACTCGGCAGGGAGGATGACAAGGCCGCGTTTTGTCCGTCGCAACAGCTTTGCCTTGATATCGTGGCTGATTTCCCGCGCCGCATCCAGATAATCCTGTCTTCGCCATTGTCTGCCGGCGCGGTATAAGGCCCATGCGATCAGAATATCGCCGTCACTGGCGTTGTTGAGGTCGGCTACCGATTTGCTGTCATGGCTCCACTTCCATGCGAACAGCTTGTCGCTGCGTATTTGCAGGGTGGCGCGCGTCCACCTCCACAGTCTCTGGAATGTCTCTTTGTCTTGGTGTGCGGCAGCCAGCAGCATCCCTGTCCCCTGGCCCTCGGAATGGCTAATGTGATTGTTGCCAGTATCAACGACCCGTCCTTCGGACGTTATAAGCTGATGCTTGTATTCAGCCCATTTTCCAGAGTCGAGACGCGCCGCCTGCTGGGCGCACGCGGAGAGCAGCAACGCCATCCCCAGTACCGGAAGCCGGGCAGATTTAATCAATGTTGCCAACATGCGGATGGTGCTTGCGCTTGAAGCGGGCCAGCAGGTAAACGGTCAGCAACGCAAAGACAGCGATCAGCACAATCATGCCTATGATCCAATAGACCGGATAATTCGAGAAATAGTATTCGAGCCGGGTGATCAAGCCAATTTCACCTACATGATACTCCTCGCCAGCCATTTGCCATTGCATGGATCTTTCATCGTCCGTCCACAGGGCAATGCTTCCTTGTAAGGAGTTCCAGGTGGCGGGTTGGATCAGGGTGCGAATGCCACGATTAAGTTGTTGCGCATTGGTGGCAGTGAAGACAAGCACGGTTTTCCCGGCGTGTTCGGGCGATTCGAACTGTAACGCGGCCGTATGGCCGTTTCCCAGCCCTTGAGCTTGCGAGGTTTGGGCAATTGCGGCATGGGCGGCGAACGGTTCGTCCCCCTCGGGGTTTTCCTGAACGAAATAAGGGGTTTTTCCTTGCGCGCCCAGAACGAGGGGTGCCGCTTTCCAGACACGCGGGTCAAATTTGCTGTAGGGGCCAACCAGGATCAGGTTTTTGCTGTCCTGAGACGCTTTGAAACTGATCTCCGATTGAGGTTGTGGAAACTTCATCAACTGCGCCATCTTGGCCGCCAGCATCCATGCGGCGGCGATGGTATCACTATCCTGGTCCGCGACATGAATGGCCAGATCCGAGCCATCGGGCTGTACGGTATACGGAAATGCGGTTTTGGAGAATAGCGACAAATCTGGCATGCGCACATGATGCGCGGCCTGCGGCATGGATAGAGTGGAGTCGCTGAACAGCGTGGTCAGCAGGTTCTGTTCCTGAATGATTTCACAATCTTTGGATACCAGGGGCATCATGCTTGGCTCGAAGTCGATGGTATTGCGGCCAGGCTTAAAAGAGCGAATGGGTATCATCACTTTGTAATTGCGGTATACCGTGCCGCTCGGATCGTTGAGCGGTATCGCTCTCTCAAACCTGTCATTGAGCATGATGTTCAGTACCGAGTCGGGCCGGAGTCCGGAACCTGACGCAAGATGCAGGCTGAGCACCGCGTCACTATTCTGAGCGGAAAATAGGTCTGGCGGGACCCAGAACTCGAGCTTTGCCTTATTGGTGTTGTTGCTGGCCATGCCTTTCAGAACGGTGTTTTCAAATCCCAGATCTGAAAAACGGTATGTCCTGTTCTCATGGGTAACCGATTTTGCGGTATAAGGGGGTAAGGCAGGCGTCTTGAGATCGACGATTTTGGTGGACGAAGAAGCCGGCAGATTGAAATTCATATATGCCAGCGTGGTCGCCGCTCGCGTGACTTCGGCGTCATCCTTGCCCGAAACGATCATGACAAAGTGTGCCGGGTCTTCATCGAGAGGAAAAATCGCCAGGTAGCTGCCGGAGATGTCATCGCTCAAGCTCTTGTCCAGATAAGGTGACAGCTCGGCCTTGGTGCCGACAAGGACACTGTCCCTGCCGGTCAGCGAAGACTGCTCAAGGTGGGGGAAGCGGCTCTGTTTGGCGGGCGTGCTCTCTTTGTACCCTGCCACTGTGTGGCGTACACGTAACGGTACGTAATCCAGTCGCAACGCGGCGGCCTGTGCTATCAAGCCACCCCACTTCAATTGCGGGTCGCGTGGCTGTTTCGTTGCGGTAATGATGTTCAACTCATAATCGCCCCACGATTTGCGATCAATGAGCGTTGGCAGTTCCGAGAGACGCTCCGGTACAGGCTGGGATGTGCTGGTGAGTATTAACTTGGAATCGATCGTGTTGATCTGGGTCCAGAGCTCGGGAGAAAAGGGATTCTCGCAACCTTGCAAGGTATAGTGTTGCATCGCGCTGAACTTCAGACTGTTATAGCCCGGTGTCAGTAACTCGTGGGGCAAGTCGATGTCGGCCAGATTGCCCTCGGATTTGGCGGGAGCAAGGGGGATTTGCGCAATCACCCGATCATTCAGACTGATCCTTAATTGCGAGCGCGGTGCGGCGAGTGCGATCGAGCTGGTGTACTTGAGGCGTAGCGTGCTCTTTCCGACCTTCATCCTCGCCGATACGGGAATCGACATCGCATATTCTGCATGCATGTTGCGGAGTATGATTTGCTCATCACGCGGCATGAGATGAGCCAGGATGATTTCTTGTGTCCGGGCAGGAACAGCCGTTTCTTCCGCGGCCGGTAATTGCGCTGGCCAGGAAATGCCGAATGCAAGGCAGCATGCGATTATGTTGCGAAGCCGCGCTCCAATGTTCATGTGTGCTCCATTGATAGGGTTCGGACGTTGCGTCTGAAGGTTAACGAAAATAAGCTTGTGACAGGGACAGTGCCCTTTTTAGCCAGGATCGCCGCCGGTATATGTTTTTGGCCGGCGCCAGGAATAGCATCGCCATGTGCCGGATGGCTTGCACTGTACCCGTTTTCAACAGCGCAAAGGCGCCTGACACAATGCCTCGCGGCTTGTTCCTGCTGGCGAGATGGCGTCGCCATCGCTCGCTATCGCCATAAATCAGAACCACCGTCTCGGCGCGTTCCGCGAGCGACCGGGGTTCGAAGGTGACTCCCACGGTGGAAACCTTTCTCGGCTTTCCGTGTTCAGTTGTGCCACTTGCCGCTCTGGCATGAAATGTGGTTGGTTTGTTCAGGAGGTGGTTATGTGTCACCAAGATTACATGCATGCCTTTTTCAAGGCAGGGTGCATCGATGTCGGAAGTGCTCAGGGAAATACCCGCTCCACCCATTGAAATGTCATGTATCCGGCAGGGAAAGATTTCCTTGCTGACGAGTAATTCGGCCTCCATGTCCACGGCTACTCTGGGCGTGGCACGCTGTTGCCGCCGCTCCAGCAATGCGCCAAGGGCGCCAATCATGATGAAAAGGTTGAATATTTCCCATGCCGCCGTGATAAGGATCACGTCTCTCTCGGCCGGGAATGCATGATACCGGTATATGCCGGCTATAAGAGAGGCGACTGCGATCAGGAGCAGCGCATAAAATGGCCCTGCCGATGATGAGATGAAATCGCTTTCCAGTCGTTCGCCTTTCGATGTGACGTTGAATTGGGCCGAGGCTGGATTGAGCAATACCCTGGTGATGCCTTTCAGCGAAAAGAGAGACTGCATGGTTTCGTAGAGTTCGGATACGAAAGCCCAGCGCACCTTGCCGAACAGCAAATTGGACACCAGGAAGCATCCGGCGATATGGGGCAGGGCATATGCTGAAAACTCCTGTAGATTTGCGTCATAAATTTTCAGGCCAAACAATAGATAGGCTGACGGCGCCAGGATGAAAATCACACGTGCATAGGAAAAGAACCAGAAAAATGAACTGCTCAGGTATCCCAGTTTTTGCCATACCCGCAGATTTTTCTGGCGCATAGGGTTCTGTGACATCAATATCTGCACCATGCCCTGCGCCCAGCGTGCTCTTTGTTTCACGAAACCATTGAATGTTTCCGGTTGCAGCCCTGCTGTGACGGGTCTGCGCAGATAGGCGCTGTTGTAACCGGAGTTGTGCAGTGCAATCGATGTTTCCGCGTCTTCGGTGACAGTGGAGGTGGAAATGCCGCCGATTTCTTCCAGATGGCTCCGCCGCATCACGGCGGCCGAGCCACAAAAGAACGAGGCATTCCAGAAATCCAGCCCGCGCTGAATGACCGTGTAAAACATTTCGCTCTCGCTTGGTACGCGTTGGTACGTCCCCAGGTTCTTTTCTATCGGGTCGGGGCTGACGAAGAAATGCGGGGTCTGTACCAGGAATAATTTCGGATCGCGCAAGAACCAGCCCACAGTTTGCTCAAGAATGTCGACGGTGGGCACATGATCGGCATCGAGAATCAGAATCAATTCGCCGCCGGTATGAGGAAGCGCGGCGTTGATGTTGCCGGCCTTGGCGTGTTCGTTTTTTTTCCGGGCAAGGTAATAGATTCCAAACCTTTCGCAAAGCTCTTGCAAGCTGGTATGCCGCTGCTGGGCAGACAACGCCTTGTCAGTGTCCGGGTCAAAGCGCTTCTGTTCCGTTCCCCCGTCATCCAGGAGGTAAATATTGAATTTTTCGCGCGGATAACGAATTTGTGTAGCCGCCAACAGTGTATTTTCCAGTAAGGCTGGGTTTTCGTTGTAACTTGGAATGAGGATATCGACGGTAGGCCACAGCCCGGGGTTCTCCGGTAAAGGAATTGGGTCGCGATACAGGGGCTTGGCGTTGACGAAGATGCTCAACAGATAAATCACTATGCCGTAGATCTCCGCGGTGTAGAGCGCTAACGCCGCGGCGAAGCTGAAAAGGTCATGGTAAGAAATCGTGTTGAATGTGCGCCAGAAAAAATAGCGCAGGGTGAGAAAGGCTCCGATAAGGAGAAACAAAATGCGGATGAAATTCTTTAGGCGAAGGCTGGCCGGCAAATGTTGTTCGTGCGCATAGCGCAGGGTAAGCATTGCAGTCAAAAAAATAGCCGCCATTAGCGCCTGCGCGCGCAAGTCGACGGCAACAGAGGCGAAAAAGACCGTAAAGGCGAGGGTGGTTGCCCATGCTATGCGGAATGAGTCCGGCATTCCCTTTCTGATGGATATCATGTGTCCCTTCGTTACTTATATTCCGTGAGGGGGGGAATGCCCGAGGATTCCTTTGTTGAGCTGTGAGATGTGTGTAAGCTGCGAAGTTACACAAGTTTCTCGGTGCTAATATTAAAGCCTTGCTGATCGTGTCGGGTATGTCGAGGCGAGTGATTTTTGAAAATTTAACAATCTGGACAAAATCGGAAATATAAGGGTCCGCTGTGGCGGATTCTTGTTGGGGTAACCCAATGAGCGGTAAGTGCCGCGGGCCGGGCGGCCCGCGGAGTATAGGGGTACAGGTTATTTCTGTGCGTCAGGCGCGTGGTTATGCGGGTTTTGCTGGGCGGGGGCATTATCTTCCATGCCCCCGTTCGCGCCGTGCGATTCCATCATCATTTGCATCATGAAGGGAATCATCATTTCCATGTGTTTTCCCATAAGTATTATGTGCTCTTTCTTTAATTTTTCGAGGTTTTTGGGATTCTTCTCCCGCTCTATCTTGTGGGCGAGGCTATGCATGGCGAGCATGGTGTCTTGCATCTTCTGCATGTATTTCCTGATATCCACCTTCATCGCCTCTTCTTGCGCGGAGGGGGGCTTGCCAGCTTCGGTTTGTGGGTGAACATGGTTGTGTGAGGGTGCATTTTCTTCGGCGAAGGCTAACGGGGAAGAAAGCGCCAATGTCAGGAAAGTGGCGTAGAGCGAAAAGCGGTTTTTCATGTTGTGTCCTTTGGCTTGGTTATTTTGCAGGGTTAATATGGGTGATGGCGAACATGCCATCGGCTTCTTCTCTTACTTCGAAATCGACTTTCATGCCGGCTTTGATTTTATCCAGCGCGGCTTTGTCCTTGACCTTGAAATTCATGGTCATGCCAGACCAGCCCAGGCTTTTGATGGGGCCATGGGTGAGGTTGACGATACCCGCCTGTACGTCCAGTTTGTTGACCATGCCCTGACCCTTGTGGGCCTGCGCTGTGGCCTTGGCGCCGCCTGCCTCTACGCCGGTCATGTGGTTGTGCATGTCGCTGGCGAAGGCGGGCAGGCTCAACAGCGCCAACGCCGGTAGTATATGGGATATTTTTTTCATGGTGGTGCTCTCCTTCATTATGGTTTGACAATAAAGGAACCTCTGATGTGTCAGAGGTTCCGCGGCACACGGATGTGCCGGCATTTTTCAATCACTCCAGGTGATTGAAAAACGGAGAAAAGCAAAAATCACATTTTTGCTTTTCGTGCTCTGAGAATTCCAGGATGGAATTATTCAGAGCTTTCTATAAAAATGAACTCTAAAACCGCAACTGCCGCCGTTTCCACAATGCATACAGCGCCGGGATCACCAGCAGGCTGAGCAGCGGCGCGGTGATCATGCCACCGATCATGGGGGCGGCGATGCGCTGCATGACTTCGGAGCCGGTGCCGTGGCTGAGCATGATGGGCAGCAAGCCGGCGATGATGACGGCGACGGTCATCATCTTGGGACGCACGCGCAGCGCCGCGCCTTCGATGATGGCGGTCTTGAGGTCTTGCCAGCTCTTCAGGCGGTCTTCCGCCTGATAGCGCTTGACGGCTTGATCGAGGTACAGCAGCATGATGACGCCGAATTCCGCCGCCACGCCCGCCAGGGCGATGAAGCCGACGCCGACGGCGACGGAGAGTTGATAGCCGAGCAGATACACCAGCCAGAAGCCGCCGATGAGGGCGAAGGGCAGGCTCGCCACGATGATAGCGACTTCCATCAGGTTGCGGAAGTTGAGGTAGAGCAGCAGTATGATCAGACCGAGGGTGAGCGGTACGACCAGTTTGAGGCGGGCCTTGGCGCGTTCCATGTATTCGTATTGGCCGGACCAGCTCAGCGAATAACCGGCGGGAAGTTTAACCTGCTTTTCCACCGCGGCCTTGGCCTGGGCGACGAAGCTGCCCACGTCCACGCCGGCGATGTCGACATAGATCCAGCCATTGAGGCGGGCGTTTTCGCTCTTGATCTCCGGCGGGCCGTCCACCAGGCGCAATGTGGCGAGTTCGCCGAGCGGGATTTGGGCGCCGGAAGGCGTGGCGATGCGGCTTGCCGCCAGCCTTGCCGGCGAATCGCGCAAATCGCGCGGATAGCGCAGATTGACGGGGTAGCGTTCGCGCCCTTCCACGGTGGTGGTGATGTTCTCGCCGCCGATGGCGGTGCGGATCATGTCTTGCACGTCCATCACGTTCAGGCCATAGCGGGCGGCCATGGCGCGGTTCACTTCGATGTCGATGTAACGGCCGCCGGCGACGCGGTCGGCAAAGGCGGAGCGGGTGCCGGGCAGGTCCTTGATGACGGTTTCGATCTGTTGGCCCAGCTTCTCGATGCCGGCGAGGTCCGGCCCCGCCACCTTGATGCCCACCGGCGTGCGTATTCCCGTGGCGAGCATATCGATGCGCGTGCGGATCGGCATGACCCAGGCATTGGTCAGGCCGGGGACTTGGACGACGTTGTTGAGCTCTCCCTTGAGTTTGTCCAGCGTCATGCCAGTTCGCCATTCGGACGGATCTTTGAGTTGCACCACGGTCTCGAACATCGACAGCGGCGCGGGGTCGGTGGCGGTCTCGGCGCGCCCCGCCTTGCCGAATACCCGCTTGACCTCGGGGATGGTGCGGATCAGCCGGTCGGTCTGTTGCAGAATACGCGCCGCTTCGCCGATGGAGACCGACGGCAGGGTGATGGGCATGTAGAGCAGATCGCCTTCGTCCAGCGGCGGCATGAATTCCGAACCCAGGCGTTGCACGGGATAGATCACCGTCGCCAGCAACAACACCGCGACGATGACGGTGAGAACGCGCAGTCGCAGCACGGTGTCGATGACGGGCCGGTAGACGGCGATCATCAGGCGGTTAAGCGGGTTCTTGTGCTCGGGCAGGATGCGGCCACGGATCAGATAGCCCATCAGCACCGGCACCAGCGTGATGGCCAGCCCCGCCGCGGCGGCCATGGCGTAGGTCTTGGTATAGGCCAGCGGAGCAAAGAGCTTGCCTTCCTGCGCCTCCAGGGTGAACACCGGCAGGAACGAGGCGGTGATGATGAGCAGCGAGAAGAACAGCGCCGGGCCGACTTCCCGGGCCGCCGCGCGCGTGATGATCCAGCGGTCCGCGCCGGGCGCGGCGTGCTCCAGGTGTTTGTGCATGTTTTCGATCATGACGATGGCGGCGTCCACCATCGCGCCGATGGCGATGGCGATGCCGCCCAGCGACATGATGTTGGCGTTGATGCCTTGCTGATGCATGACGATGAAGGCGGTGAGGATGCCCACCGGCAGGCTGACGATGGCAACCAGCGCGGAACGCAGGTGGAACAGGAATACCAGGCATACCAGCGCGACGACCAGCGATTCTTCCAGCAGTTTTTCCTCGAGGTTGGCCACCGCGCGCTGGATCAGTGCCGAGCGGTCGTAGGTCTCGACGATCTCCACACCTTCCGGCAGACCGCTCTTCAGGGCGGCGAGCTTGTCCTTGACGCGGGCGATGGTCTCCTGGGCGTTGCTGCCGTAGCGCATCACCACCACGCCGCCGACGACCTCGCCCTGGCCGTCCAGCTCCGCCACGCCGCGGCGCAACTCCGGGCCGAGATGGATGTTCGCCACATCCGCCAGCCGCACCGGCGTACCCGCAGCGCTCACGCCCAGCGGCACTTGGCGCAGATCGTCGAGCGAGCGCAGGTAGCCGCGCGAACGCACCATGTATTCCGCGCCGCCCATCTCGATCACCGAGCCGCCGGTCTCGCTGTTGGCGCGCTGGATGGCCTCTTCCACCTGGGGCAGGGTGATGCCATAAGCAAGAAGCTTGGTGGGATCGGCTTCCACCTGGTATTGCTTGACCATGCCGCCTATCGGGGCGACCTCGGCCACGCCCGGCAGGCGTTGCAGCTCGAATTTGATGAACCAGTCCTGCAATGCGCGCAGTTGCGACAGGTCGTGGCGGTTACCGCGATCGACCAGGGCGTATTCATAGATCCATCCTACGCCCGTGGCGTCCGGCCCCAGGGCGGGTGTGACGCCCGCTGGCAGTCGACTCTGCGCCTGGTTGATGTACTCCAGCACCCGCGAACGCGCCCAGTAGGGATCGGTGCCGTCCTTGAACAGCACGTAGATGAACGAATCGCCGAAGAAGGAATAGCCGCGCACCGTGGTCGCGCCGGGCACCGCCAACAGTGTGGTGGTGAGCGGGTAGGTGACTTGATCCTCCACCACTTGCGGCGCCTGGCCGGGGAAGCTGGTCTTGATGATGACCTGTGTGTCGGAGAGGTCGGGGATGGCGTCCACCGGCGTCTTTCGCATGGAGTAGACGCCCCAGGCGATCAGCGCCGCAGTGGCGAGCAGCACCAGGAAGCGATTGCGCAGTGACCAGTCGATGATGGCGTGGATCATTATGTTCAATGCCCCGTGTGTCCGCCTTGCGCCGGCGCCGTCACCGCCGTATCGCCGCCCTCCAGCCGGCTCATGGCGCTCTTGAAGCTGGCCTCGGCGTCGATCAGGAACTGGCCGCTCAGCACCACCTGGTTGCCTTCCTCCAGTCCTTCGAGAATCTCGACCATGCCGCCGTCCTCCGTGCCTGCGCGTACTGTGACGGGTTTGAAGCGCCCTTCGCCCAGCGCCAGGATCACCACCTCCTGGGTGCCGGTGCGCAGCAATGCCTCGCGCGGGACCGCCAGCACGTTGTCGCGCATACTCGTCTGGATGGTGGCGTTGGCGTACATGCCCGGGCGCAGCGCGCCGCCGGGGTTGTCGAATACCAGGCGCGCCTGCACGGTGCGGCTCTGCGCGTTGACGGTGGGGTAGAGGTAGTCGATGCGCCCACGCCATTCGCGTCCCGGCATGAAGGCCAGGTGCAGTGTCACCGGGTCGCCCTGTTTCACTCGTCCAAGCTGGCTGGCGTAGATCTCGACATTGACCCAGACGCGCGACAGGTCGGCCAAGCTGTAGAGGCGCGTGTCGGGCGTGACGTAACCGCCCTCGCGCATCGTCAGTTCGGTGACGGTGCCGGCGTGGGGGGCGTGAATCTTCACCGTGCGGCGTATCACTGCGCCGCGTTCCAGTGACTGGATCTCGGCGTCCGGCACATCCAGCAGGCGCAACCGCGCCCGGGCCGTTTCCAGCAACGAGGCGCTGTCCTTCGCCAGCGGAGAGTCATTGAATCGTTTCGCTCCATGCAGGGCCACCAGGAATTCCTCCTGGGCGCTCACCAGCTCCGGCGAGTAGATTTCCGCGAGCAACTGGCTGCGCCGCACGCTGTCGCCCACCGCCCGGACGTGCAGGCGCTCCACCCAGCCGCTCACCTTGGGATTGAAGAAGCTGATGCCGCGCTCGTCGATGGCCACCGTGCCGACGGTGTCGATCGGCACGGCGAACCGGTGGCGGCCCACGGCGGCGGTGCGTGCGCCGAGGTTCTGCACTATGCGCGGGTCGATCGACACCACGCCGGTGGCCTCGGTCTTTTTCTCCTCCTCGGTGTAGACCGGGATATAGGCCATGCCCATCTCGTCCTTCTGCAGCGTGGGTGAGGTGATGGAGGGGTTCATCGGATGGCGGTAGAATAGTATCTTTTTCTCTTCCTTCACCGCCGCCGCTGTGTTTGTGGCGGCGGGCGCGGCTTGTGAGCTTTCCTTCAATAGCCAGCCCGCGCCGATACCCACGGCGATGCTCACGGCGGCAATGCCCGTCAGCAGGATCTTGTTAATGTTCATGGGAATCCTCCACAACCGTTGCACCCAGATAATTGATCTCCGCTGCGGCCATCCACAGCTCGGTGCGCATGCGCCACAGACGAAGGGAATAGTCCAGCGTGGCCTGACGCGCGCGCAGCACGCTCGCCATGTCTGCTTTGCCGGTGCGATAGGTGGCGAGCAGGGCGTTCACGGTCTGCTCGGCCTGCGGCAGCAAGGTGCGCTCCACCAGTTCCAGCCGCGATGCGATGCCGGTATGTTCAGCCAAACGTGTCTGTGCCTGCTGACGCAGCTCCAGCAGCAGGTTGTCACGTTGGTGGCGCAGCGCCAGCAACCGTGCCTGGCGCTCCTGCGCGCGGGCATCCTGGCGTTTGGCCGGGAACAGCGGCAGACTCATCACCACACCCGCCGAAAGCATGTCCGGTACCTTCGCGCCGCCCATGTCGCGCGCGGCGCGGTAGCCGTACATCGCCTCGACGCCGAATTCGGGATAGTAGTCGCGGCGTGCGGCGGCCAGTTCCAGTTCGGCGGCGCGGATCTGGGCGTCCAGCGTGGCGACCTGGGGATGACTGGGCAGGGTGTCGATCAGCTCCTGCTCGGTATGAATGGCGGGCGGCGGGGGCAGTTCCGTGGCCACGGCGAGCGTCGCGGCGGGCAGGCCGATCAGCCGCGTCAGGCGGCTCTGAGCCTGGCGCCGCGCGGTCTCGACGGTCTTTTCCCTCGCGCGCAACTCGTCCCGTTCCAGTTGCGCCTTGAGCACGTCGGCCTCTTGCGCAAGGCCGGCGCGGTATTGGGCCAGGGCGGCGCGCACCACCTGATCGAACAGCTCGAAGCTGGTGCGTACCACACCGAGTTCGCGTTCCTGATAAAAGAGGTCGAGCCAGGCCATGTGCACATCATGGCGGATGCGCGCGCGCAGGTCGCGGTGGCGCGTCTGGGCGGCCACCGTCTCTTGTTCCGCGCCCTGTTGCAGCAGATCGCGCTTGCCCGGCGGCGGGAACATCTGTGCCACGCCTACGGTCGTCATGCTCATCTCGCTGCGGTTCAGCGCCAGGCTATCGATTGGCACGTTCTGCATACCGAAACGCAGTTGCGGGTCTGGCAACTGTCCCGTGGACAAGGCACGCGACCGGCTGGCCTCGATCTCCGCCTCGGACTGTCCCAGCGCCGGGTGACGTTCCAGCGCCAGTTGTTCCGCCACGTCGAGCGTCAATACAATCGGTGCGCTATCGTTCGCGGCAAGGGCGGGTGCGGCCAATGCCAGGCACCCTAATGCGAATAGCCACGCCGGGCTGATGAAACACCGTCGCATCATCGCTCGTCACCGTATCGCATGCCGATCCACCCATGCCGCATACACCTCGTCCGGCCACAGCGACTGAAACCAGACGATCACCGCGTCGATGTCCTCGTCGCTGAGCTTGCCTTTCCAGGCCGGCATGTTGCCGGTGCCGGGCGGGCTGCCGTTCTTGATGAAATCGTGCAATTCCTGCCTGGAGTGATGCCAGTCGTGCCCGCTGCCGTTCAACGGCGGCGCGGGATAGTTGCCGTCGGCCTCTTTGTTGCGCCACTGGGGAGCACCTTCGGCCTGCGCGCCGTGGCATCTGGCGCAATGTTGGCCGAAGATCCGCCGTCCCTTTTCGAGCACGGCGGGATCGGCGCTGCGTGTCACATTCGCCCCGGACAAGGTGGTTACCGTGCGCGTGGGCGCGCCGCCGGAATCGCAGCCGGAGATCGCCAGGGCGCACAAGATCAGGAAGGTACAGCGCAATTTTTTCATGGCCTATTCCTGTCAGTGCGTATGCGGACGCGCGGGATCATCCTTGTGAGGGTGCGGTTTTTTCTCTGGATGATCATGCGGTTCGTCATGACTATGGCTGTCGCTTTGGGCGGGTGTGCCACCCTGCGTCTCGTCTGCTGGGCTGGCCGTGGAAGAGGGCGGTGCGGGTGCCGGAGCCATGGCGCCGGTATCGCCATGATCATGGCCGCCTCCATCATCGTGGCTATGCGCATGCCCCTCACCTTCCGCCTTGGGCAGCGATTTCACGCCCAGGCCGTAGCGATAGACCAGCTCTGCGCCGTGCCAGGCGGTGCTGGCCAGCAGCCCGCCGCTGGCCAGCAGCAGTACCAGAAACACGCCATTGACCTTGCCGCCCGCGCGATATTTCCACCATGACCAGAGCGCCAGCGGCACCACCACCGCGATGGTGATCAGCGCCAGATCACGGTGCTCGATCATCGCCTCGTGCGAAGGAGTATCGTGGTTCACGCTGTTGAAGGCGAACCAACCGGCAATGCCGGTGATCACCGAAAATCCGCCGCCTAACCACAGATTCCAGTAAGCCACCGTCAGCCACTGCTCGCGCAGGCGCTGATTTTTTGTGAACCTCACCAGCGCGAAAAAAGCGATCGCAACGGTCAGCAGCGCCACCGTGAAATGGACGAAAATGGGGTGCCAATTGGGAATGATTTCAATCATGGGAAGTCCTCCATTCGTTAGGTTATCCCTCTGGAAAAAGGGGCGCCGGCCTCATGTCGAAGACCGTGGCACGAACAGTATACGCGCGCGAACGAAGGTAACATCGTGCGCATGGCGCACGCTACCTGTCACGTGAAGCACGTCTAGAGGATGTTTCGGGGAGGTTTTGTTTCGGCGGGAACGGTGATACCCGTTACGGCCACCGACAGCACAGGCTTGGGGAGGGAGGGCGCCGCATGCGCGGCGTTCAAAGGAGAATCAAGCAGCGCGACGCAACAGTGGGCGTCGGTGTAACAATGATGCGGCTTGGCCTTGGAAGTCTGGTCCTGATCGCAGTGCGGCGGTGAAGGCATGTCGCATGCCTCTCCATTCATCGCGGCATGGCCATGATCATGACCGCTCATGGCCGGGTGGCCGGGCATTTTGTCAGAGACTTCGGCATCAAGGCTTGCAGGATGGGCATGCGTGGCATGAGCGTCGGCATGCGCCAACCGCAACGGCATCACCACCAGCGCGAAGGCCAGCAGCAGACTGACGATTTTGTAGACATTTTTTAGCATTCTCCGCTAAGAATACTCTAAATCACTTCTTTGTCAAATGTGAAAAGGCGCAACCACAATTGCAGTAATAGGCATCGTCCAATCAACGGATTGATAAGCGCTTATGCTTCGGCCCCTTGCTCTATGGCATCTGCCAGGGCCAGAAATCGCTCGTGTACACCTTGCCCGGTTTCTTCATGCTCGATGTGTTCAAAGGCCTCCGAGACTTCTGCTTTGGCTGGCCCTTTGATCACCCGCTCCGCCATGGGGAAAAGGACGCCGTCCTCCTTGGCGATGTGTTGGCGCAAGAGATCGACATACAGCAGCGCGCTGCGGGCGAGTTCATCACGTGCACGAATGTCGCCTGCCTGGAGTTTCTCTGCGGTGACGCGCATGGCGCCGGTCAGTCGACGGCCCTCCTGATGTTCGGCAATCAGGACGCCGATGGGGCCGCCTTCGCTTGGAATTCCGGTCGCCTGCATCGCGGGGAAAAGGACGCCTTCTTCCTTCTTGTGGTGGCAGCCATCCGCGAATCCTATGATGAATTCAACAGCCTGTAAGAAGATGGCAGGGCTAATCGCCTCGCCGGATTTGAGGCGGCTGGCAGCGGTTTCTAGCGCGGCAAGGACGCGCTCGATGACCCGATGTTCTTCTTTGAGAATCTCGGTCGGTTCCATAGGATGCCTCCGCTTGGCAGGTGGCGGGCGATACCTAACTCTTGGACTTCCAGCTTCCGTCTGCTTGACGGCAGGCCGTTCCGACGACTTTTTCGTTCTTGCCGCCGATTTGCGCGTCAACGGTATATTCGCGGCAGGGTCCCGACGGGGTTTCCTCGGTGCGTGTCGGGGTGACTGTGTATACATTGCCGGTATCCGGGTTGCGCCATGTGGAAGGGACTCCCGTGCGAACCGTCTCCAATGTGTGCGCGGTCTTCATGCGATCCTGTTCGTCCATTGAGCGGCCCACCGCGCCGCCGACGGAAGCGCCGATCAAGGTTCCGACGATGATCGCGGCAGTTCTGCCCGCGCCTTCGCCCACTTGCGATCCCAGGATGCCGCCCAGTGCGCCGCCAATGACCATTCCTGTTTGTTGCTGCGTCGGCTGGGTGGCGCATCCTGAAAACAGCAATGCGCCGCAAAGGGCGCCTGCCAAAAAACGTTTGTTCCGCATGTCCCTATCCTCCATGTGCTTGTTGGCGAAATGGCGATTTTTATCCTTGACGACCGGAACATTGTAAAAACAAAAAATAAATATTTCCTTGATCTATATCAAACTCTGGTTGATTCATGAGTAATCCCCGGTTTTCAGGACAAATCCGCCTCGCCACAATGGCGCAAGATCTCGGTGCGGGCGGCATCACGTAGCTTCAGGGCGGCGGACCAGTCCGTTCCCTCGGGCGGGATGGGTTCGCCGGCGGTGATGATGATCGCGCCGCGGCGAGGAAACCACTGGTCGGCGCGCAGGATGGCGCGGGTGCCGCGAATGGTTATCGGCACTACCGGTACGCCGGCCTGCGCCGCGACGACGAAGGCGCCCATGCGGAAGGGCAGCAGTCCCGCCGTGCGCTGGAAGGTGCCTTCGGGGAAGAAAATCAGCGGCTGGCCCGCGCGCAGCGTCTCTAACAGCCGTTTCACATCCTCCACGCCGCGCTCGAACTCGAAGCGTTCGACAAACTCCGTGCCGATGTGTTGGAGATAGATGCGCGGGATGAACTGTTCCTTCAGTTCACGTTTGGCAACGAAGCTGTATTGCCGCGACAGAGCGGCGACCATCAGGATGCCGTCCAGATAACTGGCGTGGTTCGCCGCCAGCACGCAGGCGCCAGGCGGAAGATTTTCCGTTCCCCGCACCAAAAATGGTGTGCCCGTCAGGCGCACGAACAGCCGAGCCATGATTCGGCTGATGGCCCAGCCTTGGGCGGGGCGCGGCAGCAGGGCGGCCATCATCCAGGTGAGCGGCGCCAGCGTCCAGAACAGCGCCCAGGCATAGGCGGCATAGAGAATGTCCGCCGTCGTTCGCCGTGCGCGACGCAGTTGGGGGACGATCCCCGCCCAGGCCAGGCGTGCGAACTGCCACCACACAGCGCGTGGCCGCGCGCTGCTGATGCCCTGCTCATAGATCTCCCGGCTGGCGGCGCGGCGGATCTTGCCGCTGGAGGTCTTGAGCACGGTATGGGGCGGGGCCAGCACCACGTCATCCGGCGGCTCGCCGAGCAGGTTCATCGCCAGGGTGTTGATGTGCTCGCGCAATTTTTCCAGCGCGGCGGCATTGCTTTCGCGCGTTTCGGCCAGCACGACCAGGCGTTCGGTGCCGGAGGCGGGATCGGCACTGCCAAACACCGCGACGCAGCCTTTGCGGATGCCGGGAATATTGCCCACCGCCTCTTCCAGTTCGTAGGGGTAGATGTTGCGTCCGGCGCGGATGATGATGTCCTTGACGCGCGAGGTCAGGTAGACATCGCCGCCCGCCAGGTAGGCCAAGTCGCCCGAGTCCAGCCATTGCCCATGGAACAGCCGCCGCGTCTGTTCGAGATTGCGGTAATAGCCGGAGGTGACGGAAGGGCCGCGAAACTCGAGCCGCCCTTCCTCGCGCTCACCCAGCTCATGGCCAGCGGCGTCGACAATGCGGATCGTGTGGCCCGGCAAGACCCGGCCGCACGCGACGAAGCGCAACGCGTCTACCTCATCCTCCCCGGCCGGGATCGCTTGTCCGCGGCTCATGAATGGTTCGCGCTTGATGCGGTCGACGAGGGGGCCGCGGCCAGGGGGTGGAAAGGCCAGGCCCACCGAGGCTTCGGCCAGGCCATACACCGGTGCGATGGCCTCGGGGTGCAGGCCGTAGCGGGCGAAACGGCGCTGGAAATTGACGAGGGTGTCGGGACTGACGGGCTCGGCGCCATTGAAGGCCATGCGCCAGGAACTCAAGTCCAGCCCTTCGAGGTCGCCTTCCGCGATCTTGCGCAGACAGAGTTCGTAGGCGAAGTTGGGCGCCGCTGAAAGGGTGCCGCGATGGCGATGGATGGCCCACAGCCAGCGTTCGGGGCGGGCGAGGAAGGTCAGCGGTGACATGACGACAAGCGGCATGGCGTAGTACAGGCTGCCCAGCCAGGCGCCGATCAGACCCATGTCGTGATACAGCGGCAGCCAGCTCACGAAAACATCGCTGGAACTCGCCTCCACGGCCTCCCCCATGGCGCGGATGTTCGCCAGGAGATTGGCATGGCTCAGCACCACGCCCTTGGGGTTGCCGGTGCTGCCGGAAGTATATTGGAGCAGCGCGGTGTCCTGGGCCTTGATGACGGGTCTGGTCTCGCTTGTCCCCGGGGACGAAAGCTCCTGCACCGTGACGATGCCGCGCAGCGATTCCACCTGCGCGCGGAGCAACCGGACCAAGGCCCGCGCCTCAGGCACGGTGATCAGCATCGTGGCGGCGGCGTTGTTGAGGATACCCGCATGGCGGCGCAGGTGATCTTCGATTTGCGACAGGCGTGCGGGCGGATAGATGGGTACGGGAATGCCGCCGGCCAGCAGCACGCCATAGAAGCTGAAAAAATAGTCGCGGCTGGTCGGCAACATGATCGCCACCGTCTGGCCCGGCTGCAAATCCTCCCGCCGCAGCCCCGCCGCGACCACCGCCGCGCCTTGGAGCAGCGCCTGATAGCTGATTTCTTCTTCCTGCGCCCCCTCACTGTAAAGGATGATATGCGTGCGCTGCGGATGGGTTGTCACATGCCAGTCCAGAACCTCCACGAGCGTGGCGGCACGATCGGGCGTGGCCTCCACCTTTTCGGCCGCGACCTCGCGCACTTCCATCCGCGTGGCAGGCCGCGGCAGCGCGCCGGCCGCCAGCACCGCGCGCAGTAGATCGCGCGGCGTCTCCGCCGTCGCCAGTGTTTGTTCCGCCAGACTCACGCCCAAGGCACGCTCGATACGCAACAGCAGCTCCACCCGCGCCAGGCTATCGAGCCCCAGATCGCGGTCCAGCGCACTGTCCAGGGTGGCGACCGCTTCTTTCCTGCCGGGACGCAACTCGGCGGCAAGCTGCTGGACGATATCGAGCAGCGCGGCGGCCTGGTCGTCTATGTTCGTCTGCATCGCGCGCCTCCTTGGCGATGTCGATTTATCGTAAGGTATTCCTTTTTTTCAGCGTAGCGGGAAAGTTTCCATGTGTCGAGTGTGGAAATGAGGGCGGGGGTTGGTGAAAGAAGTTACCAATATCCTAAAAGCCTCGTTGCACCTATATCCGCCACAGCCCGGCTTCGACCAGCCTGCGAAGGTCTCCATCCACACGATACGCCATGTGCGGATGAAGGAATTTTTCTTGCGTGAAGCCATTTGAAGCCTCGCTTTTTCTCGGTACAGGTTGATCGTGACCGCTGACCACCTCAGACGTGAGCCACGCCTTGCGCCGTTACGAAATGTTTAATCATGCGCTTTGCGCGCGCCATCGGGCATGATGCGTTTCAGGAATCCATCGAACAGCGGCGCAGTGAAGGCGGTATCTCCCTGCGCCGGGCTGTAGATCATACCTTTCTTGATGAGACTGTTGCGCACGGGCGCCACGCTTTGCACTTTGACACCGAGTTGATCGGCTACATCTCCCGACCGATGCGGCCCTTCGCCCAGCTCCGCCAGGGCCCAGAGATACTCCTTTTCGCGCGGCGTCAGGCGGTCGAAGCGGACGCGAAAGAAGTTCGTATCGAGCCGCCTGATGGATTCATCCGTCGCCTGCTGGATGGTGTCGATTCCGATGGGCGATTGATAGGCAAGATTCCATGCCTGGTATCCCCACTCTTGAAGGAAATAGGGGTAGCCCTCGGTCTTGCGGATGATTTCTTACAGCGCCTCGTCCGTAAAACGGACATTCTGCTCCATGACCGGCTCTTGCAAGGCAGCGGCGGCATCCTCGGGTTGGAGCGGCCCAAGCTCCGGGAATTGGAACAGGCGCTCGGCGTAGGATTTCGCGCGGCTCCTTCATGCCGGGTTCGTAACGCCAGATGAAGGCTGCCAGCGAGCCTTCCCGTTTGACGAGTTCCTGGGCTCGTTGCGCATTATTGACGACCGCCTCGATCTTGCCGCGATGGCGGATGATCCCTTCGTCCTTGAGGAGACGATCGAGGTCGCGCTGAGTGTAGCGCGCTATCCTGTCGAAGTCGAAATCATGGAAGGCGGCGCGGAAGTTCTCGCGCTTGGCGAGGATGGTGCGCCAGCTCAGCCCTGATTGAAAACCCTCCAGACTCAATTTCTCGAATAAACGATGATCATCACTGACCGGAAAACCCCATTCGGTATCGTGATAGTCGAGAAACTCCGGTGCGGCGCCGCACCAGCGGCAGCGTGGTTTGCCGTCGGGACCCAGGATTGTCGCGCTCATGTGTCGTCCTCGTATCGAAAAAAGGAGGGATGGAAACACTCAGCCGAGCAGAAATTTTAGCCGTTCATCGGTTTTTGACGGCGTGATTTCAAGAATTTCCGCGCTTACAACATTTTCCGCCACAAACGGATCATTGTTCACCCTGATTTGAAGATCCGACAGCGTCGTATTATGCGCCACAATCCCACCGCCCAAATTAGGCTTAAGACTACCGACCAGCAAAAATACGCCGTCATCAAACCCCCGCCTGATCCATTCGTTGTGGCCTTCCATGAATTGGCTGGCTTGGCCTTTGTTGCTGGAAAATTTAAGAAGCACGATGAACATTGGATTTATTCTCCTGGAAAGATTTTTTCGAAGGTCTTTCTATGGCCTCAACGCAGAGCTAAACGGCACGACGCCGGGAGCATCCCCTTGAGCGCCGGATTAGCCTTCGGGTAGTAGATCACGAATACACCTCCAAGCATAACGAAAGGTTGGAACGATACCACCATCGGGCGGGTTCCAAACGTCAGAACCGACATTTTTCGTTCCCAGGGAGGCATAAAAATGCTGCGCTGTCACATTAGACTGATTTACCCAAAGGTACAAACCTTGATTCGGATCTTCAGTCATGCACCATCGAGCAACCTGGTGCAATAACGCAGCGCCTATTCCACGGCGCTGGTTTGGCAAAGAAACGTGAAGATTATCAAGTAACGTACCCCACTCCGGATCGCTGCCGGCAAAAGCACAGGCAAAGCCAACAAGCTGTCCGTTTCCTTCGGCTACGGTGACAAACTGACCTGCGGCGGGCGAACTCAAGCGCTGTGTCCATGTGGCAACCCTGTCCGCCATTATGTCGCCAGCCAGATACTCATCACTTAACGCGCCACGGTAGACATGACGCCAGCTCGCCGCGTGTAAGTTTGCGATGGCATGGATATCGGATTTATCGGCTGCTCTCAAATACATGGGCTAAGTAGATTTCATTTTCGAAATAAACAAGGGCGTCAATAATGAAATATAACCCGCATTTCTTTCTATCTCTCTGAATCCGCCATAGTGAAAAGATAAAAAAACATTACCGCTACAAGAGATTTCTATCGCATGGAGTTACAGTTGTCAAACCGGTTCCTCGCCATTTTTCCGGCATTTTTAGCAACGCGGCGTTGTCGGCAGTGTACTGCTTTCTGAATTTCCTCTCTCCCCCACAGCGACATATATTCCTCATCCGATGAACAAAGGAGCCGCGCCTGCTTCTTGCCGAACTGCACAATCAATACGTCTCTGGCGCACGCGCTTCGGTTCGGCCCGCCGCCGTGTATCAATTTGGGATGAAGGACGAGGGCGTCTCCCGCCCCAAGAGGTGGATAGACGGCTGTCGCGCCACTGTTGCGCATATCATTCGTGCGCCGCGCTTCTTCGTCTTCAATATGGTGAGATGAGGGGACGATGCCGATTCCCCCGTTGATCGGCGACATATCGTGCAGCGGCACCAGCAGCCGTACAAAATCGGCCCTTTCCGTACAGATATACTTGTTCGGATAATCGCGATGCCAGGCGATCGCCGGGCCGATGCCGGGAGGTTTGCGTGTGATGTTGGAGAAATGATACACAACCTCGTCCACCGGCAGGTCCAACGCTTGTGCCGCCATGTTCCAGAGGGGCTGGAGACTGAGAAACTGGCCGAATGCGCCATCGAGCCGTGCAAGGTTTCCAAGGATAAACGGCTCCGTCGAAAACGCTTCGATATCGACTCCGGGATTTCTCTCGGGAAAGCGCGCGGTCAAGTCCTTGATGGAAACGCTGTTTGACACGCACAACTCGTCTCCGTCCCGGTAGCGGGTGCATACCCGCTCCACCGCTTGCCTCAGTGATTCGATGGTATCGAGATCGAATGCCGCGGAAAAAATCTTGAAGCCGTGCTGGTGATAGGGCATGGTCAATAACCAGAACGGCTTCGCGGCCCGCACCAAAAGCTCTTCACCTCACCCACTTTTCAACGCCGCCTCGACCGCATCATCCACCCGTTCGAGCCAGACAAAGTTGAGTTTTTCCCTGGCGGCTGGCGGGATGTCTTCGAGATCTTTTCGGTTGCGCGCGGGCAGCAATACCGTGGTGATGCCGGCGCGGGCGGCGGCGATGACTTTTTCCTTGATGCCGCCGACGGGGAGGACGAGGCCGCGCAGGCTGATCTCGCCGGTCATGGCCGTGTCGTTGCGTGCGGTTTTGCTGGTGAGCAGGGAGACCAGGGCGATGAACATCGCCACGCCGGCGCTGGGGCCGTCCTTGGGGATGGCTCCGGCGGGGACGTGGATGTGGATGTCGCTTTTTTCGAAGATGTCGGTCGCCAGGGCCAGATCGCTGGCGCGCGTCTTGACGAGGCTCAGTGCCGCCTGGGCGCTCTCTTTCATCACGTCGCCGAGCTGGCCGGTGAGGATCAGCCTGCCATTGCCCGGCACGCGGCTGGCTTCGATGAACAGGATGTCGCCGCCGACCGGCGTCCAGGCCAGGCCAGTGGCGACGCCAGGGACGCTGGTACGCATTGCCATTTCGCTTTCGAATTTTTTCGCTCCGAGAATGGCGGGCAGAGAGTCGGCGGTGATTTCCATTTTCTCGGTCACGCCTTCGGCGATGCGCATGGCGGCATGGCGGAACACGCTGCCGATCTCGCGTTCCAGATTGCGGCAGCCGGCTTCGCGGGTGTAGTCGCGGACGAGGGTTCGCAGGGAGTCGTCGCTGATGGCGCATTGTTCGGGTGTCAAGCCGTTGGCTTGCAATTGCCGGCCGACGAGGTAGCGGCGCGCGATTTCCACCTTTTCGTCCTCGGTGTAACCGGCCAGTTCGATCACTTCCATCCGGTCGCGCAGCGGGCCGGGGATGGTGTCCAGCATGTTGGCGGTGGCGATGAACATGATCCGGCTCAGATCAAAAGGCACGCCGAGGTAATTGTCGCGGAACGTGGCATTCTGTTCCGGGTCGAGCACTTCGAGCAGCGCCGCCGAAGGGTCGCCATGAAATCCCATGCCGAGCTTGTCCATTTCATCGAGCATGAATACCGGATTGCGGGTGCCCGCCTTGCGCAGCGCCTGGATGATGTTGCCCGGCATGGCGCCGATGTAGGTGCGGCGGTGGCCGCGGATTTCCGCTTCGTCGTGCACCCCGCCGAGAGCGACGCGCATGAACTTCCGCCCCGTGGAGCGGGCGATGCTTTGGCCGAGCGAGGTCTTGCCTACGCCCGGCGGACCGACGAAACACAGAATGGGGCTCTTGCCTTGCGGGTTGAGCTTGCGTACCGCAAGGTGTTCGAGGATGCGCCGCTTGATCTTTTCCAGTCCGTAGTGGTCTTCATCGAGAACCTTGCGTGCCTCGGCGATGTCGATGGTTTCCTCGCTGAGGGTGGACCACGGCAGCGAGGTCATCCAGTCGAGATAGGTGCGGATCATCGAATACTCGGCGGCCGCTTCGGGGAGGCGCTCCAGGCGCGCCAGTTCACGCTTGGCCTGCTCTTCGGCTTCGGCGGGCATTTTGGCCTCGGCGATGGCCGTGGTGAGTTCCTCGATTTCGACGCTTCTTGCGTCTGTCTCGCCGAGTTCACGCTGGATGGCCTTGAGCTGTTCGCGCAGCAGGAATTCACGCTGGCGGGCGTCCACGGCTTCCTTGGTGCGCTTGTTGATCTCCTGTGACAATTGCATGACCGCCAGGCGGTGGGCGAGCAGCTCCGAGACCTTGTCGAGCCGGGCTTGGAGATCGAATATCTCCAGAATCTCCTGTTTTTCGGCGGGCGTGAGATCCATGAAGCTGGCCGTCAGGTCGGCCAGCGTCGAGGCTGTGGTGGTGGCTTCGATGGCCGCGGCCAGTTCCTGGGGCGCCTGAGGCATCAACTCCAGCGCCTCGGCGGCTTGCCGTTTGAGGTGATGCAAACGGGCCTCGATCTCGGCGCTGGGTGCTTCCGCCTCCGCAACATAATCGACGCGCGCGACGAAGAAGGGATAGCCTGGCAGAAATTCCCTGATGCGAAAGCGCTGCTGCCCTTGGCAGATGATGTGGTGCGAGCCGTCCGGCGCGGTGACGTAGCGCAGGATCGCGGCGGCGGTGCCCACCGTGTGCAGATCATTTTCAGCGGGCAGATCGATCGCGGGATCGCGCTGCTGCACCACACCGATCGGGTGTTCGCTGCGCGTGGCCTCCTGGGCGGCGAGGATGGAGCGCTTTCTTCCCACCGTCATGGGAAGAATCACCCCCGGGAAAAGCACCGTATTACGCACCGGGAGGATGATCAGCGCATCTTCCGGGATGGCGGGCAGATTCGTTTCTTCCATCATTTTTTCGCTGTGCATTGTTTGTCCCTGTTGCGTGTAACATGCGCGATTCAAAGTAGGGTGCGTCTCACGCACCGCAACATCGCTCGGTGGGGTGACGGGTGTGGTGCGCACGGCGCACCCTACGGTTTGTTCTCACAACTTGCGCAGCCTTAGCGTGAGACAGCCGTCGGCCAGCTCTTGCCGTTCGAGTTCATAGCGTCCCGGCGGCAGCTCGATATGCCGCTCGAAGCGGCCGTGAGGAATCTCGATGCGGTGAATGAGCGCTGCACGGGTGCCTGCGGGGAGGGTTCGCTCTCCTCTCACCGTCAGTGCGCCCGCGAGGATACTGATTTGGATCTGTTCGGCCCGCACACCTGGCAGGGCGACCAGAATCCATAGATCATGCGCGGTCTCCAGCATGTCCAGCGGCGGTTCCCAGCGCGGAAGGCCGGTGGGGGAGGGCGCCAGCCGGAAAAACTGCCGGTGCATCCGCTCCGCCCGCTCCAGCATTTCGCGGGCTTCTTCCCACATCCATATTCTCGGGTCACGTGATGGCATGAGGTCCTCCCGTTGGGGGTGTCATGAATGTTTTATGGAATCGGTTGTAAATCTTTTCAAGTTTTTCCTTCATCCACTGCCCGTGCAAGATCATGCAAGGCTTTCGACACGGTAACAGGATAGATCGGTGCGGGTTCCAATCCGCGCAGCACCACGGGCAGGTGTCGCAGCTCCGTGGCGGCGCGCTGGCGTATCTCTGCCAGTGGCTCAGGTGGTGCAAGGCGCAGGCCGTTCCGCATCACGGGCTGGATCAGCGCCTGTCCTTCGCAGCGGTCGTCTTCCAGCGTCAGAATATCCCCGGCGAACAGCCCGTGCTCGTCATAAAAACGATAGACCTGTTTGCGCCCCGGCCAGGTGGCTTTGCCCTCGGAGCGTTTGCGCCGGGCACGTCCCGCGTATTCCTGGAGCTTGTAGGCGCAATCTAGATAAGGAGCGTCGGCGGAGGTGTCGACGCGGGTGCCGATGCCGTAGCCGTCGATGGGCGCGTTCTGCTGTTTGAGCGTTCGCAGTGCATATTCATCGAGATTGCCGCTGGCGAAAATATGCACTGACCGCAGCCCGCCGCCATCCAGGATGCGCCGCACCTTGCACGCGTGGTCGGCGAGGTCGCCGCTGTCCAGGCGCACTGCCCGGATGGCGATGCCACGCTGCTTCAGGCGCGGTGCGAGGCGTACCACCTTTTCCGCGGCGGCTTCGGTGTCGTAGGTGTCGATCAGCAGCGTGACATTGTCCGGTTGCGCCAAAGAAAAATGCTCGAAGGCGGTGGCTTCATCGTCATGCGCCTGGACAAAGGAATGGGCCATGGTGCCGTAAATGGGAATGTCGAAGGCCATGCCTGCCAGGACGGCGGACGTGCCATGGAAACCAGCGAGATAGCTCGCCCGCGCCGCAAGCAGCCCGGCCTCGGCGCCGTGGGCGCGGCGCAGTCCGAAGTCGATGAGCAGCTCGCCTGGCGCCACCAGCGCCGAGCGTGCCGCCTTGGAGGCGATCAGGGTCTGGAAGTGCAGCAAATTGATCAGGCGGGTTTCCACCAATTGCGCTTCGGGCAGAGGCGCGGTCACTCGCAGGATCGGCTCGCTGGGGAAGAACACCGTGCCTTCCGGCATGGCGTGGACATCGCCGGTGAAACGCAGTCCCGCCAGGTGATCGATAAATTCCTTGCTGAAGCGCCTGCTTCTGTCCAACCAGTCCAGTTCCTCCGGGGCAAAGCGCAATCGTTCAAGAAACTCCAGCGCCTGTTCCAGACCGGCGGCGAGAAGGAAGTTGCGGTCGTCGGGCAGCTTGCGGACGAAGAATTCGAATACGGCGGTGTCGATCATGTCCTGTTCGAAATAGCCCTGCAGCATGGTAAGCTGGTACAGGTCAGTGAGCAAGGCTTGTCCTGAGCCTGCCGAATAAGTGCTGGCTTGAGGGCTGATCATGACAACATTTTCCGCTCTACCGGGACCGCCCCCTGAGCTATCATGGCGCGCTCTGCTTTCACGCCATCATTGGGTTGCACGTTGACGGCACGGATCGCGTCTTCCAGCAAAAATACCTGATAGCCATGAGAGCGGGCATCCTTCACCGTATTGAACACGCAGTAATCGGTCGCCAGTCCCCCGATGAACAGTCGTTTCACTGCGGCAGCGCGCAGCCTGGCATCCAGATCCGTGCCTTCGAATCCCGAGTAAGCATCCTTGTCCGCTTGTGTGGCCTTGGAGATGATGGTTGCCGACGGCAATAATTGCAAACCGGCTGCGAACTGCGCGCCTGGGGTGTTTGCAATGCAATGCGGCGGCCACGGCCCGCCCTGTGGCTGGAAGGAGCAGTGGTCGGCAGGATGCCAGTCGCGCGTGGCATAGACAGGCAATGACCTTGCCTGAAAGGCCGCGATGTACCGATTCAACACTGCCACCACCTCGTCGCCATGCGGCACGGCAAGGCTCCCGCCGGGCAGGAAGTCGTTTTGCACATCGACGACGATCAGCGCATCACCTGGTTGCAGATGCACGACTTGGGGTGGGTTGTTGATTGGCCTGGGATTGGGTGTGTTCATTGTTTGTCCCTCCTTCTGCGGATCATTGAAGCGTAACACCCGGCCCCGCGGGTTGCCAGATGCGGCATAACGCAATTAGCTTTCGGTTGTCATACCCTATTGATAGGTCTTTCCGGAATTCATCGACATGGTTAGCGTTACCGACAAAAATACCGGCATCTCCAGTAAAGAGGCCATAAACCTCGATGCCTGGCTAGACTCGCTTGCCGCCAGCCGGACGCCGCAAGAGATGAAGATTATCGAGCGCACCTGCCGCCTGGTGGAGCAGGCGTATGTTTCGGGTGCGCCTGGCGTTCAGCATGCGGTCGCCACGGCAAGCATCCTCGCCGCTCTTAATATGGATCACGAAGCCATTGTCGCCGCGCTCTTGCACAATGCCGTGGAGGATGCTGTTGTTTCTCTGGTGCAGGTCGAATCGCAATTCGGTGCGACTGTCGCCAGCCTGGTTGATGGCGCCGCCAGAATGGATGACATCCGGTTGTTCCAGAGTTTGCCGGAACGTCACAAAAAAGAGCGCCATCAGACCGAGGCGCTGCGCAAGATGCTGCTCGCCATGGTGGAGGATGTGCGGATTGTTCTCATCAAACTGGCGGACCGCATCCACAACATGCGCACCCTGGGCGCTCTGCCCGAGGATGAGCGCCAGCGCATCGCCCGGGAGACTCTCGACGTCTACGCACCGCTCGCCAATCGGCTCGGGATGTGGCAGCTCAAATGGGAGCTGGAAGACCTGTCTCTGCGCTATCTGGAACCGGTCACCTATAAACAGATCGCCGCCATGGTCAGCGAACGGCGCATCGACCGCGAGCAGTACATCACGCGCTTTGTGGCGACACTGAAGACGGAGTTGGCCAAAACGGGTATCGAAGCGGAGGTGAAGGGGCGACCCAAGCATATCTACAGTATCTGGCGAAAGATGCAGCGCAAACATCTGGATTACAGTCAGGTCTATGACGTGCGCGCGGTGCGCGTGCTGGTCAACTCGATCGCCGAGTGTTACGCGGCCTTGGGCATCGTCCATGCTCTATGGCCATACATCCCCGGCCAATTCGACGACTATATCGCCACGCCCAAGGAGAACAACTACCGTTCTATCCATACAGCCATCATTGGGCCGGAGGGTAAGACGGTGGAGGTGCAGATCCGCACCCACGATATGCACCAGCATGCCGAGCTGGGGGTGGCGGCCCATTGGCGATACAAGGAGGGCGCGGCGGCGGATGCCGGCTTCGATCGCAAGGTCAATCTGTTGCGGGAATTGCTGGAGTGGAAGCGCGACATCGAGGAGGCTGGCGAGGCCGGGGAAACGGTGCGCGCCGACATCTTCGAGGATCGAGTGTATGTCTTTACCCCCAAGGGCAATATCGTGGACCTGCCGGTAGGCGCCACGCCGCTGGACTTTGCCTATCAGATCCACACCGATCTCGGCCACCGCTGCCGCGGCGCCAAGGTGAACGGCCAGATGGTGCCGCTCACCTACAGACTGCAATCGGGCGAGCAGGTGGAAATTCTTTCCGTCAAACGCGGCGACCCGAGCCGCGACTGGCTCAACGTGCATCTCGGCTACCTCAAGACCGCGCGTGCGCGCAGCAAGGTTCAATACTGGTTTCGCCAGCAGCGCCATGAGGAAAACATCGATGCCGGCCGCGCCGCTCTGGAACGGGAGTTCCAGCGCCTGGGTCTGACAGGCATCAGCCATGAGACCTTGGCGCAGCGCCTGGGTTATTCCAAGACCGATGACTTCCTGGCCGCGCTCGGGCGTCACGACATCAAGACTGCGCAGATTATCCACGCCATCGAGGACATCCTGCGTTCGAAAAAAGCGGCGGAAGAACCCGCGCTGCCCGTGCACGCCCCCGCGCCGAAGCCCGTGGGCGGCGGCGATGTTCAGATCCTCGGCGTGGGCAATCTGCTGACCCAGATGGCCGGGTGCTGCAAGCCCGTGCCCGGCGAGCCGGTGGCCGGCTTCATCACCCGCGGCCGCGGCGTGACCATCCACCGGCGCGATTGCCGCAATCTTCTGCGTCTGTCGGAAGCCGCGCCGCAACGTGTCGTCCAGGTCGACTGGGGCAAGACAACGCACGCCACCTATCCCGTGGACATCCACATCACCGCCTTCGACCGTCAGGGATTGTTGCGGGACATCAGCGCCGTGCTGGCCAACGAAGAAATCAACGTCATCGCGGTGAACACCCTCTCGAACAAAAAGAACCACACCGCGCGCATGACGATCACGGTGGAGATTTCCGATCTGGAATCGTTGAGCCGGGTGCTGGCCAAGATCGGCCAGTTGCCGAATGTGCATGAGGTTTGGAGGCAGGGGCGGTGACCAGAGCGCATCGGTTTATTTTCAAAGAAAACAGGCGCAATATTAGAAGCGGTCAACAACACCAGAGAGGACGCTATTATGATGAACCGGATATTGCCATTCGTGATGGCGGCAACATTGGCTGTGCCGTTCGCGGTGTCAGCGGAGTCTGACCATCACAAGGAACAGGGCGCGGGCGCGCATAAAGAACATGGTCACAGCGGTTCCGCTCACCATTTTTCCGACCATTGGGCAAAAACATTGAGCGACGACCAGAAAGCCCGCGTGGACGTGATGCACCTCAAACTCGACCGCGAGTTGGGTGTGTTGAAGGCGCAAGTCGAGTTGATGCAAAAAGAGATCAATGCGTTGGCGGCGCAGGATAATGCGGACATGAGCGCGATCAACAAAAAGATCGATGAATTGATGGGCGTGAAAAAGCAGATCATGCGCGCCCGCTACGCGCATATTCTGGAAATGCGCGCGGCGCTGACGCCGGCGCAGCGTGTCTCGTATGATATGGATACGCTGGGGCTCAGTGGTGTGAAGTGATTTTTTGAATGGAAAGCTTATTCCCGCTCTCGCTCCCCGAGCAGAGCATACACCACCCGATACATGCGCCAGAAATCGGGCAGGTCCTGTCTCCAGAATTCCCAGGAGAAATAGCGCCAGCCCTTCGGCTCGACATGGATCAGGCTGCCGACCAAGACCAGGCTGACTTGCGTTTCGGACACGGCATGGGCGAGGGCGATGCTCTCGGTGTAGGGGATGATGTTGTCGTTGCGGTCGGCGATGAGCGATAGCCGCGCCTTGAGACGGGTGAGGTCTTTGCCGGCCAGTGTCAGGTTTGCCATGTCCGCTCTGACCGGCGCGGGCAGGGTCGCCATCAATGAGGCTACCCGTGCCGGGTCGGTATTGGTCAGCAGGTCATAGATGGCTCGCCCCTCTGGCCCCAATTGCGGGGCAAGGTGTGAGATGTCGCCTCTCATGTCCCGCAACTTGAGGCGCACCATCTGATCCAGGACGGCGCGGTCCCGCGGGCTGTGCAGATAGTCTTCACTGCTATTCACGAACACCCATTTGCCGTAGGGATTGGGCTGCATGTGTCGCCATTGCCCACCTTCCTGAAAATAGCCGGTGGTGAAGAAGGTGACGACGTTTACAAGATCATGATAGCCGCCTACCCCGACAATAAAGAGTATTTTGTCGCGCACGTCTTCTTCAAGTCCGGCCAGCACCGCCAGTCCCACCGCATAGCTGAAGGAGATCACACCCGCTCGTCCTTGTGGAGCAAGATCCCGGCGATGGGCGAGGTGGCTGATGGCATCGGCCACCTCCCGCGCATCGGAGGGACGCACCCGTATCTCCCGGAAGCCAGGCATCTCCGGCACGAGCACCGCGAAGCGGGCACGCGCCAGGGTATGGGCGAGAGCGATCAGGCGCGGGTCATTCTTGCCTTCGGGCACAACGCCGGGGACCAGCACGATGCCTGCCGCAGGTGCGCCATCGCCTGGCAGATAGAGATCGCCGCGATGCGATCCTGTGGCAGTGCTGTAAGCGATGGGTGTGCGTGTGGGAGGGGGGGTAATGCTTTTCAAGTGGCTCGGCGCAGCGGCGGAATTGATGTCGGCGAGGACCAGAAGCGATTCATAGGCGCGAAGGGGTTGCCAGTACCATGTGACAAGCAGGAGAGTGATGAATCCAGCCCACCATGCGACTTGGCGTTTCCGGGGATGTTTCAATGGGGCGGGTGTAACCATGGGGTTCTCAAAGTCCGCTATACGGGGTAAGTGTCCAAGTCTCTTTGAAATATAGCCGATGATGTCGGCGTTTTTCAAGATAGTTGTCACCGTTTCTTTCATGCGGCCTGAGCCTGTTGGCTGGCCGATTTTTCCGGGTTGAGCCAAACACTCTGCGGCAATGACCAGTCTCGGATCGAGCGGCTCCAGCGTTGCGGATTTCTGGCCCGTGCCGCTTCATAGATTTCGGTGCGCCGCTTCATGATGTCCTCGGCCTGCGCGCTGTGGCGCTGCTCGGGTGTGACGAAGTTTAACCCGCTGTGCCGGTGCTCGCAGTTGTACCAGCCCACAAAGCGCATCACCCAGGCGCGCGCTTCCTCCAGCGTGGCGAAGCCTTCTGTGGGGTATTCCGGACGGTATTTGCAGGTCCGGAACACGCTCTCCGCATAGGCGTTGTCGTTCGACACCCGCGGCCGGCTGTGCGCGGGTGTGACGCCCAGCCATTGCAAGGTCGACAGCAGGGTCGCCGACTTCATCGGCGAGCCGTTGTCGGCGTGCAGTACCAGGGGTTCCCGCCAGGGCTGGACCGCTTCGCCGAGGACGGTGCGGCGCAGCAGGGTGGCGGCGTGCTCCCCCGTCTCGGTGGCCTGCACTTCCCAGCCGACGATCTTGCGGCTGTAGAGGTCCAGGATCAGGTACAGGTAGAAGTACAGCCCCCGGACCCGGGTCGGCAGGTAGGTGATGTCCCAGCACCATACCTGGTTCGGCCCCGTCGCCTCATGGCTGGTCGGCTCCTTGCGGCTGGGCGCAT